>JAFZNO010000104.1 GCA_017552985.1 Lachnospiraceae bacterium
AAAGCGCAGTTACGTTCTGACGGATAACGGGCGGGCCGTCCTGAAGGAAGAGTATGAGAGGTTGAAGGCCCAGGTGGTGGATTATGAAAGAAATATGCCGTAGCAGCCGCCTGAGAAACAAGGAAGCAGTGGCGATAACGTGACGTGATATATGGATGAAATAAGGAGAAGCTTATGAAAGAAGACGTGAATCATAAAAAAGTAAACCGCGCCGTTCAATATGATAATCTTGAGGCGACGGCAAGGTATTTGGAAGAGATGGCGAAAAACGGATGGATGCTGGAGAAGGTTTCTTCCTCAACGCAGTTTCATTTTGTAAAGTGTGAACCGAAGGAGCTTCGGTTTGCGGTGGAGATTTTTTCCGAGGGGAGCGAATTTGACACCCATACCATCGACAGCAATCTGGAGTACGTGGAGTATTGTAAGAAGGCTGGCTGGAACTTTATCTGCTCCGCTGGAAAGATTGATTATTTTTATACGGAGGACAAGAATGCGCCGGAGATCGAAAGCGATCCCAAGATGAAGCTTCAGGCGATCGAAAAGGCGCAGCGCCCCATGAAATTGATCTTTCCCATCATGTTTATCTGCATGGGCCTTGGTTTTCTGGCGATGCAGCTTACCATGAACCTAAATGCGATGGAGACTAGCTTTTTCCATTTTTCTGGCTTTTTGCTTTGGGTTTTTGCGGGAGCCCTTTACGCCGTGCAGTTGATCTCTTATCTTGTTTGGCGCGGCAAGGCGAGAAAAGCCGTGAAAAATGGGGAGAAGGTTCCGGCGAACAAGAGGAATCTTGGTTTTTACGGGGCATATGCCTTCATTTTGACTTGCGGCGTTTTGCATTCCGTGATCACCGTGTGGGTTGGACTTCAGTATCAGGAGAAGATCGTGTTTTTCATTCCCTGCATTTGGATTTCCATGCTGCTTTTAATTCTGTTAATTCACGGATTGTCAACCTTGGCAGAAAAAATGAAAATGGGTCGTATCTTATATAAAGTGATTACCATGGTGGTGATCCCCATTGGATTTACCGCGATTCTCACGGGCATCATTGCGTATGTTGTATTATCCATGGATTATGACGAATTTTCGTGGCGTTACGTTGACGGCAAGGACATGGGCGTTTTCGGCTACAGTGAACGTTTTGTAAGTCACTCGGGCCAAAATCATCACTGGGGACATTTCCTTCTTAGTTTTGATCAATACACCTTGGAGGCTAGTAACGAAGACTGGAAAATAATGAATGAAGATAAGAACTATCAAGAGACGGGTGTTTATCAGATTCCTGACGGCGAGGAGAACGTTCCGGTTACTTTCACTTGGCACTTTGACATATATCAGACCGGGATCCCCGCAATCTATAACAGAATCCTTAAAGAGGCAAAGGCCGGAAAAGATTACCGGATGTTGAGCATTCGCTTTGATTATGAAAAGGCAGTGCGCGATCCCGCACTGGAGGTAAACGGCATCACCGTTATGACTTATGAGGAGAATTACGATGGCGACATACTGTATCGCTATCTGATCACGGACGCGGACACCATAGTCAACGCCAGATGTGACGAAGCTCTGACAGCCGCCGAAATGGCCGTCATCGAAAAATCCTTCATGCATTAAAAATGCCGCCCCCTTCATGGCCTCGGACAGGTTCCCCTCTTGTAATTTAAAGTAAAACGTTATACAATGGGGCTAGAAGTCTATCCAGCTGAGGAAGACTTAATCCATTTAAGATAAGGAGAAATCACATGGCAGAACAAAGAAGACCTCTGGTATCCCATATTTTTACGGCAGATCCTTCCGCACACGTATTTAACGACAAGATTTACGTGTATCCCTCTCATGACCTTGCGCATGAGGGCGAGGACAATGACAATGGCGATGAGTACCTGATGGAGGACTATCACGTTCTCTCCCTGGACAACCTGGATGCAGAGTGCGTGGATAACGGCGAAGCCCTTCACATGAAGGACGTGCCTTGGGTAAGCAAGCAGATGTGGGCACCCGACGTGGCATTTAAGAATGACACGTATTATCTGTACTTCCCCGCCCGCGACAAGGAAGGCATCTTCCGCATCGGCGTTGCGACGAGTACGAGCCCCGTTGGTCCTTTCAAGGCTGAGGAGAACTACATGAAGGGAACCTTCAGCATTGATCCCGCCGTATTCATCGATGATGACGGCAGGGCTTACATGTACAACGGCGGTCTTTGGGGCGGCCAGCTTGAGAAGTGGAAGACCGGCAGCTTTGATCCCAATGGCGGTGAGAATGCAAAGGACGAGCCCGAGGTTGGCCCCATGGTTGGCGAGCTGACGGATGACATGCTTCAGCTCAAGGGCAGCTATGATCATATCAAGATTCTGGACGAGAACGGCCAGGAGCTTCGCGCAGGCGATGAGGACAGAAGATACTTCGAGGATCCTTGGATGCACAAGTATAACGGAAAGTATTACTTCTCCTATTCCACCGGTACGACCCACTATCTGGTATACGCAGTGGGCGACAGCCCCGTTGGTCCCTTCACTTACAAGGGAAGGATCTTAGAGCCCGTGCTTGGATGGACGACCCATCACTCCATCGTGGAATATCACGGCAAGTGGTATCTCTTCTATCATGACTGTGAGCTTTCAAATGGCATCAATCACAGAAGAAACGTAAAGTACACGGAGCTGAACTACCGTGAGGATGGCAGCATCATCACCATCGAGCCTTACAAGTAATCGATCATAATTTGTTGGATGCAGGCCTCGCAGGATAACGGCGAGGCCTGTTACCATAAAGTACCATTGAGGAGGAATATGAAAAATGAAAGCAGGTAAGAAACTGATTGGCGCGGTCATTGCCGTTGTTGCGGTGATCGTCGTGATCATGGTCGCTACGGGTTCCCTTGCAAAGGGAATGCACAAGACGTTTGACAGTCCGAAGAAGTACTTCGCGTACGTGGAGAAGCAAACGCTCCTTAGCAAAAAGGACAACGTACTTCGCAACGTATATGAGAACCTGAGTGACACCGTTACGAAGGAAGACGTTGCCCTGGAGGAGCAGATTACGCTGACCATCGGCGACGAGGGACAGTCTTATCTTCGTCTGTTGAAGGATTTGGGAGCTGACCTTTCCTGGTTAAACTCTGCCGGCATCAAGTATTACGTGAATACCAAGGACAATGACGTAGAGTTTACGACGACGCTGTATCTGAATGAAAAAGAGATCCTGAATCCTACCTTTATCCTGGATTCCCAGAAGAAGGCCGTATACGCAAAGATCCCTGAGCTGACGAAGGACGTTGCAAAGTATGACCTGGATCAGTTTAGCGAGCAGTTTGATGAGATCTTCACGAAGCTTGAAAAATTCAGAAAAGCATATCCTGACACCAAGGAAGCAGACAAGCTTTTCTCCAAATACGTAAAGCTGGTTCTTAGCTGCGTTGAGAACGTGGAGAAGGAAAAGGCAGATTTCGAATGTGACGAAGTTACGCAAAAGTGCACCCAGCTGAAGGTTACCATAAAGGACAAGGACATTCAGAACATCGTAAAGACCGTATGTAAGGAAGCCTCGAAGGATAAGGATTTAAAGAAGCTTTTTGAAGAAATATGTGAGTCTATGGAAGTCGAAGAATACGAGGAAGCCTATGAGCGGCTCGTAGAAGGTTTGGAATCCATGGAGGAGAAGGCCGAGGAGATAGAGCTTGGCGGAAAGATCGTCGTTGAAGTATACGTTGACGGTGATGCTGAGATCGTTGGCAGAGTATACAAATTCGTACCGGATGACGGAGAAAGCTCTACTTTGAAGATCGGTCACGCAACGAAGGGCAGCAAGAGAGGCTTCGAGGTGAGCTTTAAGGAAGGCGAGCACGTTGCAAAGTTTGCAGGAACCGGAAAGTTAAAGGGCAACAAGGTTACCGGTGAATATACGCTGAAGGTTGACGGTGAAAAGTATTTCGCGATCAACGTGGAAAAACTTGACCTGGGAGCTTTGGTGGATGGTTACGTAAAGGGTCATTTCTCCTGTGAGTTCGATGGCAATCTTGGCATGATCATGAGCTTAATACCGAGGCAAATCCGAAAAGGCATCACTGGTTTTTCTGACGTGGATATGAAGATTGGTTTAGACCTGAACGTAGACACGAGTGCAAAGAAGCACAACATTGATCTTGGTGTTTTGAAGGATGGCGAGGAGCTTTTCCGCGTTGCACTTAAGGGTACGGTCAAGAGTGCTTCCAAGGTGAAGATTCCCAGCAAGGCCGTTGACGTTACGGAGAGTTCGGATCTTCAGGACTTCCTGGGAGATCTTTCCTGGGATAGTCTGCTGGATAAGCTGGAGGATGCGGACGTACCGAAGGAATACCGTGACATGATGAAGGAAATCATGGATTAATAACGTTTTTAAGAGAAGAGACGGGAAACTGTCTCTTCTTTTTTAATGACAAGCGTTCTTTGCTTATGCTAAAATAGTAATGAAAGCGTGACGTTGCACGGTTTTGGGAGACGTGCGCGGGAGGCTGGTCATTAGATAGATGGCAGGGGGAAGGGCATGGCGAAAAGGTTTCAGGGGAGCAACTGGAAAAAGGACGTATTTGGCGGCATAGTGATCGGCTTTGTCTCCATCCCTATTGCCATGGGTTATGCGCAGATTGCGGGACTTCCGCCGGTTTATGGTCTGTACGGTTCCCTTCTGCCCATTTTGATCTTTGGTCTCTTGACCTCCTCGAAGCAATTCATCGTCGGCGTGGATGCCATGCCGGCGGCCATGGTGGGCGGTATCTTGGCACAGCTTGGGATCGCCTCCCAATCCCTGGAGGCAAGGATTCTGGTGCCCGTGACGACGCTGCTCGTGGCGGTCTGGATGTTTATTCTATACTATTTCAAGGCGGGGCGGATCGTAAAGTATGTTTCGATCCCCGTGATGGGCGGCTTTATTACCGGCGTTGGCACGACCATTATCATGATGCAGGTACCGAAGCTCTTTGGCGGAGAGCCAGGAACGGGTGAAGTGGTGGTGCTCCTGGAAAACATATTGGCCCAGAGGGGAAGCTTTCACCTGCCTTCATTTTTATTGGGTTTTGGCACGGTCGTGATCATTCTCCTGTGTAAAAAGTGGATCCCGAAGGTGCCGATGACGGTCGTGATGATGGTCGCGGGAGCTTTGGCACAGGCGGTTTTCCACCTGGACAACTATGGCGTGAAGGTGATGAGCGAAGTTCCGGCAGGGCTTCCGAGGCTTGTACTGCCGGGCTATTGCGATGGTTCCACGTTGCTTGACCTGCAAGGCATACTGGAGTATCTCCCGAATTTACTGTTGGAGACGTTGGGAATCGCCGGAGTGATCATGGCGCAGACGCTTTTGGCTTCCGGCAATTATGCAAGAAAATATCAGGATCCCCTGAATCATAACAGGGAACTTTTGGCCTATGGTGCCATGAACGTCGGCGGCGCGTTTGTCGGGAGTTGTCCCATCAACGGCAGCGTCTCAAGGAGCGGCATCGCAGATTCCATGGGCGTCCGGTCCCAGGTTGCTTCTTTTGCGGCATCCGCCACCATGCTTTTGGTGATCCTTTTTGGAACGCCGGTCATAAAATATTTACCAGTACCAGTCCTCACGGGAATCGTCATGACGGCACTGATCGGGATCCTAGAGATCAAAATGGCGAAGAAGCTTTGGAAGGTGGGAAAGAATGAATGGATCGTATTCATGCTTGCCTTTCTGGGCGTGCTTTTGTTCGGAACCATGGGCGGCATCATCATTGGCGTTTTGCTTTCCTTTGGAGAGGTTGCGATGCGCGCCGTGATTCCGCCCACGGCTTACGTTGGAAGGATCCCGGGGCATGGGAATTTTTATTCCCTGAAACGCAATTCTGACGCGAGACCCATAAAAAACACTTTGATCTATCGGTTTAGCGGGAATCTTTTCTTCGCAAACGTTGACCTTTTCTGTGATCAGATCGAGGCCGGGATTCAGAAGGACACGCAGCAGGTCGTGGTGGACGCAAGGGGCATCGGAAGCGTCGACGTGACGGCGACGGAACGGCTTTTGCAGCTCTATCAGGAACTGAAGGAGCGGGGAATCTACTTTTATCTCACGGAGCATGACGGATCCCTGAATGACCAGCTGCAAAAAATGGGCGGCGAGCGTCTGATCCAGGAGGGCGTCGTGCGCCGGACCATTACCTTGGCGCTTAGGGACGCGGGGCTGGAGAAACCCTATGAGCTCGAGGAGCGTACGGAGATGAATGCTAAGGCCGGGACAACAAAGGAAATACCGTCTTTAGGCAATGGGGAGACCGATACGCGCGGCATCGAAGCAAAGGAGCGTCTTGCCGAGTTTGAATGGGTTTTCGGGGCGGATGCGGAAAAGAAGATGGAAGAGCTTGCCCATTCCATGGCGGAGCAGCTGGCGGCAGCAGGCTCGAAGGAAGAGGAAGTGGAGGCAATGCTTTTGGACAAAGAGGGTGTCAGGACCTCTTGGGGTTTGCTGGGGCGCTTTGACGAGCATGAGTTCTGGGATTTCATGGAAGTGAATCTGGAGGAGCTTGTCCGGGAAGGGAAAATGGAGCCCGGGCTGGCGGCCAGGGTGGAGCGCCACATTGAAAAGAGAAGGGAATTTGGCCAGAAAAAGCTTGAGGAATTGAATCCGCAGGCGGCGAAGCTTCTTGCAAGCCATGGGAAGGTGATCCGGAATTACGTGAAGAGGACTCACCCCAAGGAATATGAGAAATATCTGGAGCTGCGGGGAAAACAGCCCAAAATAAACGATAAATAAAGAATGGATTTGGAGAAAATGGCAGAGATAGAAGAAGAGAAGACAATTAGGGAAGAAAATCATGAAAAAGAAGACGGCAGAAAAGGAAACGGCGGAAAAAGAAAGCTCCAAGGGAAAAAACTAAGTGGCAGGGCGAAGTTCTGGATCGTGATCCTTATTATATTTTTAATTTCGCTTCCGGGATACTTTCTCGGACTGACCGTCAGAAAATACAAGGTCAGGGATGAAAGGATCCAGGGGAATCTGCGCATTGCGTTGGTCACGGACCTGCACTCCTGCAAATATGGAGAGGGGCAGTCAAAGCTTCTTTCCGCCATTGAGGAGCAGCATCCGGACGTGATCCTTTTGGGCGGGGACATTTTTGATGACGTGTTGTCCGATGAGAGAACGTATGAGTTCCTGGCAGGGATCTCAGGAAAATATCCCTGTTATTACGTGACGGGAAATCATGAGTGCTGGGCGGGGGGCAATGCCTATCGATCGAAGATGGAGACCCTTAAGAATTATGGGATTACAAGATTATCCGGGGAAAGCACGTTATTAGAGACAGGGAGCGGAACCGTCAGGTTGTGCGGAATCGACGATCCTGACATTGTTTTGGTGCAGTCACAACTAAACACAAACGCGGAATTATTAAATCTCAAGGAATCAATCTCGGACAAAGAGTTTACGATTTTGCTGGCTCACAGGCCGGAGTTGATCGATAAATATGAGCAGACTGGATTCGATCTGGTGCTGGCGGGACACGCCCATGGCGGTCAGGTCCGGATCCCGGGGATCATGAATGGTTTTTATGCGCCAAACCAGGGGCTTTTTCCGAAATATGCAGGCGGACGGTTTGAGAAGAATGACATGACCATGATCGTTAGCCGCGGCCTTGCAAAGGAATCGACAAAGTTTCCGAGATTTTGCAACCCGCCGGAGCTCGTGATCATTGATCTGGCGGGAACAAAATAAGGAGAAAAAAATTTTTTGAAAAAGGTATTGACCTTATAGTTAACTATAATGATACCGTGGTTTCAGGAGGTAAGGATATGATCACAATTCAAGGATTTGCAAAGCTTTGCAACTGTAATGCACAAACGCTTCGCTATTATGACAAGATCGATCTTCTGAAGCCGGCAAAGGTGGATGAGTGGACGGGTTATCGCTATTATGAGGAGAAGCAGGCCCTGTTGTACGTGAAGATCAAAAATCTCCAGCAGGCAGATTTTTCGATCGATGAGATCAGGGAGCTGCTGGATCAGAGCGACGACGTTTTGATGGAAGCGTTTAACAAAAAGATTGCAGAGCAGGAGAGCAAGCTTGCGCAGATCAAGAAAATCCAAGCATCATATCTGGAAGAAACTATGACGATGGAAAGATTAGTAAATGCAATTTCAGGAATGATCGAGGAGCAGACCGGCAATCCGGAAATTTGGAAGGAGTGCGGCATCGATCCGGAAAAAGACACGGAGTACGTGGCAAAGGCGAATGCGCTTCTTGCAGATTGGCTTTCACAGTGTAAGGAGATGGGTGAAGACGTCTTCATGCAGATGGATGACCGTCTCATTCCCGGTGCGCGGAAGGTGACGAAGGAGCTGGAAAGCGGGAATTGGAAAGAAGCGCAAAAGCTCGTGCTGACCCGTGAGAGCAGAAAAGATGAAAAAATGCCAAAGAACGCGGAGGTGCTTTTTGAGCGTCACGGCTGGGAGCACGTGGCGGACTTTATGAAGGAGATGCCTGAGATCGAAGAGGGAAGAGAGTACTTTTTCGTGTTTGAAGTGCAGGAGGACAGTCCAGTATGTGAGCCTGGTTTCACGATGACGTTCCTTGTACTGGTGGCATCAAAGATGGAAGTGTTCCGCGGCGGCGTTACCTGCAACATTCACTTAAGCAGCGACGGGCAGAATCATTTTAAGATGCTTAGGGAAAGATAATTTAACTGGCGGTCACGGGAAAAATAAGGTATAATGGGACCAGAAGCGAATTCCAGGCGTGGGGAGTTTTGGAAAAATCACTTTGACGGAGGATAAAGCTGATGGGATTTAAATTTCCGTGGTCGAAAAAGAAGGAAGTACGGGAAGAATATCAACCGGAAGTAAAGCAGGAAGAGAGACAAGAGAACTGGAACGTAAATCGCCAGGAAGTCCAGCAGGAGAATTGGAACGTAATACGCCAGGACAATCAGCGGGAGCAGCCTGCAAAGCGTGGCATCAGCGCGCTCACGGAACAGGAACTTTTTGGCATAAAGGGCGTCTTGAGCGCTAAGGGTGAGCTGGAAGCCATGGTCTATGTTCAGGGGATGACGGGTGCCAGCTTGGAGGAAGCGCAGACTTTAGTGAAGAAGCTTGTGTCGGAAGAGCGTTATGCCAGAAAAGAGGAAGATGCGAAACTGGCTAGCTTTGGCGAGGAAGGGGACAGTCGCGACGTTCTGCAGCAAAAGGCATTGGATTCCCTTACGGTCGAGGAGATCGCGGAACTGAAGCAGGTTATCAAGGAAAGAGGTGCCGTGGTTGCCATCAAGATGATCCGGGTGAAGACGGGCGTAGGATTGTATGAAGCAAAGCAGTATACCGACAGATTGTCTGAGGAATTAAAGTACTCCAGATAGGCTCATCCCAGGAGCCAGCCGGAGAAGACGGAAGTCAGGATCGTGATCGTGCCAATCGAAACGGCGGTGGTCACGGCAATGGCAGAGGAGAGGATGGTTGTGTCCTCTCCTATTTTTTCGGCCTGGATCATGGGAAGGTTCCCAACGGGTACGGCTGCCATAAGACACATGGCGAGGGTCGCCACGGGATCGAATTTCAAGGTGTGCATGACCAAAACAATGCTCACGGGAACAAGGAGCATGCGAAGGAAGACATAGGCCCAAATGCGAAGGTCTTTGACGGACGCCATGAGATTGGACCTGGCGATGGAAACGCCAAGGAGGGTCATGGAAAGGAATACGGTGGCATTGCCCACGTATTCGATGGTATTTGCAAGGATGGGCGGAAGCGTCACGTTGTACCAAAAGACAACGAGACTAAGAACCGCCATGATGGTGCCGGGGCTAAAGATTCTTTTTAAGGCGGCGCCCAACCCGCTGAGGCCAGACGTTGCCGAAGCGGAATTAGACGCGGTGGAACCAGGCGCGGCAGAGTCAGTCGTGGTTTGGTCCGATGCATTGTGCCTGCCTCGTCCAAGAACGGTAACGCCGTGGGTGTAAAACAGCAGGCTGTAAAACACGTTGATCACGATGATGTAAAGGATTGCGTTGGCGGGCAAGATGGCCTTTGCCACGGGAATGCCAAGGAAGCCTGTGTTGGTATACACGGTCATGAGGTGATAAAAGCGGCGCTTGTCAGGCTCGGCGCGCAGGATTCTTGGAATGAGAAAACCCAGCATGATGAGCAATGCATAGAAGGCCGCACCCAGAGCGATGGCGGTGAGCAAATCCGCGTGGGTCGCCGTCAGATTCCCCGAAAGGATGGAAGCCATGATCAGCGCGGGATTGCACACGTCCACCACGATGGCAGATAATTTTTTTGAAGTGAGAGCGTCAATGACGTTCTTTTTTTGTAAGGCAAAGCCGATGGCGACGAGAATGCAGATCACGCCCATCTGCTGTAAGATAACCGATAAACTCATGGAAGGAATCCTCTTTTTATCTTGGTGGCCCACAGGGACGGGGTTAATGGGTCAAAAAATGACCTGCTATCCCGTCCCAGAGCTCATTTGCAAGTAGAAGGGACAATTTCTCAATTCAACTCCCGTTTTGTCCCTTTCAGCTTTTAATCAGAAAAAACAAACAGATAAATAACTAACTTGCGTCTTTTTTAGCTATCTTTCCATTTCATCGCCTCTCCAAACCGCGATTTGCTAACAAAACAGCCGCCACTCCCCAATTTCTACAAGCGGTGTGTGGATGTCGCATAAAGTGCGGGGGAAACTTGCCAAGCCGAGGTAATTTACAGTCATTTTTTATGACTGTGTGCCTAAAATGCTACTTTTGCCCAGTCTAGGTCACAAGTTTTTCCTGTTTTTTTCTTATGAAGCCAGTTCTTATGATGATTTACGATACAAATGAGGAAAGGCAGTGACTAAATTGATGATTTTCGTTCATTTTAGGCACAAATGTTTCAAAAATGAAATCCCATTTGTGCCTAAATCAAGTGGAATTTAGCTTCTAGGGCACAAAACTAGTTTTTGCTGCATTAGATCTGCTATCCCAGTTTTGTACGGCAAACAATCACCCCGGCAAACCCCAATTTGCCAAACAAACCAGCTCGACAAACTCCGATTTTGCGAACAGAATCATTTGCTGTATTGTTGAATGCCAGTACTCCAGCAAATTCATAGTTAGGCGATTGCATTTTAGCATATCTTCCCAATAGTTTCAATAAGCAGGAATTGTTCATAATCATCAGTTTTTGACCAAGAAGATAGACGAATAAAATAGAACAATAGCTTCAGACGTTTTAGGATCCGCACGAGGAACAGCTTCAGAAGTCTTAGGATCCGCTCGAACAATAGCTTCTTACGCCAAAGCGCCAGAAGGCGTAGCTTGGGAGTAGGAACAGGAGTGCGAGAAGCGGGAGAAAGATGAGCAGCGGATTGTCGTTTTTCCCAATCACGTAGGTTAGCGGATAGTATTGCACCAACGCGTAGGGAATGATGAAGGTCCCGAAGAAGAGCATCTTTTTCCCATAGACGTCGATGGGATATTTGCCATGCTCCCGGGCGCCGTCCGTAAAGACGTTCATGAACTCCAGGCCTTCCAGCGTAAAGAAGCAGAAGGCGGCGTAGATCATAAAGATCCCGGAAAAGAGCGCCGTTCCGCCGATCAGCATGAAAAGGAGCGTCAGGACTTTCGCAAAATTCCAGTCCACGCCGCAGCGGGGAATTGCGTAGACAAACATGAGGAGTGCCTGCAGCATTCTGCCGATCCTTGTCAGTTCGAATTTGCTTCCGAGCACCTGCAGCACTTCATTCCGGGGACGGACCAGCACTTGATCAAAGCTTCCCGTCCGCACCATGGAAGAGAAGGAGTCGAAGCCTCTTGCAACCATCTCCGCTATGGAGAATTCCATGAGGAAGACTGCGAAGCACAGAAGCACCTCTTGATAGGTATAGCCCTTGACGCTGTGAAAACGCTGGAACATGAAATACACGCCCAGAAAGACGCTGAAGGACACGAAGAACTGTCCAAGCACCATCATGAAAAAGGAAGTCTTGTACTGCATGGTGCAGCGGACGTTGATGCCGATATAGCGCATCCACAGTTTCAACGCACTGGTTTTCTTGGCGACGAAGCTTGATTCGTCCTGCGCCATGGTGTTTTTTGAGACGTCACCAGTTGCATTATTTGTTGGGACGTCACCATTTTTGTCACGGTAATTTTTTGGCATATTCTCACCCCCCTTGAATGCAGGCCTTGCGCTCTGCCAGGCGGCAAAGACTGCTGCCGATGAGGACCAGCGCGATCAGCCAGAAAAACTGCAGACCCAACATGACTTTCACTTCTTCCGCAGGCAAGCTTCCGGTATAGATCCGTAAAGGCGCGTTCTGCATGGAGGCAAAGGGCAGGAGCTCTATGACGGCCCGTACCTTATCCGGCATGAAGGGGATCGGGATGATGCCGCCGGCGAGGAAATCCACCAGCGAGGCAAACAGAACCCGCACGCCCTGTGGCGAGATCGTAAAGAAGGTCAGGCCGTAGACGAGCATGCAAAAGGCCGTTGCAACCGCCGTACCCAGAACGAGTGAGAGCACAAACAACAGGAAGGTGCCAAGGTCTGGCGGAAGGATCATGCGGTAAGGCTTCGGCACCAGAAAGGCAACGATCAAAATGGGACTGCACCGAAGCACCGCGCGGGAAAACCGGTTGGCAAGACTTCTTGCGATCCACATGTTGTAGATCCGGATCGGGCGGCAAAGCTCGTAGGCGATGTTGCCGTTGGAGATGGTGTCGAAAATCTCATTTTCCAACATCCAGGTGTTAAACAGGGCGAGAAATGCCTGCTGCAGCCACACATAAGTCACGGTATCCTGAAAACTCATGGGAAAGGCAGCAGGATCGGCCTCATAAAACGCGGAGAAGGCGATGATCAAGAGAAAGCCCCATGCGAACTGCGTCGTGATCCCGGCCGCGGCAGCAGCCCTGTATTGCAGGCCCTGGATAAACCGGAGCCGGAAGAAGGATTGATATTTTCGTATGGACAACGATGATTTCATCCGGCCACCTCCTATACGTCGAAGGAGCGGTAGAGCTCCGCGATCGTTTCGTCGATGTTTTCGCCGCCCTTTTTAATGTCATCGAGCGTTCCGTCCATCAGGATCTCACCCTTGCCGATCAGGATGATCCGGTCGGAGAGGGCCTCAATGTCCTGCATGTCGTGGGTCGTGAGCAGCACCGTGGTTTTGTGGAGCTGGTTTCTCTTCCGGATGAAATCCCGGACGGCCAGCTTGGACACCGCATCCAGGCCGATGGTGGGCTCATCCAGGAATAAGATCCTGGGATTATGCAGCAGGGACGCCGCCAGTTCGCACCGCATTCTCTGGCCAAGGGACAACTGCCTGGCAGGAGAGCGCAATAATTCTCCCAAGTCCAATAACTCAGTTAATTCTTCCAGATTTTGTTTGTAGCTTTGTGGAGAAATGGAATAAATGTCTTTTAGAAGTTCGAAAGAATCAATGACTGGCACGTCCCACCACAATTGTGACCTTTGTCCAAACACGACGCCGATTTCCTTTACGTGACGGATCCTGTCCTTGTATGGAATGCGTCCGTCCACCAGAACCGTTCCGTCGTCGGGTGTTAATATGCCGCTTAGAATCTTGATCGTGGAGCTTTTTCCGGCGCCGTTTGGCCCGATGTACCCCACCATCTCACCATCATTGATGGTGAAACTTACGTTTTTTAGAGCATGGATGGTCTCATACTCCCGGTGAAACAAGGATTTCCATGCCTCACCAAAGCCTGCGTTTCTCTTTGCAACCTTGTACGACTTACTTACGTTTTCCATCGTAATCATTGTTACTTCCCCCTGGTAGTTATACTCTTGTTCGTTTGCCTCACGTCATATCTTGCCAAGTTCCCGGTACGCACCTTATGAAATTACTGCAGTATCAGCGATTTTTGTCGCGTGAGAATTAGTCTACTATGTTTTTTCCAAAAATGCAACTGATTTTTATAATATTTTTGATATATATTAGAAATGTTAAAAATTTAAACTAAAACTTTAAATTCTTATTGACAAACTTATAATGCCATGATATATTAAACTTGCCGGCAGGAAAAAATTAAAATAATTAAACTAAAACTTTAAATTGTGAATGAGAAAACAAGAATTGTTTCAGATGATGACAAGGAGGAAATAGATCATGGAAGAAAGCAAATTAAAGGTAAGACGTAGAAAAATAAGGATTATGCAGGCATTGACGTTTTTTCTCGTAATGATCATGATGTTTTCCCTTCAAGATTTCTTTAGGGATTTAACGAGCAAGAATGCAACGTATGAGATCCGTTATGAGATGCCTCTTGGCGTGACGAACGGGCAGCACGTGTACGAGCTTTTCAAAAACGGCGAGCACGTATGCGACGTGGATTACAATGAATTCAATCTTTTGGATGAGAACGGTAACCAGGATATTTGGTATTGCCTCATGATCCAGGACGTGCGGAACCTTTGCTACATGGTCATCCTGAGCATCATGTTGATCGTTGTCTTCATCATAGTGAACGACACGATCGACGGCTCGCCCTTCAATCGCCCAAACGTAAAGCGCATTCGCCTGATCGGGGCGTTGCAGATCGCGCTTGCGATCGTTCCGGGGCTGGTGACCTTTGTGATGAAGTTCTTCAAATTTGAGTATGCAAGCATTCGGTTCCAGTGGACGGGATTCTATATGTTTATCATCGCTTTTGCCATTATGTCACTGGCACAGGTCTTCGATTATGGCGTAAAACTTCAGGAGGACGTGGACAGCATCGCCTAACAAGGCAGGCTTTGGGATCGGCATGCCACGTAAGACGCCAATCACTTGAAATTGTGGTGGATTGTGGCATGCGACGAAACTGGCGCGCAGGATGGAACGTGGAGGATGAAACATGATTATCATAAGGTTAGACCGCATGATGGCGGATCGGAAAATATCATTAAATGAATTGGCGGACAAGGTTGGCATGACCAACGTCAACCTTTCCAACCTAAAGACGGGAAAAATGAAGGGCATCCGTTTCGAGACCCTGGAGGCGATCTGCAAGGTGCTGGACTGCCAGCCCGGCGACCTCATGGAATACAAACCAGACTGAACGTGACACGGGGACGTGTCACAATCTTGAGAAAACGCTTGCGATTTTGCCGATTATCAGTTATACTTACTTGCACGACGGCGAGAGGAGGTGAAATCCATGCATTCGTACTTAAGGGCCATTGGCTTTAGCGAGCTGAAAGACCGGAAGAAATTGAAAGAGATCCTGACGGACACCATTATGACGGCGGACCGCAGGGGCTATACCATGAATACGGAGAACGTCATGTTGGGCGAATTTTGCAAGGATTTCGCTGATGGCATGGGGATCGCCGTGTGCGGTGAGTTTGACGAGGAAGACAAGTTTATTTATGAATATTATTACCCGTACCTACGGGGCGAGGGCGTGACCACGCGGGAGGACGTCTCCGTGGAACGCCACGCGGCAAGGGATTCCTACGCGGGCGTCGTGGAGGACGTGAACATGGGCGTCTCCATGATCTTTTACCTGCAGAACATGATCCCCTACGTGAATGCGCAGACGGCGGGAAGACTTCCGATCCGCGGGACGACGCTGACCCTTTCGGGGCTGTCCCTCAGCGGCAAGATCCTGTTCCCCATTCACGTGGACGAGGAGCAAAAGGACCAGATCCGTCGCCGCACCATCAAGAGAAACCAATTGATCGAAGAGGCGCGCAAGGGAAGCGAGGAAGCCATGGAGACCCTGACTTTGGACGACATGGACACTTATTCTGCGATCAATTCCCGCATCCAGCACGAGGACGTGTTCTCCATCGTTGATACCTTCTTTATGCCCTATGGCATGGAGTGCGATCAATATTCCGTCATGGGAGAGATCGTTGGCATGCGCCTTGTGACCAATCACGTCACGGGGGAAAAAATTTACGTCCTAACAATTTGCTGTAATGAATTGACATTTGACGTATGTATCAATATAATAGATTTGTTGGGTGAGCCGCAAGTGGGCAGAAGATTCAAAGGAAATGTCTGGCTCCAGGGCTACATTAATTATCCTGACAGCATGTGATCCGGCTTAATCCGATGTGGTTCTGCCGGGAACAATATGGTTCCTTTAGTTAAATGGATATATCAGGCCCCTCCTAAGCAATGTGTAGGCTGAAAACCCGCATAAACACTGCGTTTCAAAATTGCTTAGTGAGTGAGTGTAAAATTTCATAGTGTTAACAAAGAATATGTGATATTCTATGTTATACAAAAGCGGATGTGCTGTCATTCGCTTGAAATTAGTCCGCGTAGCTCAGCAGGATAGAGCACTCGCCTCCTAAGCGAGGGGTCGTGCGTTCGAATCGCATCGTGGACGTGTGCGATTGGAAGGTAGGAGGATCTTTATCCTATCTTCTTTTTTACGATGTATTCTTAGCAGATCATGACCGGCTTCAATTTTCATCACTACTAAAGCGTTCTTTTAGAATATTTAATCGCCTTTTGTCTGTCAAAGAATAATAAGCTTCAATGGTTTGTACTTCATGTCCCAGGATCAATGCTCTGTCCGAAACGCTAAATCCCATTTCAATCAATCTGGAGTTAAATGCCATTCGGAATGCGTGATTGTTAGTGGGAATGCATCCAAGTCTTCTGCATCGATTACGAAGATTCTGAACATAACCATCTGTGGGTATCATGTTTGAGCAGTTTTTATCATGAGGAAGAAAAAATGGCTTTTGTTAATGAAAAACTTACACCGGAACAGCGGAGTGAATTCAGTAGCTGGAATATAAAAGCGCCTTTATTAGGATTGGGACATGTTATTAAGGTAACCAAAATGCCCCCACCGTTTAAATGGACAGTTGATAAAGACAGAAAAATGTATCTTATCGCGTCGTCATGTGACAGGGATTTTTCTGATGAAAAGATATTTGTTTTTATTTGGAATAATAAAGACTACCTTGTTCAGTTTAATCAGAATTTTATAGATGATTACACAGTACGCTGGAGTATTCCTAAACATTGCTTGATAGGTAACGCATTTCCGTATTGTAATGAAGAATCTTTTTTAAATGACCTTCGTGAAGCATTAAAAATATATGGCGCTTTTGGTGATGAAAGTGATTTGAATAAAAAATGTAATACTATAATTGATTTTTAAGAGGGGTATATAATATGTCTATTTCTCATATGAATTCTGAAACAGGGATTTACTTTTGCAAACTGGAACCTCGGATTCCATTTCAGCAAAAATTCCAGCGGGTCAATTGGAAAACTAAATTCCAGTTGCCCCATTTCCCTGATTGGAACTTACTATTGCAAGGATAAGGGGTGGAAGTAACTTCTCCAAATATCCCTGCATGACATGTAGTACCAGTCATAATCATTGTTACTTGTTTTTAGGAGCAGCACCTAGTGTTGCTCTTTTTTGTTGTATAATCTTATCCTGCAGCAGAGGTCGGATGGCGTATCAAAGCCTGCAACAAAGAAAGGAGTTATCACTATGGCTAAGAACGCACATTTAACCTATGATGACAGGTTAACGATTCAATCATCCATCGCAGACCACTTGTCCTTTGTTAGAGCCCAGTTAAATTAGCCACAAAAAGGCCAACAGAATCAGCCATTACGGGGCCAACAGAAAAAGCCATAAAAAGATCAAAGAAAAAAGCCATTGCGTTTCACCTATATATTTTCATAACTCCTCAAAAAGGTTCATTTTATGTCAAAAAAACCGGGAGCACGAAATTTCAATTGTACCGGACACTATTCCCATCGTCCTCGGTATCACAGTTGCATAAAGCACACAGTAATTTAGCCGTCATTGTTCCATATAAATCTAGTTAAGCACCCGATACACGTATCCTGATTATTTAACGGCAGTAAATGATACAAACATGGAAAGTATTTTTCAAACGATTCCCGGAATGGAAACAAAGGTTTCTTATATGGTTTACGAGACGGATAACGTGCGCACGTATACTTCCAAGTCAGGAACCGAGTTTACGTTAGTGGATTATGCGTGGGAAGAGTGGGGATACGTCTATACCATTGTCCTGATTTCTTACGACAACGTAAAAGACACGATTACGTTTGATGGGCTTTCCGAGCAGGAAATACAAGAAGTTCTTGACATGATAGATCTATAATCAAAAAACAGAAAAAAATACTTGAAATATATTTTTAATTCACTTAGGCTTGTTTTAGGACGTCCAAAAGAAACCATTTTGGAAGGAGAAAAACAAGCGTGACAAAAGAACAACTGCATAGATTGGTTGCGGAAAGTACGGGTAATGAGAGCAACGTCTGCCAGATATACGCGATGAAGGCCGGGGTGCCCGTTTACGAGGATTGCTGGCGCGGTTTCCAGACGGAGGACGCCATGCACGTGGCATCCGTCACCAAAGGCGTCATGGCACTTCTTGCCGGAATTGCGATCGACAAAGGATTTATCAAAAGTGAGGAGCAGAAGGTCCTTGATTTTTTCCCGGAGTATGAGGTAAAGCGCGGGGAAAAGACGATCTACGACGTGACCGTAAAGCACCTTTTGACCATGACGGCTCCATATAAATATAAGAGTGAGCCTTGGACAAAGGTCTGCACGTCCGCGGACTGGACGAAGGCGGCGCTGGGATTCTTGGGCGGACGCGGCGGGATCACTGGGGAGTTTAAGTATGCAACCCTTGGGATCCAGATTCTTGCCGGGATCATCGAAAATGCTTCCGGGGAGAATTGCCTTGATTTTGCGAATAAGTACCTGTTTGCGCCAGTGGGCATCGCGGAACACGCGCCTCACGGGGACAGCTCCAAGGAGGATCAGTTCGACTATCTCATGAACAAGAACCCTCGCAAAAAGGAGTGGTACAACGATCCCCGGGGAACCGTTACCGCTGGCTGGGGCCTAACTTCTTCCGCGGCGGACCTTGCAAAGCTTGGCAACCTGGTACTGAACCAGGGCCGCGCCGGAGAAAAACAGGTGATCTCCGCGGAGTGGATCAAACGGATGACGGATCCGCACGTGGAGCTGGGGAAAACGTTTGGCTTCATGCAGTACGGCTACCTTTGGTACCGGCCCCATAGAGATGACCGCGTCTTTGCAGCCATCGGCGACGGCGGCAATATCATCTACGTAAACAAGGAAAAGCAGATCACCGTCGGCATGACCGGCACCTTCAAGCCAAGGATTTTTGACCGGGTTGATTTCATCGAGAAGAAAGTACTTCCCGTGACCGAAGGCTGAATAACCTATTGACGTAGTGGGTTTTGAATGTTACTATCTAATCAAATCATTGACCATATGCCTGGAGCTTCCTCGGATTGCCCCAGGCAATTTTCTATCGGTAAAGGGGAAGCCATGAACGATATTATCAAGGAAAATGAGATTGATCAGATCGTACAAAAGATTTTTGAGAATTTTGACGGCGGCAAAACCATCGATGAGATCAATATTTTTAACAAGCCGGACAAGATGGAGGTCCATGACCTGATCCAGGATCTGTTTGGCATTATTTATCCCGGTTATTTCCGCGACAGATCCTACAAGACCTATAATCCGAAGAACAGCCTGGCGGTATCCATTGAAGACATCTTCTATCATCTGGAGAAGCAGGTGTTTCTTGCGCTGGATTACGGGACCAAGCGCGGTGCCTATACGGAGGAGGAGCGAAAGAAGGAGAGTTACCGCATCTGTAAAGCATTCTTTGACAGGCTCCCGGTGGTCCGCGATTATATCGAGACCGATCTTCTGGCCACGTATGACGGAGATCCGGCGGCCGGCTGCTTTGAGGAGATCATCCTGGCCTATCCCGGACTTATGGCGATCACGGTTTACCGCCTCGCCCATGAGCTTTACGCAGAGCAGGTTCCCGTACTTCCGAGACTGATGACGGAATGGGCACATTCCAAGACGGGAATCGACATCCACCCCGGCGCCACCATCGGAAAATATTTCTTCATTGACCATGGAACCGGCATCGTAGTCGGCGAGACGTCCATCATTGGCAATAACGTAAAGATCTATCAGGGCGTTACCATCGGCGCACTCTCCACGAGAGGCGGACAGAAGCTTTCCGGGAAGAAGAGGCATCCGACCATCTGCGACAACGTCACGATCTACGCTGGCGCATCCATTCTCGGAGGCGACACGGTGATCGGCGAGAATGCCGTGATTGGAGGCAATACCTTCATCACCCGTTCCATCGAGGCCAACACGAGAGTCAGCATGAAGAACCTTGAGATGGAATACCAGTCCGACAGCACCCGCAAGAGCGAGGAATTGTCACAGGGTGATGCCTGGTATTATATTATTTAAGAAATCAGGAAAAATCATGAGAAAGGGACAACGGGGATTGTCCCTTTTTTTTATATTTATAGAAACCTAAATAAACAAAAATAAGATTAAATATAGTATGGATTTTGAATATGAGAATTTTATGAAATTTCTACTTGATTATGAGCGATATGAAGCAAAAATGCGATAACTAATGGACAAATTTATACATCGCGTAAAGAGCCAGATGAAAATTATGTTAAAATAGATCAAGAAATAGATTAAATTTACCACTTGTTTATGACCAAAAAAGGTAGTATGATAGGAATCACTTTAGAACGACGCTAATGGAGGAAATAGTCATGACCGAGAAAGAAATCAAGCAAAAATATCAGAAGAGCTATCATTTACCCCCGAAGATGACCTATGACTGGGTAAAGAAGGAGTGCATCACGAAGGCGCCCATCTGGTGCAGCGTGGACCTGCGCGACGGTAACCAGGCGCTGATCGAGCCCATGGACCTTGAGAGCAAGCTGGAATTTTTCAAGATTTTGGTGGACGTTGGCTTTAAGGAGATCGAGGTTGGATTTCCTGCATCCTCCGATACTGAATACAATTTCATCCGCGCGTTGATCGAGCGTGACATGATCCCCGACGACGTGACGATCCAGGTGCTGACCCAGGCGAGAGAGCACATCATCAAGAAGACCTTCGATTGCGTAAAGGGTGCGCCTCACGCAGTGGTTCACCTTTACAATTCCACCTCCGTGGAACAGCGTGAGCAGGTTTTCAAAAAGAGCAAGGAAGAGATCACGAAGATCGCGGTGGACGGCGCTAAGCTCTTAAAGAAGCTGGCGGACGAGACCGAGGGTAACTTCACCTTCGAGTACAGCCCTGAGAGCTTCTCCCAGACGGAAGTGGATTTTGCACTTGACGTCTGCAATGCCGTGCTTGACGTATGGAAGCCGACCAAGGAGAACAAGGCGATCATCAATCTGCCTTCAACCGTGCAGGTGGCAATGCCTCACGTTTTCGCTTGCCAGATCGAGTACATGCACAAGAACTTAAAGTACAGGGACGGCGTTGTCCTCAGCGTACATCCCCACAATGACCGCGGCACGGGCATTTCCGATGCAGAGTTTGGCGTACTTGCCGGCGCGGACCGCGTGGAG
>JAFZNO010000105.1 GCA_017552985.1 Lachnospiraceae bacterium
ACGTCGCATGGCACGCCCACGTCGCATGGCACGCACTTGACCCTATGTCCCCGTCCCCATGGTCCATTGACCCTATATCCCCGTCCCCATGGTCCATTTAGTTCTTTCATTGAATAGTTCGCTTCTCGAAGTATTTAGTTCGAAGTTAGGCAGTCATATGCATAACTGCCTTAGGTTCGTTCCTTATTCGATCGTGATCTTGCGGACTTTTTTCACGGTGGTTTCTTCCGTCTTCTCCTGTCTCAAGACGTCCTTCACCTTCGAGAGCATCTTAAAGAACAGGTCCATCTCCTCTTGTGTCAGGGAATTCATAACCTTCACCCCATATCGCATGAGTTCGTTCATCAGATTCTGGAACTGCGCCATGCCCTTCTCGCTAAAGGTGATGAGCACGACTCTCTTGTCTTCCTTTGATCTGGTCCTTAGGATCAGGTCATTTTTTTCGAGGCGGTTGACAATGCCGGTGGCCGTATTCAGCGGCACGTGGATATACTCCGCGATCTCCGACATGTTCACCTCGCTTTTTTGAAAAAGCAGCCAAAAGATCAGCACTTCATTCTTGGAACAGTTTAGGAAAATGTTGTTCCAAAGATCAGAGGACAGTAATTCCTTGATCTCTTCTATCGAATCTATGACCTTTTGAAATACTTCCTGCGACATTCCCGTCTCATTTAATTTCATCATTTTTCGCTCTCTCAAAAAAATACTTCGGAACTAGAACTAATTTAATTCTAGCACCGAAGTATTTTTTTGTCAATCCATATTTTTCGTAACGTGACTTATCTTTGTGCAAGTGCACTCGCAATGTCTTCCTTCATGTCGATCACGGCTGCCCTGGAAGCCTCCGCGTAATTTGCCTCGCCGTACTTCGCATATTTCTCCTGCTGGAATGCTGCGATGATTCCGCGGGAGGAATTGATGATGGCACCAAGTCCGTCCTCGTTAAAGAAGTGAACGAGGTCAGCGCCCTTGCCGCCCTGCGCGCCGTAACCAGGCACCAGGATAAAGGTCTTGGGCATTACCTTGCGAAGAAGCTTGCCCTGCTCAGGATAGGTTGCGCCAACAACCGCGCCAACGTAGCTGTAGGAATCCCCCATGCACTCTGCGCCCCACTCTGCAACCTTCTCTCCAACGATCTCATACAGCGGCTTTCCGTCGATGATGCGGTCCTGGAACTCTCCGCTGGAGGGATTGGAAGTCTTTACCAACAGGAAGATACCCTTCTTTTCCTCCTGGCAAACCTTGAGGAAGGGCTTAACGCCATCACTTCCAAGATAAGGATTCACGGTTGCAAAATCCTCGTCGAATCCATAGAAGGAGTTGCCACCAACCTTTACCTTTCCAAGGTGGGCCACCGCATACGCCTCGGAGGTGGAACCAATGTCGCCGCGCTTTACGTCGCCGATAACGACAAGATCCTTTGACTTACAATAATCCACGGTCTTCTTAAATGCAACGAGTCCCGGAATTCCAAACTGCTCATACATGGCGATCTGGGGCTTTACTGCCGGCACCAAGTCATAGATGGCATCCACGATGCCCTTGTTGTACTGCCAGATGGCTTCTGCCGCGCCCTCCAAGGTCTCTCCGTATTCAGCGAACGCTGCCTTCTGGATCTGGGACGGCACGTACTTCATCATGGGATCAAGTCCCACTACGATAGGTGCCTGGGTTTTCTGGATCTTTGCGATTAGTTTGTTGATCATTTCTTTATCCTCTTCTTATTTCATTTTTATCATTATTCAGCTTCTCTTCCTGCCGCCTTTTTCTCATGCACCCACCGCCTTGTCGATGGCTTCCTGGATTCGTTTCTTAACACATTCCGCGATCTCCTTGGTGTTAAGGTCTTTATACTCTTCGTATGACAAAGGCTTCAGAAAATGGATCTGCGCGGTTATTTTCCGCAAACTGTTATAGTCAAAGGCCTTGTAGGAATCTACCACTGCCACGGGCACGATGGGCTGCTTTGACCAAAGGGCCGCCTTGAATGCGCCTGGAAGGAATTCCTGCAGGCGATTGCCGTTACGATTATATCCGCCCTCCGGGAACAGGATGAATCGTGCTCCGTTCTTTACGCGATCCGCCATGGTACGCATGCTCTTTAACTGTTCGCGAAGATCGTCCCTGTCGATCCTGATCCCGCCGATCACGTCCACAAACTCACTTGTCAGAACAACCTTGGAACGCTTTAATTCCATCACGATGGAGCACGGATCCTTATGGGCGTGAATGATCCCAAGCGCGTCGAACTTTCCCTGGTGGTTGGGATACATGATGTATCCTCCGTCCTTTGGAAGATTCTCCAAACCAAAGCACTTGGTCTTGATGCGGGCACTCCACATCGTGACGTTTACCATGTGGCGCGCAACGCCGTAACGGTATTCCAGGGAATACTTATCAATATGCCGCATCATAAACCGGATTTTGTATACGTAAAAAATGATAAATGGCATTGCGATACAGATGGCAAAATAAAACCGGACCATAAATCCCTTCCTTCCTTCGAAGTGCGTCTTTTCGAGTTACGTATACCCTTTGAATCTCATGTCATACCCTAATCATACGCCCATTATACGATGAATCCGTTGTCATTTCAACAAAAAAATGCCCCGCCCGGCGGGGCATTTTTATTATTCTTCCGCAGGTTGCGCCGCTTCCTCTGCGCTTTCTGCAGGCACTTGCGCTTCCTCTGCATTTGTGTTTGGCTGCGCGGTTTCCTCCGTGTTTTCGGCAGGCACTTGCGTCTCCTCTGCGTTTTCAGTAGGTTCCATCGTTTCCCCCATGCTTTCCGCAGGTTGTGGCGTTTCCTCCGCCCTCACTGCCGGTGCGGATGATTGACGCTCCGTATAAAGCACGTGCTCCTCACCCTGCGCGTCATCATATACCAGATATGCCTTTGCATATGCCGTCAGCGCGCTACTCACCGCACCTAACGTCAGATGATGGATATAGGTGCCGCTTTCAGTGTCAATGCCAGCGGAACGCTTCTTGACGTTTCTGTTGTCAATCGTCAGCTCTGCGTCCTCGTCCGTCGTGCGCACCAGGCCTACGTCCTTGACTGTCATGCCGTCCGAAAGATACCAGGTCACGGTCATGTCCACCTTTTGATCGCCATTTTCGTCGAATACGCGCTCTGAAAGGTCAAAGTTCAGGATGGGCTCCGTCGGTTCCACGTACTCTTCCGCCTTTACGTAAACCGCATGGAGAGATATGTTCCTGGATACCAGGAAGTCTAACTTCGTCGAATTACAAACCAGCGTCTCCCCCTCATACCAGCCTGCGAACGCCATTCCCTCCGAAGGCACTGCGGCGTAAGCCGTAACTTGGTCGCCGTAGGCTTTTTGGGAAGGAATGCCGTCAATCGTTACATAATACTCATTCTTAACCTCCCGCGTCATGGAAACCTCAGTTCCATGAATGGCCGCGTAGGCAACGTAAGTCACGCCGTTCTCGCTTTCCACCTTTTGAACCATCGCAGGAACGCTTTCTTCAAAGGCATCGCAGCGCATGCATTTTAGACTCGCCGTCACCACAAAGTCCTGACCTGCCTTTTCCCACTTCCACGCCAGGGAATTCTCCGTAAATACGTGACCCCCTGGCAGAACCACGTCGAGCAGGTCCACGATGCCGTCTCCATTTTGATCCGTGAGCAGCGTCCAGTCCTCATTTACGTAAATCTGGCCATCCGAACCCAGATAATATGCAATGTTTCCGTCCGCCTCGCAGCTTGGGGCTCTTCCCTCCACTGCAGTATACGAATAATCGCGAAGATCTGGAGCTAGATCCCCGACAAAGGTTACGTTCGCATTACTGAATTTCTTCTGATAGCCCTTCAGATAATTCGAGGGCACGTGACAGATCGTCGCCTTGTTCGGCTTAAAATCTGAACTACGTGTTTCCCAAGTCAGATTCTCCGGATTAGCAAGACACGAAAACTCAGATACGTTCGTGCAATTCGAAAATGCGCTCTTTTTGATTTCCTTAATGCTATAAGGTAAGGTGAAAGTCTGCAACTGAGAGCAACTACTGAAGGCCTCAATCCCAATACTCGACAGTCCTTCCGGCAAAATGACCTCTGTTGCATTAAAACCGTAGAACTCTCTGTTTCCGATCTCAGTGATCCCGTCACCAATCTCAATCTTATCTAACTCCAAACGCCGAAATTCAAGATTTATCGTGCCATGGTCGTACGTATGCGTATTATAAAAGAAATTGTCCTGGACGTCCCTGGTACCGGTAATGGTTAAGCAATTCCCATGAATCACATAATAGGCATCTACGCCACACCGTCCAGACAGAGGATACCGGGTCCCTTCCTGCGCTTGTAAATCACCGACGTATTCCAGGGTTACTTCCACTTTCTGCTGGTTTTTCCAGGCTTCCAAATCCTCTGAGTAAACGTGACAGGTCACGCCTTCCGTTACGTCTCCCCAATCGGGCCACTCCAGATAATTTACGTCCGCGTAACAATAAATGTCCGAAAGCTTAGGGCAACGATAGAACGCACCGCCGCGAACGTATTCCACGTATTTGGAAATTGTTACTGATTCCAATTGAGAGCATCCATCAAAAGTACACCATAGATCTGTGATCATCCCATCGAATGTCACGTTTTTAATGAGTCTGTGATTCTGGTTCGCATCCTCGCTAAAGGTAAGGCTGGCTTTTCCAAAGCCTTCTATGATCAATCTTCCGTCAGAATATAGCGTATAAAAAGAACCGTCTCCTCCCACTCCTTGTTCCACGACTTCCACGTTCCAGCCGTTGTCAGGCATATCCCCAACAATCGTGGCGTTGATCTTCTCTGCAAACAAAAGCTGATAAGTATCCAGATAATCCTCACGTACGTGAAATCTTGTCGTCTTCACGGGCTCCCAGATAAATTGTGTATTTCCATTTTCAATCGCAAAGTTCCAAGGTGCTGCGTAACAAAATATGTCAGTCAATGCATCACAATCAAAAAAAGCATTATCACTGATCAGAGTCAGACTTGCAGGCAATTCCAAGTATTTTAACCGCGTGCATCCATCAAAGCATCCATATCCAATGGAAGTGATACCCTCCCCAACGTAAACCTGCTTCACGTCACGTCTGTAACGGAACGCAATCCTATAAACCTCTCCCGTTCCCGTGATCTGAAGTAAGCCGTCCTCTAAGGTATAACGTGCATAATTACCGCAAAAACCCGGGGTACCAAAAAAAACGTTATCTCCTACACTTTGCATTCCTTCCGGAAGGTCAAAGCTGGCTAGTACGGTGTTGCTAAACGCTTCTGCCCCTATTTCCTTCAACCCGGTAGGTACGTTTGCCTTTTCCAGGGAAGTACAATTGGCAAAGCTTTTCTCATAAATCACTTCCATGCCATCCGGAAAGACAACTTCTTCCAACGCGCTGCATCCCTCAAACGTATTGCTTCCCAATCCGGTAATCCCGTCTTCAAAGATTACGCGTTTGATATCTCCCCTTTTTTCAAAAAAGTAATCATATATTTTTCCTTTTCCGTGAATTGTCAGCGTACCGTCAGCATCCAGGTCATAGGTTGCATTCAAGCCGCAATATCCTTCCGGATAAGGCAAGGCCATGGGCGCATGATAGATGGCATTCTGAGAATAAGTGCCACCCATTTCTTCCTTCACCGCTGCCTTGGAAAGGACTCCCCACCAGCGAATCTTGCACTTCGAATCCGAGTTGCAATCCACCACGTAAACGTCGTCCCCGCTAATTCCAAGAACCATTACCGTGTGACCAACGTCAAACGGAGTGTAACCATATTGCAGAACGTCACCGGGAGCAATCGGCATCCTGTTGCTATATTTGGTCCTATTTTCAAAATAATCCCCATAAAGCTCATAGGACAACTGATTGGCAAATCCCCAGCACTGAAGAGTATTTCTGCCATTTACTACCACACAGTTACACGTATCACGGATTTTGTTCATATGCTGTAAACACGGCACGTCCGTTGTTCCTTCCGGGTTATTCTCCTCCCCCGATAGGTGATTCCAATACCTTCCGTCCGGATATTGTACCATTAACGCTTCCAACCGTTCCCTCAAGATCTCCGGCGTCAGTTCCTCCGAGGCTGCTTTTGCCTGCATCGGGCATAGCGCCAGCACAAGGAGCATGGCAAAGATAGCCATGCTCCTAAATAACGTTTTCATCCAATACTGCCTTATTCTAAGCTTTTCCATCCCCCTAGATTCCTTCCCCTCTGTTTTCCCTTAGTTTTTCCGCACGCTTCTTTCGCTTTGTTACTCCCCTTGTTCTAAGGTCTTCGCTTCGTTATCAGGCTCTTCGCCCGCTTCCTCTCCGTTATTCGTTTCTTTTCCGTTATTTGCTTCCTCTCCGTTATTCGCTTCCTCACCGCCATTCGCCTCTTCCTCTGCTTCTTCCTGGGAAGCTACTGCGCGGTCACTTGTCATCTCCGTCAAGGGCGCGGGTGCGGAAGTTGCCATCTCCGTGTAAATCACGTGCTCCTCACCCTGGGCGTCATCATATACCAGGTATGCCTTCGCGTAGGCCGTCAGCGCGCTGCTCACGGAGCCGAGGGTCAAGTGATGGATATAAGTGCCACTCTCTGTGTCGATGCCTGCGGAGCGTTTCTTCACATCTTCATTGTCGATTGTCAGCTCCGCCTCACCGTCCGTCGTGCGCACAAGGCCCACGTCCTTGACGCTCATGCCGTCTGAAAGATACCAGGTCACGGTCATGTCCAGCTTTTGATTGCCATTTTCGTCATAAACGCGCTCGGACAGGTCAAAGTTCAGGATGGGCTCCGTCGGTTCCACGTACTCTTCCGCCTTTACGTAAACCGTATGAAGCGCAACGTTCCTGCAGGCTATAAAATCAATCTCCAGAGAAGTGCAAACAAGCGTCTCCCCCTCATACCAGCCCGCGAACGCCATTCCCTCCGAAGGCGCGGCGGCATAGGCCGTAACGCGGTCGCCGAAGGCTCGCCTGGAAGGCGTACCGTCAATCGTTACGTAATAATCATTCTTAACCTCCCGCGTCATGGAAATTTCCGTTCCCTGCATGGTCGCGGTAGCCGTATACGTGGTGCCGTCAGCCGTCACGGTTTTTTCCACCGTTGCAGGAACCTGATATCTATGCTCATCGCAATTCATACACTTCCTGCAAACGCTGACGCTAAAGTCCTCCCCGGTCTTTTCCCACTTCCAGATCAGGGCATTCTCCCCCTCAAACATATGTCCCGTTGCAGGAATGATAACGTCCAGCAGATCCCGTTTGCCGTCTCCGTTTTGATCTGGCAGAAGCGTTCCATCCATGCTGGAATACACCTGTCCGTCCGATCCAAGGTAATAGGCGACGTTGCCCTCTCTCGTGCACGTCACGGCCTTCGCCTCCACCTGCGTAAAGGTAAGATCCTCTATCGCCGGCGCAAGGTCACCCACAAACTCCACGTTCACCCCGCTAAATTCCGCCAAATACCGGGGCAGATAATTCGAAGGCACGTGGCAGACGGTCTTCACGGATCCTCTCTTAAAACTGTTATCTGCCCAGCCCCAGGTAAGTGTCGCGGGATCTGCCAGACAATCAAATTCGGAAATGGCGGTGCAATATTCAAAGGCATAATTCTTAATGGTTTTCACGCCCCGGGGAATGGTGATCTCCGTCAGGGAATCGCAATACCTAAAGGCCTCCGCTCCAATGGTCTTAAGGCTGTCCGGAAGGACGACCTGCTTCACGTCGAGCCATGCAAAGGCCTTGTCGCCGATTTCCGTGATCCCCTCTTCAATCACGATCTTCTCAATGCCCAACTCCAGGTAAGAAAGCAAAACGGTATAACCTTTGAAATGCCGTTCCAGATAGAACAAATTGTCCGTGATCTTACCCGTTCCGCGAATGGTCAGGCAATGATTTTCATCAATCTCATAATAGGCATTTACGCCGCAACGTCCTTTTCTTAGGTCAAAGGTATCCTCCCAGGGCTCCAGATCACCGACAAACGTCACGTTTGCTTCCATCTCCTGCCGGTTCTCCCAAGCTTCCAGATCCTGGGAATACACGTGGAAGTTTACGCCCGGATAATACTGAGCACAGGTTTGTTCCGGATCCATCCACGTGAAATAATTTACGTCCGCGTGACAATAAATGTCCGTAAGGCCCGTACATCCAATGAAAACGTCAGGTCCGATAAATTCCAGATATCCGGGAAGCGTAACGGTTTTCAAATTCTTACAGCCGCGAAGGAAGCCGTCCGCAAACCCTAAGACCCGATCCTTGATGATCAGATTTTTGATCAAGAGATAATTGGAATTTTGCGTGGCGTCACAAAAGTTCGAGACGGCAATGTTGCCCACTCCCTCAACAATTAACGTACCGTCAGAATAAAACGTATAATACGTGCAGTCACCGCATTCTCCAGTCTCTAAGATCTCGGGAACCTGGCCGCTTTCCTGCAGGTCTCCCACAAAGGTAACGTTGGCGCTCTCCCCGAATCTGAGCTCGTATCCTTCCAAATAATCCGCCGGAACGTGCATCCTCGTTTCCTTTTTGGGATCGGCAATAAAACCGTCCTCCTTGGGCTCCCAGCTTAACATTCCGGGATATGCAAGGCATTCCACGTCCGTCAGATCTTCACAGTCACAAAATGCATTTTCGCCAATGGATGTAAGGGTCGAAGGAAGCCGTACGTACTCCAGGTGATAACAACCCATGAAAGAATTTTTTCCGATGGAACGGATTCCCTCCCCGATCAGCACGGAATAGATATTACTGTTATCCTCAAGGTATTCCAGCTTGTCGTACATGTCCCCCGTTCCCGTGATGACGTAAGCACTGCCATCCCACGTACTGCGGGCAAAATTTCCCACAAATCCCGGACATCCCTTGAAGGCAACGTCACCTACTTCGTGCTTTCCTTCCTGTAAGTCAAACTCTCTGATCACACAGTCATAAAAGGCCATGTTTCCAATTTTTTTAAGGTTTGCCGGAACGTTTGCCTTCGCAAGGCTTTTACAGTTTCTGAAGGCTTCATTTGAGATTGTCTCCATGCTGTCGGGGAAGACCACTTCACTCAGCCATCTGCATCCGTAGAACACGCCTGAGCTAACGCACGTGATCCCTTCCTCCATCACGACCTTCGAAATGCTATTGTCCTGCATGAAAAACCTGGTATAAATGGATCCGCTTCCGTAAATCCGAAGGGTTCCGTTCTCCTTCTCGTAATGACAGGAATTACCGCAAAAACCGGGACATCCCCGAAAGACGTCGGTTCCAACGCTCCGAATGCCCTTCGGAAGTTCAAAGGAATCAAATCCATTATCCTTGAAGGCCTCGTTGCCCAGCTTTTGCAGATCTGCAGGCACGTTGATCTTTGTCAGCGCCGTGCATTCATAGAAGCATTTCGGTGACAGCACCTTTATGGAATCCGGCAGAATAACCTCCTCCAGATTCGCACAATACGCAAACGTTCTAAGACCCACGCCGGTGATCCCGTCTTCCAGGACAACCTTTTTGATATCGTCCCTTTTCTCAAAAAAATGATCATAGAGATCTCCCTTGCCGCTGACCGTCAGGGTTCCCTCATCATCCAGTTCATAAGTTGCAAAGCGGCCGCAATACCCCTCCGGATAAGGCAAGGCCATGGGTGCATGATAGATCCCGTTTAATCCGTTGTTGGTATATGCCCCTTTATTCATGAGCTGATTGATCATCTCAAGGGAAACGATTCCCCACCAACGAATGACGCATTGGGAATCCGAATTACAGTCGGCTACGTAGACGTCATCGCCGCTGCTACCGAGAACCATCACCGTGTGACCGGCACCGGAATAGGTATATCCATATTTCAGGACGTCTCCGGGTGCGATGGATTCTATATTATCCCAACGGGATCTTTTTTCAAAATAATCGCCGTATAACTTTTGGGACAACACATCCGCAAAACCCCAGCACTGGTATTTGTCTCCGCCGTTTGCCGTCACCCAGTTGCAAGTCTCGGTGACGCCATAATGATGCGTCCGGCAAGGCACGTCCGTCACTCCCTCCGGATCGTTTTCTTTCCCTCGCAAGTGATTCCAATACTTTCCGGCAGGATATTGCTCCTGCAACGCCTCTAACCGCGCCCTTAATACTTCCGGCGTCAGCTCCCCCGAGGATGCCTTAGCCCTTATCGGGCAAAGTGCCAGCACCAGTAACATGGCAAATACCGCCAAGCTCCGGCAATATTTTTTCAGCCTCGCCATCCTCAGATTCCTTGTGTTCGCGTCCATGTGATACGTCCTCTTTTCCTATGTTGTATTTTTTTATTCCTCGCCTGAGCCTGCAGCACTGGCGTCCTCCCCCTCGCCCGCTTCCGCAGTCATACCGTTGCCTGCTTCATCCGCACCTGCGCCGTCACCCGCTTCTCCTGCGGTTGCATTATCGCTTGCTTCTTCCGTTCCAACCGTGCTTGTACCGTCTCCAGTGCTCTCCGTCACGATCGCGTCTGCACCGTCTCCGGCACTTTCCGTCATGGGCACGGGAGCGGAGGTTGCCACCTCCGTATAGAGCACATGCTCCTCGCCCTGGGCGTCATCATATACCAGGTATGCCTTCGCATAAGCCGTCAGCGCACTGCTAACCGTGCCAAGCGTCAGGTGATGGATATAAGTTCCACTCTGATTGTCGATGCCTGCGGAGCGTTTCTTCACGTCTTCATTGTCGATCGTCAGCTCTGCCTCACCGTCCGTCGTACGGACAAGGCCCACGTCCTTGACGCTCATGCCGTCTGAAAGATACCAGGTCACGGTCATGTCCAGCTTTTGATTGCCATTTTCGTCATAAACGCGCTCGGACAGGTCAAAGTTCAGGATGGGCTCCGTC
>JAFZNO010000106.1 GCA_017552985.1 Lachnospiraceae bacterium
AAGCAACAAAATAGGCGAGAATTCGGGAAATTGTTGCTTCCATAGGCGAAAATAGAAAGAAGAAGGCAACAAAATAGGTTGAAAACTGTGAAATTGTTGCTTCCATAGGCGAAAATAGAAAGAAGAAGGCAACAAAATAGGCTGAAAACCTAGAAATTGTTGCTGCCGTAGGCGAAAATAGAAAGTAGAAGGCAACAAAATAAGCTGAAATCCTAGAAATTGTTGCTTTCATAGGCGAACGAGGAAGAACAAACGGCGAAATAAAAAGAAAACTCTGTTTTCGCCGTACCACAGAAGAAAACGAGGAAGAAGGAACGGCGGAATCCAAGACAAACTCTGTTTTCGCCGTACCACCGAGTCAAAATGGGGAAAAAGGACGGCGAAATCCAAGGTAAACTTCGTTTTCGCCGTACTATCGCAGCAAAATGGGAAAAAAGGACGGCGAAATCAAAGGAGAACCGTATTCTCGCCGTATCATCGAAACAAGCGGGGAAAACAAAGAATTTGACAAATTCCGGTTTATAGCGCTGTTAGGGGGTAAGCAGATGCAGAAAAAGAAGAAGGTAATTCCAATTGTAGTGGTTTTGTTTGTTGTTTTGTTTGCCTTGGGATGGCTTTATTGGTATTATCTTTTTCCAAATCGTTTTTTGGGTGAAGAAGGGGATGCAAGGTATTATTCAAATTATATGGCGGCCAAATTAACGGGAAGAGAAATAAGCAATACCGTTTTGGATAATTTTGTGTTTATTACTGTTAACGGAAAGCAATACAGAAGCGACTTGACTAATGCGGAAAAGGCTAGTTATGGTTTGCTAAAAGATGATGGTGGAAATTATGTCTTTTACAGAAAAGACATTGGTAAAAAAATGGGAGTGGTCGAAGAGAGCAATTATTCTTTGCTAAAAGGTCTTAAGGTGTATTATAAGGCAAATACAAATGAAGACATATGTATCTTGAGGCTTGAAGAGGGGTATGGATATCAGTTCTTCAAGGCAATACCGTAGTCGTCTATTTCATAGCGCGGAACATGTGTCCAAATTGTTAACGGTAAGATAAACTGGAAGTTTTAAATGCGCGTGGGGGATGAAATGGCACTGAAAAAGCAGGCAAACGGATCGGAAATTTTTGGGACATTCTTCCATTAAGATCACCATGGATGTATATGTGAATCCGGATGAGGAGCACATTAAAGAAGAAATGAAGAAGGCAGAAAGCATCATAAGGCTGGCATAAACACATATAAGGAAGACCACTTCTCGGATTTTCGGGAAGTGTTTTTTTTATAACGCATGATAGAAGAAGACGCATTGAAAAAGGCTTCAGAAAAGAATTTTTGGTCAAATGGTCCATTTTAGACTTTCTTAATAGTTCTATAACCCTTATTTTATTGGATTTTATAAAATAATTAGCACTCACCTCTTGACAGTGCTAATAATATATGTTATAACACAAGTAGAACAAAGGAAGAGGAAAAGGTTTGAGGCGTCCGAGAGGAACCGAGGATGGAATAACTCTTCCGATGCTCGGAAACAATAAAGGACAAAGTGTTAAAAAAGGAGGAATGACCTATGTTGTACCCGAGTATTTTTAATGAAAGCATTTTTGATGACTTGATGGATTTTGATTTTCCTGGCTTCAGAGGTTTCGGCGACGTTGACAAGAAGCTCTATGGCAAGCACGCTGGACAGGTGATGAAGACTGACGTTCACGAGCAGGAAAATGGATATGAAGTAGATATTGACCTGCCCGGATTCAAGAAGGATGAGATCACTTTAAGCCTGGACAACGGTTATCTGACCGTTGGTGCTGCGAAGGGCCTTGACAAGGACGAGAAGGACAAGAAGGGTAAACTGATCAGGCAGGAGCGTTACGCAGGCGCAATGCAGAGAAGTTTCTACATTGGCGAGAACGTAACGGAAGAGGACGTGAAGGCGAAATTCGAGGATGGTGTTTTGAAGCTTGCCATTCCTAAGAAGGAAGCCCCGAAGATCCCTGAGAAGAAGACCATCATGATCGAGGGATGATCCTTAGCGGATCATGCAAATGCGAAGCCCTCCCCGGTGCGCCTAATGGACGTGCCGGGGAGGGTGTTTTTTATGCTGGGAAGAACTTTTTTTGTGCCGGAAAGAGCATGAGAGTTGAAATGAATGGAATTGACCGACGTTTCCTATTCTGGTATACTTTTACCGTCGGGCTGATGGGGTATGTGCATGGTTATGGTCAGTGATCCGGCTGAGTAAGTGAACATGACGGGAGAAGAATGAAATGAGTAGTTACGTTATGGATCTTAGAAAGATCGTGGGGCATCGGACGTTGATCCAGTGCTCGGGGAGTGTTTTGATCGAGAATGAAAAGGGAGAATTGCTCCTTGGGAGGAGGACGGACAATCATCTTTGGGGCTATGCCGGCGGGTCCATCGAGCTTGGCGAGACCATTGAAGAGTGTGCGAAACGGGAGCTCTATGAGGAGATGGGGCTTGTGCCGGATGAGATGGAGCTGTTCATGGTAAATTCCGGCCCGGAGGCGCATTACGTGTATCCCAACGGGGATGAGGTGGATAACGTGGAGATCATTTATCTCTGCAAGAAGTATCACGGGGAGCCGCGGCGTCAGGTGGAAGAGGTGGAAGAACTCCGGTTCTTTAAGCCGGAAGAGCTTTCCTTAGAAATGATCTCGCCTCCGATCCGGCCAGTTTTCCGGAAGTATTTAGAGCAAAAAAGGTCATAAATTGGGCAAAATCAAGCAATATCCTTCGGGGCGGAGGGTATTGCTTTTTTTATGGGAATGGTTTAATATATATAGGTCAAAATTTCAGAAAAGCAGAAGAAAAAAACATGAGAGAAACAAAGGAAAGGTGGAAAAAAAGATGGGAGCAATTTATTACGGAACTAGGACTTTTTCAAAGCATATGGGGTATTTCGGACCGGTACAGGAGTGTGAGAACTGCCACCGCGCTTATAAGAAGGCATTTGTAAAATTTTCTTCGTGGTTCCATATCGATTATATTCCGCTGGTTCCTACCAAGACTGTATATTTTAAGGCTTGTCCGGTATGCGGCAGAGGGTTTGAACTCCGCAAGCAGGATGCGAAGATGGAAATGCAAAATGGCGGGAATGACGGAACGCAGGTTTTGACGCCGCATGCAAAGCACATTCTTGCAAATAAGCCGAAGGGACTGCTGGCAACTGACAGCAGCTTTGAGCTTTGGCTGAAGGATGAAGCATCCGGAGAAGACATTTTGATCGCAAGTGAGATCACGAAAGAGGACATCAAGAATTTCAAAAAAGAGCGTGGTTGGAAGAAGGTTCCCATGGAGAACGTAGAATAGGAACGGAAAGAGAGAGAACAGAATGGCACTTAGCAAAAAGCCCGTGACGGGCATGAAGGATATTTTGCCGGAGGAGATGCAGATCCGCGATTACGTGATCGGCGTGATCAAGGAGACCTACGGCAAGTTTGGATTTACGTCCATTGAGACTCCCTGCGTGGAGAACATCGCAAACCTGACGAACAAGCAGGGCGGCGACCATGAGAAGCTGATCTTTAAAATCTTAAAGCGCGGAGAGAAGCTGAACGTGGCGGAAGCCACCACCGAAGAGGAAGTGGTGGACGGCGGCCTTCGTTATGACCTGACGGTTCCGCTGGTTCGTTATTATTCCAATAATTCGGCAAATTTGCCCGCACCTTTTAAGGCGCTGCAGATGGGAAACGTATGGCGTGCCGACAGACCTCAGAGAGGCCGTTACCGTCAGTTCATGCAGTGCGACATCGACATCCTCGGCGAGGCGTCAAACCTTGCTGAGATCGAGCTGATCCTTGCAACCACGACGACCATCAGCAAGCTTGGTTTCAAGAATTTCCAGATCCGCATCAATGACCGCCGAATCTTGAAGGCGATGGCGAAGTACGCAGGCTTCAAGGAAGAGGATTATGACGGCGTGTTCATCACCCTCGACAAGATGGACAAGATTGGCACCGACGGCGTAATGGCTGAGCTTTTGGAAAAGGGCTACGGCGATGACGCGCAGTGCAAAAAATACTTGGATCTGTTCACTGAGATCCAGAACAGCGCAGACGGAATCGCATGTCTCATGGACAAGCTGGGAGATTTCCTGGATGCGGACGTGATGGCATCCTTCCGCGAGATCGTGGACAGCGTAAAGGCTACGCAGGCGGATACCTTTGAACTGGTATTTGATCCTACGCTTGTACGCGGCATGAGCTATTACACCGGAACGATCTTTGAGATCGCAATGCCGGAGTTCGGCGGAAGCTGCGGTGGCGGCGGAAGATACGACAAGATGGTTGGTAAGTTCACTGGCCAGGACGTGCCCGCATGTGGCTTCTCCATTGGCTTTGAGCGCATCGTGCTCCTTCTCATGGAGAGCGGCTTCAAGGTACCTACGGCACCCGCGAAGGTTGCATACCTCATCGAAAAGGGTGTTGCCGGCGAGAAACTCTGCGAAGTCATCGCCAAGGCTCAAACCGCCCGCGCCGAAGGAAAACAGGTTCTTGTAGCAAGAATGAACAAGAATAAGAAATTCCAAAAAGAGCAGCTGCAGGCTGAGGGTTATGTAGAATTTGAAGAGTTCTACAAAGAAGAACTTAAACGATAAGTCTAAGATAATACTTTAAGAATTACACTACCTCGAGGGGAGAGGCTTGGTTGTCTTCCTCAGGCATGTGTGCCAAGCGTCGGTACTTAGTTGACGTATACGGATGAATCCATTCCCTTTATGGATTCATCCAGTGGCAACTTAGTACCGATACGCTGCACTCATAGCGCGAGCGTGCCTGAGAAGACTGCCAAGCCTCCACCCCGAGGATTGCAGAAAGAGGACTTAATTATGGCTGAATCTATGAAGGGATTGAAGAGGACTTGCAGATGCGCGGAACTCTCCGTTGCGAACGTGGGTCAGACCGTCACCGTGATGGGATGGGTGCAGAAGCAGAGAAACAAAGGAGGTCTGATCTTTGTGGATCTGCGCGACCGCTCCGGCATCCTGCAGGTGTTGTTTGAGGAAGAAATCTGTGGCAGCGAGGCTTTTGAGAAGGCCAGCAAGCTGCGCAGCGAGTTTGTGGTTGCCGTTGTGGGAACCGTGGTGAGCAGAAATGCTGACGTAAATGAGAAGATGGCAACGGGTGCCATCGAGGTTCAGGCGAAGGAGGTCCGCATCCTTTCCGAGGCGCAGACGCCTCCCTTCCCCATCGAGGCTGATTCCAAGACGAAGGAAGAGCTGAGATTAAAGTATCGCTATTTGGATCTGAGAAGACCTGACATCCAGAAGAACCTGATCCTGAGAAGCAAGATCGCGACCACGATCCGTACCTTCCTTGCGGCAGAAGGCTTCCTGGAGATCGAGACGCCGATCCTGAATAAGTCTACGCCGGAGGGCGCAAGAGATTATCTGGTGCCGAGCCGCGTACATCCCGGAACGTTCTATGCGCTTCCGCAGTCGCCCCAGATCTTTAAGCAGCTGCTGATGTGCTCCGGATATGACCGTTATTTCCAGATCGCAAAGTGCTTCCGCGATGAGGATCTTCGCGCGGACCGTCAGCCGGAGTTCACGCAGGTGGACCTGGAGATGAGCTTTGTGACGGAAGAGGACGTGATGGATGCCACCGAGCGCATGGTGGCAAAGGTTTGCAAGGAGGCCATCGGCCTGGACGTGCAGCTTCCCCTGAAGCGCATGACTTGGAATGAAGCCATGAACCGTTTCGGTTCCGACAAGCCTGACACGAGATTTGGATTGGAATTGACTGACGTTTCTGAGGTCGTAAAGAATTGTGGCTTTAGCGTATTCTCTGGTGCCGTACAAGGCGGCGGAAGCGTTCGCGGCATTAACGTAAAGGGACAGGCAGAAATGCCCAGAAAGAAGATCGACGCGCTGGTAGAGTTCGCAAAGGGCTATGGCGTAAAGGGTCTGGCTTATCTTGGCGTGTTGCCTGACGGCACGTATAAGTCTTCCTTCGCGAAGTTTATGACGGAAGAGGAACTGAAGGCATTGGTTGACGCAATGCAGGGCGAGCCTGGCGACTTGCTGTTGTTTGCGGCTGACCGCCTGAAGATTGTTTGGAACGTACTTGGCGCGCTGCGCTGCGAACTCGCAAGGCAGCTGGGCCTGATTGATGAAGATAAGTTCAATTTCCTTTGGGTGACGGAGTTCCCTCAGTTCGAGTGGAGCGACGAGGAGGAGAGATTTGTTGCGATGCATCATCCCTTCACCATGCCCATGGAGGAGGACCTGCCGATGCTGGAGAGTGATCCCGGCGCGGTTCGCGCAAAGGCTTACGACATTGTGCTCAATGGCGTTGAGCTTGGCGGCGGAAGCGTCCGTATTTTCCAGGATGACGTGCAGGAGAGAATGTTCCGCGCACTTGGATTTACGAATGAAAAGGCACATGAGCAGTTTGGATTCCTTCTGGATGCCTTTAAGTATGGCGTTCCGCCTCATGCAGGACTGGCCATCGGTCTGGACCGCTTCGTGATGCTGTTGACGAAGGCGGAGAGCATCCGTGAGGTGATCGCATTCCCTAAGGTGAAGGATGCGTCCTGTCTCATGAGCGATTGCCCGAATGTGGTGGATCCCGCGCAGCTAAAGGAACTTTGCTTGGAGATCGTACCCGAAGAGGAGACGAAGTAATCTATGTGGAAAGCCTGTTATCTTTTGGATATGGGACAAGAGCAAGCGATGATGCAAGAAATGGAGGCGCTTCTGGATAGGGAGCGCCTTCTTAAGTATCAGGGCATGAAGGAAGGTCGGGCGAAGGCGCTGTGCCTTGGCGCGGGAGTCCTTTTGCGGCTTGCGTGGGCGGAGAGCCAGGGCGGGCTTTTCCATGACGGGAATCAAAACGGTGTTTTCCCGAATGAGAGCCAAAGCGGGCGGGAAGCGCCGGCGATCCTTACGCCTTCAGAGGTCATAAGGCGCCTTGGAGAGCTTCCGAAGTGTCCGGAGCCGCGGTATCGCCATGGCGAAAAGGGAAAGCCTTATTTTGAGGATTCGCCGCTTTCCTTTAGTTTGTCGCATTCCGGTGACCTGGTGCTCTGTGCGATCGCGGATCATGAGATCGGCGCCGATCTGCAAAGGGTCACGGAGGTTCGCTGGCAGCAGCTGGCGGAGCGTTATTATTCCCCGCAGGAGCAGGATTATCTGGGAATATTTACGGAGAAAAAGGCGGGGTGCTTCCGGCCTTCCGAGGAGAATGCAAGGCTGGAATTCTTTAGCCTGTGGTGTAGGAAGGAAGCCTATGGCAAGATGACGGGCGAGGGCGTGGCACCGTATCTGGGACGACCGATCTTGGAGGAAGAGGCAGGCATTTCAATCTGGGAAGGGCTGTTGGACCTTCGCGAGGAAACCTATTGTTATTGCATCACGGAGCAGGATGCAAGGAAGTTGTTTGTGGAGAACTTACAGGGGTAGGACATGAAAAAGTTAATGAAGTATTTGAAAAGCTATCGGAAGGAATGTATCATCGCACCGCTGTTTAAACTGTTGGAAGCGTGCTTTGAGCTCTTCGTGCCGCTGGTGATCGTGAGGATCATTGACGTGGGCGTCAAGCAGGGTGACAAGACGTGCGTCATTCAGATGGGGGCGCTTCTGATCGTGCTTGCGGTCATTGGCTTGTCCTGTGCGGTGACGGCACAGTTTTTTGCGGCAAAGGCGGCAGTGGGATTCTCCACGAAGCTGAGGGAAGTGCTGTTTGGGCACATTGAGGGGCTTTCGTTTACGGACGTGGATCAGGCCGGGACTTCCACCATGATCACGCGCATGACCAGTGACGTGAATCAAGTGCAGTCCGGCGTGAACATGACGCTTCGTCTGTTCCTGAGATCCCCCATCGTGGTGTTTGGCGCCATGATCATGGCGTTTACGATCGACGTCAAGATGGCGTTGGTATTTGTGGTTGCGATCCCCTTGCTTGCCGTGATCGTGTTTGGCATCATGCTGATCACCATGCCGCTGTACAAAAAGGTGCAGGGCGGGCTCGACAAGGTGCTCGGGATCACCAGGGAGAATCTGACGGGGGTTCGCGTGATCCGCGCGTTCCATCAGGAGCAGAGAGAGGAAGAGCGGTTCCAGGAGAGCAATCAGAATCTGACGAACATGCAGAAATTCGTTGGAAAGATCAGTGCCTTCATGAATCCCGTGACCTACGTGATCGTGAACGTGGCAGCCATTGTCTTGATCTATAAGGGCGGGCTGAAGGTGGAGATCGGTGAACTCACCCAAGGTCAGGTAGTCGCAATTTTGGATTACATGTCGCAGATCCTGGTGGAGCTTGTGAAGCTGGCGAACCTGATCATATTGATGACAAAGGCAATGGCATGTGCTGACAGAGTGGCAGCAGTGCTGGAGATTGGCGAGAATGGGGATGACGCCGCAGAAGGAGAGAAGACCACGGCGGACGACGCGGATGCGGAAGACCGCAAGGCTGCCTTCATCGGTGAGTCCGTCCGGAATCGAAAGGGCGGGTTCCTTACGTTTGATCACGTGTCTTTGAAATATAAGGGCGCAGGTGAGGAGACGCTGGAGGACGTCAGCATCGACGTGCGAAAGGGTGACGTCATTGGCGTCATTGGAGGTACCGGCTCAGGAAAGACTTCGTTTGTCAACTTGATCCCTAAGTTTTACGAGGCGACAAAGGGAAGCATTACCTTGAACGGAAAGAACTTGAATGATTACGACGAGACGGAGCTTAGAAAGCGCGTTGGCGTGGTTCCGCAGAAGGCAGTTCTTTTCCAGGGAACCATTCGTTCCAATCTTCTCTGGGGCAAAGAGAATGCAACCGAGGAGGAGATGTGGCGCGCACTGGAGCTTGCGCAGGCCAAGGAGATCGTTGAGGGGAAGGACGGCATGCTGGAGGCAGAGGTTGCCCAGAAT
>JAFZNO010000107.1 GCA_017552985.1 Lachnospiraceae bacterium
ATGTTGTAACAATACTCCGCCACGGAATACGTAAACGTCTCGCCCATAAGCTTCTTTCCGTTCGCATTCAACGCATAAGGTACTGCCGTCACCACGTCGCCCATTTGATGAGGGGCAACTCGATAGGTGAATACCAGGTAATCCCCCTCTTCCACGTAATCCGTGATCGTTTCCGTCGCATTGTTCTGCGTCACCTTAACGTAAGGGTCGTGATATTTCCCGGAAATGGCCGACTTTGGCACCTTAAAATTGATGGCGATGGTGTCCTGAAGTTGCAGGGCCTTCTTGGTGATCTGCAGTTTCGGATCCAGCTCAGGAACCGTAACGTAGCAGTATCCGCCAGCCTTAACCGTTTCCGTCTCAGCTACCCTTATAAAATAAGTTCCAGGCGCAAGATTCGTGATCTCCGTTCCCGTACATGCCGTTGCCGGGCTAAATTGGTCATTCGTGGAGTATTCCATCTTAGCGGTAACGTTTTTGATGGTTCCGTTCTTTAATCCCGTCGTGCAAGGCGTCACCGTCAGTCCCGACGGGGGCACCGGTCCGTCTGCCTTTACGACCACGTCCGTCTCCGCGCTAACAATGCTGCCGGTATAGGTTCCGGTCTTGTCCGTCACGACGCACCGCAGCCTGTGACCGACGTCAGCTGCTCCCACTACGTGGTTTTCATAGGTTTCACCGCTTATGTCAACGCCGTCCCTTTGCCACTGATAAGCAAGATTGCTCTTGCTGCAATTATATCCTGACGGAATGGCTTTAAAAGCAAAACTATAGATGGCCTGGCCGGACAGCGTCACGGTTCCCGTCAGCACGTTAAGCTCAGGAAGCTCGCCCAATCCCACGGCTGCTTCGATCAGCGCCGCGTCTTCCGCGTTATTGCCGTCCAGCACCCTGCCAAACTTCAAGTAATACAGATAGCAAAAGAGTTCCCGGAAAAACACGTCAAATCCATGCTCCAACTTTGCTCCGTTTGATGCTTTTGCAGGTGCTTTGTACATTAAGAACTGGTTCTTGTTGTTTTCATTTGCGCTAATGGCAGCGTAATACCTGTTCGCCGCGCCATCTGGATCAGGCCCGCTAAACGCATAATCTTCGCCTTTTCCGTAAGCCAGCATCAAATGCGCATCCTCCGCATCGGTATAAACAAGCTTTGTAGGATCCGTAACCCAATAAGCAAAGTCCTGCGCCTGCACGTCTTTTTTATTCTTGTAAAATAGCTGGGAGGGGCTCAATGCGCCAACGTTCTTAAAAATTCCCGGATGCTTCATGCCTGCAAACAGCGCGACCGATCCGCCCATGGATACTCCCGTAATGGTATCAATTCTATTTACGTCAATCTTATTCTTCCACGCTTCTTCCGTTTTTTCCGCAGGCTTTTTCAGATAATCTACAAGATCCAGGCAGTAACCCATCGAGACGAATTCGCCAAAATCCGTGGTTCCCCATTCTTTCTCTTTCAGCTGCTGTATCGTCGGCATGACAAAGATTGCCGGATCCGCATATCCCTTTCTCACCCACGTTTCAATCCTGCTACGGAAAGGATTGTTATCAACGGAGTTTTGACCCTTCGAACCATGCACGAAGATGATAACGGGATACTTTCCGTCTGCCTTCGGCACAAAAACTCTTCCAAAATTATACTTATCGTCAATACTGTAATATTGAAACGAACTTTCATAAACGTCCGGACTGGCCGCCTTTACGCGCGTTTGCGCAAAGTCCAGCGGAAGGATGCCTGTCACAATAAGCACCGTCAAGGCAATTGCCATGATTGACCGTAATTTCCTATTCATTTTATTGTTCCTCCAAAAACATTCATTCAAAAAATTAACGTATCATCACTTTATCTTAGAAAATTCATAAGCGGAATCCCCATAGCGCATCATTGCGTCGATCAGCTCTTCCAGCTTTCCGTCGCCGCCGTCCTTCTTGGATGCCGCATAGGATTCAATACTGTAACGATAAGTGTTGCTGACCTTTTGGTCTCCCTTCATTACCGTCGCGTAGATCGTCTTTCTCATCTGGGCCGCGTTCAGGGCGTCCACGTTGACGTAATACAGTCCTCCGTCCATCTGCTGCGCGCTTGCGGGATACTCACCAATCACGTTCGTGCATGCCGCGTTGTCCGTGATCACCACGCGAAGGTCCGTGGGAGCGTTCGCGCTAAACTTGAACTGAACGTTCACCGCTGCCTCAAGATACAGTGCCGCCCTTTCGATGATTGCCCAGGTGTTGGCCGGATCCGCCTCCACGTAATTCGGCTCCTTAACGCTGTTATACGCCATGTTC
>JAFZNO010000108.1 GCA_017552985.1 Lachnospiraceae bacterium
GCTCCTCCAGCCACTGCCGCGATGATACTTAACAATCGCAAGTACAACGTCTTCATGACCTCACCTCCTTCAAGACCATTCTAGCCTTTGAAAGAAGGTTTTTATGGAAATGGCAAATTTATGCCGTTAATTGACAAAATCAAGCATTCGTGTCATCTATTATGTGAAAGGATCACTTTATTCACAATCCTTTATCTCTCTTTGTAAAAAGAACCGGCAGCGAATTCTAAATTGCTGCCGGTTCCGTATGTCCCGTCATTTTTCTCCTTTGTAAAACTTTTCGTTATTTTGACTCCTGCAAATATAACGTCACCCTGCTCTTTAAATGCTCCGACAAAGCATTGCCGTCGATCCGGCCGCTCAAGTAATCGCCGAATTCCTCGTCAAATACCTTTTGCAGGGAGGATGGGAAGGATTTCTTTGGCGTTCCCCCACTGATCAGCGCATGCAAAAGAGACTCGTCCCTTTCTCTGTCAAGCGGTGGCAAATTAAGGCTTTCATTTGCTTTTACGGTTAGTTCATAGTTTGCAAATTGCTCATCCAAGGTATCCTTTCTCACATAAAAAGAACCCCCATAAGTTGACGTTAACCCATCCTTAGACAAAAGCAGCTTAAGAAACGTATATGCGATTTCTTTTTCCTCGTCTGTCGCAGTTGCACGCATGGCAATCGGGGGATCTGCAACAAGAAAATGCTTTGCCCCATCTTTTGTCGGATACCCAATGGCACGATCTCCGTTTGTTTCCATTCGCAGCCTTAGTTCCACAACATTCTGAATGCCTCGGAGATCAACCACTTCACAAAGGGCTTTGCCATTACTGAGTGCTTTCCCATTTTCCGCCGGCTGACATTTTTTTGCACTCTCAGAAAGCTTTATAACGCGATCAAAAGCGGTGGTTCCAAAGATGGTACTACTCTCCTCCAAATTCAGAAAATAAGAATCGTTTATACCGTTACTCAATACGTCAAAGAAGGCCTCTCTACGATCTCCCGTTCTGTCAAAGTACCAATAACAGAATGGTGCTGCCCCCTGCTTTTCTTCCAAAGCTTTTAAAAAACTCTCGTAATCCCAATTATCCGGTCCCGGCTCTGAAACTACTAAAGTCCGTATGTAAAAAGATCTCACAATGCCATACTGTGTATTCCCAATCTTTCCGAAGCTTAATGCTTCCGGCAGTAATTCCTCCGTAAGACCTGTCTGTTCCATGAAACCGTCTAATGGCTGCCATAACTTTTCCAAATCTTCAAAGCCTGTCAAGGCAGTATCGATAAGAACCGGTCCATCTCCAGCTCCTAATTTCGTTAACAGACTAATTTCATCCCATTCGTCCGTTACGTTAACGTTATATGCGGGATACCTTTTATTAAAATAGGCTGCCGCCAGTAAGTAACTCTCTTTTTTGTCCGAAGACACGGCAAACGTAATTGAATTTGTCTCCTTCTTCTCGCTAGTCGTCTGCAAGACAAGATAATTTAGGCCATTTGAATCTTCATACAAAATACCAATCCGGTCATCACTCATTGCCGTCATTCCTTTAATCGTAGGAATAATCATCCCGTGATTAGACCATTTATATATAAGCTTTGATTTTCCCTCTCTGGAATCACAAAGATACAATCCGTCCGACTTACAAAGAGCCATGCGATACTCGTTTACAAGTGTTGCGTATAAAACGAAACCCGCCATCTTATTCCTAACGCTTTCATCCTTCGAAACGGCAAGCTCTTTGAGCGTTCCTGTCTCTAGGTCTGCTTTAAAAAACCTGTATTCCTTACCCGTTTTAAGGGCTTTGGCTTCACGCAGCGCAACTTCACCTTTTGCATAGGAACAGAGCGATAATTCCTTCTCTCCGGCCCCTTCAAGAATTACTTTTCCGTCTTGGGAAATGACGGCATATTTTCTAAGCGAATCCGAACCATAGTAGATTAAGTGAACGTTACCATTTACGTCCCCCATGATCTCGATATCATCAGGACTTGATTTCGTCACGTTACTCAATTCGGCACTTACGTAATTTATTTTTTTGAAATTTTCATCCAGAATACTTATCTGATAGTTGCAACGAATTCCATTTTGTTCATAAGCCTCCAACGCTATGTAACCGTTTTTTCCAGATATCGTTCCAATCCGCAAATAATCCTGATTATTACTACTATCTATGTCAGCATTACTTTTCCAAACCTTTTCTTCTCCTTCTGGCGTAATAATACTCACTTCGCTCCAATTGCCAGAAGCCATCCTATATTTCCGAACCCGAACACATCCCGTTTCGCAAGCATAGTTTTTTCCATATGCCCAGTTTGCTCCTTCCGGAATCTGCATGCTCTTCAGTGGGAGATTTAAGACGGCATACATTTCATCCAAAGTGTTATCTTCCCTAATTATGTCTACCTCTTCCAGAAAATGAATCTCCTGCGATTCTTTTGTATCTTCACTTTTCGTTTGGCCTTGATTGTCTTCGGAAACACTCTTTCCATTACAGGCGCATAGCAGTAATGAGATCACCAAGATCCAAAATTTGCAGATTCTTTTTTCTTTGGCTGCTTTCATGCCGTCTTAACCTCCACTGATTAAAGATGGAACTAATGGCTTAATGGACAACTATCATGGGATTCACTGACATAATGTAAATTAATGGGATTTGAATAATCCGCAGCACATATGCTCGCCGGAGTAAGTAAACTGGATGCTAATATTATGATTGCAGAACATAATGCCATCATTGTTTTTTCATAAGAATACCTCTCTTTCAAAATAATAACTTAACAAATCTTACCATGTCAACATATGCTTATGTTCATCACTCCTTCCTTGTATCACACCTCGTCTCTTTTACTCGAGTTCCTTCGGCATTTCCGGCTCGTAC
>JAFZNO010000109.1 GCA_017552985.1 Lachnospiraceae bacterium
GATCTTATCCTGCTCCATGCCCTTTGCCCAGAAACGCTCACGGCAACGACGAACGTACCAGTTGCTCAGGTCATCCACAAAGTCATCCAGCGCTCTTGCCGCCTCAGGGATGCGATAGTTAGCCAGATCGTCGTCCACCTCACCCACTACGGAGTTGAGCTTGGACAGGATCCACTTATCCATAACGGTCAGCTTATCATATTCCAAAGTATATTTTGTTGCGTCAAAGTTATCAATATTCGCATACAGGATAAAGAATGCATAGGTATTCCAAAGGGTACCCATGAACTTTCTCTGTCCTTCCTGAACGGCCTTGCCGTGGAAACGGTTGGGCAGCCAGGGTGCGGAGTTGATGTAGAAGTACCAGCGGATCGCGTCTGCGCCGTAAGTTTTCAGCGCGTCGAAGGGATCCACGGCATTTCCCTTACTCTTGCTCATCTTCTGGCCATTCTCATCCTGCACGTGGCCCAGAACGATCACGTTCTCGTAAGGTGCCTTGTTGAACAGGAGCGTGGACTCTGCAAGCAGGGAATGGAACCATCCACGGGTCTGATCCACTGCCTCAGAGATGAACTGTGCAGGGAACTGCTGCTCGAAGAGCTCCTTATTCTCAAAAGGATAATGATGCTGTGCAAAAGGCATTGCGCCGGAGTCAAACCAGCAGTCCAAAACCTCAGGCACGCGCTTCATCTCGCCGCCGCAGTCAGGACACTTTAAGGTGATCTCGTCGATGTAAGGTCTGTGGAATTCCACGGTCTTAGCCGCTTCGTTGCCGCTCATCTCAAAGAGCTCCTGTCTGCTGCCAACGCAAACGCGCTTGCCGCAGTTACACTCCCAGATGTTGAGCGGAGTTCCCCAATAACGGTTACGGGAGATTGCCCAGTCCTGAATGTTCTCCAGCCAGTTGCCGAAACGGCCCTTACCGATGGACTCAGGGATCCAGTTGATCGTATTGTTATTGCGGATCAGGTCATCCTTTACCGCAGTCTCCTTAATATACCAGGACTCACGCGCATAGTAGATCAGCGGCGTGTCACATCTCCAGCAGAAAGGATAATCATGCTCGAACTTGGGCGCGTCAAAGAGCTTGCCCTCAGCATCCAGATCCTTCAACACCTCAGGGTCAGCCTTCTTAACGAACAGACCTGCATAAGGGGTTTCCTCGGTCATCTCGCCCTTGCCGTTTACAAACTGTACGAAGGGAAGGTCATAATTTCTGCCAACCCGGGCGTCGTCCTCACCGAAGGCAGGTGCGATGTGTACGATGCCGGTACCGTCGCCCATGGTAACGTAACCGTCGCAGGTCACGAAATGTGCCTTCTTGTTCTGCTGCTTTGCAGCCTCTCCCGCACATGCGAAGAGGGGCTCATATTCCTTATATTCCAGATCCTTTCCGACATAGGTCTCAAGGATCTCGTAAGCCTTCTGATCCTCAGTCGCAAGCTTTCCAAGAACGGTGTCAAGAAGCGCCTTTGCCATATAGTAAGTCCTGCCGTCAGCAGCCTTTACCTTGCAATATGCCTCCTCGGGATTTACGCAGAGTGCCAGGTTCGAGGGCAGGGTCCAGGGCGTGGTCGTCCAAGCCAGGAAATAAGCATCCTCGCCTACCACCTTAAAGCGAACGATCGCAGAGCGCTCCTTCACGTTCTTATAGCCCTGCGCAACCTCCTGTGCGGACAAAGGAGTTCCGCAACGGGGACAATAGGGCACGATCTTAAAGCCCTTGTACAAAAGGCCCTTGTCCCAGATGGTCTTCAGAGCCCACCACTCGGACTCGATGAAGTCATCATGATAAGTAACGTAGGGGTTGTCCATGTCCGCCCAGAATCCAACGGTACCGGAGAAATCCTCCCACATTCCCTTATATTTCCAAACGCTTTCCTTACACTTCTTGATGAAGGGCTCCAGGCCATACGCCTCGATCTGATCCTTACCGTCCAGACCAAGAAGCTTCTCCACCTCGATCTCCACGGGAAGACCATGGGTATCCCAGCCCGCCTTTCTGGGTACCATGTAGCCCTTCATGGTGCGGTATCTGGGGATCATGTCCTTGATGACGCGGGTCAGCACGTGCCCGATGTGGGGCTTGCCGTTTGCGGTCGGCGGCCCATCGTAGAAGGTATAAGTCTCGCCTTCCTTACGCTGTTCCATGCTCTTTTTGAAGATGTCCTCGTCCTTCCAGAACTGCTCCACTGCCTTCTCACGGTCCACAAAGTTCAGGTTTTTGTCCACTGCCTTGTACAACATAAGCGTTCTCCTTTTTTAAATTAATTAAAGCCCCGTCCATAATAGGACGAGGCCATTCTCGCTTAACCACCTATTACAACATACGCCGGCGCGTGCCGTTCCGCGTCTGTCCGCGGTCTTGGATCGGCATCCAACCAGGATATGGTTCCCCATAACGTAGGGATAACGTCCGCAATTACTCGCCTGCGCTTTCATCACGGCAGCTCGGAAGTGATCTTCACCCTTTCTTTACTTGTACCGGTTTCCCACCATCCCCGGCTCTCTGTGACTTTTGAAAAAGAGCTACTGTCTTCGTCAATGCCTTTAACTTTTGAGATATTATAAGTCATCTCCGCGAAAAAGTCAATCCCTAATATTGGGCCGCATAGTCTGCCGCGGAATTGCCGTAGCGCATCATCGAGTCAAGAAGAAGGTCCAGATCCGATCCCATGCTTCCCTTCATGGAAGCCACGTAGGACTCAATGCTGTAACGGTAGGTATTGCTAACTTTCTTATTTCCTTCCATAACGGTCGTGTAGATGGTCTTCTTCATCGCACCTGCGTTTAATCCGTCAAAATCCACGAAGTACTTTCCGTTATCATCCTTTTGGGTAGCCTTCGGCGTGATGCGTGCAAGATCATTCGTTCCATCCGTCACCACGATGGTCAGGTTGGAAAGGCTGGAAGCCTCAAACTTAAACCGTACGTTGACTGCAGCCTCAAGAAAGAGTGATGCCGTCGTAATGGTTGCCTTCGGTGAGCCTACCGTTGCATAGTTTGCATCCTTTACGCTCTTATAATTCATTTTCACCGTCAGATCCGTTCCCATTGCGCGCTGCGCCTTCGTCAGCTTCCGGCTTGCCAGCTCCTCCGTCCTGTAGCTCATATACTCCTGTGCCGCGTCGCCGTAGTACAGAATGTCCACAAGAAGCCGTCTAAAGATTGCATAGTCCTCGGTCTGATAGGTTTCCTTTCCGAGCATGTTGTAACAGTACTGTGCAACGGAATACGTGATCACCTCACCTGCCACCGTCTGATTGCCGGCATTTAACGCATACAGCGCAACGTATGCGTCTTCACCGATCGTTTGGGGTACCGTGCGGTATGTGAAGATCAAATACGTTCCGTCGTCAACGTAGTTTGTGATCTTTCCCGTAACACCACCCTGGGTCACCGTCAGGTAAGGCGCGTGATACTTGCTTCCGAGCGACGTCTTCGCCACCTTAAAATCAATGGCAATGGTATCCTGCAGGCTAAGGGTCTTCTTCGCGATCTGAAGATCTGCGTCCGACAGACTTTCCCCGATCGTGATCTTTTCAGCATAACCTGCCTTGGTGGTGGACGTTTCCTTATACCTTACGTAATAGGTTCCCGCCGCAAGGCCCGTAATGGCGCCGTTAGGGCAAACCTTCGCATTACTAAATCCAATGTTGGTCGCATATTCCATGTCAGCCGTAACGTGTCCGATCCGTCCGTTGGACTTGCCAGGCGTACAGGGCGTCATGGAGAGGCCCGTCGGCGCAAGCGGTCCGCTCGCCTTTTGGATCTGAGGCGTCGTCGCGCTGATGCTGTTTTTCAAAGTACCGGTTTTGTCGGAGACCACGCAGGTGATCTTCTGCCCGACGTCGTTCTCCGTCAAAATATAATCCTTGTGAGTCGCGCCGCTGATCGGCGTATAATCCCGATACCACTGGTACGCAAGAGAAGTGGCATTACAATTTGCCACGCTTGCGGAAACGCAAAACTTGTAAGCAAACGAAGTGGCATTCAGCGTAACGCTGCCACTGATGTTTTCTCCCTCAGGTCCAATGATCGGCGTTACGTCCTGCTTCACAGGCATTGTAGTCGTCCTTGCCGGAATGGAAGAAAGTCCCAGGGCTGCCATCATCATCTCATCGCTGGGCATCTCATCATACTGAACGTAATACAGGAAGCAGAATAACTCCTTCAAAAACAGATCCTTGTTATGAGAGCCACTGGCGAAGATCACCCTTGCAAAACCATTTGCCTCACCAAACTCATCATAGCAATGATTCACCGACGTAAGGCAATCCGTCTCTGCCGCACTGCAGGCCATAAACATGTGTCTGTCCGTACGCTTGGTAAAACCATAATCACTGGTCTTTTCATATTTATCCATCCAGTCTTCATACTGGTCGGTCGGATAATGGGTCTGAGGACACTGGCTGAAGGAGCCAACGTTCACGAATTTATCCCGGTAATAGCTTCCTCCCAGCATCGCAACGCCGCCGCCCATGGAATATCCGCAAATCGTAAGGTTATCCTTGTCAAGCGTAACGCCCGTCAGACTGTCAAAAGTTCCGTTCTCTATCCTTGAAACAAGCTCTCCCAAAAGCTCCCTCTCACCGCCTATGCTGGCCAGATTGCAGGTAACGTAGGCGTCAAATCCGATGGACGTCATGTTGGGCATGAGGAGTGCGAAGGGGGAAAGATACCCATCCTTGATCCACTTCTCCACCGTCGGATAATAAGAGTTCGGAGTGTCCGGCCATTTTCCGCCGGCTCCGTGAAGGAAAATCACCACGGGAAGCTCTCCGGAAGCAGACTGCGGAGTAAAAATGGTACCGCTGTCTACGTTATAATCACTGTAAATACCCACTTGTTTAGTGGAATGATAATCATTGCTAACAAACTTAAAATTCGGATCTGCGGCTGCCTGCACCTTATTGCCGGTCAGCCCAAACGGCATGCCCGCCAGAACCGTCAAAACCATTAAGGCCGCTGCGAGCAACCTCTTGTAAAGTTTTCTCATTACTATAACCCTCCCTTAATACGCCTGGCCATAATGGCCAGATCAAACCAATTTACAACTTATAGCTTCTGTTACCCAGTCTCCCTTCCCCTTTTTCACCTCCCCTGCCTCAAAACAAAAAATGCCCCATAGGCATTAATCCAATGTCTACAGAGCAAAATTCCAGTTAAATACTTAATCCCCACAACTTAAGAGTGTATCATCTTTCCTCTCTTGCGTCTATGCTTTTTTTGTAACAATGACGTTACACGTTTTACTGTTCCATCTGTTTCCCAAGGAATCCCGCGGCGGAGAGCACCAGCTTTTGCTCCACCTCACCCATCTTGCTTTTATTGTCATCCTCGAGAAGCATCACGCTGCCGATCACGTCGCCTTCGCACAGAATGGGAACGATCATCTGATGGATATAGATCTCGCCGCCGTCTTCACTGACGGGAATAAAGCCCCGGTCTCCCTTGGACGCGATCACCGTCTCCCGGTGATTGATCTTCTCGTCCAGCTGGCGGCTGATGGGCTTGCCTGCGAGATGACGATATCCCCCCGCCGTGGCGATAAACTGATCCCTGTCCGCGATCAGCGCCGCATGTCCCGAAACCTGTGCGAGACTCTCGGCATATTGTCTGGCGAAATCCGTCATCTCCCCGATGGGCGAATACTTCTTTAGGATGATCTGCCCCTCTCCGTCCGTAAATATCTCGATCGCGTCCGCCTCCCTGATTCGCAGGGTGCGCCTGATCTCCTTTGGTATCACGATCCTGCCAAGATCATCTATCCGTCTTACAATACCCGTCGCCTTCATGCTCATTTCCTCCCAATCCTTTCATTACTGCATTCTGGTCCATGCCATTTCTTTGTCGCTAGTATGTGAAGAAATTGGAAAAGGTATGTATGAAATTTTAATTGACAAATGACTCTGTGATTCTATATAATGAATTTTCGTAACGCGGTCAGTTCGAAACCTTCCTGACCTTAAACAAAACTAAGGCAAGAGTTCGAAACCTTCCTCTTGTAAAACAAAACTAAAGGAGAAAACAAATGAAGAAAGAAGTTTTATTCATCACCCAGGCAGGCGCCATTGCTGCCCTCTACGTCGTGCTGACTTTTATCGCCAATTCTCTCGGTCTGGCCAGCGGCGACGTCCAAATCCGTTTCTCGGAAGCACTCACCATTCTTCCCTTTTTTACGCCGGCAGCCATTCCTGGATTGTTTATCGGTTGCTTTTTGAGCAACATTTTATGTCAATGCATTATCTGGGATATCATCTTCGGCAGCCTTGCGACGCTCCTTGGCGCCCTTGGCACTTATCTGATCCGGAAAAAAGCTCCCGAATGGTGTGCATGCATTCCTCCGATCCTGGCAAACATGCTGATCATTCCATTCGTTCTTGTCTACGCATATGGAGTGCCCGGACTTGCCTCCGTGCTGGGCGTAGAGATCAAGGGAATTCCCGTCCTCATCTGCATGCTGACGGTTGGAATTGGCGAAGTTATTTCCTGCGGCATTCTGGGCACCATGCTCCTGAAGGTATTGAAGAAATATCGCAGACAGCTTTTCCCGGAGGCATAAAACGTAACATAAAAAAAGTGAAGCGGAGGTCTTTCGGCCTCCGCTTCGTCATGCATGATTTATAAACAAATGATCCTTTAAAACAAATTCTTGATGGAGCCTGCGATGCCGCCAAGCTTATCGATGGAGATCTTCGCCTTAACGCCATCCACTACCTTGTTGATCACGTCGTCCGGAAGGTCAACGCCAATCACGGATTCCACAGCCTTTACGGGATCCTTTTTGAATTGATCCATCAGCTTTTCGTCCTTGGTTACCTTCTCGACAACCTTCGTAATTTCTGCCTTAACGTCTGCCATGTTCTTTCCCCCTAAGCCTTATTCAGCCTTTACGGTAGGAGCGTCTACCACGTTCTTCTTAACGGATTCGATGCCGTTCTCGCAGCTCTTCTTAGCCTTGTAGCCTTCGCTGGTAGCGATGGTCTGGCCATTGGTTGCGGTCAAACGGAAACGATACTCGCCAGCCTTGTCCAGATAAATCTGGAACTTAGGATTCTTTGCGGTAGCATATCCTTCTACGGTCTGATCTTCGATTGCTGCAACAGGTGCATTCTTGGTAACGCTTGCAATGCCATTCTTGCAGGCAGCTTCCGTCGTGTAAACTTCAGAAGTAGCAATAACTTCACCGTTTCCAGCCTTCAGATCAAATTTAATGCCCGTCTTGGTTTCTTTGATGACAAACTTTCCCATACCTCATACCCTCCTGCGTATTTTATGATTTTCTAGCCTTGGTGCGTCTGCACCTTACCCTTTTAGAATAGAACGTTTTGCATTAAAAATCAAGGAAAAAAAGTAAGGAAGCAGTTCCCGTTCTCCTCAAACCACTTGGCAGATTCCGTGATTCCCTTCTTGCTCAATTTCCCCGTCGAAGGCTGATAGAGTACGATCTGGGACTCGTTATATCCCGTGATGAGAACAGCCTCTCCGGAGTGAAGCAGCGCAAGCACGGGAAGATCCCTGCCCACGTAATACAAAACTGCATCCAGGCTGGTCTCCGACAGGTCCAGCACCTCTGCCTCCGTAAGATTTTCCCTAAGGATCTCCACGGGCAGCTTTCCAAGCGCCAAGAGTGCGGCACTGTCAGTGGAGATGCCCTGCTGACGCAGCATTACGTCAAGGCAACTCGCCTGGCTTTCCTGTGTTTTTTCCGGTTCATGGATCGCCATGATCTGATTTCTGCCGGGGCGGTCGCCCTTTTGCCAGATCAGGTTTCCCTCTTCGTTCAATACGCATCCGGAAATCTCGTCCGCCCGGTTGATGGCATTGCTCACGGAGACGTAACCGTCGTCAAGCCCCGCGCCGCCATAGGCAAAGTATCTTCTCACGGGCGACACGGCATCGATCACAAGCTCGTCCGCTCCCTCCCGGATCACTTCCTTGGGCGTGAGCAGTCGAACCTTCTTCGCGTCAATCTTTCCACCAATCTGGATCTGCACGTATTTCTCATAAACGTCGATCTCCACGACGGAGACCTGATTCTTTCCTGCCTTTGGCTGCGTAGTCTTCGTCACGTGATCCTGGGGTGCTTCCGCAAAGCTGCCGTCGTCCTTTTCCTTCACGCGGTCCAGGATGATCTGGTTTTCTTCCACGGCGCAGTCCGTGACGTAAATCCCATCCTGCTTATATTCCTTCAAAAGCGTTCCGTCCGCCTTCGCTATGCAAAGCTTATACATGGGAAAGAAGAGCTGTCCCGTGCCGGTCCTCGTGACCTGCGTTGCCTTTGCCACGCCATAAATGACGTCCTGTCCCATGAATCCCAGGATCCTCAGTGCTTCATTCGCCTCGCCGCGCAGCGTGACCTGATTTTCCTCAGCAAGATCCAATACGTAAATCTCATTGGAGTAACTGCTTCCCTTAGCATTCTGCCAAACCAGGATCTGATTGTCTTCCGAGGCCCTCATGCATCCGTCTTCCGTGACGTCCAGAATCTTCTCGCTGGTCTCTTCCTCCAAGTCCACGCGGTATGCAGCATTCTCAAGGCAGAGATACAGGTACTTGCTTTGGCTGAGATACAAAAGCTTTTCCATCTGGACCTTCAGGTTCGAATAGGGCTTATCCCAAGGAAGGAACGCCAGCTCAGCCACGGTGTTGTAGCTCACCTGATAGCGACAGATGCGGATGCCGACCTTTCCCTCCCATTCACCGCGGTTAAAGTATCCGTAAACGGCAAAATCCACGTTGCCGTCCGCATCCACGTTCAAGATCTTTACGTCATGCTCATCATGGGATTCCCTCACGTCAGACGCGTCTGCGTCATAAAAGCTAAAGATCCTTGTCAGCTTCTGGCTTCCCGTCTCATAAGAGAAAAGCCTGTCCGCCTGCTGGAATGCCACGACGGAGCCGCTTTCATTCTCCATCATGCTGACCTTCTCGTCTCCAATGCCAAGGAGGATCTTGTCTCCGCCGGTCAGCGCCTGTTCGTCAGGGATCTGCGTCATGGTGCGCTCATACCCCAAAAGATAAGTCCTCTCCGCCGAATAACGGATGCGGTAAGCCTCCTGCACGCGGTATTTCGTGGTCCTGTCAGAACTCTTTGTGCTGACGCCAAAATCCACGACGATGGAGGCGTTCTTTCCGCGGATCTCCTTCACGGTGTAGCGCGGCTCCTGGGTCTCCGTCACCTTCAGGTCACCCCAGGTGATCTGCTTGAAGCTGCTGTGAATGTTGACCTTATGGAAGGACCTGTTGTCCTCCAGCTTGGAATTGGATTCCAGGTATTTTACCAGGGCCTTTGCTTCCTCACGGTGATAGAGGGTCTCATGAAACTCGCGCACAAACGCAAGCTCTTCCCCCACAAGGCTCTCCTCGTCCCAGATGGCACGGGTGTGGTACCAAACCTCCTCCCAGCCATCCAGCGTGAGTCCAATGCTTACCACGTATTCCTGATTCTTTTCGATCAAATCCTTCAAGGCAAGCTCTGCCGTGATCTCGCCCTTTTTTTCTTCATATCCCTTGATCTCTAGGTTCTCGATCAGACGCGTTCCGTCGCCGCTTCTCACCTGCGCCGTGATCGCCGTCACGTCCCGCCCGTAGGTTTTCACCTTGAAGGAGGTCTTGCGGTTTTCACCCAAAATGGTGATGCTGTCCCTCTGCCACGCGGGATCCATCGCCGCGGAGTAGCCATACAGAGGATTGTACTCCACGTTTCCCCAAAGCATCGTAATGACGGGATAGGAAGCGCGCGCCATCTCCATGGTCAGATTGTCTCTGTCTTTATTTAACATGCGGCTTGCCACCACCAGCGTGACCACAAAGGCAAGCAGAAAAGCCGCAAACCTGATCAGAAATTTCTTCATCGTACACTCCTTGAAGTGATTAACGTTGTTCCTCCGGAAGCAAGCGCTCTAAGGTCGGGGAAATCTGTAAGAATTCCTCCATCTCGCGAAGGGAACGCGCCGCGCTTCCTCCGCGCATCTTGGAACGTTTCACGGCCCGGATCAACAGATTCTTGGGCGTGTGCTCCATGTCAATAAATTCCAGTATCTGAACGTCATAGCCTTCCCGCTCCAGGATTTCCGCGCGCACCGCGTCCGTGAGAAGCGCTGCCATGCGTTCCTTGATGATTCCATATTTCAGCGCCGGCCTGAGCACGTCGTTCTTGATCTGGCGGTTCAGCTCATGCTGGCAGCAGGGCACGGCCATGATCACCTTCGCACCCCATTTCACTGCCTTCTCCAGGGCATAGTCCGTCGCCAGGTCGCAGGCATGGAGGGAGATCACCACGTCGGCCTTCTCTCCCTTGTAGGCGCTGATGTCTCCCTGTTCAAAATGCAGGCCCTCATATCCCAGTTCCCGCGCAAGCGCGTTACAATTACGGATCACGTCCTCCTTTAAGTCAAGGCCCGTCACCGCCAGGTCTCGCCCCTGCTTTACGTGCAGGAAGTAATACGCCGCAAACGTAAGGTACGATTTTCCGCATCCAAAGTCCACCACGTGGATGGTTCCTTCCTTCGGAAGCTCCTCCAGCACGTCCTCAATAAATTCCAGATAACGATTGATCTGGCGGAACTTGTCATAACGGTTCTTCGTGATCCGGCCGTCAGGCGTCTGCACCCCAAGGCGCACCAGAAAATCGATCGGCTCCCCCTCCGGAAGCAAATAGGTTTTCACGCGGTTGTGCTCCAGAGACTTAACGTTTTCGCTGTTGCCATCTTGATCCTTCCTTGCATGATCCGGCGTTTCCGCGGCACCGACGCGCCTGCGGGCCTTTACCGTCATCTTGCCCTTCTTGCTCACGAGAACGGTGGCGTCGATGGTTCCTCCGCTGATTTCACCCTGACGGTAAAGCTCCTGCATCTCCTTCAGGATTCTCTCCGCCATCTCCTCCCGCGAAAAATTCTCGTGAAATACCTTGGTTCCCTGATAGCGGGTCTCTTGAAATTTGAGCTCCCCGCCGATGAGAACGGGACGGATCCTCGACTTTGTGGAAACGGACGCATCCCTGGTATTGCTCAGTATGATCCGGTCCAGTTTTTCATCCAATGCCGTTTCCAAAACCTTTTGTAATTCTTCCATTCACATCCTGCTTTCTTTTTTGCCTTCGGCGGTAAACCTCATTGCGCACAAGCACCTGTGCAAGTCCGAGTAAGTATTCCTCTTTCAGCGGATCGCTGATTTCCTTTGCATCCTCCCGGTCGCGCGTTTCTTCCTGCTTCATGCCGTCCAGAATGCGCGCCACCGCCTCGCCCAGATCCTGAAGGCTCACGCGGTCCGGATACTCGTCATAGATCATGCTTCCCTCATAATCCATCCGGTCTAAGACCTCTTCCACCCTTCGTTGCCATTTCGTCAGCAGCGCCGGATAGGTTTTTCTCAAGTATTCAAAATCCTGCAAGGCTATGTCTCCCTCTTGGGGCTCTTGTTTCCTAAGACAGGGATACTCCGGATACGCCATGAAAAAAGGCATGGGCGCTTCCGTGGGAAGAATATATTTTATTTGGGGCTGAAAGTCCATACGCAGTGCCTCATAAGTTACTTTATCAATAACATATGACCACTGCGTATCCTTGGTGTCTCATTTATTCATCTTCTGCTTAAGTCAAAAACTACTTCAATGCTTCTATGCGGGCGATGGAACGTTGTAATGCCGTCTCCGCCCTTGCCAGATCCGTCTGGGTATCCCGGTTCTCCAAGCGCTCCCGGGCTCTCTGCAGGGCTGCCTCCGCGCGGTCCTTATCGATCTCGTCCGGCCACTCAATGATCTCGGCAAGGATTGTGATCTTGTCGGGAAGGATTTCCGCAAAACCTGCATGCAGTGCCGCCGTCTTGACGCCATCCTCCTCCGTGATCGTAAGGATCCCGGGCGCCACGATGACCGTCATGGGAATATGTCCCGGAAGCACGCCGATCTGGCCTTCCGTCGTATTAAATTCTACCATGTCCACCGGCCCCTCGTAGAACACTCTCTCCGGGGTCACGATGCGGAGCTGATATTCCTTATTCTCATCACTCATACTCTGAGTCTCCTATTTACTTCGCCTTTACCTTCGCGAGCACTTCGTCGATGGTGCCGACATTCAGGAAATAGCTCTCGGGAATGTCGTCGTGCTTGCCTTCCAGGATCTCACGGAAGCCGCGGATGGTCTCGGCGATGGGCACGTACTTTCCGTCAAGTCCCGTGAACTGCGTTGCCACGAAGAACGGCTGGGAAAGGAATCTCTGTACCTTACGGGCACGGGATACCACCAGTCTGTCCGCCTCGGAAAGCTCATCCATGCCGAGGATGGCGATAATGTCCTGAAGCTCCTTGTATCTCTGCAGGATCTCCTGCACGCCGCGGGCCGTCCTGTAGTGCTCCTCGCCAAGGATTCTGGGATCCAGGATGCGGGAGGTGGACTCCAGCGGGTCAACTGCGGGGTAAATGCCCAGCTCCACGATGGAACGGGAAAGCACCGTCGTTGCGTCCAAGTGTGCGAACGTCGTCGCAGGTGCGGGGTCCGTCAAGTCATCCGCAGGCACGTAAACTGCCTGTACGGAGGTGATGGAACCGTTCTTCGTGGAAGTGATGCGCTCCTGAAGCGCACCCATCTCCGTCTGCAGCGTCGGCTGATAACCTACGGCAGAAGGCATGCGGCCCAGAAGTGCGGACACCTCGGAACCTGCCTGGGTGAAACGGAAGATGTTATCGATGAAAAGCAATACGTCCTTACCACCCTTGTCACGGAAATACTCCGCCATGGTAAGACCCGTAAGGCCTACTCTCATTCTTGCTCCGGGGGGCTCGTTCATCTGACCGAAAACCATGGTGGTCTTCTCAATAACCCCTGACTCACTCATTTCATGATAAAGGTCATTACCCTCACGGGTACGCTCGCCTACGCCGGTGAATACGGAATATCCGCCATGCTCCGTGGCGATGTTGCGGATCAGCTCCTGGATCAGCACCGTCTTGCCTACGCCGGCACCGCCGAACAGACCGATCTTACCACCCTTCTGATAAGGGCAGAGCAGGTCAACGACCTTGATGCCGGTCTCAAGCAGCTCCGTCTCCGTGGACTGCTCTTCAAAAGTAGGTGCGGGCCTGTGGATCGGCTCATACGTTACGCCCGTGGGTGCGGGCTTATTGTCGATGGGCTGACCAAGCACGTTGAAAATTCTTCCCAGGGTATTCTCACCTACGGGAACGGAAATGGGTGCTCCGGTGGCGATGGCCTCCATGCCCCTGTCCGACGGATGCGCCGCGACTCCGGCATGGGCAAACTGTCCCGCGGCCTGCCACTCATCTCCCTGAGCCTGCTCGAGCGTGAGCCAGAC
>JAFZNO010000110.1 GCA_017552985.1 Lachnospiraceae bacterium
AGCTTCTGGAATGCAAGCATTCTGAAGGCTGGCATTTTTTCGCTGACTGCATGGACTCATGCGCCTTAACAATACACCAAAACTCCGCATTCAAAATACTTTTCATGGCTTGACAAAATCAATCTTCCACCATATTTCCCCGCCACGTAATCAATCGACTTCAATCCATATCCATGTCCCTCCCCTGTTTTGGAAGAAGCACAAAAGCGTCTGTCAGAAACTGCCACCGTCTCTTCCACTTCATTTCTTACCTTCACGTTCAACACCCCTTTTTCATACCTCACGTGGATCCGTATCTCCCTAGAACACGCAGGATGCAACGATAAGTATTCCATTGCATTGTCAATGGCATTCCCCATCATAATGCAGATATCCTCGCTGGCAACTGCCGGTTCAGCTTCCAAGTAATACTCAGGCCGCAGATGCACGCCCATTTTTTGAGCACAGGCCTCCTTATAAGAAACGATGGCATCCAGCGCATACCATCCACATTGGGGATAATCCGAAACGGCATCCCCTTCTAATTCCCTTTCTATCACCTTTCTGGCTTCCTCTTCCTTTCCAGATGCCAGATCCGCCTGGATTGCCAATAGAAAATTTTTATAATCATGTTTTATTTTCCGTATGGCCTCTCGCTTTTCCATTTCCCCGTTATAATGCTCCTGCTGCACCTGAATGGTCTTTCTAAGTGTCTGCGATTCCCGCTCCACGTGATAAGCATGAGACTGCCTGTCAAACAGCCAGACCGTGATCAGATTAATCAAAATGATCGCAAATACCGAAAGCAACGCACCTAAGGAACCTGCGTCCAAAATCGTGTTTTTGTCAAATTCAGCCAAGCTAAAAACATAGATGACCAAAACGACGGATATAATCGGAAGAAGCGTTGCCAACACTGCTACGTAACGCATCGGACCTCCCTCTTTTTGATAGAGGGTTAGTCTCGCTGATAGTAACGTCATCAAAAAGAAAAACAATCTGGCAGAGACCAACGCAGCCACCAAAACGCTTTCCGTCTCCGTCACCCCTGCTTTTCCCATACAATAAGAAACCAAATATGATGCAAGAAGCTCACTGGTAATCCCAAATGCCAAGATTAAAAAGGCAGCAAGAAAATTCCGGTAGTTTATCCTGATTTGATACGCAATCGTAACCCCAAAATAAGTTAGAAAACTAAGGATGGGAAACAAATACGGATTTGATATTCCAAGCCACAACGCAAAATCCACAAACAAGAATAAAATCAGCGCCAATCTTCTGATCCATTTTTTCTCATTTGCGGGAAACATTTTTGCATAAAACAAATGCATGCCAAAAATGAAAATTAAGTTACAGGCAAAATAAACAGCTTCACTAAACAGCATCTTTTCTTACAACCTTTCATGTAGTTTCATAATTACTTCGGCCCTAAATTTCAAACTTATGGTGAATGCTTGATCATTTACGTAGATTTCTTTCTGCGTAAATCTCGTAATATATCTTTTATTTACCGCAAATGAAGCGTGAATCCGTAAAAAATCATCACTGGCAGCCTCCAGTTTAGGATAAAACGTATTCAGCTTTTCATAACAATAGAGTGGTTCTTCGCTAGTACACGTTTTAATCTCCAAACGGTGTGCCAGGGATTGAACCCACTTCACGTCGCTTACCGGTATGTTGACTTCTTTTCTGTCAATGATCAGGGTAATGGTTTTCCTGTCTTTTTCCATGCGTTCCTTGATCTTATCTAAAACCGCAAACACTTCCTTGTCAGAAAATGGTTTCACCAGAAAATCAAATGGATGAAGCGAAAAAAACGGAACCAGCTTATCCGTGTGTGAGGAAATAAACACCACAAACGTGTTTTCATTTCTGTCCTTTTCTCTAAGCTTTTCTATAGCCTCCCTTCCATCCATTAAATCCATTTCAATATCCATAAAAACGATATTGGGAAGCCCTTCCGACAGACTGTTCACAAACTCCAATCCATTTACGTAATCCTGTTGAATAACGTTTCCCGTTCCATAATATCTTCCCAGGATTTCCGAAAACTTAGCCAGCATCTTATAATCATCGTCAACTACGGCAATCGTCATCATTTTTTCTTTTGTTACCTCCTTACGTCATTCCGTAATTAATTGGCAATCATTATTTGTTGTGAGGTAGCTACTAATTTTTTTCTTATTATACTATCTTTTATCTATAGAATGTTTATGGAATTGACAAAATTATGCTCGATTCATGCAAAATTAATAAAAAACCCAGTAGCAGACGTGAATCCGCTACTGGGTTTTCTTTATTTCGACTCCTGCAAATACAACGTCACCCTGCTCTTCAAATGCTCCGACAAGGCCTTGCCGTCGATCCGGCCACTCAAATAATCGCCGAATTCCTCATCAAATACCTTTTGCAGGGAGGAGGGGAATTCCTTTCTTCTTAATACTCTTCATGCCGTTATAACCTCCGTTAGTCACGTTAGAATAAACAGAATTCCTATCTTTTTCATTTCGAATTATCCTCTGAAGGCTTGAAAAGTTTTCGTTATTTCTCATTAAGAAATAATTGTGCGCGTTGTTGAATGATCTCTGCCGTCTCTCTGGCTGATCTGTCCCCCTGATAGTATACCGCTAACTCTTCCATCAATATCTTTTCAATTTCAGGCTCATGAAAAGGAGCTGCCACACAGTTCTCTAAAAACTCCTCTGCATATTCCACCGTGGTCTTTCCATTTTGAAGGATTCTAATCTCGTTTCCATCACAATATATCTTTCCGTCTTCATCATAACTAAACTCCCTTCGTTCTTTTTTGCAGATGCTTAATGCTGATTGCGTGTTTTGCTCTGCCATATTTTGTATCTCTGGATCCAAAATACACTCAAACAAATTTATAATTCCTTCCATATTCTTTGCAGATACGTTTATAACTAGCACTCCATTCGCATCAAGATAATTCCCATTTTTCCCGTTCGTGGGAAATCCAACGTAATGACCTTCTTCCAATTCCTCTCTAACACCGAAATCATAAATAAACGCAGATGTATTTATGTCCACGTATGCCATTCGACTTCCTGCATTTAGCCATGTATCCGTTTCACCTGATTGCTTAGGAGCACTTTTAAGAATTGTTAAAAGATCAATAAATCTTTTATCTTCAAAATTACAAATCTTACGATTCCAATCTATTAACCATGAATCATAATTCCTCGCCGTAAGCAAAACTGTCGTAGCAAGAGGTGCAAACGGTTTTCCGGCATTCACGTAGAACAGATTTCCCTCAAGCACTTGCATTTCCATTAGACGTAACATGTCATCATAAGTCCACGTATCTTTTTCCCAGACCGTTTTGGCCACTAACAGGCCACTCGCTGAAACGCAAGTCGGAATTCCATACTGCTTATCAGATACCTGTCCTAATTCTAACGCTCCAGGCAAAATATTAGACAATGTCTCCTTAGAAATCACTTCTGATAAGTCCTTTAGTAATCCTTTTTCCGAAAACGTAATAAAATCACTTCGAGATAAATACAAAACGTCAGGCCCGTTTCCTGACATTAGTTCATTTATCAATATATTTTTTTGTTCATTTGTTTCAATCTTCTTACATTCAAATAAATAATTAGGATTCTTTTTCGTACTCCGTGACGCTGCTTCCATTATTTGTCTACTGCCAGGATCATCCGTAACAAGTATATCTACCTCAATAAGGTTATCTACTTTTTCTTTTGATAGATAGACAATCCAATCTTCCGTCTCTCCGCTTCTTAAATCTGTATTTTTATATAATCTAATAGCTGGAGGGGCATCTTTTCGGAATATGTATGTCATACCGTATGTGGGTGATATGGAATTCTTGACGTAATCTATAAAAAGCTTTTGTTTCCCATTGATTATGTCCCAAGAATACGCCTTTCTCTCTTGTGCCTTCTCATAATACAACGTGTTCTGAGACATTCCCCATGCCTTTGAAATCTTCTCTTCCCCAGAAAGTGTTGCAATTTCTGTTGACTTACGGTTCGCTGCGTCTATCCATATAAAGTGCTGCTTATCTTCTTTCTCATCATAAAAAACATATACAATCTCGTTTTGATCTGTTTTAAATTCGTCCTTTTTTACCCATGATTGTGGAATCAAATTCTCATATATTAGCACGCCTTCTCTGTCAAATACCCAGAGATACGTCCCATCTGCTTTCTTTGACAGCCCGTACGTTGCACCTTGTCCATCACAAATACAAGATCCGCTTGGGATGAAACTTGATTCATGATAATCATTTATTAAAAATCCGTTTGTTTCAAACTTATCCCATAGTTCCGTTTGTTTTATGTTTCCGTTTAAATCCGTATAAATTCGTTTATCAGAGGTCTGATAATATCTGTCTTCTTCTTTTGCTACCGTAACGTATTGAAATACAAAATAATTATCATCAATCCAATCCACGTCAACTAAATAGTCTAAAACATTTTTGTCATCATTTCCCGTTAGTCCCAATTTTTCATACGTAATTTCTTTTGTTTCCGTCTCTTTCGTTTCAGTATCATATATTTCCAATATCCATTTAGACGCCTCAAATATCGGCGGAGTTATCACGGCATATAATCGATATGTTTTCCCTTTCCATGATTTTGGCGTAACGTTACCATATAAAATTTTGCCATCCGATCCTTCTGCTTTTTTTTGCATGTTTATCGGATCATAACGTTCTACATAATATTCGTCATCCTCAACTATCTTGTCAGATCGCATAAATCCATTTTTGTGCCAATCTTTTTCTTCGGCAGTTTCAGATTTGTTACAACCCATCCATGATAAGCTAAATATCATAATTACACAAAACAAGAATGCTTTTTTCACGTGCTTCACCTTTTTATGCAGCGCCAAAAGAATTTGACGCTGCACTTGCCTTATGTCTTTGCTTGTCAGTTACTATTGCTTCTTATTCCCAGTACTGCTGATCAGTACAATAAGAACTTGAGTGGTCTTCCGTATGCCACATTCCTATCCATTTATTTCCATGTCCATTCGGGCAATACTTCCTAATCTCAGTAATATTATGATATACCCAACATGGATCTGTCACGGGACCGCCTTGACTATCATGTATTATTTTGACTCCTGCAAATATAACGTCACCCTGCTCTTTAAATGCTCCGACAAAGCCTTGCCGTCGATCCGACCGCTCAAGTAATCACCGAATTCCTCGTCAAATACCTTTTGCAGGGAGGAAGGAAAGGATTTCTTTGTGGTGCCATTATGGATTAACCCGTTCAAAAGTGCCATGTCCTTCTCCCTGTCAAAAGGGGCCATGTGGAACTGATTGCCCGCCGTTTCTACGGCTAGCTCATAATTGGCAATTTGTTCCTCCAGCGTATCCTTTCTCACGTAAAACAGGCTGCCGTGAGACTGTAACAAACACTCTTTAGAAAGCAATACCTTTAAGAACGTATATGCTATCTTCTTTTCTTCCTCTGACGCAGTCACGCGCATTGTAATGGGATCACTTGCGATGAAAAAATGCTTTGCTCCTTCCTTAGTTGGATATCCAATGGCTCTCTCTCCATTTGCCTCCAATCGCATTCGAAGATCTACTACCTGCTGGATGCCAAATATGTCTATAACCTCACAGAGTGCCTTTCCATCATGAATCGTTTTTCCTTCATTTGCCGGCAGACATTTTTTTGCACTATCAGACAACTTCAGGATTCGATCAAATCGCTCCGTTCCAAAAATCGTGTTTCCTTCCTCCGGATCTATGTAATAAGAATCCGTTAAACCATTACTCAACACATTAAAAAAAGTTTCCCTTCTGTCTCCAGTCACGTCAAAATACCAATAACAAAACGGAGCAGATCCTTTCTTTTCCTCTAAGCTCGCTAAAAATCCTTCATAATCCCAATTCTCAGGTCCTGAATCGGGAACAACGAGCGTGTGAATGGAAAAAGATCTTACTATTCCATACTGCATGTCACCTATTCTTCCAAAATCAAAAACCTCTGACATCAGTTCCGCACGCAGGTTCGTCTGTTCTAAAAAACTATCTAACGGTTGCCAGAGCTTTTCTAAATCATCAAAGCCAGTCAAAGAAGTATCAATTAAAACAGGACCATCACCTGCGCCTAGCTTTGTTAAAAGGCTTGTTTCATTCCAGTCATCAGTCACGTCTATGTTATATGTCGGATATAAGCTATTAAAATATGCTGCGGCGGCTTGATATGTTGCCTTGTTGTCCGAAGAAACCGCAAACGTAATTGACTTCATCTCCTTTTTTTCCCCTGTAGTCTCAAGGAGAAGATAGCCCTTACCCTCTTCAGTTGCGTACAGAATTCCTACTTTTCCATTATTCAGCACCACAAGACTTTGAACTGTCGGCAAAACGATTCCATGGTTTGACCACTTATATGCAAGTTTTTTCTCTCCGTCTCTTGAATCACAAAAAAATAGTCCTTCATTCGTGCACCATGCAACGCGGTACTCGTCAACAGCCGCCATATGTGTAATAAACCCTGTCATTTTCATTCGGACTCCTTCGTCCTTTGAAGCGGTAATTTGACGAAGTGCTCCCTTTTCCAAGTCTGCCTCGTAGAGTCTCCACACATTATTTCCATGTTCACGTAAGGCAACTTTCCCTCCACCGTAGGCGCATAGCGATAATCCATTTTTTCCAGCCCCTTCAAGAAGAATTTCTCCGGTTGAAGAAATAACCGCATAATTCAGAAACTTATTCTCTCCATAATAAACAACGTGAAAATTGCCCTGTGCATCCCCCATGATTTCTTGGAAAATAATTGCTGAATCACTGATGGTCAGTTCCGCGGATACGCTTCGAACCTCTTGAAAGTTTTCATCTAGTTCATACAACAAGAAAACAGACCTTCGCCCTTTTTTTTCCATTGTATTTCTGCTGGCTACAAAAGCTCTTTCCCCAGATTTCGGGCCCATCAGATCATATTTATAGTATTCCTTTTCCCTGCCCTTCTCCGGAGTAATCTTTAGGAAACTTTCCTCGCCTTCCGGTGAAATGTGATTTACCTCACTCCAATAACCTAAATCAGACCGATGCCTGAAAAAACGAACGCATCCGGTTTCACAGATAAAATTATCTCCTCCCCCCAGCTGCTCGCCTTCAGCAGCCTGTATTTTATTTAGCGGGAGATTTAAAACGGCATGAAGATCATCTAAAGTGTTGTCAGACCACTCTAAATTCTCATCTTCCAATAACCGGATTTCTGATGACGTCTGTAAGGTGTTGGTTTCCGTCTTTTCATAATCACTTGACGGTTCGCCTTTTCCGCTACAACTGCAGAGGAATAGCGTCAACACAAAAACCATGCCTCTGCTAATTCCTTTCTTCTTAATACTCTTCATGCCGTTATAACCTCCGTTAGTCAATTATGTCCTTGCCAATACTCTATTGACCGCAAGCACTGTGCGTAACCGATATAGGCTGAAAATTAATGGGATTCGACGTGTTTACGTAATCACACTTGCCGCATTTCAAGTATTCACAGGATCCATATGTTGTAATATAGCAAGTACCATATTGAGGACCACTAGGTTCATTACTAATAACATAGGGATGAGAACTATATACGTAACAAAACTGATTGCTGACAATGGAATTGAATTCATGCGGCGGACATGAACGTTCCGCAGCACAAACGCTCGCCGGAGTAAGTAAACTGGATGCTAATATTATGATTGCAGAACATAATGCCATCATTGTTTTTTTCATAAGAATACCTCTCTTTCAAAATAATAACTTAACAAATCTTACCATGTCAACATATGCTTATGTTCATCACTCCTTCCTTGTATCACACCTCGTCTCTTTTACTCGAGTTCCTTCGGCATTTCCGGCTCGTAC
>JAFZNO010000111.1 GCA_017552985.1 Lachnospiraceae bacterium
ACAGTCCTCAATATGCGCATATCCCAGCTTTTCAGCCTTCTCCCGATATGTCGGCGAACCATATCTCCAATCAGAAATCACCACCAGCTCTGCTTTCGTCCGCCTTACAAAATCCTTTAAGAAGCTTACGGCCTCCGGCAGGAAATCTTGAACCGTTTTGGACGGATCAAATACGTCAAGGACGCCGTCCACGTCGAGAAAAACCGTGAACACGTTATCCGCAATCTCTTTCTCAAATTGATCAAGCACGTCAATGCAGAATTGTTCGGTGGCCGCAATGTCTGCAGCCATCTCCGCCACAATTCTCTCACCCTCAAGGATCGCGTCCTCATATTGTTTGCGCGTCAGCTCGCCTGATTCATACGCAGCATCCAATTCATCCCGGTCAACCACCCTCACGTCGCCCTGTGGCGTAAGCAACACGTCCAAATATTTGTCAATGTAATAAACAACTCCATCCTCATCAAAACCAATGCCGTCTATGACGTCAACGTACCACGTGCTAACTCTCCTGTTTGGCCAAAAATAGGCCCCGATGCAGCGTTGCTTGTCATCCGGAATGATCGACAGCCACAGCATGTCTTTCCCACAGACCGGAACCTTTCCGGCCTTCTCATATTCCCAATATCTGGTTTCGCCGTCGGTGAGATAGTTAATGGAGACCCATCCCTTAACCAAATCATTGTCCATATGCATTTGGAAGTAGGGGAAATACTGGAATCCCCATTTTCTGTCCCTAGTTAGACGCATCTTATTCATGCAACGTTCCCCTCGCAAATCCCTTACCCGCGAACAATTTTCAGACTACCACCAAGCTCGGTCCCTTTGACGTAAATGGTCGTAGCATTCTCTTCCTCACCGATTTCCCGAGGCACTTCCACGGTATTCTCCTCATCATTTTTCTGGGGCACTTCCACGGCATTCTCCAAGTCCTCATAATCGTAATCATCGCAGATGACCTTTATGTTCTTGGGCACGCGCAGGACAATGCTTCCCAACACTGCCTTGTAATCGACGTAGATTTCTTTTTTTAGCGGATTCTGCGTGAAGTCCACCTCATTGGTTCCAAGGATCGCCGAAGGGAACAGAACGTCCACGTTTTCCTTGACCTCCATCACGTTCTTCCCAAACAGGAAAAGGCTTGAATACGTATTCCTTCCCTGAATCTTTTCACATTTTTTCTTCGTCTCATCCGAAATCTTTTTTGCCTCAACCGCACTTGCAACCGCAGTCACGCTGGTAACGATTCCCATGGCAACCAACAGTTTCTTTATCATCTTTGAATTCTTCATATCGTAATCCTCCTTTTTTATCGATTCTTCAATCAAATTCTCGCGTTAACCGTACTCGTATTAACCGTTCTCTGGTTATTCGTTCTTCCTAGCCGTGGCCTGGAGCCGCACGGTCAGGTTCTTGAACTCTTTATTTTCCCGCAGACAGGCAAAGCACTCCTGCTCCATCTTCTTTAACAGTTCCGCCGGCATGTTATTCCCATTGGCAGTTCCGAACTCCCCGTAACCACTGCCGCGGAAAAACACAGATACGTGCTTTGCCTCCTTGTCATGACCCAGCGTTGCCTCCGCGTGATCAGCGCTTTTCTTAAGCGCTTCCAGGGCCTTCTTTTTCTCACCGCGTCTTGCATGGATTTCCGCCATGACAGTATTGCAATTCTGCAGGCAGGTGTGGAAGAATCCAAAATCCTGCTTTTCAAACATCACGTATAGAACGTCCTCATATTTCTGCAAGATCTCTAATTGCTCGGTTTCCGTGACGTTATAGCTTCCGTCGGCCAGCTCCACTCTTGAATTCTCCACCATGGACTGAAACAGCCACATGAGAAGCAAAAACGTGCGTACCTGATTGAACTCCACCTTATTCCTGCCGCTGCTCACTTCGCAGAGCATGTTCTCGGAGCAGCCGTTCATGCTCGGAAGCTTCCAAGCCACATCGATCGCCTTTTTCTCCTCGCCGGCCTTGTAGTAAGCAAGACACAAAACCTGCTTTGCCTGTAATCTGCGCCTCTCATCCGGGCACTCCGCAGCAATCTTCTCTGCGTATTGGATCGCTTTTTTACAATCCTCCCCCGCCTTCGCATTGCCGTCGTCATTGCTTTTCCTCTGGTACAGTATCATCAGCTGTTCCATGAGATCAAAGCGGTCCGGGAAACGTTTCAGCGCGCCGGAAAGCAATTTTTCCGCCTTGGCGTAATGATTATAGAAGATCTCTTCCTTCGCGGTCTTGATGACGTCCTGGATCTCTTGCTCCCGCATCTCAAAATCGATTCCCAGCAGTTCGTCTGCCGTCACGTTTAGCACGTGGCACAGGATCGGAATCGCCGATAGATCCGGCATCGTCTTTCCCGTCTCCCACTGCGAAACCGCTGACACGGAGACGTGCATCAGTTCCGCTAGGTGCTCCTGCGTGATGCCTGCCCTCTTCCGAAACGTCATGATATTCGTACCCAGTTCCTTCATACTCTCTTTCCTTTCCAACGTTTTTCTCTGGCGCCTATATACACTATAGCGCACTTTATAAGCTTTTGGAAGAGAGTCTTGTTAAAATTCGATTTAAGTGTCGCTTAAATTTCTTAGTTCTTCTAAATCTTTCAACCCACCTTGGCTTGTTCCTTGTTTCCATACGTCATATATACATATGCGTATTTTCCCATTTTCTCAAAGCCCCGCACAGCCAAATATTCAATTATGCAAGATTTTATCTGCGCAAATCCGCTGAAAAGCTTGATTTTTATCTCTCGGGCACATATAAAAATACGAAATTTGGAACGGAGTTAGCAGGCTATTATTTTGGTCCGTCAACCCCGTCCCCATGGTCCAACAAGTTTACCGTGATCCAGTATCGTTTCATTAACGTGCCTTCCACGTCAATGGTCTTCTCGAATACTCCGCCATTTGCCAGAATGGTTTTCTCACTTGCAGCGTTATCCGCATCACAGGTGACAAGCATTTTTTCGATTCCTAGCTTCTTTGCGTTTTGGACGTTCAATCGGAGCATTTCCTTGGCGTATCCCTTCCCGCGCTCTGAGGGGCGCACGGAATACCCGCAGTGACCGCCCCAGGTTCCCAAAATGGGATGATTAATATGATGCCGCAGGTCAATGATGCCGACGAGCCTGTTGTCGCTCACTCGAATCGCCAGATACGTATGCGACGGAACCTGCGTTCCCACTTCCATGCAGGTCTCTTCCCTTTTCCGCAGGTCACAGATACGGATCCATTCTTCTGCGGAGTTACTGTCATCTAACGATAGGCAGCCGGCGAATTGATTCTCATTCTCCGCATCCCTTTCCAATATCTCTTTCCGGAACGCCCAGATCTCTTCTGTATATTTAAGTTCCGGCGCCGTAAGCATGATCGTTTCCATCCTAACTTCCTTACATTCGTTAAACTTGCAAAACCTTTTCAGTGTCTGGTCCAACGCCGCTTCCAATTTCTTTGTTTGCCGGACGCCCGGCTCCCACCACAGTCCTTTCACGCGAAGCACTTTTTCCTTGCGGTCCGCCACGGCCTCGATCCTTCCAACAAAGCGGTCGCCGTATAGAATTGGCAAAACGTAATATCCGTACTTACGCTTTACCGCAGGCGTATAAATCTCCCAGGCATATTGGAAATCCCACAGGGCAAGGACAAGGGATTTATCCCAATTGATCGGATCCAGCGGAGCGATAAAGGTCATCCTCGGCTTCAGATCCGCGCTGCCGTCGATGATCCTTTGCATCAGCGGGGCATCTTCCGCAAGGTAATAAAACGTTGACTTCAGGCCTTCCACCATCACAGGGCAGATCTTCCCGTCATCCGTCAGCTTCGCCAAAATTATTTTGCGGGTCTCCGCATTGAGCTGAATGCCCAGAAACGCCGTGCTATTCTTATCCCATAAGAGTCCGACCGCGCCGATCCTGCGGAGCACGCGCCACGTTACAAAGCTCTCCTCGTCCTTGCAGGGATTCTCCGCCTCAAGAATGGATGCCGGCAGGTGCTTTCTTGCCAGATCATAATACTTACGGCTTCCCTGCTTATGACTTATGATCAGTTCCCCGTCCGTATAAAGCTGCTCCAAAACGGATCTCGCCGCAGACGAAAGCTTGTGCCAGTTACCGCTCCAATGCATGGAGGAATGCCAGTAGATTTCGCCTTCGATGGGAAGGGAATCACTGGATACCGGACCATTTTTATCAATGTAATCCATGGCCTGTTCTTTCAGTCCTTCCAGGCCTTCAAACGTTTCTCCCAGAGCCAGGCTCCGCTCCCTGTAAGACGAGAAATAGGGCCAGTCCTTCGCCGGCCAGATGGAAAGCTCTTTGTCAGCGTAATCCACCAGGAGTCTGTCCTTGTAAAGGAGCTCCTGAAGCATCGTCTTCTGAAATCCTTTCACTCTGGACCACAGCGTAAGTTCCGCATTTTTCCCGCAGACGTCGATGGGATCATATTGGATGCATCCGGCCTGGCATACGTATTCGTATGCCCCTTCCTTTCCCACAAACCGATATTCGCCCGTCAGTCCCTGTCTTGCCAGAATAAACTGCCTTGCCTGTTGTTTCGTAATGGTGATCATACTCTCCCGCGCCGCTCCATTCTGCTTTATTCCATTTATTATTTTACTCCCTCCAGCGGGCATGCGTCAATGCAATCGCCGTTGTAAATATGCTCCAATGAGCCCTCACGGCCTCTGTCAAATGAGTTATCACATACCTGTAATTTCCCTCTTGACAACGTAACATTGTTACGCTACAATACAAGTGTAACATTGTTACGGAACATTGTTACGACCTGGTAACAAACCACGTAAAGGAGGGAATGCGTTGGATTGGGATAAGAATCTAATTTCCAAAAAAGACCTGCTCGCCCGTTACGGCATCTCTTACGGATCACTCTATCGCTGGAAACGAAAGGGCCTGATCCCCGACGAGTGGTTCATACGAAAGGCTACCGTAACCGGTCAGGAAACCTTCTTTCCTGAAGAACTGATCTGCGAGCGCATGGAGCGGATCCTCTCCACCAAGGAAGATACGCTCTTGGATGAGCTGGCTGCCAAGCTCTCAGGAGAAGAACAGACCAACTGCACCGTCGTGATCGAGACTGCGTACGGACAACACACCTATAAGCTCTCCGACGTCCGCAAAATCACTATATCGGGCGAAGGCGGGCGTAAGGACGTAACCCAAAAGATCATGGAAATATTGAACGCCGAATAAGCGTAGAAACTATTTAAGGAGGATGGAAAATGAATATATCAGGAAGTGGAAGTCTCCCCGGAGGCGATTATCAAGATTGTATTAATATCAGCGGCAGCGGAAAGGTGACCGGAAGCGTCTCTTGTACGGATTTCATCGTCTCCGGTTCCGGCAGCGTGGAAGGTGACCTGCGTTGTATCGGCGACGCGAAATTCTCTGGAAATGCAAGCATTAAGGGCAACATGGATGCCATCGCCGTGAGCGTGTCCGGAAACGGCAAGGTGGGCGGTGCATTGCAATGTGAAAAGTGTTCCGCGTCTGGAAATCTCAAGGTCGATTCCATCGCCGCCAACGAGTTGCACGTAAGTGGTCTTCTAAGGTCAGAGGGCGACGTTGCATCCGAAGATGCCGTGATCCGCGGCGGAATCACCTGCAATGGCTTGATCAATGCCGAGAAGCTCGACGTGACCTTCGATTTTGCTTCTTCCGCAAATTCCATTGGCGGAAGCTTCATCAAAATACGCAGAAAGGGCGTTGTAGGCGGATTGATCTCGAAGATGTTTGGCAAGAAAAAGGTGGGCTTTTTCACCGTAACTGACAGCATTGAAGGCGACGTGATCGACATCGAATACGTGGTTGCAAATTCCGTTATGGGCCGGGACGTAAAAATAGGACCTGGCTGTAAGATCGGCCAGGTCATCTACGGTGAAACTATAAGCGTCAGCACGGATGCTGAAATAGAGCACTGCGACAAGCAGATCTAAGCTTATTCGCACTCGGCAAGGCAATAGGTTTCCGCCACCATTTTGGAAAGGCGGAAGCTAATGGCCTGGCAAAGCTGTATTGCGCCGTAATTGTTTGCCTTAACCCGGAACGTAAAGGTTTTTTTGCGTTTCGCGCGATAGTCCTTGATTAGGCGCGCAAGCAGATCATGCGCGTAATAATTCTCCCGGAAATCCTCGGCCGTATACAGATCCGAAATCTCTACGTCCTCACGCGGGCAGGCGATGGCTGCACTAACGATTTTTCCGTTAAGGCGTCCCAGATAGATCTGCCCGCCGAGGATTATTTTATTTTGAATGGATTCCCGCAGATCCTCCCGGCCGTAGAATTCCATGTATTCTTCAAACTCTTCCTCGCCGGAGCAAACGTTCACGTCATAGCCGGCTTCCTCGCATTTGGGATTCAGTTCATTGCCAGTCCGGTGTCCGCCCCGCTTCATCTCAAGCAACGTGTCACCAAAGCCATACCACGTTTGGCATAACTTATCAAGGAATTCCACGTTTGTCATGTCAACAAAGATTCTCACCTCTGCCAACTGGCTTTTTTTCTGCGCAATGTCCCGCACCATGTGGCGATAGATGACCAGCAGATGCGCATAGTCTTCTTCCTTTGCATCGTCACTCCAGGCGATATGCAGGTCATAATCATGCCTGTCGCCCTTCTTGCCCTGAAACTTTCCGCCGTAGGTCAGATATCCTGCAATCACGACCTTTTCCTGGTCCAAAATGACAAGGGCGCTATCACTTTCCATGTGGATGCCCGCCTTGAGTTCTTTGGCGAGATTCGGGTCAAATTCCGCGATCTGCTTATTATACTTCGCTGCATACTTAATCACTTCATTCATCCATTTATCCTCGCTTCTCCCCTACGGGTCAATTTTTTCTTAAAGTACACGTATCGCACGTAAGCCGTAATGCCGCTGACCGCCCATACGATGCCTACCGACCACCAGATTCCCCACAGGCCTATGGCAGGGATGCCTACCATCGCCGCGGGCACCACAAATCTTCCGATGGCCTCAACAATGCCGTTCAGCAATGCAAAGATTGCATCACCCAGGCCGTTAAGAACGCCTCTCACCACGTAGATCAGACCAAGCGTCACGTAGAAAAGGCTGGTGATCCGGAGAGCCTTCGCTCCCATCGCGATCACGGGTTCGTCGTCCACAAAGATCCGGATGACGTTTTCCCCAAGAAACTGCATGACCGGCAGCATCACGAAGGAAAAGCATGCCATGATCATCAGGCCGTATCTGTATCCTGCCTTTACCCTCTCCATCTGCTTTGCGCCGTAATTCTGGCCAGTGTAGGTCGCGAGTGCGGCGCCCAGCGTCTGATAGGGCTGATGAATGATCTGTTCAATCCTGCTCGTTGCGGTGAATGACGCAACGGCCACCTTTCCAAAGGAATTGACAACTCTCTGCAGGGCCATGCATGAAATGGCGATCAGCGAGAATTGCAGGGAAATCGGAATGCCAAGCTTTAGTACGTTGCCCACGAGCTCCCCGTTAAACTTAAGGTCTTCCCGCGTGATCTTAAAGTATTTGTTCCTCTTCATGGCATAGATGAGACAACTGATCCCGGAAACAAACTGTGAGATCACCGTTGCATATCCCGCACCGCGAACGCTCATGTGAAAAACATAGACAAACAACACGTCCAAGCCCGTATTCAATAAACAGGAAAATATCAGGAACAAAAGGGGCGTCTTGGAGTCGCCCAGCGCCCGGAGTATGGATGACACGTAATTGTACAGCGACACAAACACGATGCCGACGCACATGATTCTCAAATACGCCAAGGCTTCATCCATGATCTCCGGTGGCGTGTCCAAAAGACGCAATATTGGCACGGACAAGTAGAGGGCCATAATGCCGACCGCCAGCGGGAATACCAACATAACGTAACCAGTATTTACGATGCAGCTTTTTACCGCATTGTCATCACCCTTCCCAAAAAACTGGGACGTAATGATCCCGCCGCCGCTTCCGATTCCGTTGCACAGCGCAAAAAAGAGGAAGTTCACGGAGCTGGTCGCTCCGATGGCTGCCAGCGCGTCAGCACCCACAAATTGGCCAACGATCACTGAATCCACCAGGTTGTAAACCTGCTGAAACAGATTTCCGATCAACATCGGTATGGAAAAAAGGATGATCAGCCTGACTGGATTGCCTTCCGTCATGCGCAACATTGCCGTCTTTTGTTCTTTCATCAAATCACGCTTTTCATATTTATCTGGTGAACTTCGAGATAAAGTTCCATGCGGCTTCGTTGGTGTGGCGTCTGCACTCGTGTACCTGACCGCTGATGCTTGCAAAAGCGGTGCGGCATACGCCGTCCTCACTGTCATAGTAACGGATGGTCAGATCACTGTCTCTCGAATCGTCATGGAGTACTTCCACGCGATCTCCGGGAACGCCGTAAATGGGATCCGCCCATTTATCCTTGTCCGCATAGGACACGTCAAACTTACACTTACACTTGTTAACCTGAGCGGCATACTGTACTCTCTCAATGCCCTGCTCTGCCTGGAAAGGAAGCTCGGGAAGATGAGACTTCTCACCGCCGGAGTAGAACAATGCCACGGGTACGTCCATGTTGATGCCGTCCTCAATGGACTTGCCAAACGCGTTGTTTCTCACGGGGAACAAAGCACTTGCGGGTGCAAGGCCTGCAAACAGCTGAGGGTACTCCTGGAACATGTCCCAGGTCTTTCCGCTTCCCATGGAGAAACCGGTTGCATAGATTCTGTGCTCGTCTACCTTATAGCGCTTCTTGATCTCTTCGATCACCTGCACTGCCTCTGCAGCAGGCACGTCCTGATGATTGTCGATGGCAACGTAGAGGAAGCCATATTTGTGGCAAACCTCCCACCATCCCGAAACGAAGGTCAGGAACATGGAGGAATCTCCGCCGCCGTGGAAGCCCATCATCAAAGGTGCGGGACCGTTGTCAAACGCATCGTTGTTATAATATGCAAAGTAACCAACCTTGTGCTCAGCGGTATCCTTATATCTGCCGTGATTGTCGGGAGAAGTCTTTACGGTAACGTATCCGGCCTCTTCCGTCATGTTCAGTGCAGGGAAATCAGGCTCGATCTCCATGTTGCCGCACCACATCTTGAACTTGCGTACAAATGCCTTAAAGTCTGCCTTGTAGTCAGCCTTGTCCTTGATCAGCACGTTCTCACAGCCTGCGAAAGCTGCATTGATCTCATCGGAATTGCCAACGCTCAAGTAGCCAACGTCCTTGCGCTCCGGCGCGGGAACAACGGACAGTCTCTCCATGGAGCACATGGCAGGCGTGATCTCGCCGGGGCCCCAAAGATATTCGCCCTGAAGCGTCTTTAACAGGTTCTTTGCGATATAGTCAGCCGACTCGCCAAAGCCATACAGGTCTGCGCGGAAAATGGCGCCGCGAACGAAATAGCCCTTGAACTGTCTGGTGAAGAAATCCATGATCTCCACGATGCCGTCCTTGTAGAAAGGATTCATCTTGATCTCAGCGATCAGGTCCGCATACAGCGCTTCGGTCTGGCTCTTCCATCCGTCCTCAGCCGTCGGATAAACAAACAGCACGCTGGAATCCACGGAAGAAGCAATGTCTGCAAGTCCGCTGGACTTTGCAAATTCGATCGCGCTCTCCATGCTCTGCGGCTTCTCTTCCAGTACCAAAAGAAGCGGTGCGCGGAAGGTGTAGTTGTTTACTTCGCCGTCAATGTCCGTCGCAGGAACAAATGCCTTGAGATAAAACTTCTCAAACTTGTGCTCCCAATATTTCCCCCCATCGGGCAGCACGGTTACGTTAGGTCTTTCCATCATAGCCATAAGAAACTCCTCCTTGATAAATCGTTTTACGGAATACTGTTACCATTCTAACATTTTTTTGCCCGAAGCGCAACCATAGTTCACTCCATAAACAAAAGAAAGACAAAGGACTCTTGTCCCGAACCGGCCTCCCCATGAACCAATCCATGCCCTGCAAAAAAGCCCGGTACGTTTGTACCGGGCCAGTAAAACAAGATAAACTACTTTATGCAAGCTTGAGGTCTCCGTCCTTGACCCAGCCAAGCTTCTTTGCGATCAGGTGGAACACTAAGGATAAAACAGCGGGAAGAACAAAGGAGATCATTACGAGTCCTACCCAATCCATTGCGGTGATGGCAGTCTTGGTTCCTTCCGCCACGTCCTTGACCCAACCGGTATATACGCCGATCTGGCCAACCAGACCGCAGGTTCCCATACCGGAAGATACGGGTGCACCATCCATCCTCAGCTGGAAGATGCAGGTTGCGATGGGACCGGTGATGGCGCTGGCAAGCGTCGGTGCGATCCACACCCTAGGATTCTTGATAATGTTGGGCATCTGCAGCATGGAGGTTCCGATTCCCTGGGATACCAGGCCGCCCCACTTGTTCTCCTTGAAGGAGATCACTGCAAATCCAACCATCTGCGCACAGCATCCTGCGACTGCAGCGCCGCCGGCAAGTCCAGTCAGCCCAAGTGCCGCACAGATTGCCGCGGAAGATATGGGAAGGGTAAGCGCCATGCCAACCACCACGGCTACCAGAATACCCATGATAAACGGTTGCTGATCCGTTGCCCACTTGATAAACAGACCTACGCTGCTGGCAGCCTTGCCAAGCGCGGGAGCGATGAGCCAAGAAAAGAATACGCCCACGCCAATGGTGACAAGGGGCGTCACCAAAATGTCAACCTTCGTCTCCTTGGAGATCAACTTACCAAATTCAGCGGCGATGATCGCGATAAACAGCACCGCCAAAGGGCCGCCTGCTCCGCCGAGGGCGTTCGCGGCAAATCCCACTGTGATCATGGAAAACAACACAAGCGGAGGACATTTCAACGCATAGCCGATCGCAACCGCCATGGCCGGTCCGCTCATCAGCGAAGCGAGTCCGCCAACGGTATAAGGGATCAGCACGTCACCGGATTTGATGCTCAGTACGGTCGCCTTTAAGAACGGAACGTTTAACTGCTTTCCGACGGTATCAATGATCGTACCGATCAACAGGGAACAAAAAAGTCCCTGTGCCATTGCTCCCAATGCGTCAATTCCATAACGCTTCAGGGAAATTTCCACGTCCTTGCGTTTCATGAATGCTTTGATCTTTTCCATAGGCTCTCCTCTCTCCAGGTACATGGGCGCGCTCTCCTGCCCGCCTCACGTCTTGGCACGAAAATGATTGACAATTATTTATCAAAGTATTTATTGTGCCTATCATAATACTATTTTGAGAAAAACACAAGTCCTTTTTTCAAAAAATTAAGTTGTCGAAAACCATTCGGCTTCCAGTGCCTTGCGGAACTGGGTTTCGTAGAGCTCCGTATAGGTGCCGCCGGCCTTTACCAGATCAGCGTGCACGCCCCGCTCCACGATCTCACCGTCCTTGACCACGAGGATCTCGTCTGCAGCCAGAATGGTGGAAAGTCTGTGTGCGATCAGAATGCTGGTCCTGGATTCAATGATGGGATCGATGGCTTCCTGGATCTTGCTCTCAGAGATGGAATCCAGGGAGGACGTCGCCTCGTCAAAGATCAGAAGCGCAGGATCCTTTAATAGCACTCTCGCAATGGAGATTCTCTGCTTTTCACCGCCGGAAAGCTTCAATCCGCGGTTACCAACCACGGCATCGAGCCCAAGCTCCTGCTTTTCGATGAAGTCGTAGATATTTGCCTTCTTACAAGCCTCGATCAGCTCCTCTTCCGTCGCATCCGGCTTCGCATACAGGAGGTTCTCACGGATGGTTCCGTTGAAAAGATACGTCTCCTGGCTCACGATGCCCACGTTGTCGCGAAGGAAGGAAAGATCCAGTTTTCTGACGTCAACGCCGTCAAAGGTCACCGAGCCGCCATTTACGTCATACAGTCTGGGGATCAGGTTGATGATGGTACTCTTTCCTGATCCGGAGGGTCCAACAATGGCTATGCTGTGTCCGCCCTCCAACTTGAAGTTGATCTTCTTCAGGATTTGGCGTTCCTCCGTATAGGAGAAATCCACGTCCTTGAATTCCACGGTTCCGTCGGTAAGGATCGGCTTCTCCGGATTCTCGGGATTCTGGATGTCAACCTTCATGTCAAAGTAATCAAAGATACGCGTAAACAACGCCATGGAACGGATCCACTCCACCTGAATGTTGAGCAGCATGTTTACAGGCCCGTACATTCTGCCAAGCAGAGTGACCAGAACGGTCACGTCACCCACGGTGAGGCTTGAATCATATTTGATCATCAAAATGCCGCCCACCAGATACAAAAGCATGGGGCCCACGCTGGAAAACGTGGAAATGATGACCCAGAACCACCGGCCCGCCATACTCTCGCGGATGTTCAGGCGGATCATGCGATGGTTTACGTTCTTGTACTTTCCGTACTCATAATCCTCTTTGCAGAAAAGCTTCACAAGGAGCTGTCCCGACACGGAAAGCGTCTCATTCAGGATGCCATTGATCTCGTCATTGCACTCCTGGGATTCCTTCGTGAGTTCCCAACGCTTCTTGCCCGCAAGTCTCGTGGGGATGACAAAGAGCGGCACCACTGCGGCGCCCACCAGCGCCAGGATCCAGTTCTGGCGGAACATGATGACCACTGCCGCCGCCAGGGTAATGCTATTCGACAGAATGGAGGTGAACGTGCTTGTGATGACGCGCTCCACGCCGCCGATGTCACTCGTCATTCTCGTGATGATGTCGCCCTGATTGCTCGAAGTAAAAAACTTCTGACTCATCTTCTGGAGATGACGGTACATTTGATTGCGCATGTCAAAGGTGATGTGCTGCGCGATCCAGTTATTCAAGTAATTCTCGCCCACGCCGATCAAATTCGATCCCAGCGTAACGCCAAGGCTTAACAGGATCAGCTTGATCAGCATGTCCAGATCCCGTCCGATCAGACCTTCATCGATGATGCGTCCAGTCAGTACGGAAGGCAACAAGCCCAACACGGAAGAAAGAACGATGGCGCAAAGTACCAGGAACATCTGCTTCCAATAGGGAAGCAGATAACTGAATACCCGCTTTAACAAGGGCCACGTGACTTTCGGTCTGTTGGCTTTCTCCTCTTCCGTCAAAAATCCTCCCCGCATGGGGCCTCCAGGTCCTCTAGGTGGCATAAGCTTCTCCTTCTCTTAATCGAATCTCTCGTCGATCACGCGCTTTGACTTCTTCTCACTTCTGGGCAGGAATCCAAGCTCCACCACGTATACGAGGGGCGTAAATCCAATCTTACTCTTTACCTTTTCAGCAACCTTCTTCTGAAGATCCTTAAAGTCATTGCTTCCGCTGGCCTCAATGTAGATACGCATGCTGTCCTTGCCGTCCAGGTGAGAAATGCGGATCTGGTACTCGCTGGAAAGCTCAGGGAACGTTGCAAGGATTTCCTCAATCTGCTTCGGGAATACGTTAACGCCCTTAATCTTCATCATGTCGTCGCTTCTGCCGGAGATCACGTCAATTCTCGGGAACTTGCTGCCGCAAGGGCACTCACCCGGAATGATTCTGGAGAGGTCATGGGTCCTAAATCTGATCAGGGGAGCTCCCTCCTTCACGAGGGTCGTGATCACGATCTCACCCCACTCGCCGTCCGGAACGTTCTTACCGGTTGCGGGATCAATGATCTCAAGATAAATATAATCATCCCAATAATGCATGCCAGTATCATACTTACAGTTGATGCCAATGCCGGGGCCGTAGATTTCGGTCAGGCCATAAATGTCATACAGTTCAATGCCGAGCTCATTATGGATTCTCTGGCGCATCTTGTCACTCCAGCGCTCGGATCCGAACACGCCCTTCTTCAGGCAAATCTTATCCTTAAGACCCTGCTTTTCCATCTCTTCAGCAAGAAGAAGTGCATAGGATGAGGTTGCGCAGAGAACCGTGCTCTTCATGTCGATCATCATCTGGAGCTGCTTCGGCGTATTGCCGGGGCCCATGGGAATCGCCATGGCGCCAAGCTTCTCACAGCCGTTCTGGAAACCAATGCCTGCCGTCCAGAGACCATAGCCGGGAGTGATCTGAATGCGATCCTTGTTCGTGATGCCTGCGAATTCATAGCAGCGCTTGAACATCTCGCCCCAGTCGTCCACGTCCTTTGCGGTATAAGGGATGATGACGGGCTTGCCGGTGGTACCGGAGGAAGAATGGATCCTAACGATGTCCTCTTCCTTACAGGTCATCAGTCCAAGGGGATATGCCTCGCGGAGATCCTCCTTCTCAGAGAACGGAAGGCTTAGGAAATCCTCGACGGTCTCCACCTTATCCACGCCTGCTGCCTTTAAGCGCTTGCCGTAGAAATTGTCCGCCGCGATCAGTCGCCCGATCTGGGTGTTAACTTGTTTCAATTGTGTCTCGTTGATCTGCATTACAAAATTTCCTCCCTTGTAAAGAATTATGGCACGTGCATCCACGCATAGTATAATACCTAATCAACCATTGTGCTAATCAATTATTTACTCCAGGCCAAAGATTTAAGGTTTAATTCCCAAAATTTGTCAGGAACGCGTTCTTTCATGGCTTCTTTGACTTCTGCCTCGCCAAGGCCAAGTTCGCCGCTTCGGATCGCGGCGCCGAGCAGAACCACGTTCAGCGTCTTTGCGGAGCCTAATTCTGCTGCCGCCCGATCCGCGTCGACAATGGTCAGATGCTCCACGTTGGCCTGAAGATAAGCGATCATGGCATCTGCATCATAAGAAGATTTTCCGATCATGGCACTTACCGGCATCACGGGACGCTTACTCACGACCACTGCCCCGCCCTTTTTCAAAAAGGGGAGCTGACGCACTGCCTCACCCGGCTCGAACGCAATGATCAGATCCGCTTCCCCCTTTGCGATCAAAGGGGAATTGGCTCCCTCGCCGATGCGCAGGTGACTGAAAACGCTGCCGCCGCGCTGTGCCATGCCTATGGTCTCAGCCGTCTTGATGGGAAGGTCTTTTTTCATGGCTGCGGATGCGATGAGTCTGGAAGCAAGGATGGTTCCCTGTCCGCCCACGCCGCAGAGAATGACGTTCTTACGCATGTTCTTTCCCTCCCTCCGTCTTTTTTACCGTATCATTTTTGCAGCCGCCGCTGATAGCGCCAACGGGGCAAATCTGCTCACACAGGGTACATCCCGTGCAGAGGGAAGGATCCACCTTGGCCTTCTTTCCGTCCGCGTCAAGGATCAGCGCCGGGCATCCCAGCTCGCGAATGCACTTGCCGCAGGCAATGCACTTCTCAGGATCCACTGCGGAACGGCCCGAGGGCTTTGTCAGCGCAATGCAGGGCGACCGAAAGATGATCGCCTTCACGCCCGGTTCCTGCGCCACGCGCTTCACCGTTTCCACGGAAAGCTTGTAATCCAAAGGATCCACGGTCTCCACGACAGTCAGTCCGATGGCACGGAGCACCTTCTCCATGCTCACCTTCTCCACCACTTGCCCCATGACCGTGCGACCCGTGCCGGGATGCGGCTGATGGCCCGTCATCGCCGTGGTGGAATTATCCAAGATCACCAAGGTCATGTCAGCCTGATTATAAAAGGCATTGATGGTCTCCGTGATGCCGGAGGCAAAGAACGTGGAATCTCCCACGAATGCAAAGCATTTCGTGTCAGGCTCCGTGTGATAAACGCCCTGCGCAATGCCAATGCCGGCACCCATGCAAAGACACGTGTCGCACATGTCAAGGGGCTGTGCATTACCCAAGGTATAACATCCAATGTCACCGCAATAGATGGTCTTCTGGCCCTTCATGGCCACCTTCACGGCATAGAAGGATGCCCTGTGAGGACAACCTGCACATAATACGGGGGGCCGGACGGGAAGTGCCGGTGGCTGCGATGCGTCAGCCTGCGCCGGAGCAGCGTCCTTGCAGGCGCCAGCCTGCGCCGGAGCAGCGTCCTCCTTCAAAAATCCAGCGATCGCCGCATCAACGATCTCCAACGTATTTTCACCGGAAAGAGGCACGTCGCCCGTCTTCTTTCCGCGTATCTTTACCTGCAATCCATATTTTCCGCAAACGTAAGTCAGTGCCCTCTCGATCACGGGATCCAATTCCTCCACGCAGAGCACCTCATCCAATCCTTCCAAGAACTCCAGCGCCAGCTTCTCCGGGAATGGGAACGGCGTCGCCACGCGCATTACGCGAACGTTGCGTTCCCCCATGGAATCCAACACGTAGCCATAGTTTGCACCCTGGGTCGCAATTCCCTTCCTGCACCACGTCGCACCAGACCTTACCGTACTCGTCGCCTCTGCGCCCGCCGAGTACTCTTTCTCCCTTATGATCACGTTCCTCGCATACTCCGAGAACACGTCCGAAAGCTCCACGTTCCTCTTTTCGATCAAGGCATGATTCTTCACGGACAGCCTAGGGAAGATCACCCATCTGGAAGAATCCTTTACAAAACCTTCCGGCTGCGTCTTCTGATATTCCTCCACGTCCTTTACGTCCAAGGCTTCATAGCCGTGATCCACTCTCGTCGTTGCGCGGAAGATCACGGGCGTGCCATACTTCTCCGAAACCTCAAAGGCCTCCTGGATCATTTCATAGGCATCGCTCACCGAACAGGGATCAAACACGGGCACCTTCGAAAACATGCCAAACGTCCTGGTATCCTGCTCCGTCTGCGATGAGATCGGCCCGGGATCATCAGCCACGAGCACCACCATGCCGCCCTTTACGCCTATGTATTCCAGGCTCATCAGCGGATCCGACGCCACGTTCAGTCCCACCTGCTTCATGGTAACCAGCGTTCTCGCCCGCGTAAGCCGCGCCAGCAGCCACTTCCATGCCTGCCTTCTCATTGATGGACCACTCCACGTAAACATTCCCCGGATTCCTCTTAGCGATCGTCTCCAACACTTCCGTGGAGGGCGTCCCGGGATAGCCCGCCACGAGATTAACGCCTGCCGCCAAAGCCCCTAACGCTATGGCTTCATTTCCCATCAAAAACTCTTTGTGCATTTTTATTCCCTTTCCTGAATTACGTTATCTTTATAAATCCGAAGCTCGATGATGGCATCCTTCTCAAAGGGTTGCTCCTGACTCATCGTACTGAACGTCAAAAACCGATAACCATCTTCCGTATACGTCAAAACCTTGAGCCGCCAAAGCGGAGATTTGCCATAGACCATGTTCAAGGGAAGGTATTCCCAAACCCTTGCAGGTACGTTCTCACCTTTCCGTTTTAGCCACAAGTGACGAAACACCGGCAACAGTCCCCTGATCAAAAAACACCACGCCGCAGTTCCAACAGGTGCAAAGAACAGCATGAAGGAAGCTGCGTCAGCCAATTTATCCATAACAATCAGAATGAACATGATTATGCTTAATGCACACGTTGGAACGGCTAAATGAAACGCGACGCCTAAATTCTCACTTGCCATGTCGAGATTCTTTAATAACGCCTCCGGTGAGTGCTCCAGGTCAGCCATAATGTTTAACTGCGTAAGGTCATCCGCATTCCCGCAATAGTTCATCGCGTATTGTTCCGGCATCTTCACGAGCGTGCAATCATACTTAAAAGTTTTCAATCGTATATAACTGTTGACGGAAAACAATTGCTCGTGATTCTTTACCGGATACATGACGTACGTGGGACCATCCGGTCGTTTCACAAGAAGCTTCATGCACAACGTCTCCCCGCCAGTCAGCATGATTTCCCATTTCCCGTATGCGCATACTTTAGCGATGACTTCAGATCCAAATTTCCGCACCAATAGATAACGAATGACATAGATCACCGCATAAATGACTAACAAAATAGCTGCAATCCGGATCGCCATTGTTTGAAACGACGTATCACCAAGCCCTCGTAAGTATGGCTCTGCAAAACCATAATAAAAGCACGCGGCGATGATCAAGATCCACCAAAAGACCTTGTCGGCGCTCAGTTCCAATTTCTTGCACTTATAAACGGGAATGGAGTTTTCATCCAAAACCTCATCCGTCACTTCATTCTCATACATCGTCCTGACTCCCAAGCCTTTAATTCCACTTAATGTATCTATTCTCCCTTTCCTTTGGATCGATGAGGAAATAGTACTTGTACACCATAAGATTCACCTGTGAATTCACGCCGTAAGGTTGTTTGGTGTCTCCCAGCTGATACAGAATAAAACGATATCCCTCAGGCGTATTCACAAGAAGCTTCACAACCTGGGCCGGAACACCGTTTATCAGGAGATTGTCGTCCATATAACCATAAACGGTGGCCGTAATTTGCGTACCCTTAAACTTTACCATCGCATAACGGATCAGCGGTTTTAGCATAATGACAAAGGCAGCAATTCCAATCGCCGCGAACGGAATGCAAATGAGAAATACCTCAAGGAATTCTTCTCCCCCATAAGCCCGAAACAAAAACGGGAATGCAAATCCAAAGAAACCGAAACTAAATGCAAAGATGGCTGGAAATATCACCGTAAAAAAGCTTAGCGTCGCCTCCTTACACTCCAACACTGGATAATTCATGTCGGCCTGCGCGGTGACCAGTCCGGTCGCCGATCCGCAAAACGGGCAGATCTCCGTTGTCACCGGGGCGCCGCAGTTTTTACAATTTAATCCTCTGATCTGCTCATTATCTCTCATTTCCGACCTCCTAAACCCCTTCCGATTTATCCATGCGCACGTGATTCTGGTAAGCTCTTATGGTAACAAGGCCCATGATCGGACAAGTCCACTCCGGATCGTTAACGTCCAAATATAAATACCGGTACCCACCCGTAGTGTCAACCAACAATTTCAGTACTGTTTTTACAGGCGTACCATCTTTGGATGATCTTCTCGTAAAATTACATACCCTGGCCAATGCGCGGGTTGCTCTCACGTGATATCCAACATGCACTGACATTAGTTGCCAGAATTTAAAGAAAAAATAAATACCAACAAAGAAAAAAACTCCGTAGACCAAAAAAAGCATATTTCCTCCATCACGACGGTTCCACTCCTCAACGGCACTAACTCCGCAAAGAAGAAACAGCAAGGCCAAGAAGCCATTTATCGTCATTGCTTCATAATTGGGCTCGTACTTTTTATGTTCAAACATGGGATGGTCTTCGTCCAATTGCTGCGACAGTAAATCCTCTTCCGAACCAGGTAAAATCATGATTCCTCTATATTTTTCCACTCTACGCATCCTTTCCCATTACTCTGCTTTATCTGTTATCTCGTTTTCGTTCTCCGATATCTCTTCCGTTGCAAATTCCCACATTTCTCCCGATGCACTCTCCCGTATCTCTTCCGCATCCTGTATTTCTTCCGTGTCCCGCATCTCTTCCGTTTCAGCCAAGCGCACGTGATTCTCATAAGCTCGCACGTAAATCATACCCGTGATCGGACTCGTCCACTCCGGATCGTCCACGTCCAAATATAAATACCGATACCCTCCGGTAGTGTCAACCATCAGTTTCAATACTGTTTTCACGGGCGTGCCGTCTTCGTACCGCATCACTTCAGACTCACATATCCTGGCCAACGCACGGGGCGCATGTTGATATCCACTATACTCTGAATAATATCTCTTCCACTTACGATAACAAAGAATGCCAAAGAAGAATAAAGCTCCGAAAATTATATAGGACTGGTCTCTTTCCTTCTGGGTGATCCAACTCAAAAAGGAATTACATCCGAAGCCAAGGAACACGAAGGCCAAGAATCCATTTCTTACAATCGCAGAATACTTCGGCTTATACTTTTCGTGTTCAAACACGGGACGGTCGATGTCAATTCTTACCGTCAGTAAATCATCTTCCGTACCAGGTAAAATTTCTAATCCTTTATACTTCTTCACTCTGTCCATCCTCTTCCATGCATACAAAATCTTTATATACCCTAAGTGAAACCATGCCCGTGATTGGAATTGTCCACGCGGAATTCTTTATCGGATAAAAAATGCAACGCAATCCATCCGTTGTATCAACCAATAATTTGGCCTTTCTCTCCGGCGCCTCACCCTCCTTGGGCTCGTTCTGTGAACAAAAACATACTCTCGCCAATACCTGGATGCTTTTTGTCTTCCATACATGCCACTGGTATAACATGACCGCCAGCCGACAACCGACAAACGTTCCAACGGCGATGAACACAACGAAAACCGCAAGTGTCAAGCTGTCGCCGCCAACGCCTGTCACAGAGGCCTTCACCAAACCCGTGAAGGCTCCCGCTCCGACCAATGCAAGAAATCCGGCTCCACCAATTTCTGAACGGTTTAACTTAGGTTCCCGATATGCAAATTCTTGATAAAGAAGATCCGTCCGCGCCGATAGCAGATCATCTTCCGACATGGGTACAATTTCAACGCCCTTTTCCTCTTTCTCCAAAATACAATAATTTTGAAGTAACCTGACCGTAATCTCGTCCTTACTGAAGTTTAACACAGTACCTTCCTTCAATGGGTAGTAAATAAATCTGCACCCGTCCGGAAGATACGCCAGTAACTTTAAGCATCGTTCCTTACTTTTCCATTCCGGATCATAATAGTCATCATATCCCTGCACCGACGCCTTATAGCTTTGGCCAAACAGTTTTGTCTTGAAAAACATGGCATTTGACAGGATCGCGCCCCCGGCGGTCATGATCACCACGAGAATCATAATGAGATAAAAGTCCCTTCCCGCGGCAGGAACACTTGCATCCCAAAAGAATTTGGGAAGAGTAAAGCAAAAACATGAGGCATACAATGCAAGAAATAACAAAAAGCAAAAACTCGCGTAATCAAATTTGCAAGGTTGGTAACGCACCATCGGGTATTGTACGTTCTCTCTAATTTGTTCTGCTGTTTTCCCTTCGCCCTCCTCTAAGATTTCCTTCTCACCCTCGCTCATTTCTTTCCTCCACTTTTACCCTGCGTAAACAAAATTTATCAAAAACTAAGAGCCCTACTCCTACTATTACTGTTTTTTCTTTAACTCTAACAACGCTACGCACTCCACGTGCCCCGTGTAAGGAAACATGTCCACGGGCTGGATCTTCCGCGCCTTCCATCCTTTACTCTCAAAGAGTTCCAGATCCCTCGCAAGCGTCACGGGATCACAGGATACGTAAACCACTTTCTTTGGCTTCAAAACATTGACTGCCTCGATGAATTCCGGCGTGCTGCCGCTCCGGGGCGGATCCATGAACACCACGTCGGCCTTTTGCTTTTCTGCCGCCATGCGCACCATGTATTTCCCGGCATCCTCATTCCAAAAGCGGATATTCTTGATCAGATTCAGCTTGGCGTTTGTGATCGCATCCTTGACGGCATCCCGGTTTAACTCCACGCCCAAGACCTCTGCCGCATTCCCGGCAGCGCAGGATCCAATGGTACCAATGCCGCAGTACGCGTCGATCACCCGCTCCTTTCCGGTAAGGCCGGCAAACTCGATTGCCTTCTGATACAGACGCTCCGTTTGCTCCGAATTGATCTGATAAAAGGAATTGGGTGAGATGCGGAACTTCAGCCCGCAAAGCTCATCCTCGATATAACCCTTTCCATACAACGCCACATTGCGCGTTCCAAGCACCATGCTGGTCCGCTTGTCATTCACGTTCATGACCACCGTGGTGATCTCAGGATGCCTTCTGCAAAGCTCCTTCGTAAAATTATTCTTGGACGGCAGGATCGGACTGGAAAGCACCAGTACCACCATGATCTCTCCCGTCTTTCTGCCCACGCGGATCAAGGCGTGACGCAGCAGACCCGTCTCACGGTCCTCATCATACACCTGAAGCTTAAACTGCTTTGCCAGCGTACATAACGTCTTTAGGATGGCCGTCGCCCGCTCGTCCTCGATGTTGCAATCCTCCACGGGCACGATCCGATGGCTCTTCTCTTCATAAATCCCCGTGAAAACAACACCCCTCTTGTCCCGTCCGAAAATTCCGTGCACCTTATTGCGATAGTGATCCGGATTCTCCGCGCCGAGGATGGGCGCTACCTTCGCATATTTCCCAAGCAGCGAGGATACGTTCTTCTGTTTGATCTTCAATTGTTCTTCATAGGGCTTTCCCTGATAGATGCATCCACCGCACTTTTTCGCGTAAGGGCATTTGGTCTCTGAAGCAGCCATGTCGACACCTTCCTCATTTTCTAAGTACAAAACAATACTATTTTATCACTTTCTCTTGATTTCGTCCATATGCGGCGTCAAATAAAAAAAGAGCTTCAGATCCTAAGACCTGAAGCCCCTAAATTCCTTTTGCCAATGCCCTTAAAAGTCAAACATTCCCAAAAACCAATCAAAGAATCTTAATAATCCCTGGCAATCATCCGGATAATATGCACCGCTTCTCATAATGGAATACCCCCTCTCTGTGATTAATTTTATTTTACAAAACATTATTTTTCAAGTCCAATGTCGCCAACAACGTATTTTTGTCGCGAATGACGTGTTTTCCTTAGGCAAAGATTTCCAAGATCACTTTATGATCCTGATACCGGTATTCTAACCTTCCATTCATTCTCTCTACCGCCATCTTGACGTTTCTTACGCCAAATCCGTGACGTTCCCCGTCTTCCTTAGAGGTTTTCCCCTCCATAAGACATTGATATTCTTCCTCCGTTGCCGGATTCTCGATCCTGTAATAAAACGTGTCGTTGTGGATCTTGAGCGTCAGATCGATCTCGGATTCCTGCGGATTTGCCTTGCATGCCTCCACGGCATTTCGCACGGAATTAGAAAAAATGGCGCAGAGATCATATACGTCAAATGCTCCCAGATCCTCTGCCCTTCCAGTCACCTGGAAACGCACGCCCATCCTTGCCGCCTTGTCAAATTCCGTGTTTAGGATCACATCAAGCACCTCGTCCCCAACCGACACGTGGCGCATTCCCGTATTCTCATATTCCTTTAGGAGCCTCCGGAGTTGCTTTACAAATTCCTCCTGATCCCCCTTCTCATACAAGATGCCAAGAACGCCCAGCTGATTCCCTATGTCATGCCTGAAAGCCCGCAATTCCTGCTCCTTTTCCAACATGGCTTGGTAATACATTTTTTGAGATACGATGATCTCCTCCTTTAGCCTGGCCTGTTCCTTGTACTGCGCGCTGGCGCGGCTTTCAACGAGAAGCCAGACAACGCCTCCAACGATTCCGATCAGCATGAAAATCATGATGACGACAAACAAGGCCGTAGACAATTCTCCGCCAACCTTATCGCGAACAATGCTCCCGATGGCCGATAAAACGTCTGCAACGATAAATAATCCCAAAATAAATAATCGCTTTTTCAAGGAAAAACTGCGAAACTCCGCCGCTCCCCTTTGATACCATTTACGACTCGTCGTAAACAAAACAGCGAGCAACAGCAACAGATTAATGACAGTAAAGAACACGGCGGAATATGAATCCAGTCCCGTCGCCAATACCTTTAGATTAACAAATACGAATTGAAACAATTCCAGTCCAAAATGTGCGATCAATAGATTGATCAGGCGTTCAAAGACCTTTCCCTCACCCAAAATAAATATTCCCGCCAGCGTCAGGAAATCTGAAACGGAACCGATTGGCGACGGAAGAAAGAACGCACAAATCCCAAGTACCAGAAAAATTATGGCTGGAATCCATTTTTTGACTGCCCTCATGGGCCAGCAAAACGACCTCTTACACGTGAAGATCACGCATGCTGCAAAGAACACGTTTCCTGCGACTTGCAGAATCATTGTCGCGACGTCACTCATTCATCTTTTCTCCTTAAAAACTCTTGATAAACGTTCATGACAGCTTTTTTATAGGTCCGGCCAACGGGGATCGTTAATTCTCCAATGACTGCCGCGCTCTTCTTATGATTGTAATATTCCATGTTGATAATGCAAAAACGGCTGCATCTGCAAAAGAACGGTTCCGGCAGCAGTTCCTCCCATTCCGTCAGGGTTTGACGGAGCAAAAGACTCTCCCCCGCCACGTGAACGCTAACGTATTTGTCTTCTGCTTCCACGTACTGAATCTCATCCAACGAAATCCTTCGTTCAACGCCGTCAAGGCTAATGGCAATGGTTTTCCTGCCAAGCACCTTCTTTAACTTCTGAAGCGTCTTTTCGACCTCGGCAGGCACAATCGGTTTCGAAATAAAATCCAGGACGTTTGCCCCAAAAGCCTCTCTCATGCGCTCTTCGTGGCTGGTCAGAAACACGATCTTGTCCTTCCGGTTCCCGTCCTGCAAAAAATTTTTGACGCCGATCCCATCCATACCCGGCATCTCTATGTCCAGGAAAAGAAGGTCAAATTGCAGTTTGGACGCAAGCATTTCATCTCCCGAATGAAATACGTGAAAGCCCGGCTCGCAGTCTGCAAAGGCTTTTTGGCAGTAGGAAATCATGGCTTCACAATAAACTTTTTCATCATCGCAAATTCCAATTTCCATGACCTACCCTCCCCCTACGTGCCCAATTCTTGTGAAAACCAAACCATACCTTGTCTCTTCATAGTTTACTAAATGAAAAGCTCCTTGTAAAGAAAAATCTCAGGTCACCATCCGTGACCTGAGATTCCTTTTTTGGAGCTTCTCCAGACTATAATTTCGTTATTTTAGACGATATACTACGGTAAAAGAAGAATCTTCCTTCACCTCAAAATATCCAACTCCGCGACCATATCCTTCTGACGCAACACGATATCCGACGCCTTTGTACGTTCCAACATAAATGGAAACATGTTTGTTATTCTTATTAAACATTATGTCCCCAATCTGATAATTCTTACCCTCCACGCGAACGGCCACCTTTTCCAAAGCGGGTCTCATTTCACGGGTCGAAGGAAGCGACGTGAAAAGAGAGGGACCCCCGGCAAATCTATATGATCTTCCAACAAGTGAAGAACAATCGTACGAGCCGTTATACTCGCGCTGAGCTTGGCAATAATAACTTCCGATGGCATCTAATGCATACAACGCAGCATATTTTTTTACGGAATTAGATGCGTTTCGGACATTGTATCGAAGCCCCCACACTATACTGTCATTAGCCTTATCCGCAAACGTTGCCTTATGCTCACTTTTGGAATGCTTATTCCCTTCCCAATCTTCACAATCATCAATCTTGAAAGTTCCCGGCACTTTTTCCCAACGCGCATATAGCGTATTTAGGTTTCTCACTGGATCTCTGTCATACAACCTGATTCTACTGTTATGTGGATACCAACCCAAAAAACGGTATCCCTTCATCGAAAGAGTCGGAAGGCTATTGTATGAGGTTCCCAAAAGATAATATCTACTCTGAACGGAAGGCCCGCCACTGGAGTTAAAACTAACAAGTATTTTCCATCTTGCATAAAGAGTATAATTGCTTGTACTTTTATTTTTCGTGTTTGAGTTAACGTACTGCGGATCTCCCTCTTTTGTTTTGCTCCACCCGGCAAAAGTATATCCACTTCTTGTTGGCTTAGGTAAATTATCAAAATATTCGTCATACCCAATCGTAATCGTTTTAGGCGAAACGCTTCCGTCATTTGGATCTAAGGTAATCGTTATTTTTTTGGGATTCCACTTCGCATGTAAATCATGACTGGCTGCTTTCTTTACCAGCGTGCTACTATAGATTCTATTTCCATCTCCGTCATACCATCCAGCGAAAGTATAGCCCGTTCTCGAAGGACTAGGCAAATCACCGTACTTTTGGTCATATACCACTTTTTTAAAGTTCGGATCAACCGTGCCTCCTTCCGGCTTAAAGTATACCGTGTAGGTTTTAGCCGTCCAATGCGCATATATCTGATGATTATAACTTTTGCTCACGGGCGTAGCGCTTACAACAATGCTCCCTTTCTCTTTCTCCGTATACCAATTCACAAAATTATATCCTTTTCTTGTCGGAGTAGGTAATTCTCCATATGCCTTTTGGTACGTGACCGTTTTGGACTTCGTACCGCACGTGCCTTCGTTGGCATTGAAAGTAACCGTGACCTGCGTCGCCGCATATACCGTTGATGAGAATGCCATGATCACAACTGCTGCCATCAGCGTAAATGCCGTCAGCAAACTTTTTTTGAACCTTTTCCAGTTCTTTAACATCTTTTTCCCCTCCTTGTTTTTTCCGGAATGGAGCTGTCCCAGTTTCTCAAAGTTTAACTCATATTATCTCTGCATCGCAAACTCTTCCGTGATTGGCACGAACAAATTATAAAAATCACCTTCTAATTCTTGGAACGTTTCATCCACGCGTTCTTTGGATTCAACTTCTAACCCCTCCGCATACGCTATGGCTCCAATCACCAAATACTGTTTTAATTCATTTTCTCCTTCTTCAATGCATTTTTGTAAGAATTCTTCCTCTGAGCATTTCAACTCATTCGAAAGATATTCCTCAAAACTGTCATATCCAAACAGAGATGCATAATTTTGCTCCCGATAAACTATTCTTTTGGAATAGTTTGCAATAT
>JAFZNO010000112.1 GCA_017552985.1 Lachnospiraceae bacterium
ACTGTGCGGTAAGGGTCACGTTGCCGGTAAGGTCGATCTTTTCTCCGGCCTTACCCTTGTCCCATTTGTCAAATTTCTTTCCTTCAGGAGCGGTAAACGTGCACTCAGGAAGAGTATAGCTTCCTGCGGGTGCGGTTACTTCAGCCATGGTACCGCTGCCGCCCTCGCCGGCTGCAAACGTTACCTTAAACTGCGTTGCTGCCTTATCCTTCCACTGTGCGGTAAGGGTTACGTTGCCATTTACGGTGATGCTTGCGCCAACGGCTCCCTGATCCCACTTGTCAAATTCCTTATTCTCAGGTGCGGTAAATGCACATTCCGGAAGAGTATAATTCTTGCCAGCTTCTACGGTCACGGAATTCATGCTGCCGCCGCCGCCGTTTGCCGCAAAGCTTACGGTATAAGTCGTAACGGCCTTATCCTTCCAAAGGGCGGTAAGGGTTACGTTGCCGCTGACGGTGATGCTTGCACCAACGGCTCCCTGCTCCCACTTGTCAAACTCCTTGTTGGCGGGTGCAGTGAAACCACATCCCGGGAGGGTATAGCTTCCAGCTTCCACCTCGACCTCCGCCATGCTTCCTTCGCCGCCGTTTGCATTAAAGGAAATCTTAAACTTCTCGGGAGTCGTCGTTCCGGGATCCGTCGTTTGACCATTCGGATTCGTCGTTCCTGCATTGGGATCCGTAGTCTGGCCGTTCGGATCCGTGGTCTGGGCCGTTCTCATAAAGTTCTTTGCAACGGTGATGGGACGGGTCAAGGGATCCGGAATGGTGCTCTTTAACACTTCCGTATAAGTATTGCCCGTCGTGGAGCTTGCAACCCAGGTTACGGTATCGTTCAATCCGCCCTCTACGGCCGTCTCGTTCTTCTTGGTATCCTCCTGGTTTACGTTGATCTCGCTCTCCTTCTTACCCTCGCCAGATACGTCAACCTTGGTATAATCGATGTTTTTCTTTACGGTCACGGTTTGTGACGTGGACGGAAGAATGAGGTTGTTGTATTTGTCATCCGTCAACGCCTTGATGGTAACGGAATACTTACCGGAGTCAATGCCCTTCTCGTAAATGATTCCGTCCATGTCCGAGTCAACCCATTCCTCAGTGGTTCCGTCAGGCTTCGTGATCTGTGCAACAAACCGGACGTTGCCCACGAGCTTTGACGTCTCCCTGTTGGAGAACTTGATCTTTAAGTCTTTCTGTACGGAAGTTAGTGACATGGCAACCGCGATGGTGTTAGCGTAAGGATTCTCGTCATACTCGCCACTGGAATCCGGTGCCTCCGTCTCCTCCGGCTCGTCGATCACCTGTGCCAGCTTTGCCATCTCTGCATTTGCCACGGCGGCAATACCCTTTCCGCCGATCAATTCTATGGATTGAAGCTGCTTGCCAATGCCTGCAAACTGGCTGTGCGGATCCTCGGGATCCTTATGTGACAAATAAAACCAGCCAATAAATCCTGCCAGGCCCAAAATGATAATAATTCCAACGACTGCGAGCAAACCGTCCAAAGGACTGAATCCACCGCCGTCATCCTTCTTTTTATTGTTTCTGGAAGCGTTGGAAGAACGCGCGGGTCTCGGCTTCTGATCATAATCATCGATGTACGTGATCTCTCCCTGGAATCCGTCATCCCTTCTGCTTCTGGCCTGACTGCTTCTTGCACCGGTTCCTGCCGCCGCATGAGAAGACGCACGCCTTACGGCCTCCCTGTCTTCCCTGGAATACGCCACGGTCCTAGTCTCTCCGCCAACGTACGCCGCCGTTGCAGCCGCTGCTGCCCTTCTGCCGGCAGCGCGATCATAGGATCTGTATCCCGGATCATAGGCTTCTTCCTCATAGCCCGATTCTTCGTACCCTGTTTCTTCATAACCAGGCTCGTCATAAACTTCCTGCTCGTCCTGTTCGTAGGTTACTTCGTCATAATTCTCTTGATCATAGGTCTCCTGAGCCTCTTCTGACTCATAATAGCCCTCCTGATCATAGGTCTCCCGGGCCTCGCCGGACTCGTAATATCCCTCCTGGGCATAAACTCCCCTGCCCGCTCCGGATTCGTCATAGACTTCCTGATCGTACGCTCCCTGGCTCATTCCGGATTCGTCATAGACCTCCTGGTCATAAGCTCCCTGACCTGCTCCGGATTCGTCATAGACCTCCTGGTCATAAGCTCCCTGACCTGCTC
>JAFZNO010000113.1 GCA_017552985.1 Lachnospiraceae bacterium
ATAGCATCTTCCCAGGGACAGACCCGTCTGATGGAATGGATAATCGTTGCCGCCATAGAACGGTCCGCCAAGATTTCCCACGCAGTACAGTCCCGGGATCGGCTCACCGGCAGCATTCAGTGCCTGCCCGTTCTCATTGGCCAGAACGCCAGACACCTCCGCTGACACGCGGATATGCTTGCGCGCGCCCCAGAACGGAGCCTTCTCGATCTTGTGCATGTACTTGGCCGGCTTGCCAAAGTCCGTATCGCACCCCTTGTCGCAGAGCTCATTGTAGCGGTCCACGGAAGCCTTCATCGTCTCGTAAGGAAGGTCCAGCTCCTTTGCAAGCTCCTCCAAAGTATCACATCTGTGCAGGTCGATCAGGTTCTTGAACACGCCCTGCGGGTTCTCCACCGCTCCGGGAATGAACTTCTGCATCACAACGGGCGGCACCTTTCCGCTGACAAACTCGTCCGCAGGCCAGTTCATATAGTCATCGTCATAGATCGTGCAATACCAGCCCTTTGATCCAGTCTCCTTATGCTCCGCATCCAGCATGGAACCCTTGTAGGAAGGCTGGAACTTCAGCACGTTCCCCATGTACACAAAGCCAGTATACTCATTGGTGAAGCGCTCCCCCTTCATGTTCAGGTACAGGAACGGCTCCTCCCACATCAGCGCTGAGTCAAAGTCATGCATCATCTTCGTGTGGCCCAGGTTCTCCATCTTCGCGCCGGCGCTGATCGCCAGCACGTGACCGTCACCCGTCTTGCCAAACTGCTTCTTGTCAAACTCTGCAATGTCCGGACACCAGCGTGCCACCATTGCCGCATTGTTCGTGTAATCACCCGTTGCCAGGATCACGGCCTTCGCCGCGTTAAACTGGACGTACGTGCCGTCTGCAGTCTTACCGATCACGCTGGTTACCCGCTCGCCGTCTTTTATGAGTTGTACCGCGGGCGTAGAGAAAAACGTCTCCAGATTCGGACACTTTGCCTGCACGTTGTCCACGATCTTGCGAAGCGCATTGCCCACGTTCAGGGGCTTCGGTCCAAACCAGGGCGCCCAGAAATAACAATGGTCATCGCCATATTCATAACTGCTCTCACGGTCACGCCATGTTCCCGTAAAGTCGCCGCTCGTACACATAAATGCACAGAGCTTGTCGCCGTCATTCAGGAGCTTTGCGCTCTCCGTGTTGCTGTCCACCTTGCTGCCGTCGCCATACTCCGTCTCCGTCGTCATTCCCGCGCGGTTCCAAAGCCACATCATGGCTTCCTCGGAATGATCCGCATATGCGCGAAGCTGCTTTACGTCCGCGCGCCAGTCGCAAAGTCCGTTCGTATGATGGATCCACTTTGCAATGCCCGCCTCCGTGGAACGCGACTTAATAATGGCCGATCCGCAGTTTCCCTGAGACACCACGTTCGCTTCCTTCTGCAGCAGCGCCACCTTTGCGCCCAGCTCTGCAGCCCATCCTGCCGCCGGCACGCCGGCCGCTCCGGCGCCAACCACCACAACGTCAAAATCCAACACCTTACCAGGCTTGATCTCCCCCAGTTCACAGACGGAAGCCGCGACCTCCGCCTCTGACAAACCTGCCGGGATCTTCTCCTCATTCATTTCCGCACTCATCTTCCGTTACCCCTCCATGTTTCACATATTTCCGCTAAACGGATCACGTAAACTAATCTTGATTATACACCCATTTTCCAAAAAATCAAATCTCCCCGTGACCTAAGTCACGGGGAGGGGGATAGTGGCAGGTTATATTATTCCGGATAGATCATTAATGCAATCATCAATTTTTTCAATCGCGCTTTCGAGTAATTCTATACTCTCTTCGGAATTCATTCCCTTATCAGAGTTTTGCAAACCTTCCGGCATATTGTCATAAGCATACTGTTCGTCCTCAAGCACTTTGTTTATTTCACTTTGTATAACTTCTACACCTTTAATGATAGCTTTAATTTGCTTTCTCCGTTCATTATTCATATTCAATCTCCTTTGCATAGTATCGTTCTCAAACTTTTAGTTGCATATGGCACCCGCTTTCGGAGCTTAGTACCTTTTTGAATTAACAAGGCTCTCAAACGAATTGAATTGTACGAAGATACTGAGTCTTGCTTGGTACCCTTTTGAATTAACAAGGCTCTCAAACCTTCTGCGTGAGCAGCTCCGTGTTCTTAGGGCTTAGTACCCTTTTGAATTAACAAGGCTCTCAAACGGCTCTTTGCTGCATTTTTGGGGTATTAATGCTTAGTACCCTTTTGAATTAACAAGGCTCTCAAACGATTCCGCGCAGGATAAAAATTCCCGTCTCAGCTTAGTACCCTTTTGAATTAACAAGGCTCTCAAACTACCCATCCCTTTGAAACGACTCGCTTGTTGCTTAGTACCCTTTTGAATTAACAAGGCTCTCAAACTTTAGCATTGTCGTTTGTTCCTCCCTTCTCGCTTAGTACCCTTTTGAATTAACAAGGCTCTCAAACCCTTGCGGAGATCATCAACGGGAGGACTAGCTTAGTACCCTTTTGAATTAACAAGGCTCTCAAACTCCTGAAGCTGATCTATCCTTTCAGGAATGGCTTAGTACCCTTTTGAATTAACAAGGCTCTCAAACAATGTTGGGCGTAAAGTTAATGCTGGGCTCGCTTAGTACCCTTTTGAATTAACAAGGCTCTCAAACAGAGATGGACATTGTGCATGGGCGAAGATGGCTTAGTACCCTTTTGAATTAACAATGCTCTCAAACGACGCAAACGGAAACAAGATCGTAAAGGCGCTTAGTACCCTTTTGAATTAACAAGGCTCTCAAACTCGTTTGGCCGGTACTACTACGTGCGCAATGCTTAGTACCCTTTTGAATTAACAAGGCTCTCAAACAATGCTGAG
>JAFZNO010000114.1 GCA_017552985.1 Lachnospiraceae bacterium
ATGGACTCTGGGCGGTAGTGAGTAATGGAAATCATACCGCCTAAAGGCCGAAAATGGACTCTGGGCGGTAGTGAGTAATGGAAATCATACCGCCTAAAGGCCGAAAATGGACTCTGGGCGGTAGTGAGTAATGGGAAACATACCGCCTAAAGGCTGAAAATGGACTCTGGGCGGTAGTGAGTAATGGAAATCATACCGCCTAAAGGTTGAAAATGGATTCTGGGCGGTAGTGAGTAATGGAAATCATACCGCCTGATGGCTCAAACGGAGATTGCGGCGGTAGAAATCATAAATAAAAAAGAAAAGAGGAGGAGAAGCATGATTGATTATTCTAGAGAATTGAAAGAGCAACTTATGGAAATAAAAAGACTTTTGGTGAACGTTAAAAAGCGTAGAAAGGCGCATGAGGGCTTGCCGGAAGGGAGTTTGAGGGTAACTAATTCAAAGGGTTTTCCGCAATACTATTTTCGGGAAAAGGGAACAGAAAAAGCAGTGTACGTTCCTGCGAAAGACAGGGCGATCATTCCCAAATTGATTCAGCGTGAATATGAAAACAAAGCATTCATTGCGTTGGAAGAGGCGCATCGGAACATGGAGAGCTTTCTGAAAAAGTACGATCCGAAATGCTTGGACGAAATCTACGATAATCTTTGTACGGGAAGAAAGGAATACGTAAACCCCATAGCAATAACGGATGAAGAATACGTTAAACAATGGATGGAGGAGAATCCAGGTGAGCAGAATTCTTTTCCAGAGCAAGGGAAGTATGAAACGGAGCAGGGAGAAAAGGTTCGTTCGAAATCCGAAAAAATATTAGCGGATACGTTCCATAAAATGAAGATCCCGTATTGTTATGAACCTAAAGTGTTATTAAACGACCATAAAGTTGCATATCCTGATTTTGCATGTCTGAACGTTAGGACAAGAAAGACGGTTTATTGGGAACATTTGGGTCTGTTAAATGAAAATGAGTATGCCTCAAAAAATTATCTGAAGATAGAAGCTTATGAGAAAAGCGGAATATTGTTAGGTGACAAATTGCTTATCTCCATGGAGACGGCAGAGAATCCTCTTGACGTATCTCTGATCCGCAGGAAAATCGAGAGATTCCTAACTTGACGGGAGCAAGGAATTCCAGCACTGGTCTTATGAAGCTAATACTTGATAGGGCAGGGGTAACGTGGTAGAATATTATCGTGATTTTTAGAAGTCATCTTGTGGGGCGAAGTCTTATGGAAAGTCATCTTATCGGGGACGGTATTTAGAGATGATGTTTTGTTGAGGGCTACGTCTTTGGTTAGACGACGGAAACATAAAGGAGGTTTGGACTTATGTACAAGCAGGAGTATGATCGTTGGGCAGCATTTAACTTGGAGGATCCGGATCTGTTGCCGGAGCTTTTGAAGGTCAAGGATAATGACGAGGAGATCAAGGATCGCTTTGCCGTTTCCCTGCAGTTTGGTACGGCGGGCCTTCGCGGTACGCTGGGCGCAGGCACGAACCGCATGAATATCTGGGTGGTTCGTCAGGCAACGCAGGGACTGGCAAATTGGGTTCTGACCCAGGGCGGCAACCAGACCGTGGCAATCTCCTATGACAGCCGCTTAAAGAGTGACGTGTTTGCCAAGGAGGCAGCAGGCGTGCTGGCGGCTAACGGCATTAAGGTTCGTATTTACGACGCGCTGATGCCCGTGCCCGCGCTTTCCTTTGCAACGAGATATTATAACTGCAACGCAGGCATTATGGTGACTGCTTCTCATAATCCTTCGAAGTACAACGGATACAAAGCATACGGTCCTGACGGCTGTCAGATGACGGATGACGCAGCTGCCATTGTTTACGCAGAGATCCAGAAGACGGACGTGCTGACCGGCGCGAAGGTAATGTCCTTTGCGGAAGGCGTTGAGCAGGGACTCATCCGTTTTGTGGGCGATGACTGTAAGAAGGCCTTCTATGAGGCAATTGAGGCGAGACAGGTTCGTCCCGGTCTGGCAAAGACCAGCGGTTTAAAGCTTGTATACTCTCCTTTGAACGGTACGGGACTTGTGCCCGTTACCAGAATCCTGCATGACATGGGAATCACGGACGTGACCATCGTTCCCGAGCAGGAGTATCCGAGCGGATATTTCACCACCTGCCCTTATCCGAACCCTGAGATTTTTGAGGCGCTGAAGTATGGCCTTGAACTTGCGAAGAAGGAAGGCGCAGACTTGATGTTGGCAACGGATCCCGACGCGGACCGCGTGGGCATTGCCATGAAGTGTCCGGATGGCAGCTATGAGCTGGTTTCCGGAAACGAGATGGGTGTTCTGCTCTTAGATTATATTTGCGCAGGCCGCATCGAGAAGGGCACCATGCCGAAGAACCCCGTGGCAGTAATGAGCCTGGTATCCACTCCTTTGGCAGACGCAGTTGCAGCGAATTACGGCGTTGAGCTTCGCCACGTGCTGACCGGATTTAAGTGGATCGGGGATCAGATCGCACAGCTCGAGGCAGCAGGCGAGGTGGACCGCTTCATCTTCGGTTTTGAGGAGAGCTACGGTTATCTGGCTGGCCCTTACGTACGCGACAAGGATGCCGTGATCGCATCCATGCTGATCTGTGAGATGGCAGCTTACTACAGAAGCATCGGCTCCTCCATCAAGCAGCGTCTTGAGGAGATTTACGCACAGTACGGAAGATACCTGAACAAGGTGGATTCCTTTGAATTCCCGGGACTTTCCGGCATGGATAAGATGGCTTCCATCATGAAGGGCCTTCGCGAGAACGCTCCCAAGGAGTTTGCAGGCATTGCCGTGACGAAGGTGACGGACTATGCGAAGCCTGAGGAGACGGGATTACCTAAGGCAAACGTCCTGATCTATGGCCTCGAGGACGGTTCCACCGTGATCGTTCGTCCTTCCGGTACCGAGCCCAAGATCAAGATCTACTTCACCACGAAGGGCAAGGATCTTGCAGAGGCGCAGGCAAAGAAGGATACGCTGGCCGAGGCCGCAAAGGCAATCCTCGCATAAGCGTGAAGGACTGTGAAAGCGATCTTTGCGGAATCTTGAAAAGTCGAGAACGAAGATTTGAGAGTTTTCGGGGAAATGATTCATAAGAA
>JAFZNO010000115.1 GCA_017552985.1 Lachnospiraceae bacterium
AACATTCAGTTTAAGTATTTGGCAAGCAATCTGGATGGCCTTCGCGTGGTGGTTACCGGGGACGCGGCCGGAACGGAAGTGCTTGGCGAGTACGCGGCGGACGCAAAGCTGATCGACTCCAAAGGCCGTTATTACGTAAACTTCGGCGGCCTTAACGCGGGTCAGATGAGGAAGACGGTTTACGCGACCGTGATGAAGGGCGACAAGAAGGTCAGCAATACCTACCGCTACAGCATTGAGTCCTACGTTGCGTCGATGAGGACGGAGGAAGGAACCACGCCGCTTGACAAGCTGCTCGACGCAATGATGCGTTACGGCGACTCCGCGGCAGCGTACGTAGGTAATAACTAAAAATTTTATTTGGGTCATGAATGGGCCACGGGGACGTGTCTGCTGACACGTTTCCCCGTGCCCCATCCGTGACTCATTTTTTTTCAAGTACTTTTTCTAAGATCAAGTCTCTGCCCGTATCACCAAAGAGTTCCAGCACTTCAGCTTTGTCATAGGCGATCAGTTCATCGGGGATGATGCGCGCCTTGCGGTCGGAGCGGGCGTCGATCAATGGAAGATGGTCTTCGCCGGGCGACGTGGCGATCGGGTAGGTGAAGGAGAATTCCCCATCCGTTAAGACCGAATAACCGCCGGTACACTGCGCGCAGCCCCAAGTGGTGGAATCACCGATGAGGGTTGCACTGGCGTAAGTTTGAAGATAGTAGGCTAGAACGTCTCCAGAGCTGCCGGTGTCAGCATTGACCAGAACAATGAGGGGGAGATCCTTCCAAGGGCCGGTGCCATAAGTCTTTACGGGAAAGAGCGAGTGGTAGCTACCATTCAAATAGTATCCCATGTCACTAGGCAGGGGCTGATCGGAAAAGAGTGCGACCACGGATCTGGTCAGGGAGCTGTAACCGCCGTCATTATTTCTAAGATCGATGATCAGTTGTTTCATGCCTTGCCCGCTAAGGCTTTTTAACTTTCCATCCAATTCCGCGTATAATTCCTTGGAGTATCCGCCCAGACAGTCTTTGATCACGTCCAGGGGAGGATCGTTTTTGTAGGATTCTTCCGTGATCCTCAAGTATCCCACGCCATCGCTGATCATGCAGACGTGAAAGTTTTCATTGTCTGCGGGCGTGCCGAAAAACTTTTTGATCGCCTCCGTGCGGCGCTGCAGGTAATTGCCAATGGCGTTTACGGTGACGGTCTTTTCTTTTGCGTTTTCATCGAGAAACGTCACCTGGATCTCATCACCGCCATGGCCTGCGAGGAAGATGGGCTGGAAGATCCGTTCGTTCTCCACGTAGCTGAACGCATAGCGGGCATCGATGCATTTAACGGCGGAGGCAGCTTCGCCGGTGGGGATGCCGTCCCATTTCGTGATGACGGTGCCGTTCTGAATGCCGAGTTGATTTGCCTCGCATCCTTCTTCCACAAGAATGGCGAGGTATTCGCCTTCTTTATCGCGAAACAGGGAGAAGCCGTAATCATTTCCCGCAAGCCTCTGGAGGGCTTCCTGGTTCGCGGCGGAATTCGTCGTGCGAACCCTTACGTGGCCGTCATAGAGATCGTAGCGCAGCTCATAGAGCGCCATGAGCATGGCGGCCTTATCCTGTTTCTCTTCAGCCTCCCGGACCATTGGGAGGTATTTTTCCTTTAGGGCTTCCAGGTCGAGTTCTTTCCAGTCGCGCAGCACGTAGGCCTTGCCAAGGTCGTCTATGGTTTTTGAAAAGCTTTCTTCCCAACTGTCATGAGAGTGATTGCCAACGTAGACGTAAGTGACGCAGACGGCAACAAAGATGATCCCCAAGATGATCCAGCATATGGAAAACACGTACGTCAAAACGGAATAGGCCTTGTAGGAGCGCTTAAAGAAAATGACGATGCCCCACAGAAAAATGAGGAGGGACGCTACGCCAAGCGCCGCATAGCGCTGCAGGGTCAGCTCCGGCATCCCGATGATCCGGTTGTGATGATAAAAAATTAGAAACGATAGCAGGGGGACTGAACAGAGGGCGCACCAGACCCGTTCCCGTTTTGCCTTCATAAAGTGATGCAGTACGGTGAGTGCCACCAGGGATAACAGTATAAATACCGCCATGGCTTGGAAGGATGATTCCATTGTTCTAAATAACAGATATATATATTTGATGATCAGCATGATTTCCTCCTTTTACGTTAAAGCATCTGTCGGTTAGATTTTTTAAGGTTTGTAATTAAAATTTTATCCCACCGGCAGGAAAATGCTTTGTCAAATCTTTAATTGTTTTTTAATTCTGCCCTAGAGTACGGAAGCACAAAGAATTAAAGATTAGGCAAAGATTTCCTTTGCAAAATGGATTATGATAGACGCAAGAAGAAAAAGCTGCGTCACTTGACTGGGCGCTGCAAAGTGAGTTGGAAGGGAGAAAAACGGTGAGCGAAGTCGTTATCAAGACCGAGAAGTTATCAAAGAGTTTTTCCATTGGAGGAAAACAACAACATATTTTGAAGAATCTGGATCTCGAAATCTACAAGGGAGATTTCACGGTGATCATGGGGCCCTCCGGCGCCGGAAAGTCAACGTTGCTCTATGCGCTTTCGGGCATGGACAGGGCAAGTCTTGGAAGCATTTATTATTCGGGAGAGAATATCACGAAGTATTCTGACGACAAGCTGGCAGTCTTCCGGAGAAAGCATTGCGGCTTTGTCTTCCAGCAGATCCATCTCGTGGAGAACATGAGCATCATGGACAACGTGATTTCCGCAGGCATGCTGACGGGACAGAAGCAAAAGGATCTGAAGGATAAGGCCATGGCATTATTCGAGCAGGTGGGCATTGGCGAGGAGCTGACGAAGAAGTTCCCGGCGCAGCTCTCCGGCGGCGAGGCACAGCGCTCCGCAGTGGTCCGGGCGCTGATCAATGATCCGGACGTGATCTTCGCGGATGAACCGACGGGCGCGTTGAACAGTGCCGGCGTGAATGCGGTGCTTGACGTACTGACGAAGGTAAATCAAAAGGGCCAGTCCATCGTGATGGTGACGCATGACGTGAAGTCCGCAAGGCGCGGGAATCGCATTCTGTACATCAGCGACGGCGGCATCGTCGGGGAGTGCCATCCCGGCGCGTACGTCAGCGAAGACCAAAACCGTCATGAAGTCATCCGTCAGTTCTTAGAGAAACAAGGTTGGTAAGTTGGAGGAAGACTATGGGAAACCTATGGAAATTGATCAAGGCGAATGCCCGCAAGGACAGGGGACAGCTCGCATTGTTTTTTATGATCCTTACGCTGGCAGGGCTTTTGCTGCATGTGGCGCTGATCGTCAGCGATTACGGTAACGTCTATGACAGGCGTGCAGAAAAGAAAAACCTGGCGGATGCCGTCTTGTATGGCATTTATGACAATGATGAGATCCAGGACTCTTTGAAGGCACAGGGGAAGATCCATTCGTATTGGATGGAGAAGATGATCCTGCCAGGAACCGTTACCGTAAGCGTTCCTTCCCACAGGACCGGGAAGAAGATAGATGATTTTGCCTTCTTTGAGAATCATCAGAGTGATTACGTTAAAACGTTGGATTTTATTGAGCGTAGCGATGCCGCTGACGGAAGAAAGATTTACGTAAACCTTTATACGGCAAGGAATCTTGGCATTTCCGTCGGGGACGGCATGAAGATCGATTCGGAATATTTTGGAACGTATGAGTTTACCGTGGCAGGCATTTATGAAGACTTGATCTTGGGTAATAGCTTTTCGTACTACTCCGTTCTCGTGGAGCCGGAATGCTATGAGGAACTCAAAGAGACTTGCGGGCAACTGGCGGCGGAAAAAAACATGTATTTCGAGAGAGATTTCATCGGATGCTTTTTGAACGGCGAGGAAATGTCAAACGCGGAATGGGAGAGACTTGGCATGTTAAACAATGGCCTTTTTGGAGGCTGGGCAGACCGGGAATCCTTTAAGGCCGGTTACGTGTCGGTCGTGAACATTCTGGCGGCATTCATGGCGGCTTTTGCCGTGATCATCATTCTCGTGACGGTGACGACGATCGCCTTCACCATCAGAAATAACATTGACAAGGACGTTCGCAATCTGGGCGCGCTTCGTGCCGTGGGATTCACGACGAGGCAGCTCAGGCGGGCCATCATGGCGGAGTTTACGCTGATCGCTTTTGGGGCCACGCTGGCAGGGATCGGGATTTCCCTTGCGACCTATCCCATTTTGGAAAGGACTTATATCCAGGAACAGACGGGCATGCGATGGGAGAGAGGCCTGCAGGCTTCCCACGTGCTGCTTTTGCTGGCGTTTGTGCTTGGATCCGTCGTACTGATCACGTTCCTTAGCACGCGAAAGATCAAGACTCTATCACCCGCGACGGCGCTTCGGTTTGGACTTTCGTCGAACAGCTTCCGGAAAAATTATCTGCCGCTTGTGGAGACAAAGGGGGACTTGAACGGACTGCTGGCGCTGAAATCCTGCTTTCAGGCGAAAAGTCAAAATCTGACGGTATTTTTTGCCATGCTGCTGGTATCCTTTGTGACGACGTTTGCAGCGCAACTTTTTTACAACACGCAGGTCGACGTGACGAGGTTCCAGCATTTGATCCAGGGCGACGTTCCAGACGCGCACGTTTATTTCGAGGGGCGCGATCAAGAGGAGCTTTCGGAGATCCGCGAAAAGCTCTTTGAGATCCCGGGCGTAAAGCAGGTTTACGGTTTGGGAAGTACGTCGGGGCACGTGGAAGAGGAAGCGGCATCCATCCTATATTCGGATTCCTGTAAGGACGTGTACTGCGGACTGTATCAGGGAACCATGGCCATGGAGGACAATGAGGCCGTCGTCGCCGGAAGCCTTGCGGAGAAGCTAGGGGTGACCATCGGGGATGAGATCGAGATCTGTTACGGGGAAGAGAAGGAGAAGTATCTCATCACGGGACTGCAGCAGGCAGTTTACGGCATGGGCATGAGAATCTATTTGACGGACGGCGGCGCGCGGCGCCTTGGCATTCCGGCGGAGTTTTCTTATTTCCGCATCCGGCTGGATAAGCCAAGCGCGGCTGAGGTGGACCGGGTGTTGGAGCAGGCGCGGAAAGTGCTTGGAGAGAAATGTACGGAGGTTGAAAACTATTATCGTTATCAGCGCAGCATGGACAACATGCCCGTCATGGCCGTCTCCTTTATCGTATTGCTCCTTGTGCTGTTGTCCTGCGTGATCGCCGCGCTGGTGATCGGGCTGATTATCAAGAACGTCTTTGTAAAGAGGGAGAAGGAGTTTGGCATCAAGAAGGCGCTTGGCTTTACCAGTTCCCAGCTGCGGATTCAGCTGGCGCTCTCCCTTGCCTTGATCGTATTTGCCTCGGCAGTGCTTGGCGGAGTGCTCGGGTATTCTTTGACGAATCCCCTGATCACGATCATTTTCTGGGGATACGGTATCAAAAAGGCAGAGTTGTTCGTGAACGGAGTGGTTGCCGTGATCGCGGCATGTGCCGTCGTATTGTTTACGGCGCTGATCACCTATTTTGCGGCAAGAAAAATGAAAAAAGTGTCCGCGTATGAGCTGATCCGGGAGTAGATCTTGCCTTTTTTGCTTGCGATTCCTGAAGGGATAAGGTAAAATGTAGCTAGGAGGATTGGCATGGAGATTCTATTGATCTTGATCGTAGTTGCAATCTTTGTCAGCGTGCTGACGGGGAACCTGGGTTATGTCCTTTTCGGCATGTCTGGTTTCCTATTGCTTACGGCAGGATTGATGGTCTTGATCTTTTTGGTCTGTAACGTGCTCCTTCTTACGTCAAAATGGAAAGAGGCGAAGTTCGTGGGAATGGATTATCCCACGGAAAAGTCAAAATTCCTAGTGGCGTTTTATCTGGTGGACGGAGAGGAAATCCCCTGTCTTTTTCCGGAGGAGGGAATCTTTCGGGACAGGCTTTACCGGGAGGACAAGACGTATCACGTTCTTTTGAACCGGAAGCTGGGGAGGGTGTTTGACAGATTCTCCGTGGCGACCTGCATTTTAGGATTGTCTTTTGGCATCCTGCTGGGCGGCGTCATGATCGCCATGTATTACTAGCGGGAGAAGGTGCGGGATCTGTTGCGTGTTTTGCGGGGAAGCGAGAGCTTTGGTGAGCTTCCGGGAAGGAGGAAAGGCGCGTGAAGAAGCAGGAAAGAATCATTGGCATCGTCATGGCGATCATTATGTCCATTGCAATGGGGATCGTGGCCTCCATTTTTATCTATTTGGATCCAAAGACGCAAACGCCGGCATTTCCGCTGTTTTGTCTGATCAACGTGGTGGAATCCATCATTGTCGGGCTGATTATGGCGTTAGTGATACCGCTTGGAAAGCTGGGATACGGGCTGGCCGCGAAGGCAAAGGCAACGCCGCCCTCCCTAAAGTTTAACCTGTTGAATTCCATTCCCATGTCGCTGGGAAATTCCTTGATCGTCAGTGCCGTTGTCAGCTTTGTCAACGTGGCGCAGGCCCATTCCAAGATCCCGGAGCAGGCAGCGCCGCCGCTCATGGCCATGTGGTTTGGAAGCTGGGCACCGCTTTTGCTCCCTTCCATTGTGATCAGCTATCTGTTGGCAGTTTTGATCTCGCCGCTGGTGGTAAAGATGGTCATGAAGGGGAAGAAGCCGGGCATGACGGCAAACGGGGAAAATATGAAATGAGTCAAGATAAATAGATGGAAAGCGTGGTTTGAGATGAGTGCGAAACGATTGGAAAAGAAAATAAAGTTGGGGGCGCTGGCATTGTCGCTGGCGCTTCTTTGCGTTGGTTGTTTAGGAGCGGAGTCTTCGGTTACGCCGGCTTCCACGGATTCTTCTGAGCCTGTGGCGACGATGGCACCCACGGATTCACCAGAGCCGACGGATTCACCAGCGCCTACGGCTTCACCGGAGCCCACGGCAACGCCGGCTCCTACGCCGAGTGAGGAGGAGATTTATGCTGACGTGATCAGCAGGTCTCTTACGTATGCAGGAAATAACTTCAGATTAAAGAAGGTGATCGAAAAGCTCCGCGCGGGTGAGAAGGTCAGCGTGGCGATCCTTGGCGGTTCCATCACGGAGGGAGCCGGTGCTGGAACAAATGACAAGGGATATGCCTTTCAGTTTGTGCAGGCGCTGGGAGATGCGTATGCGGCGAATGGCCTGGAGCAGTTGAATTACGTGATCCCCGGACTTTCGGGAACGCCTTCGGTGCTTGGACTTATGCGGTACCAGCAGGACGTGGTTAAGCCGCTGGGGGAGGCACCGGACCTTTTGGTCATTGAGTTTGCGGTGAATGACTGGCAGGAGGCGACAAACGGCAGGGCTTACGAGAGCATGGTTTATGAAGCTTTGTCCGCGAAGGAGGATTGTGCCGTGATCGCGCTGTGTTCCGTTGCAAAGACGGGATGGAATGCGCAGGATACGTATCTTCCGATTGTTAAGCACTACCAGATCCCACTGGTAAGCTTAAAGGACGCCGTGTTTGTTTCCGGGACGAAGACGAGAATTGCCACAACGAAATACTTTATGGATGATTATCATCCCAGGTTCTACGGGCATCAGCTTATGAAGGATTGTCTGATGAATCTGTTGGCTCAGGCTGACGCGGCAGCGGTAGACGAGGCAGTTGCCATTCCTGAGAACGCGGTCAAGGGGCGTGACTTTGCGGGACTTGTGCAGGTGGATTCCAAGAACCAGGGGAAGGGACTTAAGGTTGGTTCCTTTGGGGAGACGGATGAGAAAGTCGTTCAAATGTTTTTCACCAAGGCAGCAGCCTTTCCCAATAATTTCCATCATGCGGCGGGGGCGAAGAATGATCCCCTGAAGCTGACGGTGAACTGCAGTAAGATTTTGATCAATTATAAGACGGCCAACGATAAGAATTTCGGGAAGGCAGAGATTTACGTGGACGGCGTGCTTGTTGCCACGGCAGACGGATATAGTGGCGGCGGATGGAATAATTGTAACGTGCTGCTTGTGTTGGATGAGGCGCAGGCCGCGAAGCACGTGCTGGAAGTGAAGATGTCGCAGGATGACGCCGACAAGGCATTTACCATCTTCTCCATAAGCTACGCGGAGTGACGCTGGGACTAGAGTAAATTTGGATGAAAGATATGCAATAACTTTATGGCTGGAAGAGTGAGTCTCTTCCAGTCTTTTTTGTTTGACAATCGAAGGAAATTATGAATCATGGGTATGGGGGTAAAATGCGCTGCTAAATGCTCTATATACCCACAGGTGAAATTGCTTAGGGTAAAAACGGCGTTTAGAAGTCGTGCTACCCACAAATAAAAAAGTTAAAATGGGTATTGACAAACAATATTATACGATATATAGTATAGACAACGAACAATAGTATATGCCGTATAATATTACGAGAGAAATATGAATTTAGGGAATAAGGGGTGAGAAGATGGTTTTTAATACGGGAGCGGCGCTACTGGACGCGATCGTGCTGGCGGTAGTGAGCAGGGAGCCGGACGGGACCTATGGATATAAGATCACGCAGGAAGTCCGGCAAGTGATCGACTTGTCAGAATCCACGCTGTATCCGGTTCTGAGAAGGCTTCAGAAGGATGAATGTCTGGAAGTCTATGACATGGAATGTTCGGGACGGAACAGAAGATATTATAAGGTGACCAGTCAGGGCTGGGCACAGCTTCATCTCTACGAGAGTGAGTGGAGACAGTACGCGGACAAGATCACAAGCTTGTTTGAAGGAAAGTCGCTTGTCGCGGACGGGGCGTAGGATGACGGGCAAGAGGCTGGCAGACAGGAATGCAATAGGGCATGGAATCGGCGGGATTTAGAGACAATCGCAGGTTAAGGAGAAAAGGGAATGAATAAAGAAGGATTTATGAGCCAGCTGGAGAGTTTGCTGGCAGAGATCCCGGCAACGGAAAGAGAAGAGGCGCTGCAATATTATAACGATTATTTTGAAGATGCAGGCTGGGAAAATGAAGCGTCCGTGATCAAGTCGCTGGGAAGTCCGCAAAAGGTTGCGGAGAACATCAAGGCAGAGCTTCGGGGAGAAGTGTTGCCTACGACGGCGAATGCGGGAGACCACGCCGTGACCAAGTATGGACAGATTGTTCCGGCAGGGGAAGTGAAGGACCTTGACGGGGAAGACAAGGCAGAGAAAACTAATGAAGGAAGAGGCAACGAAGGAGGCTTTGGCGCGCGTGGCGGTGCCGGAGGCGCAGGAGGCTTTGGCGGGTCTGGCAGAGCCGGAGGGTTTGGGGCCTTTGGAGGCGCAGGCGGAGCAGGTGGCTATGGTGGATCCGGCGGTTATGGGGCGGCTGGAGCGGCGGGCGCAGCCGGCAGAACCCTGTTCAACGCGGAGGGAAACGGATTTCTCCAACGTTATTGGATCATTGCGCTGATCCTTTTGATCATCCTGGCTCCCACGCTGATTGGGCTTCTCTTCTCGGCGATCGGAGTGATCTTTGGATTTATTGTGGCACTTCTGGCAATCATATTTGCACCGGCGATCACGGGGGTTGCACTGATGATCGCATGCATAGGGATCGTGGCGGTATCCTTTTCCGCGATTCCGGGAAGCATGGGCGGCTTTTGTATCTTTGCGGGCGCGGGATTGCTTGTGGGCAGTGTGGGAATGCTTTTGCTCTCACTGTCAGGTCTTTTGATAAAGCTTTTGCCGTCTTGCGTTAAGCTGATCAAGACGATCGCAAAATACTGTGTTGAAGGCGTTAAAAAATTTATTGACAATATTCATTGAACCCAAATGGGAGTTAGGAGAGTGATCACGTGAAGTCTTTTGTGAAAAGTTGTGCAATCGCGGCAGTGTTTTTATTTGGAATTGGAATGACCTTGGTCATTGCGGGCTGTGCGCTCGACGGAGTTGATGAGGCAAATAAGATCGTCCAGGAGGTTAAGGATAAAATTCCAACGGACGTAAAGGAAAAAGTACAGGGAATCTTGGACAGCAAGATATACAGCATTGATGATTTCGGCGGTGCCTTTAAGGACGGTGAGGCAACGCTGAAGGGCGACGTGGAGAAGTTCGCCCTGAACGCGGACGGCGTAGAGAAGGTTAAGCTTGACATCGGAGGATGCGAAGTGACGATCTTAGATTCCGAGGATGACGATTTCTGGGTGGAAGCAAAGAACGTGCAGAAATTCCAGGCTTACGTAGATGGGGATACGATTCACGTCGTGAATACCAGCACGGAGAAGACCATCAGCGGCCTGAACATCAAGAACGTCAAGATCAATCTTTACGTGCCTGAGGGATTTGTGTTTGACAAGGCGGAGATCGAGCTTGGCGCGGGCATCATTCATGCGGATGCTTTTGCGGCAAAGAAGGCGGAGATCAAGATTGGTGCAGGTGATCTGCAGTTGAAAACCATGGACGGTGACGACGTAAAGATCCAGATCGGCGCAGGAAACGTGGAGATCGGGGATGCAAGCATTGACAAGCTGGAATGTAAGGTAGGCGCCGGTAATTTCACTCTGAAAGGAGAACTCCATAACGACGTGGAAGTGGAGTGCTCCATGGGTAATATCAGCCTGGATCTGAAGAATTCATATAAGGATTTTGATTATGAGGTGAAATGCTCAGCGGGCAATATCGATCTGAATGGAAAGAAGTATACGGGCCTTTCCAAGGAAGAGAAGATCGACAATGACGCAGAGCATGAGATGAAGTTAGAATGCTCCGTCGGTAACGTCGACGTTAGCTTTAAATAAAAAAATGGATCAGGGGGACGTGGCATTAAACACGTTCCCCTGACCCATTTTAAATCTGTGCTTTAGGCTTCTTCGTCCGGGGTAACCTGGAGGAAGAGGCCTGATTTTTTGAGTGCGGGGCGCAGGGCCAGGTAGAAGATGGATGCGCACGTGACGGCCACGATCGCGTTGACAAAGGTCGTGAGTGCTGCCATCTTGGCGAAGACGGAAGCAAGATCCTGAGGAATGCCAAGCAGGTAGATCTTGTAGAAATAGCCCACGGTGGGATCTGCCACCACGTTGAATGCCATGCCGCAGATGCTGGCAAGGATCGTCACGGAAGTCACGTATTTTGCCGCATGTGCGCGGCTGAGCTTAAAGATCTTATGTGCCACAAGGCCAACGATCAGACCAATCATAAGCTTTAAGATAAAGGTCTTCGGAGCACTGGTGACGTAAGAAGTGGTCAGGTCGCCAATGGTCATGCCGATGGCGCCAGCAAGGCCGCCAAGGTATCCGCCGAGGAACAGTGCCGCGAGAACGCAGAAAACGTTGCCGAGGTGGAATGCCGTCTTGTCAGTGCCTACGGGAATGTCGATCTTAAAGAATGCAAATCCGACGTAGCAGAGTGCTGCCATGAGACCGGCCATGGCAATCTTCTTGGCATCCATTTGACCCGCGGGATGCACGCCGATCACTGCGTTATAGAGTCCCTTCAAAAGCAGTGCAAACGCAAGGAAAAGTGCGGTCATGCCAAAGGAATAGGGCCGCTCCAACCGGAGCTTTTCGTTCTGCAGGGAGGATAAGCTATGCTTTAAGGAATCCAGGTTTCCAGTTCCCGTTCCTGCCTCAATTTCGCTGATCTGTGCCTTGACCGCACTGATCTCGGTGCCGATGACCTTGGACTGCTGATAGGACTTGCCATGGGCGCTGATGGAGAAGATAAGGCTCCCAATGACGAGGACGACGCTGACGGCGAGAAGACGCCAGCCGCGCACGCGCACATTTTTCTTTTCATTATTTTTTTCTGCTGATTTTTTTTGTTCCGTACTCATGATTCTGCCTTCTTTCTAATGAGATTATTCTTAGTTTATTTCTTTTCGTATTTCTCTTTGTTGTTACTGATCTCTTGGATGAGCCAGGGGAGTTCTGCCTCGAAGTTGACGGCGTAGTTTACGCGATCCGGGTCTTCGTAGGTGTTTTGGATGCAGGCCCTCACGTAATCGGCCGCAAGCTTTAGGGCATCGTACGTGGATGCGCCGCGGGTCAGGGCGCCGGTGAAGGTGCTTGCGAAAATATCGCCCGTGCCGTGGGAGCGGAAGGGAACCTGTGGCTGGCCATAGGAAAAGAATTCGCCGCTTTTTACGTCCAAACCCATAAATCCAAAGGTTCCGTCCTCCGTGGTCACGCCAGTGATCACGACGATGCCGCCGCAAAGCTTAGCCAAGCCCTTGAGGAGCTTTTTGGTTTCTGAAGGAGCGGCGTCCTCGCCGGGATAGGGAGCCCCCAGCAGTAATGCGGCCTCTGAAAGGTTTGGAAGGATGACGTCGGCGAGGGAACAAAGCTTTGCCATCTTTTCGGGGAAATTCTCGTCAAACCCGGAATATAGTTTTCCGTTGTCTGCCATGACGGGATCTATGATAACCTTTGTGTCTTCTTCCTTAAATTCCTTTACGTAATCCCGTACGATCTCAATCTGTCTTTCGCTTCCCAGGTAACCGGTATAGATGGCCTGGAAGCGGAAGCCTTCTTTTTTCCAGTGCTCTTTGATGGGATCCATGTCATCCGTGAGGTCACGGAAGGTCATGCCCTTGAACTGTGTGTGGGTGGACAGGATCGCGGTAGGAACGATGGCGGTCTCAATCCCCAGGGCGGAGATGATGGGAAGCGCCACGGTCAGCGAACATTTGCCAATACAGGATATGTCTTGAATGGTCATGATGCGTTTCATGTTGGTATCCTCGCTTGCCTTTGTTTTTATTATGGTTGCAAGTATACGCCGGTTGTGGTATTATTAATAATGCCATTTCAAGAAAATTGAATAAGACCAGATGGAAACCGAAGGAAACTAAAATGGCAAAAGAGGTGATGACGTGGAACTGATCTATGATCTTGAAAAGCGTGGGAAACATCCTATCTACGAGTATTTATATCTGTGCATCCGGGAGGACGTGCTGAACGGAACGCTAAGGCCCGGAGAGAAGCTTCCGTCGAAGCGGGAGCTGGCAAGGAGCCATGACGTGGCGCTGATCACGGTGGAGAATGCCTATGCCCAGCTGATCATCGAAGGGTACGTGACGGCTAAGGAAAAGAGCGGTTATTTTGTGAATCCCGGAATGGCAGAAAGCCAACCTCGTTTTGAAGCGGAAGGGCGCGGGGAAACATTGCAAGGCGGGGTAAGAATTGGGAAGACGGCAGGCGACGTCTCAGGGCAAAGGGAAATGAAGCAGACGGCCGTGAGCCAGGCTGCGAAGGTGAATGCGTCCCAAAGCGGCAACGCGTTTGCCGGAAAGTGGCTTGTGGATTTTACCTCGGGAGAGCTAAAAAAGGATGCATTTCCTTTTAGCGTTTGGGCCAAACTCATGCGGCGCGTGATGAATGACAGGGAGGAAGCTTTTCTGACGAAACCGGAGAACAGGGGCGTTCCGGAGCTTCGCGAGGCCATCCGGGAATATCTGAAAAAAGCAAAGGGTCTCACGGTGCTTCCGGAGCAGATCATTGTGGGGCCTGGAACGGAGTATTTGCATCATATTCTATTACAGCTCGTGGGGCGCAGCAGGATCGTGGCGGTGGAGGATCCGGGATATAAGAAGGTCGGACAGATATATGAGGGAAATGGACTGAAATGTCTTCACGTTCCGGTGGATCAGGGCGGAATGATCGTGGAACGCCTGAAAGGAAGCAATGCAACGCTGGTTCACATATCGCCTTCCCATCATTTCCCGACGGGGTGCGTGATGCCGATCGCCAGGCGCAGGGAGCTCCTTTCGTGGGCACGGGAGAGCGGCGCGTACGTGATCGAGGATGATTATGACAGTGAATTCCGCTTTGACGGGCGGCCAATCCCGACGCTGGTCAGTCTGGACGGCGACAGGGTCATTTATATGAATACTTTCACAAAGACGCTGGCGCCTTCCATCCGCATTGCATATGCCGTTCTGCCGATGACTTTGGCGGAGAGATACGGGCAAAAGCTTTCCTATTATTCCGGCGCGGTGTCGTCTTTTGAGCAATATACTCTTGCAGCTTTTATCGGAGAGGGGTATTATGAAAGACACGTAGCACGAATGCGGAACTATTACCGGCAGCAGCGGTCGAAGATATTGACTGCGCTTGCACAGTCGCCGCTGGCGAAACGCGCTTCCGTGGAAGAACACGCGGCCGGACTGCATTTTATCTTAAGGATCAACGGAATCAAAGATGAGGAAAAGTGGCTGGCCAGATTAGAGGGGCAAGGAATACGGCTATTGCCGGTGTCGGCGTTCTGTTATGAGAGGAAGGAAAGTTACAGGCATCGGTTTGTGATCTATTATTCAGACATTGATCCGGAGAATCTAAAGGAAGCCTTTGAGATCATGGCAAAGGAAAAATAATCCTTAATTGAAATTTGAAATTATGGTTTTTATGTTAAAACCATAAATTACTCAGACAATGATATAATGGGTAGGTATCCTCCTGAGAAGGAGAAAACATGCCTGCTGAAGAACGAGAAAAGGGAAAGCATTTAACAAG
>JAFZNO010000116.1 GCA_017552985.1 Lachnospiraceae bacterium
TGCTTCCCATATTGATTCCAAAAATAACCGTAATCTTCATTCTTGGCAAAGATAAAGGCATAGTGCGCGTTTCGCTTTTCCTTTCTCAGCTGCTCAAGATACTCCGGCTGAAACGGCACGGAAAAGAGCCTCTGCTCATAAACCACGATCAAAGGCACTTCATAGCAATCCAGTCCAGACTCTGCCGTTTCGCTGGACCGTCCCTTCTCAGTCAGTCTCCCGGGGCATCCCTTCTCAGTCAGTCTCCCGGCATCTCCCGCTGCCGCCATATTTTTGGCAGAACCCGCCTCGATCAACCGGAGCGGGATCCGCACCAGCTCCGACGCGAAATATTCTCCCATGTCCGGCATGGTCTTTTGGCGTAAGCTCAAGAACGTACGCACCCATTCCTCGCCCATGCCTGCTGCCGCGTACCGCTCTGCGGACGCGATGGACGGCGAGAACTGGGGCAGTTCCACTTTCTTGCCATAAACAAGCTTTTTTATGGTTTCCGGCGAAAGGAAAAACTCCTCCGCGATTTCCATAATGGACTGCCCCGCCGAGTAACGGCTGCAGATCATTGCATTTCGTTTATTCAATTTTTCCCGGTATCCGGAGGCTTCTCCCCAGCCCCTTCCTTTTTCGGTTCTGGGGATATAGATTACCTTGCCCTCCGCATACTTCTGCACTTCCTCCAATAATTTTGCAGGAAGCACGTCCTTTGCATTTTCATACTTCATGTGACATTCCTTGCTTTTCTTCAACTTCGACGTGCGCTCTTCCAAGACGTCCACGGCTTATGACAGCTTCGACATGCGTTCCTCCAAGGCATTGATGGATCTGACGATGGATTCGCAGGATTCCAGGTCATCGATGGAGGCATGCCATCTCAGGGTTGCAATTCCCTTGAAATAAGCCATGCACAGGAAGCGCTCCTTGAAATTTTCGATCTGAATGCCTCTCTTCTTCGCGTAATCCCACAGCTTTTCAGGTACCAAGAGATACGGCTTATTCAGGTCAAGGATCGCAAAATCCATCAGATAATCCATGATCCCGGCCCTTCCCCAATCCGCCGGATGCACCTTTCCCGCATCGTCCACGATCATGTTGCAGAAGAAGGTATTATTGTTGGCGAGGAATCTCTGCCCTTCGCAGTAAGGCGCGTATTTCAATGCCTTTTCAGCGATCTTAAAATAATATTCTTTCTCCAGGAACGTGGTTCCAAACATCTGGGTCCAGTTCTTCCAATACCCTTCCGTCTTCTCATTGATGATCTCGTCGCGGATGAAGTCCTCCAGCGTCTCATAGGGTGCCTGATTATTCTCGTCAAACTCTCCGTACCCGGATAAAGAAGAAACGTCCGTGGCGGCGATCTCATAGATCATGTCAAAGAAGTTCTCGTAACACTTCTCGAATTCCTCCGGCGTCAGCTCATTAGAATTCCTACCCTTCGGGCTCATCTCTATTTTGTCTTTCGTCAAGTTTCTGATAAAAATGTCTCTGTTCATAAAACAATCCTCCTTTTTCCATGCTGTTTTTCAAGTGATTTCTTTCGTAAGGCGCTTTACGATTTTATCATAACAGCACGGAAGGCAAAGAGATATAGAAAGAATCGCTATAACAAAATTATACTTTCTTCGAAGGCGACCTATTTATTCTTTCGATTCTTGTCGCCAAACTTGTATATAAACCAGAATATGATCACAATCACGGCAACGCTCAAAACGTCATATAATATTTGCTTCAAAAGTTCCGTCAACGGCTCAGTTTTGGCAATGAAATACAAAAACAGATATACAAACGTAGCCAGCATGCGAAACATCAGGATCGGAAATGCAAGCCACATAAACGCGACGGAAACGATGCCCTTCATAAAGCTTTTTGTTCTCTGTTCTTCTGCCTCCAGCGCTTGTTTCGTTGCCTCCTGAAGCTGTATGCCCTGCTGTTGCATGATAATGTAGTCGTTTGAATACATAAGGACGGAGCCGCAATTTTTACAGTTTGACTGACCATATGGATTGGCCGTACCGCAGAAGTCACATCTTACGATCTTGCTCCCTGGATCAGACTCGCTTGGGTAATTTTCAACGTAATCAAACGGCCCGGCAACCATCTTATTCGTCTTAAAGTAAACTACGTAGACCATGGTTCCCACCTGAACGGAATCAAACAGGCTTGCCTTAACGTCGATAATCTCCGGATTAGAATACCTCTGGTCGTTTTGCTCTAGGTGCAGGTAGTTTTTGACTCCGTTTTCTCCGCGATGACTGTCTTTTTCGATGACCTTAGCGAGTCTCCAGGAAAATTGCCCTGTCATTCTCCTGGCCTTTTCGCCCCTGATCCACCTGATCGCCATGTAATCAACCGTGAGAATTATCGCTCCCACTATGCCAATTGCAATACATTCAAGCCAGTGGCCCTCCAAAAGTTCACAAAAAAACTCGAAAACAAACAGGAGCGAAGCCAGTGAAATGCACCCAATCAGTATCATCATGGTAATCCACTGCTGGTTAAAATCCTCCATGACCGCTACCTTAATCTTTTCGTCCGTCAGTTGCTCTCCTGAGCGGTCCCCGGCACTTCTTGGTGGTTTGATTTGTATTGGTGTCATGGCTTATCTCCTTTTTCCTGCGTTAATTACGTGACGTCTCTTTTTTTCGGTATTCCAGATCCTGCAAAAAACGCTCAAAAACCTGCTCCCTGTCCCTTGCAGTTTCATAATACGGCAGACCATACTTTTCGCATTGTTCCTTCATGAGAATGCTCTGTTCCACGATATAGACCGCGCCTTCACGCAGTTCCTCGTCGGGTTTGTAAAACGTATAATCTTTCTCCGTGTCATATTTCTTTTGGATGGCAAAACGCTCCTCCGGCGTTACGTCCGAGGTCAGGAAATAGAAGACCTCACAGTTTTTCCCCCGAAGGTATTTATCATAATCCTCCGGCAGGAGCTGATACATATCCAGCACCATGCCCGGCTCGAATTCGTCATATTCCCCGCTGTCTAACATGGCGCTCACAAACGGCGCCATCTTGCCGCTAATGACCCGCAGCGTGTCCATGGAGGACAATCCCTGATACGTGCTTACCCCCGTCTCAGGAAAACACTTTTCAAACCCAGCGATGATGGAGTCCATGCTCACGTGCTGATACCCGTATTTTTTTGACAATCGGTGCGCGATCGTACTCTTCCCGGCCCTAGGAACACCTGCGATGATAATGTTATTTTTCATGATGTCGTCCTCTCCTCCAACCATTTTGCAACGCCGTCCTCGTTGTTAGAACCGATGATCCCGGTGGCCTTTTCCTTTAGCGCCTCATGCGCATTGGAAACGGCGTAGCACTCATCGGCGATCTCGAACATGTCGACGTCGTTTTTCCCGTCGCCAAAGGTGATCACCCTGTCACAGGAAAACATGTCCATCAGCTGCCGGATGGCATTTGCCTTGGAGGCTTCCTTTGGCATGATCTCAAGCCACTGATCCCCCGTGTAAACGTCCTTCTGATAGACACAGTGAAATGCGTCCTGATAGTGCTTATAAAGGGGATATAGTTTTTCGGGCTCGTCGATGCAGGTGACATAAAAAATATCGCCATTTCTAAGGTCGTCAGCGCTGGAAACCGCATGCTCTCTTACGTCGCCCACACGGCTGTCCGTAAACTTTTTCATGCCGGCAGTGCTAAGCTCCGGCACGTAAGAAAACTTTTCCGCGCCGTCAAGATAGGCATAAACAATGGGATAAATCTGATTCGCAAATAAGCGATCCAAGAGCTCTTTTATGGCAGGTTTCTCAAAATAATTCGCCTGGAGGATCTCTTCGGTGGCGTTGTCGATGATAAACGCGCCGTTATAGAGAATCAGGGGAATCTTTGCATTTAGGCCCTTCGTCACCTTCTTTGCCGTGATCAGGGAACGCGCCGTCGCATAAGAAAAAAGCATGCCCTTCGCCGTCAGTTCATTGATCACGCGATTGGTATACTCGGAAATCCTCTGGTCACTCCTAAGCAGCGTACCGTCTAAGTCCGAAACATATAACGTTTTCAAGACCGCGCCTCCTTTTCCGTTCTAAAAAATCTTGTTCTTTTTTTGCATAAAAGGCATTTGTCCTTACGTTCCATACAGGCGTGTCTAGGGTAAACTCTCTTACGTCCGGAAACAGCTTCTCCATCTCCTGCTTTTGATTTCAAATGATTATCCTCTCACCACGGAAGAATTCCTGTAAATATAGAATTCCTCCTGACTGGGCATCCACTTCTTTTCTTTGGGCGGAAAATCTTGATCGAAGGCTTCTACGGCAGCCGTATCATTACAACAATCTGCCGCGGTACTTGGAAAATACGTCCATTCCTTTCCGTCTAATGCGCCAGGTACCAACTCGCATACAAGAAGAGACGTTGGAAAATTACCCTTCTGAAAGCCACTGACGTTTTTCTTTTTACAACTGACAAAGCCTCTGCTTACGTATTTTCCGATATCTTCCCTGTCTCTGTATTCTCTGATCTCGTCTATATCAAATCCAACGTAGAAAATACCCTCTTCCTCTTCCGGGGCCACAAAGAGAGTGTTGTCTCTGGCCCTACCGTTGGGTCCCCATACAATAGGCGTATATGCGCAGGAATTCCCCTTGTTGACGCCCGGCGGATTTGCCATAGCTATCGAAACCCTGTCAGTCTGTCATTCTGTCCGGAAATAACAATCTTATGGGATTATATCAGAGAAGCTCTCTGCATAATCCGATCATCTATCCTGCGCACAACGCTATTGGTATAGGCATGAAAAAACTTAA
>JAFZNO010000117.1 GCA_017552985.1 Lachnospiraceae bacterium
CATATGACCGCAAGTCTCCAAAATCTCAAATGAGTCATAATTCAGACGGTCTCCATATGACCGCAAGTCTCCAAAATCTCAAATGAGTCATAATTCAGACGGTCTCCATATGACCGCAAAACGCCAAAGCCTCGAAAAAAGTCATATTCAGGACGGTCTCCATATGACCGCAAAACGCCAAAGCCTCGAAAAGAGTCATATTCAGGACGGTCTCCATATGACCGCAAAACGCCAAAGCCTCAAATGAGTCATATTCTAAACAGATTTCATGTGATCGAAAACATCAAAACATAAATGCAAGTCAAAGGAAAGGGGGGATAGCAAGAAAAGAAAATACGAGGAGAAAATGAGGAAAGAAGGGTAAAAAGAAGCAAGCAAAAAAAGGAGCAAAAAAAGGAGAAAAATAAGAAGCAGGAAAAATATAAGAGAAGAAACAAGAGAATAAGTCGTGTGAAGAAATACAATAGGTCAAAACGACAAATTAGGAGAGAGGAAAGAAAGCTATGTATGGACTAAGGAAAATGTTAATTCAAGAAAAAGAATATCTATCTGATATTATAGCAAAGGTTAAGGGAGCGGAAAGGTGTTATCCTGAAGGGAAACTTCGCATTTCCAATGATAAGGGGAATGTCAGGTTTTATCACTGTAAGGGTGGCGACAGATTTGGCATATATATTCCTAAGTCGAATGAGAGGTTGCCTAGAGAACTGGCGCAAAAGACATATGATCGTGCCGTGATCGAAAAGGCAGAAGGTCGACTTAAGCAGATTGAAAGGATGCTTCAGAATTATGAGGACAATGAAATTGAACAAATATATCTTTCGTATCACGAGGAAAGAAAATCATTGATCATTCCGGTTGAATGGACGGAAGAGCAACAAATAAAACAGTGGTTGGAGAAGTCGTACGAAGGGAAAGAGTTTCAAGAAGGTACGGCCGTGATCCTTACGGAACGCGGGGAGAGAGTTAGATCAAAGTCAGAAAAAATATTGGCGGATTACTTTTACGGTAAAGGCATTCCGTATTTGTACGAAAAGCCACTTTTTCTAAATGGGTATGGCATTGTTTATCCAGATTTTACCTTTTATTCGAAAAAACTAAGAAAAGAAATCTATTGGGAACATGAAGGACTAATGGACAATCAAGATTACGCGAGGGCAGCCATAAAGAAGATAAACTCCTATCAGATGAATGGTATTTTTCCAGGGGAAAGATTAATCTTAACATATGAGACGACGCAAGATATTATTGATTCGAAGCTTATCCGAACGCTGACGGGGAGATATTTACTAGAGGATTAGAATCATTGATAAATAAGTGTTAGAACGCAATGCATAAATAATCTTAGAGACAGTCGGAACGCGGATCTTAATCCCAGTTCATGAAATATTAAACAAATATTAAATTGCATGACGTCAGAAAGGCGTTATAATAATTTTAGAAGAACAATAACGACACTCTTAACAATCGACCATAAGGATTAACCATGAAAAACGTAAGTCAAAAAGTACTGGCGGGATTACTCCTCGCAGTTATGGCAATCATAGTAATTATATTAGCGCTGATTTTCGGAAAGGGAACGGAAGAAACGCAGGGAAGCGTTGGCGAAGGCGCAAGCAAACCGTTGCAAGGTGAGAGCATCGCAAGCGTAGGTTTGGAAGAGGAAAAGCCGGTCGCTACTTCGCTTGGGATCGACGTGTCGAAGTGGCAGGGCATCATAGATTATGAGAAGGTGCGTGAGAGCGGCATAGAGTTCGTCATGGTCCGCGTGGGATACCGGACGGCGAAGGACGGAAAGATCATGGCGGATGAAAATGCGGCATATAATCTGCAGAAGGCCGGGGAAGCAGGGCTTTTTCTGGGAGCATATTTTTATTCCAGCGCCATCACGGCAGAGGAAGCGAAGGAGGAAGCAGATTTCGTGGCGGATTTTGTGGCGCGCTATTCCATTACGTATCCGATCGCATATGACTGTGAGGGGTATATGGATGCGGACAGCAGGAATTTCTTGATGCCCGCGGAAGAAAGAACGCAGATCGCCATCGCCTTTCTGGATGAAATCCGGGCGAGGGGGTATGACCCGATGTTCTATGCGTCCAAAGGTGAAATGGAAGGTGCTGACGCCTGGAACGTAAGTCAGATGGAAGAGCATGGAAAGATCTGGGTTGCACAATATCCTGAAAAGCCGTATCCGCAGACGAAGAAGAGCTCCTATGGCGGAACCCATGCCATGTGGCAGTATAGTGACAGCGGTCACGTGGACGGAATGAAAACGGGAGCTGACGTGAACCTAGCATATATGAGATTTGACGCGGCCAAGGCACCAAAGGACCAGACTCCGCCAGAGAAAGCATGGCCTGGCACGGATTCGGAGATGTTGTTTACGGAGTGCCGAGAGAGCGTGACGGCCAAGATCCAGACAAACCTTAGGACGTGGCCGGGGACGGACGTTGGAGAGATCGCGCACGTGCTTGAAAATGGAGAGGTAGCCATCAGGACGGGTACGTCCGATAAGGGATGGTCCCGCGTGGAATGGCAGGGACAGGTGCTTTACGCAGTAACTTCTTACCTGACGACGGATGTCTCCGCAAAGAAGGAGGACGACGGAAAGACCGTAAACGTAGATGGCATTGAAGTGAAGACGGTGTTTGAGGACGTAAATGACTACGTGACGGCAAAAGAGATCGTGAATCTAAGGTCTCTGCCCAGCACGACGCATGAGTCTTCCAGAATACTTGGCACGCTGAGCGCGGGAGAAAAGCTAAAGCGCACTGGGATTAACAAAGATCTCGGGTGGTCCAGGCTGGAGTATAACGGGATGACGGTTTATGCCATTACCAGCTACTTGGTAAACGTGGAGTAAGGGAAAAGTCAGAAGTAAGGGAAGGTCAGAAGTGAGGAAAAACCAGAAGTAAGGAAAAGTCAGGGATGACGGGGGAACAAAGTGACAAAGGTATACAAGAATGACAAGGCTGCGAAGGCGATCAGGGAGAGCTATGACGCATTGCTTGGCCAATGGAATTGCGAGTACAAGGAATTGGAGCTTGAGGGGCGCTATGGCGTTACGCACGTGATCGAATTTGGCAGTAAAGAGAAGGAGCCGCTGATCCTGTTCCACGGAGTGGGTGATGACGCGGCGCTTATGTGGGTATATAATGCAAAAGAACTGGGGGAGCACTTTCACGTCTATGCAATTGATACGATCGGCGGACCTGGAAAAAGTGTTCCAGGGGGCGGATACGATAAGTCCTTCGAGGACGTTACTTGGATAGACGAGATTCTGGATGCGCTGAGCCTTGAACAGGTATTTATGGCCGGCGTTTCCAACGGGGCGTATCTCACGCAGGCATATTCCATATGCAGACCGGAGCGCGTGCGAAAGGGAATCAGCATGGCAGGTTCCGTTCCAATTGCCGCAAAAGGCTTTTCCATGCTGGGCATGATGAAGGTATTTCTGCCGGAAGCGCTGTTCCCGACGGATAAAAACGTAAAGAAGCTGATTCAGAAAATGACGGGCGATCATTTTCATATGTTTACGGAAAATGAGACGCTGTTACGGCACTTTAAGGAATTAATGACGGGTTTTAATCGCGCTGCCATGATGAATCATAAGGTCAGGGGATTTTCGAGATCCGAAGTCTTGTCCATTAAGGATAAAATGCTGTATATCGTTGGCAAAAAGGATCCATTTATGACGATGGGAGGAGAAGCCTTGATGGGGCAGTATCCCATGAACGTCAAGTGGTTTGACGATGCGGGGCACGGAATCAATCATGAGAAAGCTGCGGAAGTGAACCAACTGATCATAGATTATTTTTCATAATAGAAGGGGGGATGGACGTGTCATACGTTATTGGTGGGTTATGTGCTGTTTTGGCAGGAATTTTTCTTTACGTGGAGAGAAAAAAGAAATATGTTTCTGCCGTGATCGTGAAGGGACTTGCGTCGCTTTGCTTTGTGATCGTGGGGATTTTAAGTAATCAGGGAGCGAGCGGATCCAAACTGATCATTGCCGGGCTTGTGATCGGTTGCATCGCCGACGTGTTGCTAAATCTGCGATTTGTATTCACAAAGAAAGGGCAGGCGGTTTTCCTGGTAGGCATATTGGTGTTTCTTTCCGGACACGTCACGTACCTAGCCGCAGTTCTTCCCATGTCGTCAAACTGGATTGCCTGCGTGATCATCGGAATTCTTCTGACGGCGCTTTTGATGGTTTGGATTTTCCGGCAGATCACTGCCAAACCTGCTTTCAAAATCTTTGGCGTCGTGTATATTGGAGCGATCATGCTATTAAACTGCGTTGCCATCGGAAATCTGATCACGGCGCCTTCCGCATTTACCGGAGTGTTTGCAGTAGGAGCAGTATTATTCTTGATCAGTGACGTCGTACTGATCTTGAATACCTTTGGAGGGAAATTTAGGCAAAGCCTGCGCATCGCCAACATCGGACTGTATTACGCAGGGCAATTGTTAATAGCCTTCAGCCTGCAGTGGTTATAAGCTTCACGCATCAGTGGGAGCAAGTTTAGAACATAAAAAACGGCATGGCCGCAATTGCGGCTATGCCGTTTTACCGTTATTCAATTAATTATGGCGATTATGCCAGGCCGTTTACGCGGTTGTAAGCTGCACAGATCGTATTGGTGTTCTTGATTAGGATGTGCATTGCAACGAAAGGTCCAATACCGCAGACAAACATACCAACGATGCACCACAAGAGAATGGTGGTACCGTTTTCCTGGAATGCCAGGCCGTAACGAGGTGCGTTTGCGCAGAGTCTGTTGCCCAGCTTGTAGTACCAGTAATAAGCGTAGAAACCACAGGTAACCATGGAAAGCAAGATGAATGCGATCAGGCCGGCAGTCTGCTCACCGTCACCTTCACAAGCCGTGTTGACGTCTCTTGCCATGGTGTAAACAAAGTAATAACCATAAATACCACAGGTGATGATGGTCAGTACAATGTAAGCAACCAGGGAACGATCCGTTTTCAGCGCGCTGCCGGAAGAGTAGTTGCCACCGTTGTTGAAATCATTGCGGATGTCGTTGATCGCACTGCCAAGGGACTGCTCAGCTGAGTTAAAGAAATTTTTTGCAGCGTCAGTCGCGTTGTTCACTGCATTGTTAACCTGCGCGCCGTTATTAACGGGTGCACCGCAATTGGGGCAATTGTTGCTGCCGTCAGGAATTTGAGAACCACAGTTACTACAGAACATTTTTTTATCCTCCTTTTCTCACGTGAAAAAGTATTTTATCGTTCGAAAGATAAAACCCTGTTCCGGATGAAATTCCACAATATCATTTGTAGGATCGCACATTCGAACTAGGTATATAGTAACAAATAATATGATAAATGTAAATATTAAAATTTGATAAAGTCGCCTCGGAATATGACGTTTTATGAGAAAAATCAGCACGATAAGAGGCATAACGTACACGAGGGGATGATAATGGAAGGCATCGGCGAAATGAAACCGTGCCAAAGCAAAGGCTGCACGCGTCATGCCGCAGCCCGGACAGGAGACGCCCGTCAGAAAATGAATGGGGCAGCCGATGCCGGAAAAGTGGAAAAACGCGTACAGCAAAATAACCGCGAGGATGGCTTCGATCGCGGACAAAAGTTCCTTTTTCTTTGATTTGATCAGATTCCATGTTCGTTGAAGCATTTTGCACTCTCAATACCTGTCTCAGGAATTTATTTTCCGGAAGGCGATTGGTAGAAGAGCTCCAGAATGGAAGTGAGTTCTTCCAGTTCGATCCCGCTCATCTTTGCAATCTCGGTTGCCTGGGAAAGGTGTTCCTCAATTTGTTTCAAATGTGTTTCGCGGAGAAGCTCGGCGTTCTGGCCTTTGACAAAGCTGCCCTTGCCCGTATAGGACTCGATGAAACCCTCGCGCTCGAGTTCTTCATAGGCGCGCTTGGTCGTGATCACGCTGATGCGCATCTGCATTGCCAGATTACGCATGGATGGGAGAGCCTCCCCTTCGGCAAGCTCTCCGCTTAAGATCATGGCCTTGATTTGGTTGACGATCTGAAGATAAATCGGATCGTTCGATGAATTCGAGAGGATAATGTCCATGTTTCCTCCTGTAGGATAAGCGCGCTTCCGGATTCGGCTCCGTTGCAAATCTTTGCAAAGAAACGATGCCTTCAGCACATTTTATCATATTAATTTATGTTTGTGTAGCACGTTTCAAGATTATGATCATGCTTCGTTTGTGGTCTGGCTGGGAGTGGCGGCAGTTGGCGTTTGCATCTTGCGTTTGCCAAGGCGGAGCAGGTAGATCCAAGAGGGAATTCCAACGATGACGCTGGGAAGGACAAAGCCATAAATTCCAACTTGGAGCGTGTGGCTTGCGGCCACCTCCTGCGTGAGAAACAAAGTAAGGAAGCCGTTAAAAACGCTGTCGATAACGCCGTGGAATAAGCAGGCGGGGATCACCGAGCCACTCATTTTCCGGACAAGCCACAGCGGAGCGCCTAGAAATACGGTGGCGACGCACATGAGGAGAATGCCAAGGAAAGGAAATCCGGCATAGTCCTTTCCGAAATTGGCCCCAAGGTAATAGAGAACCGGAAAATGCCATACGCCCCAGAGGATTCCGCCAAGAATCACTGCTCCATTCGTATCCAAAAGAATCTCCAGTTGGTCATAGAGAAGGGCACGCCATCCCAGCTCTTCGCCGGCCGTGATAAAGGCCACGTAGTAGAGCTGCGCAAAACAAAGAAGGACTGTGAGAATGGCCATGCGAGGGCCGCCGTCAAGCTTGATGGTCAGGCTTTCTCCAAGCAGTAAAGCGCTTAACACGGCACCGAGCAGTGCTGCGAAAGCCGGAATCAGGAGGGCTAGAAGATATGCCTTCCCGTTTCCAAGAAATTTTGGACCTAGAACCCCGTCCCCCCAGCCCACTTTTGCGATGGTGCGTGCGAGGACGCAGCCAGTCAGCGGACTAAACAGAAAGGCAAAATACGTCACGTAAGAAAGGACTTCCTTTTCCTGCCAGTGCGCGTAGGAGTAGCATTGCAAAAGTACGAAGACAAGGCAGGTCGCAAGGAAAATGAGGATGGAGCGGAGGGCCTTCTTTTTATCAAGCTTCATAGGTCATCGCCCCCTTTCTAAATAATGCGCAGGAGATACGGAAGGATACGTAGATCAGCAAAATCATAAGATGCGGTGCCAGAAGAACGCAGATCAGCACCGGATATGCTGCGCCAAGGATCCACGCAAGGATGGATGCGTTGTCGGTATTCTCCATCATTTCCCGAAGCATGCTTATGACACCCCCCTCTTTCATAAAAGGGGAAATGTCACCAAACAATCCGTAAATGGCACAGCAAATGAATAGGATCAAAAGGATCGCCGTTTTGATATGTGGCCCATGCTTGCCAAAGCCAACGAAAAATGGAAGGGTGATGCTTTGCAACGTCATGACCATGAAAAGGAGCACCACGTGGAGCAGGCTGTTATTCAAAAGCTTGCCATCAATGACGGAAAGCATAAGGTCGTATAGTTCGCAGTACAGAAATACCAAGAAACCTATGAGGAAGGATTCGTAATACTTGCTGGCGATAAAGCCCTTAATGCCTGCGGGGCTTGCACAGAAATAGTACCGCGTCTTCTTTCCCAGGTCTGACTGTACCATAATGCTTTGGACACTCATCGCGCATAAAAAGAACATCGCGGTGTTTATTATGGAGAAGAATTGAATGTTTATGGGACTGTCAGCGCCCGGGGTGCGAATGAAAATGGCAGCAAAGGCCATGATCGCGGCATAAGCGAGGCACATTACAAGAAAAGCCAAGATCAGCTTTCGATTGAGATAAAAATCCTTGCGGATCAAACCGATCATGATTTGCCTCCTTTCTTCTTAGAGAGACTAATATTGCCGCCCTTTACTAGTCGCCTTTTGTCTAAAATTCTAACAGACAGGAAAAAGCTGCCGATGATCACGAGCAGGGCGATAAACGGTGCAAGAATCTTTATGGCATGGAATAGAGGTGTTCCAGAGAATTTAGTCAGCTTTTCCATAACGTATTGCGCGTAATCTAAAACCTCTGCATCTTCGTTGCGCACGAAAAAAGACAGGACGCTGATCGTATATGCCAAGGTTCCCAAAGCGAAGAGGATGGTGATCAACATGTTGACAAAGCCTATGTTCTGTACGTAATAGGCGATGGGAAGAAGGATGGAACTGACCGCCATCACGGCCAGGGCACACGCCAAAAAGAGGAGGAGAGTGCCGTCTGGAATTCTTTGCCCGGAAAGGGCGCAGGCGATCATAACGTGAAGCCAGCCAAGAACAAAGGCGAAGACCGTCATGAACAGGAACGCGAGATACTTTGCGCCCACGTGCTCCCGAATGGTTCTGGGGGAAGACAGGGCATATTTCAGCCAAGGGGTTTTAAAGTCATTGTCCATGATCTGGCAGATGGCTTCCGGTGCGGTGACAAGAAGCATGACATATCCAAAGATGGCCGCCATGGGAATCAAGCGAAACCCCTCGGACAATTGCTCAGGAGAGCAGTATTTCGCCAGATTGCCAATCTGCATGCTCAAGGCCGCAAGGTCGGTCCAAAGAGCAAAGAGAAAATATACAAACAGGCACGTGATCAGTGTTTTTCTAGTAAGATGAAGTTCCCTGTAAATGAGACTTAGCATATTCCATACTCCTTTAAAGACTCGGGGTTGTTGCAAGCTTACGTGTTCATCGTTTAGGAAATAGCTTGGAATACTTTGGGGGAGTCAGTCACGCTACGGCCGGCACTGACGTAGAAGAGCATGATTTCTTCCAGGGTTGTCTTGTCGAGGACCAGGCCGCCGTAATTCTTGGCTGCCAGTTGGCGGTCGGAAACCATGACCTCCGCACCAAAGTCCGTAAGGCGGGCGGCCACGTAATCCTTGGGATCGATCTGCCCAAAGTCTGCCTTGGAACACTTGATGACGCCGTGATTGTCCAGAATCTCGTCTTTCATGCCCGTGATCAGGATCTTCCCGCGGTCGATAAAGGTCACGTAATCGGCAACCTTTTCGAGATCGGAGGTGATGTGGGAGCTCATGAGGATGCTGTGGTTTTCTTCCTGAATGAATTCCAAAAAGAGATCCAGAAATTCATTGCGTACCACGGGATCAAGGCCCGTCGTGGCCTCATCCATGATCAAGAGCTTCGCGTGATGTGAGAGGGCGGAAGCAATCTGAAGCTTCATCTTCATGCCCTTGGAAAACTGGCTAAATTTCTTTTTGGAGGGAAGCTGAAAACGATCCAGATAGCTTTGGAAAAGCGCGCCGTCCCAAGTAGGGAAAACGCCCCGCAGGATCTTGTCCAGCTGCCTTGCATTTAGGTCTTCCGCGAAGGGAAGCTCATCAAATACGGCGGCGATCTGGTTCTTGATCTCCGTTTCCTGTTTCTCGAGATCTAAGCCCAGCACCTTGATGGATCCCTCGTCCTTTTTGATGATGCCAAGGATGGAATTGATGGTCGTGGTCTTGCCGGCGCCATTTTGGCCGATAAAGCCCATGATGCTGCCGCTTGGCACGTTAAAACTTACGTGATCCAAGGTAAAGCCGTCATAGCGTTTGGTGAGGCCGTCGATTTCTATGGCATTAGATTCAATAGTATTCATGGCATTTTCCTCCGTGGAGCGCGAAAATAAGAAATGTATATTGTATATAACGGATATATACAATATATAACATTTAAATCTGACAACGTCAAGAGATTTTGAAATATTTTGAATTTGTTGCCAGCGGAGACTTTTCGTGTCATAATATAAAACATGCAGTAGAAAAACAAGCGGCTGCGAAGCAGACATTTGTTTTTCATGCATGTTTTAACGAGAAAGCAGATTTGCGAAGCAAATCAAGAAAGCTGCGAAGCAGCGAGCTTTCGAGTTTAGGAATAAAACACATAGTAGAAAAACAAGCGGCTGCGAAGCAGACATTTGTTTTTCAAGCATGTTTTAACGAGAAAGCAGATTTGCGAAGCAAATCAAGAAAGCTGCGAAGCAGCGAGCTTTCGAGTTTAGGAAATAAAACACATAGTAGAAAAACAAGCGGCTGCGAAGCAGACATTTGTTTTTCATGCATGTTTTAACGAGAAAGCAGATTTGCGAAGCAAATCAAGAAAGCTGCGGAGTAGCGAGCTTTCGAGTTTAGGAATAAAACACATAGTAGAAAAACAAGCGGCTGCGAAGCAAATCAAGAAAGCTGCGGAGCAGCGAGCTTTCGAGTTTAGGAAGTATAGGGGTATGCGGGAAGTGAGCAACGTCAGCGGCACGGCGGAGGGGCATAAAATGAAAGAGATACTGCCTAGTGGATATGCGAAAGGACATATGGGACTTGTAGTGGCCATTTTGTTTGGCGGCTGGGGCGGTTTCCTTTGTTATATGGCATGGAAGGCGGGTGCTGAGCCTCTGGTGGTGCTGCCGCTTGCAATTATTCTTGGCATAATTGTTATTGGGGCGATCCTTTCGGACGTTACCAAGAATATGAAAGCGGGAAAGCTAATGGCGCATAGGGAAGAGATGATGAAATATACCCGTGCCAAGGGCGAGATCCTGGAGCAGAAGCTGATCTTTTGCGTCGGCGAGAAGGAATTCCCGAAGGCGCCTGCGGAGGGGCTGCATCTCAGGGCAAAGAATAAGAATTATCGCTTCCGCGTAAGATTTGAGGATCCCCGCACGGCGAAGGAGCGGGAGGTCGTCTCGGAACGATATTCCTGGTTCAGTCTGTATGGGTATGAGCGCGTGGACGGGAAGCAGGAACAGGTATCGAAGTTTCGTGAAAAGGAAGCATACGTCTACGTTGATTTAGAGGGGAATGCGTGGGTGGAGCTCATTCCCACAAGGTAAATGGCAGAGGGAAAATAAAGATGTTTGATGAACGAGAGGAATGGCGTGAGGCACGGGACGGGCTCGTGTCGGAGGTGACGCGGCTTGGGTTCGATGAGGCGCTGGGAAACGAGATCGCAAAGAATTTGGGCAGTCCCAAGGCCATGAACCGGATGGCGGCGTATCTTCGATATGAGAAGCCGAAGAAGGTCGAGGTCGTGGTGGACGAGATGCTCGCCATTAAGAGCGAGATCGAGGCGTGGCGTGAGAAGAAGGAGAGCGAAGACGCCAGCGCGCGATATTATATGATGCGGCGCAGGGGATTATTTGATGAGGAGTGAGGGAATGAAGAAGGAAGAAAAGACGAACGTGCTTAGGGTACTGGACGCAAAGAAGATTGAATATAAAAGTCATGCCTATGAGGCGGACCCGACGCTGACGGGGGAGGATATTGCGGCAATTCTCGGCGAGGAGGCCCAAAAGGTGTTTAAGACCTTGGTGACGCAAGGAAAATCAGGGCAGTATTTCGTGTTTGTCGTGCCGGTAAATGCGGGATTGGATCTGAAAAAAGCGGCGAAGGCGGCAGGAGAGAAGTCTATTTCGATGATCAAGCAAAAGGATCTTTTGCCACTGACGGGTTACGTACACGGCGGCTGTTCTCCGATCGGCATGAAGAAGCAGTTCCCGACCTTTATTCACGAGACGGCGGCAGGCTTTGAACACGTATACGTCAGTGCCGGGAAAGTGGGAATGCAGGTGGAACTGGCGCCACGGGACTTGATCAAAACGGCGAATTGCAAGCTGGCGGACGTCGCCTCGTACGACGCCCCTGAAGCATAAACGCATCAAGTGGGTCATTGCGTGCCCTTCGGCACGTCCCACGTTTCATCCGGGATCGCAGGCAAGCCTGCGACGTGGACGTGTCTACTGACACGTTGGGAGCAGAACAAATACTAAAAATATTTTAAATGGAGGAGAAAGAGTATGGTAAGGCACGTAATTCTGTGGCAACTGAAGGAAGAGTATGACGAGGCGCAGAAGGCGCAGATCAAGAAGGGCATCAAGGAAGGCCTGGAAGGATTGCAGGGAAAGATTCCCGGACTTTTGGAGATCAAGGTTTATACGGATCCCTTAAAGACCGCGAACAGCGACGTGATGCTGGATTCGAAGTTTGAGAGTGAGGCGGCGCTGAATGGTTATACCGTGCATCCGGATCACGTGGAGGTTGCAACGACCAAGGTCCGGCCTTTTGTATCGAGCAGGGTCGTGATGGACTGCGAAGCATAAAATACATATGTAGGCATGGGTCAGAGGGAAGCTTCCCCCTGACCTAATTTATTTTAAATTTAAATTCCTCTTGACATATTATCAAAAAGATATTAACATATGCATATAACAGATATATTCAAAATGATAATAACTAAAACAGGGCGAAAGGAGGACGCGGTATGATCAACTACAAGAAATTTGAACCTACGGAGTACGTGATGAAGGTGAGGAAGGGCGTGACGGTTGCCAAGGGGAAAGGTCTGGCATTTTTATACAATACCAAGACGACCAGTATAGTGGTGGTGCCGGCAACCTCCATGGAGGCGAGCTTCGCGTTTGATGACGTGATGACCAGCGATTATCAAAGGGTTTGCGTGCAGGGAGACGTTTCGTTTGCCATCCGGAATTATGAGCTTGCGGCGAAGATGATCGACTTTTCTTATCGCGACAAGGAAGCGCAGTACAAAGCGGTGCTTGCGGAGGCGAAGAACCGCATGAACAGGCGCGTGATCAATCTGGTCAGGGTATACGTTACCAAGTTCGTGAATGCATGGGACGTGCGAAGTGCCATGAAAAATCAGAACGTGTTGGCCAACGAACTGCTGGAAGCCATGAAGGGCGACGCCAGCCTCGCGGAGTTTGGCATGGAGATCCTGGCGATCTCCATTTTGGGAGTTCTGCCGCAACCCGACACGCGGAATGCGTTGGAGGCAGCCACCAGGGAGGAAATCTTGCGGCAGCAGGATGACGCTCTCTATAAGAGAAGAAACGCCGCGATCGAGCAGGAGCGTGCCATCAGGGAGAATGAGCTGAATACCGAGATCCGCGTGGCGGAAAAAGAAAAAGAAAAGCGCGAGCGTGAGATGGAGACGAAGAAGATGCTGGCAGAGCGCGAGGCGCAGCTTCGTGAGGCGAAGATCGCCGCGGACATCCAGATCGAGGAACAGAACCGGAAGCTGGTAGAGCTTCAGGCTGAGAACGAGAGGCGCAGGTCGGATGCCAAGGCCTATGACAGCGAAGCACTTCTCCGCACGTTCACCGGCGTAAATCCGGAAGTGCTGAAGGCCCTTGCCATGAGTGGCATGGACAGCAGCGCGCTGATCGCGAAAGCCTTTGTGGAAATTGGAGAGAAAGCGGACAGGATTGGAACGCTGAACGTATCGCCGGAATTACTTGAAACGTTGAGCGCGCGATAGCTACCCGGATCAGGAAGGAGGGAAGGCATGGAACGAGGCATGAATAAAGTCGTGATCATAAAGAAGCGGACCCGCCTTGAGGAGATGGTCCGGAAGTATAATACCGTTCAGCAGGCGCGATTTTTTGTGGAGCACATGGGAATGGATTTTGACGATTTCCTTTTGGAGGATGCAAACTACCGCCTGGCGATCGATGCCGTAAAGGAGGCAGCTGAAAAGCTTGCCAGGGTGCAGCTGATCGACCGCGAATACCTTCCCAACATGATCTTCGGGGAAAACGACGTCTGCGTTGCCGTAGGGCAGGACGGACTCGTTGCAAATTCCATGAAATATCTTGACGGACAGCCGCTGATCGGCATCAATCCGGATCCCGCAAGGTTTGACGGCATTTTGCTTCCCTATGAGGCGGGGGATGCGGAGACCGTTTTGAAAAAGGTTTTGGCGGGCAGACACGGCGACAGGGAAATCACCATGGCTGAGGCCTCCACCAAGGACGGCCAAAGGCTTCTCGCAGTCAATGACTTGTTTATTGGCTGCAGGAGTCATGCTTCCGCCAGATACCAGATCCAGTGGAACGGGGAGGCAGAGAACCAGTCCTCCAGCGGGATCATTGTTTCGACGGGCCTTGGCGCGACGGGCTGGTATAAATCCGTGATCGAGCAGGCAAAGGCCATTGCCGCCTATTTTGGGTGTGGACAAATTCCATACGAGCCTATAAAATGGAATGAGAGAAAGCTCTCCTTTGTGGTGCGGGAACCGTTTCCGAGCGTGTCGACGCAGGCAGGGATCGTATTCGGCTGCATTGAAAGGGAAGAGAGCATCAGGATTGTGTCCAACATGCCGGCGGGCGGCGTCATCTTTTCGGACGGCATGGAGGAAGACCGCTTGGAATTCCATGCGGGTAACGAGGCAGTGATCGGAATTGCCGGAAAGACGGGACGATTGGTTTATGGCTAAGTACGTTGCATCGAAGGAAGAAAAGGAATACTTAAAGAAATATGACGTTACGAAATTTGACAGACCTTCCGTGACGGCAGACATTACGGTGTTTGCCGTCAGGGATGAGATGTCGGACGAGGAACTGGCGCAGAGGGATAAGAGTAATTACCGTAAGGATCCCCTCAGGGAATTGCAGATACTGCTTGTGAAGCGCGCAAGCTATCCCTATCGCAATCAGTGGGCTCTGCCCGGCGGTTTTTCGAAACCGGGGGAGAGCTGTGATGAGACGGCGAGGCGCGAATTGGAAGAAGAGACGGGAGTCGCGGACGCGTACCTCCGTCCTTTTGGCGTGTTCAGCAATCCCGGCAGGGATCCGAGAGGGTGGATCATCTCTCACGGGTATCTGGCGCTGATCGACGGCAGAAAATACCGCCTCCACGCCGGAACGGACGCCTGGGAGGCCGCATGGTTCCGCATTGAGGCAACGAGCACGGAGACGTCCCGGAAGAAAGACAAGAAGAATGGCGTCGTGATAGAGATCCGGCATGATCTTTTCCTGTATCAGAGGGAAAGGAACTTAAAACTGAAGGTCAGTCTGTTGGAGAAAAAATGGTTTTCCGAATTACACGGATATCACGAATATGAGATCCTGGATGCGGGGGGATTAGCGTTTGACCATGCCAAGATCGTTTTGAATGCTTTTTTGCACCTGCGCCGCGAGGCGGAAGGGCTGGGGAACGTGATCTTTGACCTCATGCCGGAAAAGTTTACGCTGAACCGCCTGCAGAAGGCGTATGAATTGGTGCTGGGAAAAGAGCTCCTGACGGCAAATTTCCGCAGAAAGATAGCCCCGTTGGTTTTGGAGACGGAGGAGGAGATCGCGGGCGTAGGTCACAGACCGGCAAAACTCTTCAAGAGAAATCCGGAGGAGTTTTATTCTTAGTTCCAGGCACTGATTCAAAAACGGTGGGATGAGATCATGAAAATTATTTTGGACGACGGAATGTCTTTTGATGCAGAGCGCCTTGAAAACGAGGCGTGGCTTTCTTACTTGTATTTTACGGAGCATCACGGCATCAACATGGAGCGCGTGGAAGTGGTTGAGCAGGTCAGCGGGCGTGAGACGCTAAGCTACGTGCTCCGGACGTTGGAGGTGCTTGAGGAGGATTATTCGGCGGGCCGGTTGGAGCCGAAGGAATATGAGATCGTAAAGCGCGTTTTGGAATGGAGTGAGGTTTCCAAGGGCGGGAGCGTGAAGGAACGGGCGCAGTGGAGGAAAAAGGGTTATGCGCTGGACATCCACAATATCGCGTCTGCTGAAATATTTCTGGAGCATTGCAGGGAAGGACGATCACCTTATGAAACAAGTCAGGATGCGGCAGAAACGCAAGATGCCGAGGCGCAAAGGATCGCACTGCTCATCCGCACTCATGGCCTGATTGGGCAGGCTTTGAGAGGTGAAGTTCCCGTCCGGGAAAATGCGCCTCTCCTTGAGGTGAAGGATGCATTGGGCGAGGATGCGGCATTTCGAGTGCTGACCGTTTTGAACCATTGTATTATCGGTGGCGTTGCGCCCGGGCTTTGGGAGATGGTTGCGGACGAGGCAAAAAACCTGATCCGAAGGATTCTTTCCGGAGACCTTACGGAGTTTTCCGCGCGGGAGCGCATGACGCGCCTGGACGAGCGGCTTACGGAAGCGGGGGACGAGTTGGTCTCCTTTTTTGAAGAGAAGATTTTTCCGCATTATGAGCTGTGGTATTATCAGGCGGCGTTTGCGGATTTTAACGTCAGTCAGGTGGAATGGCTTCTCCGGAAGATGGTGGAGAAGGTGGAGGATGGGGTGACCTATCTTTCCTTCAAGCCGCTGGCGGACGGATTATATTATGACTATCAGGGAAAAAAACACCTGAACGTATACAAGGAGCGCATTGTTGAAAAATACATGCGTGACAATGCCACTTCGAACGTGGAGCTTGTGGTGAAGCGCATTGGCAGGGCAATGCTGATCGATTTCCAGTTTTCGCCCGTTTGCGAAAAGCTGATCGAATTCTGCGTGGAGGCGGAGCGCTCGGGGTTACTTACGTTTGAAAAGAGCATCACCGTTTTGTATGACATGTTTGGATTCCGCAGGGATGCCTTTGACCGCCTAAACAATGAAGACAAGTATCTTTCCATCATGAATGACAGTGAGGAGAGCACAAAGAATTCCATCATCGATTACGTGACGGGACAGACGGCGGTTGACGTGGGCAGCGGCGGTGGCGTGCTCCTGGATCTGTTGGAGGAGCGGTATCCTGAAAAGAAGATCATTGGCACCGACGTGTCGGACAACGTGCTTCAGGTCCTGGAGAAGAAAAAGAAGGAGGAGGGGCACGCTTGGACGGTGCGGCGCCATAACTTTGCCGAAGAGCCTTTTATGGAAAAGGCGGACTCGATCATCTTTTCTTCCATTTTGCATGAGATCTTTTCCTATACGGAGACGGAGAACGGCAGGTTTGAGATCGGGACGGTGAGGACGGCACTCCAAAATGCGTATGCTTCCTTAAATCCCGGTGGCCGCATTATCATCCGCGACGGCGTGAAATCGCCTGTGGACGGGTCCGTGATCGAGGTTAGGTTCAAGGATCCCGAGGGCATGGAGTTTTTTAGGAATTACGTGCGTGACTTTGAGGGGCTCAAGGATATTGAGGATAAGAAGATCAAGGTTTTTGAGCAGGAAGAAAAGGTCAGCGCCGACGCGAATTTTATCAGAGAGTTTTTGTATACCTACACCTGGGGAAAGCAAAGCTATGCCCATGAGGTACAGGAGCAGTTTGGATATTTCACCATCGAGGAGTTCCGGGAATTCTTTGAAGGGCTGGGCGCGCGGATCCTTCGCTGCGACGCATTTTTGGAACCTGGGTACGTAACGCACCTCTCGCCCAAGGTGGAGCTTTCCGTGCCGGAATATCCCAATTCCAATTGCATTGTCGTGGTTGAAAAACCGAGGTAATGGGTCAGGGGGGGACGGTTCCCCTTGACCCATAAAAAATATCTTGACATATTATCAAAATGATATTATGATAAGGATACAAAGATAATTTCAAATTGATAATAACAAGAATAAATATAGCAAAGGTCAGCCGAGATTCTGGCGGCGGAAAGGAGACAGTCATGAAGTGTAAAGAAGTTTTTGAAAGAGGAATCCAGTTCCATCATTATTGCAACACCGCGTACCCGCTCCGGCCCAATTCCCTGGCGCAGTATGAACTCCATGACGACCAGGCAATCTATGAGCTGGTGAAAAGGAATATTGAAGCGCAGGACGAGTTGTGTCTTTACGTTCACGTTCCCTTCTGTCAGTCCAGGTGTAAGTTCTGCGAATACGTGGTGATGAACAATCCCTCCGAGAAGGATCCGGACGTTTACGTGGAGCATTTGCTGAAGGAAATCGAGATTTACCGCGAGATCATCAAGGACAAGCCGATCGTGGGTTATGACTTGGGAGGCGGCACGCCGGCATACTTGTCTGTTGAGAATCTGCGTAAGATCACACAGTCCATCCAACGGTTTAACTTAAAGGAAAACATGTATTTAAGCGTGGAGACCACGCCTGTGATCGCTGCCAATGATCCGGAAAAGATCAAGGCGCTCCGGGAGCTGGGTTATAACAGAATCTCCATGGGATTCCAGACCGTATCCCCAAAGCTCCTCGAATCCCTTGGCCGCGAAGGGTCGGAATTCATTTATGAAAAGGCCGTTCAGAATATCCGCAAGGCGGGCTTTGACAGGCTCAACATTGACTTGATGTATGGGTTCCTGAATCAGTCGGATGAGGATTTTGCCAATACGATCCGGTATACGATCGCCATGGACCCGGAATTCATCACGCTTTACAGAAACCGTTACAAGGGAACCTTGCTAGAGGCGGAGTCGCAGGGCGTGACGCTCTATAAAGTCAACCGCCAATATGACATTGCCTATCGCCTTCTGAAGCAGGCGGGATACGTGGCCAACAATGGAAAGAATACCTTTAGCCGCATTCCAGGGGACTATGGCACTTCCTCCTATCTGACGAAGCGCGTGGTCGAAGTGACTTCTTACGTGGGATTTGGCCTTGGGGCGCAGTCCTTTGTCGGAAACTACCTGGCATATAATCTGGGTTGCGTGGATCATAAGCTTGAAAAGTATCTCAAGGCGACGGAGGAGGGGAAGCTTCCGATCAATGACATTGCCGACATGCCGGTCAGTGAGGTCCGCGCAAAGGCGATCTCCGTTATGTTCTACTTCGGATTCATCTCCATGAAGGCTTATCAGAAAAGGTTTCATGAAGATTTCCGCGAGATTTATGCGTCCCAGATCCGCTTCCTGACCGACAGCAGCCTCATGGAATTTGTGGACGAGGATACCTTCATGCTGACGGATTACGGCGCGGCGCATCTCTATGGCATCATTCCGCTGTTCTACAGTGAGAGAAGCATTATCGAAATGTTTAACATGTCCGACCGCTGGCTTAATGACAAAAAGGGTGAGGAGATCTATCTGGAAAAGTATGACAGGAAAGCCTTCGACGCACCTTCCGTGGCAGTGGATCTCCTGGTGTTTAATCAGGACAGAACGAAGATCCTTCTGATCAAGCGTGCGGATCACCCGTTCGTCAACCGCATGGCACTTCCCGGCGGATTCTATAAGCCGACGGATGATAATCTGGAGTTTGCGGCGACCCGGGAACTGATGGAGGAGACCTCCGTTTTTGTGAAGGTGACGGAAAAGAATCTGGTGAAGGTGACGTCCACGAAAAACAGAGACCCCAGGGGCTGGGTCATCAGCGTGGCTTACGCGCTGGAACTGGACGAAAGTAAGGTAAAGCCAGTGGCCAACAGTGATGCACTGTTCGCAACCTGGGTCGACGTATCCGCGCTGGAGAAAGAAAAAATGGCCTTTGACCATTATGCCATCATACAATATGCATTAAAGCAGGCTTAACCGCCGTTTCCATTTCATAATATGACTTGCGACGTCCTCAAGGGGATGCCGCAAGTTTTTTTGTTTAAATTCCAATTTAAGTTTCATTTTAAGGTTCGTTTTAGGTTCGTAAGGTATAAGTATATCGTTAACCAATTCTTGAAAAGAGGAGAATTCTTATGAAATATGATAAATTGGCAGGAGCACCCAAGAAAAAGAATAAGAAGAAAATCATTTTGATCATTGTTATTCTTGTGATCCTATTGGCTGCAGGCGGATGTGCGCTGTGGTTTTTCTTTGGGAAAAATGCAGGAAAAAATGCGAAGAGGCAAGGCTTTGGCTCAGGAGCTTTTGGCAATTTTGGCAGCGGCAGCTCCTTAAACGTAAATTTGCAGGGAAAGGTGACGGCGTCTGGCGTGACGAACGTGGGAACGGTTTCGGAGACCTTTGACGTCACGGAGCTGGAGACGGAGTTAAGGATAGAGCAGGTGTACGTTGCTTCCGGCGATGAGCTTAAGGCCGGGGACAAGATCTTGAAGCTGACGGAAGAGAGCGTTGAGAATGCGCGGAAGGAACTACAGGAAAAGGAACGGGACGCGGAGCTTTCCTACCGGACGGGCGCGATCGAGTATGAGAGAAGCAAGATCGCCGCAGAATATGACAGGGACAGCACAAAACTAAGCGGAACGCAGGCAGATGGCGTATATCAGGACAGCTTGCTCGACATGGCACAGGACGTGGAAACGGCACAAAGCAAGCTGGATGAGGCTAAGGCCCAGATCCAGGAATACGCAACCCTGGCAGATCCGGATGCCTGCAGGGCATACTATAAGGTAGATGAGTATCAAAGGATCTATGATGAAAACCTGAAAATCCTCACGGATAACGTAGAAAAATGGGGAATTTACTGGTCCCAAGTGACGGGGGCAGGCGGAGGCGCTTCCATGGGAGGTTCCGGAGGCAGCGCTGGATCCATGAGCGGTGCGGGAGCAATGAGTGGTTCCGGAGGCGCCGCAGGGGGAATGAGCGGATCCTTTGGCGGAGCAGACGCCATGGGAGGTTCCATGGGGAGCGCTGGTTCCGGCAGCATGGGATCCGGCAGCGTGAACATTGGAAATTCTTCCCTCATAACAGTTACGGCTTCTGACGAGAAAGGCCAGTGGGTGACCATCCTAAAGAATTTATTTTCTGTTTTGGAGCAGAACCTTTCGGATCTGGAAAATGCCAAGGAACAATACGAAGAGGCATTAGCGACGGCGAGCCTTGAGAAGAAGCTGTTGGAGCTTTCCCTGCCGGAACTGGAAGAAAACTTGGCACAGGCGAAGGCATCCTATGAAAAAGCCATTTTACAGAATCAGCTGACAAAGGAAAAGAGCATTTCCAACGCGGACAGAGCAGATCATGATTATGAAACGGCTCTGGAAAAGGCGGAAAGCGATTTTGAAGCTTTGAAGAGTGCCTGGGAAGACGCGAAAAAGAATCTGGAAATCTTTGAGGAACAGGTGGGTGACGGCTACTTCCGGGCTTCCGCAGACGGAAGCGTGCTGAGGAATTCCGTGAGGGCAAACGGCGTGCTGCGGGCATCCGCAACGATCCTCACCTATGGCGACCTTACCGCCATGACGGTCACGGTATCCGTTGACCAGAGTGACGTTGCAAAGATCAAGCCTGGCGACGCGGCTTTGGTGGCATCCCAAAAGGGTGCGATGCTGGACGGCGTGGTGAAATCCGTCAATCCCGTATCAAATTCTGAGAGCAGAAACAACGTAACCTATAGCGTAACGGTGGAAGTGGACGGTGCGGGAGCACTTGGAAGTAATGAATCCGTGACGGTTGTCTTCGGAATGACGACGGCAGACGTATCCACTGGAAATAATGGAAATGCCGCGGACGGAACGGGTGAGGGAAATTCTAACGGTGAAAGACCTGGCAGGGGTGACGGCGAGAGACCCAGCTGGGGAGACGGTGAAATGCCAAACTTTGGAGACGGTCAGATGCCGAACTGGGGAGACGGAGAGATGCCAAACTTCGGAGACGGTGAAATGCCAAACTTCGGAGACGGTCAGATGCCGAACTGGGGCGACGGAGAGATGCCAAACTTCGGCGACGGTCAGATGCCGAACTTTGGAGACGGCCAGATGCCAAACTTCGGAGACGGTGAGAGACCGGAGAGACCTAGCGGAAGAAAAGGAAAGGACGACGATGAATGATGGGTAATGCAAAAGGAAAGAAGAGAGGCAAAAAAAGAATCAAGATCTTTCTTGTGATCGTTGCCTTCCTGGCACTTTTGGCAGCAGCGGGCTATACCGTATTCATTGCGCCGCTTTTGAAGAAGGATCAGTGGATTTATAAAGAGGTTCTGGTACAAAAAGGAACCCTCGCGGTAGGCGTAACGGAGAGCGGAGCGCTAACCTATGGGATCACGGAACTGAATTACGGCCTGGATCTGGATACGAGCACGGATGACGACGATGAGGAGGACGAGGAAGAGGTTGTAAAGTATCTGCAGGTGGAAGAGGTTTACGTCTCTGCGGGACAGAAGATCACGAAGGGTGACGCGCTTGTAAAGATTTCGGAAAGCAGCATCACCGGCGTAAGAAGGCAGTTGGACAGTGCTCTGGTCGAGGCAAAGACGGAATATAATGAGGCATTGGCTGATTATGAGCTTTCCGCTTTGGAAGCAAACCTGGATTATGAGAGTTCGCTGATCGATTCCAAATATGCGAAATCCATTTATAACAACAACGTTAAAAGCTTAAACGGAGACGTTCAGAGCTTGAAGGTTCAGTTGGAGGAATGTCAGTCCAAGACGGCGACGCTAACGCAAAAGCTCCAGGACGCACAGGACGGCTTTGGCGAACTTGAGCAGAAATATAAAGATGCCAAGGCAGCATGGGAAGCGGCAGACATTGCTGAGGCAGTAAATTATACGTACTACGAAAGAGCCTATATCAATGCCCAATCGTCTTATCAGAATGCAAAGGATCAGATCAAGCAGGCAAAGCAGGCACTGGCAGATAATGAAAAGCAGATTACCACCCTGACGCGTCAGATCAATGCCAGTAAGGCGGCAAAGGAGCTCAATGGCTTACAGGTTGACGGGACCTATCAGGAAAGCGTGCTGAGCGGTGAAAATGCCAAGGTAATCTATGATTCGACGATGGAGGGATTAAAGGAAGATCTCCAAAAGGCGCAGGATGAACTGGATCAGGCGCAGAAACGCAAGGATGATTTTGAAGCGTTTGTGGGTGAGGATGGAATGCTCTACGCTTCAGAGGACGGAATCATAACGGAAGTATCCTGCACGGCAGGACAGACGCTGGAGAGACAGCAGACGCTTCTGACATATGCGAAACCAAGCGAGATGACCATCTCCGTGGACGTTACCCAGGAGGACGTTGTCAACCTGGCGGTGGGCGATAAGGTAAGTATTAGCTTTACGGCATACCCGGACGTACCCTACGAGGGAATCATCCATTCCATCGAAACCACGGCGACCTCCAGAAACACTGACACGGTCAGCTACACCGTGGTAGTTGCGGTGGAAGGCGAGACGGACGGATTGTACGGCGGCATGACCTCTGACATCATATTTGTTCTGGAGGAAAAAGAGGACATTCTTTACGTCTCCCGTAAGGCCATCGTGGAAGAAGACGGCAAAACTCTTGTCTACGTGAAGGATGCGGACGGCAAAATGGTACTTAGGGAAGTGAAGACGGGAATCACGAATGGCGTCAGCATCGAGATCACGGAAGGCCTTCAGGAAGGCGAAACCATTTATCTGGCAAGTATAGTCAGCTCAGCGACGGAAGTAACGGGAGAGGCAGAGAGTGGTAACGGAAAGAATTCCGGAGAGGCTGGCGATGGAAGCAAACGACAGGACGGCAGCATGCCAAGCGGCGAAATGCCTAGCTTTGACGGCATGCCTGACATGGAGAACATGCCGGACTTCGGTGGCAGCATGCCAGACTTTGGAGGTAGCATGCCAGACTTCGGAGGTAGCATGCCAGACTTCGGAGGCGGAATGCCGGGCGGCGGCTCCAGACCGGAAGGTGGATCGAGACCAAGTAGAAACTCAGGAGGAAGTAAGCAGTGAGTTTTAGCAAAAAGGGAGAAACAAAGCTTACAAAAGGGAATAAAAAGCAGAAGATCATGCTGGGCGCATTTCTGCTGATCTGCGTGATCGCGATCGCGGTGATCGTGATCTGGAAAAAACGTCCTGCGGAAGAAGTGGTCACTTACAAAGAGATCGCAGCATCCACGGGAGTTTTGGAGTCAGGGGTATCGCAGCGCGGAAGCATTGACATCGGTACGATCGAGCAAAGCTTTGAGCTTGACATGAGCGCGCTCCAGAGAGTGAATACTTCGAGTAGCGGATCCTCCTCTTCGTCAGGATCGAAAAGCCAAGGCGGCATGAGCTCCGGCGGCATGAGCTCTGGCAGCATGGGCTCCGGCGGAATGGGAGCCGGTGGCATGGATTTCGGCGGTTTTGGTTCCTCGGGCGGCAGTTCGGGAGGCAGTAGTTCAGGCGGTGGCTTTGGCGGCGGAATGGATCTGTTTGGGCAGGCCAGAAATCTCGCCGGAAACAATACGTTCACGAAGTCTGACGACTCTTCCAGCCTGACCGTTGAGGAAGTGTGCGTGTCCGTGGGCCAGGAGATCAAGAAGGGTGACGTTCTTTACGTTTTGGAAGAGGAATCCGTCCAGAAGCTGAAAGAGACGCTGGAGTCCAACGTGGAAAAGGCAAAGGCAGATCTGGAAATGCTGTATGCGGATCAAAAGGTTTCCAAACAGAACGCGCAGAATACCTATGACGTAAGCGTTGCATACGGAAGCTACATGCAGACGGAATATAATGAGACCATCGCTGAATTGCAGGATGCGGTAAACGAAGCGAATGACACGCTGACGCAGGCGAAGGAAACGCTTGCAGAGTATGAGGCACTGCTCGCAGAGACGCAAACGGCATATGATAAGGCAGTCCAGTCCCTGAAGAATTGTGAATGGAGCAGGGACAATACGGCAAAGGAAAGTGAAGTATACTTTTACGTTTATTACTTCCAGCTTACGCAGCAGGCGGAGAACATTGAGAGTCAGTTAAAGCAAAAGAAGGAACAGCTGGAAAGCCGCGTGGAGAGCGCAAAGAGTACCGTTTCCCGCGCGCAGAAGTCCTTGAATCAGGCCAAGAGACGCTTAGAGCAGGGTAAGCTGGAGGCCCAGGAGACCTTGCAGTTAAGACAGTTGGCGTATAATACCGCACAGGAAACTTTGGACGTGACCCTTGCTTATCTGGAGATCGATGCGAAGGAGCAGGAGGACACCTACGCGGACGCGCAGGAGAAATGGGAATCCTTCTCAGCTTACGTGGACGGATGCAACGTCTGCTCACAGTATGACGGGACGGTCACTTCCGTTGAGCTTGGCGTTGGGGATACGGTGGGAACCAATTCCCTTCTCGTAACCCTGAACAGCCGCGCGGACGTGACGATGACGGTGACGATCGACGAAGACGACATGAGCGGAATCGAGGTTGGGACCAAGGCGAACGTTGTTCTAACGGCGTTCCCCGAGGAAGTGTTTGAGGCTTACGTTACGGAGATTTCGGAAGCACAGTCTGACAGATCCGGCAACGTTACTTATGAAGTGACCGCAACGCTCCAGGGAGAGCTGGAAAAGCTTTATCAGAGCATGACGGGCGAGATCACTTTCATCACCGGAAAGACGGAAGCGGAAGTGCTCTACGTACCGAAGCGTGCCGTGACCACAAACGGTGAAAAGTCGACCGTGAAGGTGAAGACGGCAGACGGCCAGGTGGTGGAAAGAGAAGTTGTCACCGGCTTTACGGATGGCGTTAACGTAGAAATCAAAGAAGGTCTGACGGACGGCGAGATCGTTTTGACGGAAAGCAGGGGGAAGACGAAATGAGATTATCTGAGATCATAAGACTGGTTTGGCTGAACCTGTCACAGAATAAATTCAAAGTCGTGCTGACCTCCGTGGGCATTATCGTTGGTTCCGCCACGATCATGCTGGTGCTCGCCATCGGCACGGGCAGCCGGGAAGAGGTTGCGGAACAGTTTAAGAACTTAAATGCCGGTGCGATCGACGTAACCTATGGCGGAGAAGCGCAGAGTGGCGGCGGATCTGATTGGTTCTCAAGCATGTTCTCCTTTGGAGGCGGTGAGATGCCTTCTTTCGGCGGCGACGGTGGAAGTGGAATGCCATCCTTTGGCGGTGGGATGCCATCCTTCGGAGGCGGAAGCGGCGGAATGCCATCCTTTGGCGGCAGTAGCGGAGGCGGGATGCCATCCTTTGGAGGCGGCAGCGGAAGCGGCAGATCCTCCGGGGGCAGCAGATCCTCGTCCGGCGGCAGCGGAATGCCTTCCTTCGGCGGCTTTGGCGGGGGATCGAACGGCGATGACCTGATCCTGACGCAGGCGGATTGTGACCTTTTGATGGAAGAAGTGGACGGCATCACGGATGCGACGATCTCTTATACGACAACAACCTCCGTGGAGGGCGGCGATCTTAGCTCCGCCACCTATTACACCATCGCGGGCGTGCTGGATAATTACGCCCAGATCAGCAATCTTTCCATGGCGATCGGAAGCTTTCTGACCCAGGAAAATGATGAGAGTAAGGAAAAGGTTTGCGTGCTTGGCGCAAACGTGGCAACGGAGATTTTTGGAAGCGCATATGCTGCATATGACGGCATTGTCTACATAGATGACAGACCCTACGTGGTCTCCGGCGTCCTTGAGGAAATGGGAACGGTTGCCTCAGGAATCAGTCCTGACACGGCAATCTTCATTCCTTATCAGACGGGCATCAAGTACGTTACCGGCGAATCCATCCGGCCTACGATCACAGTGATCGCGGCAGACGTCAACAACGTGTCGGCGGTGATGGAAGACGTCAATGCGGTTCTCGAGGAGACGTATGAAGGAAGCGCGTTTGGACTTTCCGACGCGGGAAGCAAGATGGAAGCTGCAACCACGTCCAATCAGACGCTGACGCTCCTTTTGTATTCCATGGCAGCGATCGTATTTATCGTCGGTGGCATTGGCATTATGAACGTGCTTTTCGTATCCGTTAAGGAGAGAACGAATGAGATCGGAATTTTGAAGGCGCTTGGGTGCTCGAGAAAGGATATCCTGATGGAGTTCCTGTTGGAAGCAAGCTGCATCAGCTTTGTGGGTGCCTGCATCGGCGTATTGTTATCCCTGGGGATCACGCCGGCCGTGGAGCTGTTCCACGTCAGGGTTTCCCTGTCGGCTCAGGGAGCAATGCTCTCGCTGGTATTTGGCGTCATCACGGGTACGGTGTTTGGATTCTACCCGGCCTACAAGGCATCGAGACTGGTGCCGGTAGTGGCATTGAATCAAGAATAAACAGGGTGGTTTGGAGGATAGGAACATGGCAATGATCGAAATGAGAGGGATCAATAAGGGATACATGCTGGGAGAGGAACGCCTTCCCATTTTGAAGAACGTGGATTTTTCCGTGGAGAAGGGTGAGTACGTGGCAATCCTTGGTCCCTCCGGCTCCGGTAAGACGACCTTCATGAATATCATTGGTTGCATGGACGTAATGGACAGCGGGGAGTATTATCTGGACGGCGTGGCAATCCATGAGACGAAGGAGCGGGACCTCACGGAGATCCGGAACAAGAAGATTGGATTTATCTTTCAGAACTACCAATTGATCCCGACTTATAACGTGATGCAAAACATTATCATGCCGCTGCTCATGCGCGGAATGTCCCATCAGGACGCAGAGACGAGGTGCTTAGAGACCGTCCGTCTTCTGGGACTGGACCAGAGAGTGGAGCATAAGCCGAACGAACTTTCGGGAGGTCAAAAACAGCGTGTCTCCATCGCGAGGGCGCTGGTCGGCCAGCCGGCCATCCTCCTGGCTGACGAGCCTACGGGTGCGTTGGACCAGACCAGCGGCAAGGAAGTGCTGAAGCTCTTTAGCGAGATCAATGAGATGGGAAACACCATCGTCATGATCACCCATGACCTGAGCGTTGCAAAGACGGCAAAGCGGATCGTGCGCATCGTGGACGGACAATTGATGGAATAATTACCTCTTGTCGAAAACCGATGGACAAATGACGGGATGCCTGCTATACTGTATAAAGCCATAATCAGTAGGAGCGAGGATAAAGGAAATGGAAATCAAAACAATTCGTTGTCCGTCATGCGGAGGTAACCTAAACGTTGAAAACATAAATCAGTCACTTTTTTACTGCCAGTACTGCGGTTCGGCGGTCCACCTTGAGACAAACCGGAACAAAGGGTATGACATGGAGCACGGAAGGCTCGATGCGCGTGCCGAGATGGCAGATTCGGTTCTTGAGGAGATCGAAAAGATCAAACCGGAGCTGATCAGAAACGGGAAGGCAAAGCGGGATATGAATACTTATCCTTCGGAAATTTCGGACCTCAAGATTGAAAAAAGCGTTTCCCTGTCGATGGGATTAAAAGATGATGTTTTCAAAGGGTTTTTAAAGGGCCTGGGAGTGTTGTTTCTTGGAGCATTTTTCGTGGTGGCCTTACATAGCGTGCTAATTGAGCCTTTATTTTTTCTGGTTGAACTGGCCGTTCTCTTGGCTCCGGTTTACATTCCTGCCATCGGAATTGTAAAACTGATCAAAAAACGAGGGGAAATGAATAACCAGATCGCAAATTATGAAAAGAGGCTGAAAGAATGCCAAAAGGTATATGGGGAAACCAATGATTTTCTGGCAAAGAACGCCAATATCGACATACCGCCGCGCTTTCGCAATGAGACCGCATTGAACTATATTATCAAAGGCTTAAAGGCCCGGGAGTTCGTTTCCCTGGAACAGGCTCTCTTCCGGTGCGAAGAAACCTTAGGAATTGATGAGGTTTCCGATTTATACTAAGAGTTCTGAACATGAAACTATGATTAAGAGATGCAGATTTAATTGACGGTCTGCATCTTTTTTTTTATAATAAATGCAGGATGATTAATGGGGGAAAATTGTAAATATAAACTTGATTTATCAATACAGCCCAATTAGGCGTTTACCTAAGGGAAGGTGACGCGTGGAAACCGTAAACAGGGCAATGGATTTGACACTGTAACAAGTGTACAAGGGGAGGGCTATTATGAGAAAGGTGAGGGTGTTAATTTTATGCTTTGCCATCATGGCATTATGCGGTTGTGAGATTTCTAAAGGAAATTCGTCAACCGAGTATTCAGGTGAGTCGAGTACTTCAAAGGAAGATACTGGTACGGATTTAGACCAAGGAGAGATACCTCCAATAGAGGAAACCATGCCATTCTCAATAGCATCTGATGCGAAAATATATAAGTATGAAAGTAACAATCTGCTTGGGCTATGTGCGATTTATGTTAATGCACCATCAGAAGTAATCTATGTTTTTGACTTAAAAAAAGATTTTGTTAAATTTTCAAATCAGGAAGGTTTTCAAGTCTATGGAAAGGATTCCGGGAATGATTCATTTAGAATATTGAATTATAGTTTTGCAAAAGATGATTATCGGCAATATGTGATGTTGAAATGCGAAGAGAGATATGAAATAGAAGGTTTTTATTTTATCAAGAATAATACGGATTTTCAATATGAATTGAATGATAATGCGATGCCGGTTGTTATAGAGTATGAGAATGGTAGATCGTCATCAACTTCAAATAGGATAGTAATCACAAGTAGACAAACATTTAACATCGAAAAACAAGGATGGGATAATGTTGAACAAAGTACGGAAGAGGTGCAATATAGGGAGGAGTTTGATTGAATTTGCAGTTAACGATTCAAGACGCGAATCGCAAATGCAGTACAGCACAATTAGGCGTCTGCTTAAGGAAGGGTGACGCGGTTGGAAGCATAAGCAGGGCCACAAATCTAACACTGTAAATATACGAGGGGAGGATTTTTATGAGAAAAATAAGGGTGCTGATTCTATGTTTTGTAATTATGGCATTATGCGGTTGTGAGTTTTCTAAAGCGAATTCGTCGACCGAGTATTCTGGTGAGCCTAGTACTTCGAACGTAGATGCCAGTACGGGCTTGGGTCAAGACGGGATACCGCCAATAGAGGAAAACATGCCATTCGCCATAGCGTCTGATGCGAAAATATATAAGTATGACAGTAACAATCTGCTTGGGTTATGTGCGATTTACGTTAATGCACCATCAGAAGTAATCTATGTATTCAATCAAAAAAAAGACTACGTTAAGTATTCAAAGGAGGAAGGCTTTCAGGTTTATGGAAAAGATTCTGAGAGAAAAACAGTAGCAATTAAACAATTTTATTTTTCCAAGGATGATTATTGGCAATATATGCTATTGAAATGTGATGAAAATTATGAAATTGATGGTTTTTTCCTTACAAGTAGTGGGGATTATCATTATAAAATGATTAAGAATTCTTTACCCAGCGTGGAAGAGTACGAGTATAGTTTTTCAAAAAAAACATTACCGGTCACGGTGATTATAAACAGACAATCATATAATACTAAAGATCATGCTTGGAATGAGATTGAAGAAAGTACGGATGTTTTGCAACCAGACATACAAAAAGATTAGATGAGGATAAAAGAATTATGAAGATGGCAAGAAAACTGGTAGCGTTTTTCTTAGTTATTTTGCTTGTTATTGGCATATTGGATAATAATGTGGTTCATGCAGAGAATAACAACAGTTTTCAAAAAGAAGAGGCTACAAGTGATTCCGGCGAGGCTTTCGCTGATGCGGACTATCAGGTGAAATGGATGTTAGGAGGCTCGTGGGCGACGGGACATAACATGACTGTTACCATTGCAAACATGGGAATGGAAACTATTACTAACTGGCAGCTTTCATTTGACTATGCGCATCCAATTACGCAAATATGGAATGCAGAATTAATTGAATGCAAAGAAGGCAAAGTAACGGTGAAAAATGCTGGATGGAATAAAGACATTCCCGTAGGTGGAGAGATTACTTTTGGCTTTGCGTGCGAAGAACCATTTTCGGTTTATCCGGAAGGCTATATGGTTTGTTGCAGACAGATAACCGAGGTGAATGGAGACATAGAAGTTATTGTTGAAAATAACTGGGGGAATGGGTGCAAAGGTGCCATAATCATACGTAACAACACGGATCAAATCATGGAAGACTGGCAATTGGAATTTGACTGCAATGGCAGGTTGGAATCAGTTTGGGATGGTCAAATTGTATCAAACAATGAAGGCCGCTATACTGTTAAAAATGCCGGATATAATTATGTTATTGAACCAAATTCAGACAGAAAGATTGGCTTTGTACTTAGCGCGGAAAATGGTGAAAATGCATTTTCTAATTTTTTGTTACGAGCGAGTGGGAATAATGGCATAAATGATTCGAATAATCCTTCGGAGCAGGAATCGGATGACTTCAATGATGATCCCGATGATTTTGTTGAAGCAAATCTTGGAGAAGCATACGTGAAGGACAGCGAACTTTCAGACATAGTAATTGATGGCGAAACAGGAATGGCATACGTTAAAAATCAAATTCTGATTAGTGCATTCCCGGGAGCGGAAAAGGCAAACATTGAAGAGATGGCGGCTGAAATGAATGCCGACATAGTGGGATTTATAGAGTTCACCAATGATTATCAATTAGAGTTTAGGGATGATAAGACATTAGATGAAATTAACGCGTTGATAGAACGGGTTTTTGACAATCCATTTATTAGCAATTGTACATTGAATAGCTGTATAGTGAGCAAATATGATTCGGAGATATCTTGGGAAGATGCTTTATTTATAGACAATATTAAAGCGTGGAAATCAGATATTACGAAATATAACGAGAATACGACGATAATCGATGAAGGAAAACTGTCAATTAAGACTGGAGATAATTGGGGGCTTAAGGCACTAAACATTCCGGCAGCTTGGCAAATTACGAATCATGAAAATTCGGTAAGAGTTGGGATATATGATCATGGTTTTGCATTTAGACATGAAGATCTTTCATTTGTAAAGCAATATAATAACATTGAGTTATCAGATGATCGTTCGCACGGAACGCATGTGGCTGGAATTATTGGTGCAAAGCATAATAAAATTGGAATTGCGGGAGTTGCAACAAATGCTCAACTTATAACTTATTCCAATGATGGCGAATGGTATAATGAAATGGAGCAGAAGCTTGCGCTTGCTACTTTGATTGGCAATCATGTAAGGGTAATTAACTATAGTCGAGCGTGGAGTAATGTTTTGGCATATGTTGCTTCTAATCCGAATGATATAAATAACAAAATTGCGTTAGATGATATCAGTTATTATAAATCCAATATGGAAGAATATCTTCTAAAATTTTATACCATGGGATATGACTTTAGCATTGTAACTAGCGCTGGAAATACAAACGGAAAGGTATTTGTTAAAGACGATTCCATGGTTTTTGGATATAAGGTGGTTGATGCAACTGAGCGCATGGGAAAACGGGAAGTCGATGTTATGGCTGATTATAACTCTGTGTTGAATGCTATAACAAATCCGATATTAAAGAATAGGATTATAGTGGTTGGTGCAGTGAGGCAAGACATTAAAGAGAATGGCACGCAGGTTATTTACAACATATTTAAATCATCAAATTTAGGTGCTAGGGTAGATGTTGTGGCTCCAGGTCATGAGATATTAAGCACGGTGCCCTATGCGTATACAAAAACCGAGATTAAAGGTTATGCACTTGATAGCGGAACGTCAATGGCGGCACCTTACGTTACGGGAATTCTTGCGCTGATGTATCAAACCAATCCCAATTTGAATGCAGAAGATGCAAAAAGAATTGTGTGTGATCATGGGAATTGCGTAGAAAGCATATCATACAAAGGGATGGTTTATTACATGCCGGATGCTGAAAAGTGCGTAAAGGCTGCTCTGGAGTTAAAGGATGGGCAGGAGCAGGAAGTTCCCAAGAAGAATGGACTGTTGCTTGGCAAAATAATAACTTCAGAGGGGGGAGCTCCCGGAGTAACCGAGATTGAGCTGACTAACGCGAATGACGTGCTCAATCCGCTTTCGGGCAATAAGAACATTTACAGATTCACGTCTACGGAGGATGGAACCTTTATATGCTCTGTTCCGGAGGACGTTTATCGCGTTACAATCCACAAAGAAGGGTATTATTCGCACGTTGACTGGAATGTCAATATAGTGTGTGAAGAAACGACGAATCTGGGTGAAATCACGTTGTTTGCCCGGCCAAATTTGATACGGTTGTTTGGGGAGATATCATACTCAAAAGAACGTATTCCCGACGTAATATTGCGATTTAGAAAAGGATTAAATAATCGTACCGGAGAATATGTTCAGGATGAAAAAGGCATTCCGTTTGAGGTGCATACGGACAGTGCCGGATATTATGAGATTGATTTGGCTGAAGATGAATACACCATAGAGGTTATCAAGGACGGGTATGCCAATGAGTATCAAAACCTGCGATTGAGCGCAACGGAAATCGAGCAGAAATCAGCTGAGAGAAACATAGGATTTACGTTCAAAAACGAAGACACTTATAAGATTGTTTTGTCATGGGAGAACAGTGCGGTTGACTTGGATTTGGACGTTTCCTGTATTAGTGGATCAGATACGGTATGCCGAATATCTGCAAAAAGAAATACAAATTCGCTTATTTATCTTAAAACAAGGATTGAAGGAGACGAAGAAGCTGAACTTGGAACGGAGACAATGCTGATTTCTGGGTTGGACAAGATATTGTTGGGGAACCAAATTATATTGGCAGTTAGCGTTTATGACAACCAATGCCCGTATGGATCTTTCTGTGGCCATTTTTATGCCGCAAACGCAAAACTGTGCCTATATAAAAATGAGGAATTGATTCAGGTCTTTGAAGCGCCATCTAGCGCAGACAGAAAGGTTTGGCATGCGTTTAACTTAAGGGAAGGTGACGTGGTGGAAACCGTAAACAGGGCAACGGATTTAACGCCATAAGAAAATGATAGGGGAGTATGGCCATGAATGATTTTTGGGCGGAGTACAAGAGGAAACTGAGGACGCCGGAGGAGGCGGTGCAGGTGGTCAAGGACGGGGACTGGATCGATTACACCAGTTCGCTTGGCATGCCCGTACTTTTGGACCGAGCGCTTGCGGCGAGACGCGACGAACTGAAGGACGTAAAGATCCGCGGCAACCTGATTCCCGGCCCCATCGAGGTTGCGGAATGCGATCCGGACCAGGAGCACTTTACGTATCACAGCTGGCATTGTTCTGCGTATGAGCGGAAGCTGTGCGATGAGGGAAAGTGTTATTACATTCCCATGGTGTTCCACAACAATGCGGCGTATTATGAATTCTTTTTGGACGTGAACGTCGTGATGGTCAGCGTGGCGCCCATGGATAAGCATGGTTACTTTAATTTCTCCGTGAATACCGGAGTGGCTGGACCGATCTGTCGTGATGCCGGCATTGTCATCGTTGAGGTCAATGAGCACATGCCGAAGATCCGCGGGGGATATGACGAGTGCATTCACATATCTGAGGTGGATTTTGTCGTGGAGGGAGAGCATGCGCCCTTTGAGGATGCAAAGCCGACGCCGCCGCGCCCGGTGGACCGGAAGATCGCGGAGCATTTGATCCCGTATATCGTGAACGGGGCTACGCTGCAGCTCGGAATTGGCAGCATTCCTAATGCCGTCGGCGAGTGCATCGCGCAGTCAGACATCAAGGATCTGGGCATGCACACGGAGCTTTGCTCGGATGCATTCTTTGAATTATACAAGGCAGGGAAGCTGACGAATAAGTTTAAGAGCATTGACAGGGGCAAGGGCGTGTTTGGATGCGCCATTGGCTCCAATGAATTGTATGAGTGGCTTGATGACAATCCAGGCGTGGCCGCGTACCCATTGGAATACGTGAATCGTCCCTACGTGATCGAGCAGATTGACAACATGGTTTCGATCAACGCCTGCGTGGCCGTGGACCTCTATGGGCAGGTGGCTGCGGAGAGCACGGGTAAACGGCAGATCAGCGGCACCGGCGGACAGTTGGATTTCCTGATCGGCGCGTCGGTGTCGAAGGGCGGAAGGCCTTTATCTGCATGAGTTCCATCCACACGGACCGCTATGGCGTAAAGCATTCGCGCATCCTGCCGCAGTTTAACGGGGATATCATTACGTCGCCGCGAAGCCAGGTGTATTTCCTTGCGACGGAATACGGCGTGATCAACCTGGAAGGCCGCTCGACCTGGGAGCGCGCGGAGATGTTGATTTCCATTGCGCATCCGGATTTCCGGGACGTACTCATCAAAGAGGCGCAGGACCGGAAGATCTGGAGAAGAAGCAACAAGCGGTAAAGCAGTTATCTTGTAAAGCAACAGCATGAAGGAGAGAGGAATGGATCGTTGGCTTGAGAATAAAAAATTACCGTATCATTTCATATCCGCATGCGGTCTTGTGTATAAAGAGGGACTTGTTCTGTTGATACGAAACCCGATGCGCGGTTGGGAACTGCCTGGGGGAACGATGGAGCAAGGAGAAACGATTACGGAAGCGCTGAAGCGCGAGATCCGTGAGGAATCAGGGATACTTTGCGAACCAGAGCACTTAACGGGAATCTATCAGAATCTGGTGGTGAAGGATGGATATGGCCCGTTGGAGGGAATGAAAATACCGCCCATCGTCAACCTTGCGTTTATTTGCAAGTATGTTGGCGGGAAGGCGGCTGTTTCGGAAGAATCTGAGGACGTCTGCTGGGTGACGCCGGAGGAAGCGGTACGCATGGTAACGCATCCCCTGTATGCAAAACGGTTGGCGGACATGCTTTCGACTAGGGAAGGGGTCACGTTCTCATCTTATGAATATGACAATAAAACTGCCGTATTCAAAGCAGACGAGAGATTATAAAACGTAAAAACTGCCTGATTCTAAAGGAAACAGGCAGCGTGCACGTTAATTTGCAGACGTGAATGATGGCCGGACAGTGGGGAAGGCTAATTGGGGAACGGGCTTACGTCCAGCCGCCGTCCATGGTGATGATCTGGCCAGTGAGGTAGGCGGGAGCCTGTGCAAGCTGAAGGGCGAGCGCAGCGACCTCGGAAGGAGCTCCGATGCGGTCTGCAGGGATCTCGGCGACGAGAGCTTCCATGTCTTCCGCGGAAAAGCAGGCGTTCATGGAGGTGTCGATGACGCCGCAGGCAATGGCGTTCACTTGGATGTTGCTAGGCGCAAGCTCCTTTGCGAGTGCCTTGGTGAAAGCATTGATGCCGCCCTTGGAGGCGGAGTAGGCAACTTCCGTGGAAGCCCCCACGTTACCCCAGACGGAGGAAATGTTGATGATGCGGCCCGCATGCGCTTTTAGCATCAGCGGGATGGCATGTTTGCTGGCATAAAAACAGGAATCCAGATTGGTGGACAAAACGCGCCGCCATTCTTCGGGACTCATTTCATGGAGCAGGCCCACGTAAGAAATGCCTGCGTTATTTACAAGAACGTCCAGGCGGGAAAGCTTCTGGAATAAGGCTTCCACCTGTGCGGGATCGCTGGCATCCACTTGGAACGCCTCGCAGCGGATTCCGTCAGGTGTTCGCGAAGGCGCAAACAGTTCTGGCGAGGATGTTGCCGATTCCAGCTCCCGTGCGAATGCCTCGAGTTCCGGCAAAGTCTTGGAACAGGTAAGCACAAGGTCATAACCCGCATTTGCAAAGGCTTTTGCAATGGCCTTGCCAATGCCGCGGGAAGCTCCCGTGATCAGGCAAACTGGGCGGGAAGGATTGAATTGGATGCCGTTTGATTCCATCATGCATACCTCCGCAGATAATTTTGTGGCTGAAAAACTGTTCGATCGTTCCTTACTGGATTTATCTTAACACAATTTTTACCAGAAAACTAGGAAAACATTCCGGCAGTAGGGATAGAAAAACGTTCCGTCGGTGGGGATGGGAAAACATTCAGGCGGCTTGGATGGAAAACGCTCAGGCAACTGAGATGGGAAACATGTAGTTGGCTGGAATAAGAAGCTTTAGGCAACGGGGAGAAAGAACATGGGTGTCTTAAAATACTTATTTACTACAGGCTTCATGGAAAAAGACAGGCCGCTTTCAAACAGGATTTACAATTTGGAATTGGTGCTTGCCATGGGATCCATTGCCTTGGTGATCGCGGCCGCCGTAAATTCCAACGTGGCTCTTTGCAACTGTCTGGCGTGGTTCATTGGCACGTGTGCCGTTTATTCTTTTTTTATCTGCACGTTAATCAACTTATGGAACCTTAAAATATCATTGGGATACGTATTGTTGCTCCGTTTTGGACTTTGGCTTCCCACGGAAGTGGCTTGCGTGATCGCCGGCATTGTCAACGTCATAAAGGCAAGCGCCCTTTACGGAAACGGTGCGGGTGACGCACGCCTGGCAGTAATGATCATAAGGGGAGTCAACGTGCTTCTCATCGTATCGCCCGTTATATTTCTTCCGTTGGTCTTAAAGGAACGTGCCATCTCGCGCCGCTCCAAAACTATCATTGCGTATGGCTCTATAGAAGAAAAGCGGTTTGGCATTACGGAAAACGGTGAAGAGAGAATGGAAATGCATCCCTACTGTTTTTGGACGAAACGTGCCATTCGGATCTGGCTCCATCCGCAGTTTAGGGACAAGGACGAGTTGTTTGAGGGTGAGAACTACAGAGTGGAAAGGAAGACGGATCATATCACGGTATTTTATGAGGGCGTGCTCATTTATGATTTTAGCGTTAATGCCAATGAAAAAGACGTGATTGTATATTTACCGGCAGAGGATAAAAAAAGATGCGAAGCATAAAATCCTTTTTGGAAACGTTTTTATTGGCTCCGTTCCTTTTTGTGCGGGAAGCGGGGAAGGGAAAACCAATCTACAAACTTGGGTACGCTTTGTATTTTCTGTTATGGGCGGGATCCATTGCAATGCTTGTTTTTTCCATAACGAATCCGGATATTGGACAATGTAAGCATAATTTGTGGCTTTCCGGATTGCTCATGCTGTTGGATTTTCTTTGCTTTTGGCTTCTTGGGACGTTGGATCTGGAAGATACGGATGGATACATTGGCATAATCATATGCCTTGCACTGCCGGCAGCGGCCATCAGCGTGGCAGTCATTATCGTCAACGTAGCAAGAATGGTGTTTGGCCTTGGCGGCGAGATTTCGGTGAATCCCGTGACGGTGCCTGTGTTTATGAGAATTCTGGCCGCCGTGTTTGGCGTCTTGGCGGTGTTGGTGCTTTTGCTTGCGGTGTGTGAGATTCGCCTGATCCGCGGCAGCGAGATCGTGATCACGAAAGGAGTGGCTGATAAGTATCGAAGTGTCATTCTAAAAAATGGCAAGGAGAGAAAAGTAGAATTGGCACCATATGTTTTTTTGCCCAAGGATGTTTTTGAAATCCGAACGTACCTGAAGGAAGAAGAGCATTCGAAAACCGTAAAGGAAGGTATTTATCAGATCGAATTGAGCAAAAATGAAATTGTGGTCAGTCGCGGAGAGGATAAGATTTTTGTGATGCAAAATACAAGTAATTTTTACCTATATCTCAATCCGCGGGGAAGACGCATGGATACGTGGCGTGAATGATGAAAGGCTAGGCCATGGCATTCGGCATGAGAGATAAATGATCAGTTCATGGCGTCTGGACTTTAGGACGTCAGGTAAACATAAATAAGATGACGTACGGAATGGAGGGAAAAAAGATGTTTGACATAATTATCATCGGCTCCGGGGCAGCAGGGCTGTCGGCCGGAGTGTACGCAAAGAGGGCGGGAATGGATCTTCTGGTGATCGAGAAGAGCCCCATGAGCGGAGGACAGATCCTGAACACCTACGAGGTGGACAATTATCTGGGACTCCCCGGCATTAACGGCTTTGACATGGGCATGAAGTTCCGCGAGCACGCTGACAAGCTCGAGGTGCCTTTTAAGGAGGCGGAGGTCTTGGAGATCAAGGACCTCGGGGACAAGAAGATTGTCCGCACGGATAAGGAGGAGCTTGAGACGAAGAGCATTATCCTTGCAACGGGCGCGCATCATGCGCTTCTCGGCGTTCCCGGGGAGGAAGAACTCTCCGGCATGGGCGTTTCTTACTGCGCAACCTGTGACGGCGCGTTCTTCCGCAAGAAGGTGGTGGCAGTAGTTGGCGGCGGCGACGTGGCGCTGGAAGATGCCATATATCTTGCACGCACCAGCGCAAAGGTGTACCTCATCCACAGAAGGGACGAGCTCCGCGGGACCAAGGTGCTGCAGGAGGAACTTCTCGCAATGGAGAACGTGGAGGTTCTCTACAGCCACGTGGTGAAGGAGATCTGCGGCGAGGACAGTGTTGAGAAGCTGATCCTGGAGGACGTAAAGACCGGCGAGAAGAAGGAGCTTCCCGTGAACGGCATATTCATCGCCGTGGGAATCCATCCCGACAGCGAGCTTGTAAAAGGGATCGTCGAAATGGATCAGGCGGGCTACGTGATCGCGGATGAAACCTGCGTTTCCAGTTGCCCCGGAATCTTTGCGGCGGGAGACGTGAGGAAGAAGCCAATCAGACAAGTCGTGACGGCCGTGGCAGACGGCGCGAACGCGGCGACCAGCGCCGGAACTTACGTGAACCAGTTACGATAAGTTGAATATCAGTTTCCAAAAGTTTTCTAAATATTTATTTTTGAATTTTATGGGTTGACAAAAGTGAAACTGTGTAAAATTCACAATCTTGAGATGGAGAACGGAATTTTGAAAAAAAATGATTGCTTTTTTGACTATAGTTATCCACGTCGAAAAAGGTCGAATTTAGGGGAAAAGTGATTTATACACTAAGTTATGCACGTTATCCACAGGTTTTTGCAAAAAAAATGACATGGAAATCAGTTTTTTTGAAAGAACAAAGGTTTTGTCTATATTTAACAAAATTGTTGAAAATCTGAAAAAAGCGTCGATTTCTGTTGACAGATTTAATTTCAAAAATATGTAAAATATTTAGGAAATTGTTGCAAAAATAAGTCGAATCATGATATAATGCTTATACAATTACAAAGAAGCCCACATGGACAAGGAAAGGAGCCGTGATTCGGTTTCGTAATTAAATTTATGACGGAAGGGATGATCATATGAAATTTATTATTGTAGGCAGAAACATCGAAGTAACTCCCGGATTGAGAGCAGCCGTAGAAGACAAGATCGGCAAGCTGGACAAGTATTTTAACCCTAACACCGAGGTGCACGTAACGCTGAGCGTTGAGAAGGAGCGCCAGAAGATAGAGGTAACCATTCCCGTTAAGGGCAACATCATTCGCTCCGAGCAGGTTAGCAATGACATGTACGTTTCCATCGACCTCGTGGAAGAGATCATTGAGAGACAGTTAAAGAAATACAAGACCAAGATCGTTGACAAGCATCAGGCCGGCGGTGATTTCAGCAAGGCTTACGTTGAGAACGATTATGCGGATGAAGAGGAGATCAAGATCGTCCGCACGAAGAAGTTTGACATCAAGCCCATGTATCCTGAGGATGCCTGCATCCAGATGGAGCTTCTTGGACATAACTTCTACGTATTCTGCAATGCGGAGACGGATCAGGTGAACGTGGTATACAAGAGAAAGGGAGATACTTACGGACTGATCGAGCCGGAAGCATAAGGATTCAAATTTAGGACGAAAGGGGTGCCGAAAGGCCCCCCTTTTTTGTTCATAAAAATTTCAAAATAAAGTCATTGCAAAAGAAGGGTGACTATGTTACAATGGGGAAGACTGGAATGATAAAAAAATAACAATCATTCAGACACCAAGTGAAATACGAAAAAGAACCAGTACAAAGTAAAGAAAACATGGAGGAAAAACAAATGGCAAGAAAAGTAGTTTTAGCCGGCGCTTGTCGTACCGCGATCGGTACCATGGGCGGATCCCTGAGCACGACTCCCGCAGTTGAGCTCGGCGCAATCGTTATCAAGGAGGCACTGAATCGTGCAGGCGTAGATCCCGCACAGGTTGATCAGGTTTACATGGGTTGCGTAATCCAGGCTGGTCTCGGACAGAACGTTGCCCGCCAGGCTTCCATCAAGGCAGGTCTTCCCATCGAAGTTCCCGCAGTTACCATGAACGTGGTTTGCGGATCCGGTCTGAACTGCGTTAACCAGGCTGCACAGATGATCATGGCAGGTGATGCTGACATCGTTGTGGCAGGCGGCATGGAGAACATGTCCATGGCTCCTTATGCAATTCCTCAGGCACGTTTCGGTTATAGAATGAACAATGGTACCCTGGTTGATACCATGATCAAGGATGCACTTTGGGATGCATTCAACGACTATCACATGATCACCACCGCAGACAACATCTGCCGCGAGTGGGGTCTGACCAGGGAAGAGATCGATGAGTTCGCACTGAAGTCTCAGCAGAAGTGCGAGGCAGCTCAGAAGGCCGGCGCATTCGACAAGGAAATCGTTCCCGTAATGGTTAAGAAGAAAAAAGAAGTGATCGAGTTCAAGGTTGACGAGGGTCCTCGTCCCGGTTCCACCATGGAAGGCC
>JAFZNO010000118.1 GCA_017552985.1 Lachnospiraceae bacterium
GACTATATGGCGAAGCCATCTAATGAGCAAAAAATCTGCCACGCAGATTTTTGCGAATGAGGCATGGACTCAGGGTTATTCGAACTGACTAGCATAGAGTTTGTAGTAAAAACCTCTTTGGGTCATGAGGGAGTCGTGGGTGCCTTGTTCGACGACGTCGCCAGCGTTGACGACGAGGATCTGGTCAGCGTTTTGGATGGTGCTCAGGCGGTGGGCGATGACGAAGCTGGTCTTTCCCTTCATCATGCTCCGGATGGCCTTTTGTACCTGGCGCTCGGTGTTGGTGTCCACGTTGCTGGTTGCCTCGTCGAGGATCAGCATGTTGGTGTTGTAGAGCATGGCGCGGGCGATGGTAAGGAGCTGCTTCTGACACTTGGAGATATTGCCGCCATCCTCGTAGATGATGGTGTTGTAGCCCTTGGGAAGGCGCAGCACGTAGTCGTGGATCTTCGCGGCTTTGGCGGCGGCCACGACTTCTTCCTTGGTGGCGTTTTCCTTGCCGTAGGCGATGTTGTCAAAGATGGTTCCCTGGAAGAGCCAAGTGTCCTGCAGCACCATCGCGTAGTTCTTGCGAAGGCTTTCCATGGTATAGTTCCGGTATTCCTTGTCATCTACGGCGATCTCGCCGGAGTTCACGTCATAGAAGCGCATGAGCAGGTTGATGATGGTAGTCTTTCCGGCGCCCGTCGGGCCGACGATGGCGATGGTCTGGCCGGGTTTTGCCTCGAAATTCAGGTCCTTTAGGATGGTCTTTTCGGGCACGTAACCGAAGGCAACGTGTTTCGCGTCAACCTCACCCTGGCAGTCGGTAAGCATAGTGGCACCGTAGAGGTCGGCGGCTTCCTCAGGCTGGTCCAAGAGGTGGAAGACTCTTTCCCCTGCGGCAAGGGCGCTGAAGATTTCGTTGATGATGTTCGAAATCTCGTTGATGGGGCCGGAAAACTTACGGCTGTAGAGGATGAAGCTGGAAATCTGTTCGAGGCCCACGATGGCCTTCATGTAGAGCACGGCGCCGCCCATGCCGATGGCGGCGAGGCCGAGGTTTGAGATCATGCCAATGGTGGGACCCATCTTCATGCCCATGCCGTCCGCGTTCCGGTAAGCTTCCGCAGCATTGCGGTTGATCTCGCTGAATTTCTCGGACATCTTGTCCTCGCAGGCATATGCCAGAATGGTCTTTTGACCCGTAAACATCTCTTCGGCGTAGCCGTTCATGACGCCGTAAGCCGCGCTTCGCTTGGAATACAGGGGGCGCGTGATCTTTCCCATGCGCTTGGTGTACCAGATGGAGAGCGGGATCGTAAAGATCATGCAGAGCACCAAAGGAACGGAAATGGTGCACATGATGATAAAGCTTCCGACCACGGTGATGGTGCTGGTGAGGATCTGGATCACGTCCGTGGAAAGGCAGGTGGACACCACGTCGATGTCATAGGAGACGCGGCTGATGATGTCGCCGGCCTGATTCTTGTCGAAGTAGCTGACGGGAAGCTTCATGAGCTTCTCAAACACGTCCTGGCGGAGGTTCTGCGCAACGCGTTTTCCAACGCGGGTCATGCAGACGCTGACGGTGAAGCCCAGAATGTTTGAGCCCACGTAAGCGAACAGCATCAGGAGCGTGTAATGTAGCACCTGATCCATGTCAACCTGTCCCACGCCCTTTTTATAGCCCTCCTCGGCAACGCCGATGGCCTTGCCCGCGAAGCGTGGCCCCAAGAGGTTTCCCACGTTGCTGACAATGGCGCATGCAAACAACAGTAACACGATCCATTTATATTTTTCCAGATAGCGAAGGATTCTTAGAAGCGTACCCTTCGCGTCCTTCGGCTTTTCTTTTTTTCCGCCTCGATCTCCAGGTCCCGGCATGATGATTCTCCTTTTTATTCGCAATATTACGTGTTCTCAATATACTTCGAGAAAACCTGCATCAGGCCATGGCCCCCATCTGCACTTCATAGGTCTCGAGATAATCCTTGCAGTTCTTCAACAGTTCTTCGTGGGTTCCGTATCCAATGCATTTTCCGTTATCTAACACCAAAATCTTGTCCATGTTCATGACGCTGGACACGCGCTGCGCGATGAGGATCAGCGTGCAGTCCGGATGGTGCTCCAAAATCGCCTTTCTCATGGCGGCATCCGTCTTGTAATCCAAGGCGGAGGAGCTGTCGTCCAAGATCAGGATCTCAGGGTTTCCGGCGAGCGCCCTGGCCACGAACATGCGCTGTTTCTGGCCGCCGGAGAGGTTGGCGCCCTTGATGGTCGCCTCATACTGAAGACCCTGCGAAAGGCCGTCCACGTATTCTGCGGCGCAGGCATCCTCCACGGCGCCGCGGATGGCCTTCGGGTCGAGCTTTCGTTCAAAATCAATGTTTTCGTAGAGCGTGTTCTGGAAGATCATGTCATTTTGGAAGACGGTGCCGAATTTCCGGCGAAGATCGTCCTTCGCGTAAGCGGAGACGGGCTTTCCATCGATGACAATGCTTCCTTCATCCGCCTCATAGAAGCGCATGAGAAGGTTGACGATGGTGGACTTGCCGCAGCCCGTAGGCCCAATGATGCCAAGGGTTTCGCCCTTCTTCATGGTAAAGGAGACGTCGGACAGGGCCTTCTCGCGGCTTTCGCCGCCGAAATCTGCAGCTGCTTCCGTTGCCATGCCCGCAGAGGAGTCTTGTCTTTTCTTTTTGCTTTCAGCAACAGGAGTAGTCGCCTGTACTTCCGCTTTTCCATAACTAAAGGATACGTGGTCAAAGCGGATGAAGGGCGCTTCCGATTGTCTTTCGGGATGAGCGGCAGAGTCTGCATCAGTAGCATGATCTGCATTAACAATGGCAGCCAGTTTTTCCTGGCTTTCCAGGAGTTCCGCCGTATCCGTGGCAAGCACTTCCGCGATGCGGTTTGCGCTGGCGCTGGCTTTACTCATGGTGGTGAAAATGCGGCTAAGGCCCATGACGCCCATGGTGATCATGTTAAAGTAGGTCAGGAAGGCCAAAATCACGCCGGGCTTAATCTCGCCAATGTTGACGCGATATGCGCCGACAAAGACAACGATGGAAAGGCCGATGTTCAGGAGGAACTGGATCACGGGGCCGGGCATGGCCATGACGGTCGCCGCCGCCACGTCGCTCCTTGTGAGCTCCTGATTGGACTCGGCGAAGCGTCGCTTTTCAAAGTCTTCCTTGCTCAGCGCCTTCACCACGCGGATGCCGGTGATGTTTTCACGCATGACGCGCACCACGACGTCGAGCTTTTTCTGCACCTTGGTATACATCGGGATACCCTTGGAGGAAATGACGTAGATGACCAGGATCAGGATCGGCATCATGCAAAGAAGGATCAGGGAGAGCTTGAAGTCCATGAACATGGTCATGATCAGGCCCCCGAGGAGCATCATGGGCGCGCGCACGCAAAGGCTCTGGAGCTGTGCGCAGGCGCTCTGTACGTTGTAGCTGTCGCTGGTCATGCGGGAGATGAGGCTCGGTAGCGTCAGCGCGTCAAACTGCGTGCCCGACAGATTCATGGTCTTCTCGAAAAGACTCTGCCGGATTTCGTAGCTGATCTTGTGGGCGTTGTCGATGGCCCTTTTGTTCGCGATGACGTTCAACGCGCGGAAGACGATGGCCGTGACGAACATCAGGGACCCCCAAAGGAGCACCCGCGTCAGATTCCCGGCGGGTACGATCTCGTCGATGATATATTCCAAAATATATGGAAGCGAGAGTTCGCTGACCGATCCGAGGAACTTGATCAGGATGGCAAGCGCAACCAGCTTCCAGTGTTTTTTCATGTGTTTAAAAATTAATTTCATGATTTTTTGTTTCCCGTCTTTGATATTAAATCGATTTATTAGTCTACTAACAATTTTAGCATAAATTTTTTTGACGTAAAGATTATGAAGTTGAATTCGCAAAAATTGGGCAAAATTCCCATAAAATTGGGTAAGTTTTGCCATGGACAAGCTTGTCCAATGCCGAAAATCGGTGAAATTTGCAAAAATTCCTATTCCTTGTCCTGTTTTTCCGGAGGAGAAATTGCTAGGGTAAGATCAAGAACTGCGAGACGCAGAGAAAAAAAGGAGGAACCCAAAATGAGTTCTATTGCACCGATGATTTTGTTAAAGAAAAAGAAAGAGGAGAATCAGAGAGGAAAAAAGAAGAGAAACTGGGTAAAGGCCATCCTGATCGTACTGGTTGTGATCGCCCTGTTTTTTATCATCGCAGCATTGGGGATGATTGCGTTCTAAGAAAATGTTGATTATTTTGTAAATAATTTGTTGATCAGGTGATTGATCCACCGAAGCAGGCATGCGACGCCCCAGTCCGTCAGCACGATGCCGGAGAAGATGAGCGCGGCGGGTATGGCGCCCCAGTTCATAAAGCCATACCAATCGTTTGTATTGGGCCATTCGCCCTTACCGTTGATCAGAATGTTCCCAAGATAAACGCAGCCGTAAATCAAAGCAGGTGATCCCGCCAGGAAGGTATTGCGGAAGGGAAGCGAGCCGTCCAACAGGCAGAATTCGACCATGCCGAGCAGCGGGATGATCAGATGGAAAAAGAGGTTGGAGCCGAGATACAGTTGGCCATAGCCGTAAATTGGGCCGAAAAAGCACGCAACCACCAAAAACGTCACCATGACGGCCGCTGTCGCGGCGAGCTTCAAAGTCATCATCCATGCAGGACAGGACGTTATCTTCGTCGCAGGGGCGTCCTGGGAAGCAGGCGATTTGCCGTGACCCTGGAGGAATCCGGAGACCAAATAAATCGCCGCAACGATGCCGCATAAGATGTTAGACTGCACGGTAAAATACCGCAGATTAGCCCATCCAGAGGTGATGAGAACGCCTCCGTTGTCACCATTTTTATCCAACATGATCCAAAGCCCAACCAGGGTGCATGCAACAATCAATAGGTTTAAAGTGATCACGATCTTTTTCTTCAAGGCGGTTACCTCCGTTTAGTCGACTAAACATGATGGGATTATGACAGGCAGTTTGCGCTTCGTCAAGCAACACCGATCATAAAAAAGGGAATCACGGTGAGCAGCAGGGCGACAGCGCCGATGATGATCAAAAGGATTGGCAGGAAGTTCTTTTTCAGCTTTTCCTTATATTTCCGCTGTAAAACCTGCAGGCGTTCCGTCGTGTACAGGATGCTTGCGGACAGTGCCAGGTAGACGAGCAGAATGCAGATTTTTTTGATGATGGTGGCGGGAGTGCTGTCTGCAGGGCCAAAATTGTTCAGGCAGACGTTGATGATGATGGCGATCAGACCGATGATGGCATAGATTCTCGTTCGCAAGGCCATTTTTTCCTTATCGGAATCTACGTACTGGGCCATTTCCTGCAGCTGCGCCTTCTGGTCTGCGTCTGCATCCGTCTTTTTTTCCTCGGGAGGTTTTCTCTCCCCGTTTAGAATCTCGCGCACGTCCAGCTGATAATAATCTGCAATTTCCAATAACAAACTGACGTCAGGCATGTTGCTCCCGGTCTCCCATCTTGAGACCGTGCGGTTGGTCACCTGAAAGACTTCCGCGAGCTGCTCCTGTGTCAGATTTTTTTCTTTTCGAAGTTCTCTTAAAAAAGCACCTACTTTTACCGTATCCATCTTTTACTCCCTGAAAATCTATTCCTTCTGTTTAGATTACCATGATTTTTGTGGGAAGGGAAGTGGTAATTTTTCGTTGGACAAGCTTGTCCAATCCTTAAAAATCAAGGAATTCCTGCATCACGTCCTGTTTTTTCCCGGGAGGAATTGATATCCTCAGCTCAAGAGTTGCAAACGAGAGCAACGTTCAAAAAAGTGAAAAGAGGAAAAAATGATGAAGAAAGAAATTGTTATGGAAAAGAAGGAAAAGGAAATTAACGGAATGCAGAAGCTGGGGAAAGGGATGCTGGTCATTCTTTCCATAGCGTTCGGGATTGGCGGCAGCATTCTTGTGGGACTATTGTTTGGAAAGCCGGTCAAGGCGCTTTTCCCGAACCGGTTTGTTCAGGAATTCATTTTGGAAGCCCTGTCTGCCGTGCTTGCGCTACTCTTGATCTTCTTATTTCAAAAGAAAAAGGTGCTGAAGGTTTCTTCGGAGGGAATGGCGGAAGGTATTTACTGCGGCATGGCATGGATCCTTTTTCCCGTGATCGCCGTTGCCGGCGTGATTTTTGATCTGGCAAATGAAACCGGTCTGCAGATGATCAGCGGGGGAGAGATCGCAATGCTGCTTCTCCAGTGCGTGATGATCGGCGTGTTTGAGGAATTTGTTTTCCGCGGCGTTGCCCAGGAGCTTGCCTTTGAACTGTTTGGTTCAGAGACCAAAAAGCAGGCTAGACGCGCCATCGTATTAGTGGCCTTTTTATTCGGCGCAATGCATCTGATCAACGCCCTGCAGCCAGAGATCACCATTCAGGCAGCCCTGATGCAGGCGATTTCCGTCTTTGGCGTCGGACTTGTCTATGGCGCGATCTTTTACCGTTCCGGAAGATGCATCTGGCCCTGCGTCATTTTTCATGCCCTTCAGGACGCCTCCGCATTCGTGGCCAGCGGCGTGCTATTTGGCGTAACGCAGGAACAGGCCATTGGAAATACGAGCCTTACCCAAGCCGTATATGCCCTTCTCTTTGTCGCATGGTTTATCTATCTGATGAGAGACCGGCATGAGGAAGAAGCATAAGTGCATCTTGCCTTCGAAAAATGCATCTCACCAGCCGAAAGATTGAATTGCCCCGGATGCTTTCCTATAATGACGTTAACGAGGAGCCAAGAGAATGGTTCCCCAAAGGATAAGGAGAGTAAACGATGGGAGCTATATTATTCATTATATTGGCAAGTTTGGAGCTGGGGCTTTGCGTTTGGACGCTGGCGAAGCATAAGGAAGAGGAAAAATGGGTGAAAAACCGGCTGCTCGTTACGGGAGTGCAATGGGGCGTGATCGCGTTTTTGTTGTTGCTTCCCATAGGCAATAAGGGGCTCCGGCTCGGGGGATGCTTTGTGATCCTGGGCATTCGCCTTTTGATCGACGTCATCCGGTTTGTGAAGAAGCGTAAACAAGGAGCGGCGGCGACGAAGCAAGGAACCCACATGATGGCGGAAGGAACCCCCGTGACGGAGCAAGGAACCCCCGCTAAGCGGGAAGGTCAGCTTCGCGGCAAAGGGAAAACCATCCTGGCGGCCGTGACGGGTTGCATCGTGATCGCGGTTTCCCTGTTTCCGGCGTTTGCGTTTACGGGGTATCAGAGCCTGCCGGTGACGGGAGCCTATGAGGTTGGCATGGTGAGCGCGATCCTCACGGATGAGACGAGACTTGAGAGCTTTGAGACGGACGGAAGCCATCGCGAGGTGCCAATTTACGTATTTTATCCCAAAAAGCAGGGCGAGGAAAAGGGAGCGGGAGACGACCTGCCGGACGGGAGCTTTCCGCTGGTTTTGTTCTCCCATGGGGCGTTTGGATTCTATGGGAGCAACCTGTCCACGTACGAGGAGCTCGCCAGCCACGGTTACGTCGTGATCAGCATGGATCATCCGTACCATTCGTTTTTTACGAAGGACACGGCGGGAAAAATGGTGCTCGTTGACCGGAATTTTATGCAGTCCGTCATGACGAACGGAAATGCGGAGGACGGCGAGATTCCGGAGGAAGAGATCTTTCAGGCTTCCAGGGATTGGATGAATCTTCGCATCGCGGACGTGAACTTTGTGCTGGATGAGATCGGAAAGACGAAAGGGATACTCGATCAGAATTGGTACGTGGGAAAGGACGCGGACGCGCAGGTGCTTATTCAGATTCTTTCCAAGATCGATCATGATAAAATTGGCATGATGGGACATTCCCTCGGCGGCGCCACCAGCGTGACCATCGGAAGGACCAGGGGCGACGTGAAGGCCGTGATCGATCTCGACGGGACGATGCTGGGAGAGGAGCTTTCATGTGAAGACGGGCAGTATCAATATTATGAGGAGGCTTATCCCGTACCGCTTCTCATGCTGAGCAATGAAAATCATCATGAGGATTTTCAGCAATATGGCACTCTTTACGTCAATGGTCTGGTGCTTGCAAATGCCAAGGACGCAAGCTATACTTATTTCAAGGGGAGCGGGCACATGAACTTTACGGACCTGCCGCTGTTTTCACCGTTTCTGGCATCCCTTTTGGGAACGGGGGACGTGGACGCGAAGGAGTGTATCCAGACCGTAAATGAGCTTACGCTTCAATTCTTTGACCATTATCTGAAGGGTCAGGGAGAGTTTCAGATCCAGGAAAGTTATTAGCATTTGGGCGCGGAGAAGAGATGGAGATCAAGATATTCAAGGTGGGAAAAGAGAAACCGGAAGAGGTAGAGATCCGCTGTCACGAAATGACGGAGGAGGTGCGGGAGATCGTTGCCTTCGTGAAGACGAGACAGGGACAGCTCACCGGCATGCTGGAGGGAAAGCAGTTCGAGATTGCCGTGACGGACGTGGCCTACGTGGAGGCGGTCGACAACAAGGTCTTTCTCTATACCCAAAAACAAGTGTACGAGACGCGGCAAAAGCTCTATGAATTGGAGGAGCTTCTCAGGGAAAAATTCTTCCTGCGGGTGTCAAAGGCCATGCTGGTAAACTTGATGAAGATCAAATCCATCAAACCGGCGCTGAACGGGAGAATGCTTGCGGTATTAAAGAGCGGGGAAGAGATTCTCATCACAAGAAAGTACGTGGGAGACTTAAAGAAAGCTCTGCGGGGAGAGAGGGTTTGACGGATGAGCGGAAGAGATTTTTGGATAGATTTCATCAGAACGTATTTTATGATCGTGACCTTGATCACTCTGGCCATGTTCATTGTCGGAAAGGCGATGATGCCAGAGCAAACCTTTGGATATGAAGCGTTCGCGGCACCGTTATTAAATGGTCTTGTAGGTACGATACCGAATCTCGTGTTGTATTCCAAGCGGGAGCTGAAGGTGAAGGAATTGCTTGTAAGAAAGATACTGCAGCTAATTTTGATCGAGATAGGCATTTTATGTATTGCCTTGTATGGTTCCAAAGGGAGTAGGTTGGATCCGCTCATTGTTGGCGTTTTGGCTGGCTGCGTTTTCGCCGTATACGCGGCCGGAACGCTGATCGCATGGCTTGTGGACCTGGCGTCCGCAAAAGCCATGGATCACGCGCTGGCTGAGTTTCAAAGGATGAACGCCGGGGATCAATCGTGATTAACGAGTATGCTCACGCAGATCACGCTTCGCTGACGCGTCAGTTTTCCTACTTCCAGTACTCCAGTTCTTCTTCCTTCAGGCCTATGTTTTTTCCATAGAAAACGGGCTTTTTGCCTGCTTTCTTTTGGCTTTCGTAATCTTTTAGCGTATCAATGGCAACTTTTCCCAGTATCATGCAGGCCGGCAGATTGATCAGCGTCATGCCGCCCATGGTAATGTCCGCCAACGCCCATGCCGCGTTCATCGGGATCACGGCGCCTGCAAAAACCACCATGGCGCAGCAAACGTGAAAGACCCTCATGAACGTTTTGGAGGGCGTTTTTTTGTGATTCAGGAAGATCAGGGCATTGTCAACGTAATATAAATTTCCCAGAAGGGTCGTAAATGCGAACAGGGTCATGGCGATCGTGATAAACAAGGGTCCGGTTTTTCCAAACACCGTGGAGATCGCGTTTTGTACGTAGGGCGCGCCGGATACGGCCTCGCTCCTCTCAACGCCGCTGGACAGGCACATTAACGCGGTTGCAGTGCAAAGAAGGAGCGTGTCGATATACACGGACAGCGTCTGGACCAAGCCCTGCTTTGCGGGATGCGACACCTTGGCGGATGCGGAAGCGTTCGGGGCCGAGCCCACGCCTGCTTCGTTGGAATATAAACCTCTTTTGATGCCGTATACCATACAGGATCCCGCCACGCCGCCAAATATGGCCTTAAAGTTAAAGGCATCCGTAAAGATCTGTACAAACATGGCCGGTATCAGCTGAACGTGAAACAGGATCACGATCAGCGAAATGATCACGTAGGAGACGCCCATGAAGGGCACGATCAGGCCAGTGAGCTTGACGATTCTTTTTCCACCGCCCAACAGACAATATCCCGTGCAGACGGCCAGGATCGCGCCGACGATCACGGGAGTGATCCGCGGATCATAGAAGGAATAGGTTTCAAAGGTAGATTGCAGATTATAGGAACACAGAAGATTAAAGCCAACGGCGTACGTTGCGATCAGAAATACGCAGAAGATCGCTGCCAGAACCGGCGCACGCAATGCTCTTTCGATGTAATAGGCAGGACCGCCATAGCTCTCGCCGTCCTCATTTTTCCTTTTGTAAATCTGCGCGAGCGTACTTTCCACAAATGCGGAGGAAGCGCCGATGATGCACATGATCCACATCCAAAAACATGCTCCCGGGCCGCCCAGGCAGATCGCAGTCGATACTCCGACGATATTTCCCGTACCTACGCGCGATGCGGTGGACACCAGCATTGCCTGCAGTGACGACACGTTCTTTTTGTCTTCCGGCGGCTCTGCCAGAAGGCGCAGCGACTCAGGAAAAAGCCGGATCTGTACGCCTTTTGTGAGTATCGTAAAGTAGATCCCCGCAAGAGACATCACGATGATGAGAATGGGATAATACATGATGGAGTCAATTTTATCCAGTAATTCAATCATTAATTTCGCCCCCCTTTTTGATTTCAGTAACCCTTCCGGATTTTATTCTAACATAGTGCCTTGGGAATCAGCAAGTGCGTAACTTTTATTAAATTAGGAGTTGACGTTTCAAATTATATTTGATACAATATAATTGCACCAAAGATAAAATACAAATTTCAAACTTAGGTAATAACTTATGGCTGAGAAGATCATTAGAAAAGATAGCCGAAAAGAAGGAGGACAAGCAAATGGGATTTTATGATTACGTTGTTACCGCGCCGGACGGAAGCGAAGTGTCCATGAAGGACTTCGAGGGCAAGGTTGTTCTGGTTGTGAATACGGCCACGGGCTGCGGTTTCACGCCGCATTATAAAGATCTTGAGGAAATGTATGAGAAGTTTCACGAGAAGGGATTTGAGATCGTTGACGTTCCCTGCAATCAGTTTGCGGGACAGACGCCGGGCACGGATGACGAGATTCATGAGTTTTGTACCTTGAAATATCACACGCAGTTTCCCCAGATGAAAAAGGCTGACGTCAATGGCGAGAATGAGCTTCCGCTGTTTCGTTACCTGAAGGAGCAGAAGGGCTTTGAAGGCTTTGGAAAGGGTCCCGTCGCACTGGCAATGAGCGCGATGCTCGCAAAGATTGATAAGGATTATAAGAACAATCCCGCGATCAAGTGGAATTTCACAAAGTTTGTCATCGACCGGCAGGGCAACGTGGTGGCACGGTTTGAGCCCACGGCAAAGATGAATGAAGTTGCAAAATGCGTGGAAGAATTGTTATAATGGCAGTAGACTAATGGAAGGGGGGAGATCGCTTTGTCACAGCCTTATGAGCAGCTAAAGCTGGAGAATCAAATGTGTTTCCCGCTTTACGCCTGCGCCAGAAAGATCACTAGCCTATACACGCCGGTATTAAAGCCCCTTGGCCTTACGTACACGCAATATATCGTGTTCATGGTGCTTTGGGAGAAGGAGAAGGTCACCGTCGGCGAGCTGGGAAAGGCGCTTCACCTAGACGCCGGAACCCTCACGCCGCTTCTGAAAAACCTTGAGAAACAAGGTTTTGTCACCAGAGAGCGCCTGAAAGAGGACGAGCGCGTGACGGTGGTCTGCATCACGGAAAAGGGAGATGCCCTGAAGGAGAAATGCAAGGACGTTCCCGCGAAGCTGGGGGCGGCGTGTACGAAATTGGATGCCCAGGACGCAAAAGATTTGTATCGCATCTTACATAAACTTTTGCAGGATTGAGAAACTAAACACAGGATGAAAAATGGTTACCGGCGATGCGCCGGAGAAAGGTGGAACTTATGGAATACAGATTTACGACAGAGAATTTTGAGGAAGAGGTAGTAAAGAGCAGCGTGCCCGTTTTGGTTGATTTTTATGCAGACTGGTGCGGCCCCTGCAAGATGATGGGCCCCGTTGTGGAGAAGCTGGCTGAGGAATATGAAGGCAAGGCAAAGGTCGGCAAGGTGAACGTGGACGAGCAGGAGGATCTTGCTGCAAGATTTAACGTAATGAGCATCCCGTTCTTCGCATTCATCAAGGATGGAAAGATGGTGGACAGCAGCCTTGGCGCATCGAGCAAGGACGCCCTTGCTGCAAAGCTGGACGCGCTTCTGTAAAACATTGGCCAGGTTGGGTCACGGGGCTTGGGTCACGGAGACCCAAACCTTAAAGAAAACAGGAAAGGAACACAAGATAATCATGAAAGCTTTGGTCATTTATGTTTCACAAACTGGTTTTACCAAGAAATATGCGCAGTGGGTGCAAGCCCTAATGAAGCGCCTGTGGTGAAAAAGGTGATGGAAAACCTTCTTACCGAGGATCAGAAGAAAAATGTCAAAGCCTTTTATTGCCAGGGCGGATTGAACTACGACAAGATGAAGCTATCCCACAGATTAATGATGAAAGCATTTGCTTCCATGCTAAAGGGCAAAAAGAATGCCACGGAGCAAGAAAAGCAGATGGCGGAGATGGTTGCCGGCTCTTATGACATTTCGGACGTAAAATATGTCTTGCCGATCGTGGAATATCTTGAGAGTGCGGAAGCTTAAATGGCAGAATTACACCCGAACGGGTATAATAATATTATATGATCGCCACAATACACCCGATAGGGTATAATGCAAAAGTTTTTGTTGAAATTATACCCGTTCGGGTGTATATTTGTATTATGAATAAGATAGCAAAATTTGTAAAAACCGAAAGAATGAAGGCTGGTCTTACGCAGGAAGAGTTTGCGCTTAGGTCTGGTTTGGGATTGCGTTTTGTCAGGGATTTGGAGCAGGGAAAGGAGACCGTGCGGCTTGACAAGGTAAATCAGGCATTAAGGATGTTTGGCATGGAGACGGTTCCGGGCGAGATCGACAGAGAGGATACTTAACATGGCCAGGGAAGGAAAAGTATACGTCCAAAACAGATATGCCGGGCTGATCAAAGAAACCGATCAGGGCTATGAATTCTCTTACGATAAGTCTTATCTTGAGAAAGTTGATGCCTTGTCGGTAAGCTTGACGCTGCCGTTGCGGGAAGAGCCTTACGTCTCTAATACGCTTTTTCCTTTTTTTGACGGTTTGATTCCTGAGGGATGGCTTCTTGGCGTGGTGGAGAGAAACTGGAAGCTGGATGACAAAGACCGGTTTGGGTTAATGCTTGCGGCTTGCAGGGATTGCATTGGAGACGTACGCATTGAAGCTAGTTAAGAAGATGGCGTTGAGGTGGCAAGATGAGATGCTTATGTTGCAATAAAGAGATGACAAATCCGAAGGAATATGAAAAAAGCGTATCATGGCATACGAGGTGCATGAAACGCTTTTTTGGCATGCCCGTGTTGCCGGAGATCGATTTGTCGGAAAAAGCATTGGAGCAATTGGCGGATCAAACCATCCGCAAGGGTCTTACGGTTCCCGGCGTGCAGAAAAAGCTGTCACTGCATTTGGATACGGTTGACAGGAAGGCACGCCTTACGCTCGTGGATTATCCGACAGGTTACATATTAAAACCGCAATCGGAAGATTATTCTTGTTTGCCGGAGGCAGAATTCCTGTCCATGAAGATGGCAGGGATTGCAGGGATTCCCACGGTTCCCAATGCATTGTTGTTATTTCAGAACAAATATGCCTACGTCACAAAAAGAATTGACAGAGATGGTGATCAAACATATGCCATGGAAGATTTTTGTCAGTTGTCGGGAAGACTGACGGCGGATAAGTACCGCAGTTCTTATGAAAACTGTGGCAAGGTGATCAAAACGTACTCCCGAAACGTCGGGTTGGATCTGACGGAGTTTTATTTCCGGCTATTGTTTTGCTTTTGCACGGGTAATTCAGACATGCATCTGAAAAACTTTTCGTTGATTGAAGATCATCCCGGCAGCAGAAGATTTTCCCTGTCTGCCGCTTATGACATGTTGCCCGTAAACGTTATCATGCCGGCCGACAAGGAACAGATGGCGCTCACCCTAAATGGCAAGAAGAGAAACCTAAAAAGAAAGGATTTTTTAATCCTTGCGGAGAACATAGGCGTTTCGGAAAAAGTCGCGATGGGTTTAATGAAACAGCTCGTAAAACACAGGGAAGCTTTTTGGGAAGAGGTGAAGGTTTCCTATGTTCCCCAAGAAATGAAGGAGCAATTGCATGAGTTGATAAAAAAGAGAATGGCGGTATTTGACGGCATTTTTTGAAAAAGTTCTTGACAGTTTCCGCGGATGTATGCTAGCATATGCCCGTAACCAAATAAAAATATTATCGCAGGAGGTGATCAACATGAACAAGAAAAATAGAATGAAGTTTCATGAAATGTCAGATACAATGTTGATCACGAACGCTGCTTAATAGCTTAGATTGATCTTAGGGCGCATCCGGCATGGATGCGCCTTTTTTGTAGTGAGGCACAAAAACAAGCAGCGCCGAGGGCGACATAAACTTCATTCCTCTTGTTTGGTTACGGTTGCAAGAAACTGTATCGCTTAATGAAGAGAGGATGATGCTTAGAATGAAAAAGTTTAAGAGTATTATGTTGGGATTGCAGGCGCAGAGCAAGTCTTTCCTGAATCGCCTGTACGTTGATCATTACTCCTCAGACCCAGAGGCCATAGAGGACGAGAAAGTATTTACTTACAGATCCCTGGGCTTTTGGTTTCAGGGGACGGGAAGGCGAAATGCCGAGAAGGTGCTGATGATGATCGCTCTTCCAACGGAAGGGCTTTTAAATGACGCTTGCGAGGGGAAGTTGGCCGACGGCGCCGCATCCGTGGGCAGTCTGGAAAATGACGTCGTTCCGGTGGGAACGTACCTGCTCGGAAAGCTGGAGCCACGAATTCAAGAGTGGAACGAGAATAACAAAAACGATAACAAGGCCCGCGAAAAGGCGCAGTTTTTCGTGCAAAAGCCGGGGAACCGGATGCTTCGTCGAAGCGGTCTCGCCTTTGATGAGAGGAGACGGAAATTAGTCTTGCGCATGCTGTTTCAGGTACCGCTGATCAACGGCGTCTCGGTCAATGGAAAAGCGGCATGCCGCGGCGTTACGGAACTGCTGGATCTTGTGGAAGAAACCATATTGTGCATGGATCAGGAAGAACTAAAGACATACGTGCGCACTTACCGGCGCCAGCAGCAGATCCGGAGCTTCCTTAAGGCAAATGGCTATTGCGCGTTTGTGGCAAACGGGAGCATACTCCCCAGGGAGAAGGACAGCGATGAACCCATGCAGGGCGCGATTCCGTTTGCTTCGCCGAAGGAGCTGGAGGTGGAGATCCCGCTAGCGGAGGACCAGAATGAAGAGTGGAAAGGTGACGGCGCTAATCAGACTTCAATTACTGGCATGGCGATCCCCTGTGGCATCACGGTCATTACGGGCGGCGGTTACTCTGGAAAATCAACGCTATTGGATGCCCTGGAGGCCGGTATTTACGATCACGTTCCGGGGGACGGACGCGAATACGTGATCGCGGAGAATAGTGCGCTCAAGGTCTATGCGGAGGACGGCCGCCCCGTGTCGCAGCTAAACCTGTCCGCATTTTTCAAATTCCTACCGGGAAAGCCGCTGGAGGCCTTTTCCACGGAGCATGCCAGCGGCAGCGTGTCGCAGGCGAGTTCGATCTTGGAAGCGGTCAGCGGCGGGTCGAAGCTTTTGCTGATCGACGAGGACAAGAGCGCGACGAACTTCATGATCCGGGATCATATGATGCGGCTGCTCGTCGATGACGAACCAATCATTCCCTTTACGGAACGCGTGACGGAGCTATGGAAGAAAAAAGGAGTGTCGACGATCCTTGTCATTGGCGGATCGAGTGAATACCTTCCCTTAGCTGATCAGGTGATCCTGATGAAAAATTTCTGCCCGTGCATGATCACGGGGAAAGTGAAGGAATTGTTGCAGACTCGCGAGAGGAGAAACGGGAGCGAAATACCTGAAAGTACTGAGAAATGGCAATTCTCCAGAAGGCTTATGGTAAAGGAAACCTCGCAGCCCTTTTTGTTCTTCCGCACCGTGGAGACGGAGAATGAACGGAAGGTGATCCTGGACGAGTATTCCGCGGACGTTACGATGCTGACCGCAATGTCTACCCACGAACAGCTCTGCACGCTAACCGTTGTCATGGAACGCCTGCTCACGGATCCGCAGGGAGTGGACCGGGAAATCTTGGAAAACGTGGCAGCATTTCTGGAAGATCTGTTGAAGAAGGGAAAAACGGGCTCCATCATGCCGGAGACGCAGAGTTGGTTTTATGAGGAAATCCGCCCCTTGGACGCGCTCTGCTGCATCAACCGCATGCGCGGCGCGGAATTTATCAAAGATTTATGATACGCCATTCGAGTGTGTTCTTAGGTTGACGGTTACGTAAAAATCATGATATTATGCGCATGATGGCAAACGGTAACCAATGGAGTATTGTTATATGAGCAGAGGGAAAAGATGAAAAATAATAGTTGGCTTAAATGGGTTTTTTTTGTCGTCTGTCTGTGTCTTGTAGTCGGCGTGGTTATCATGGTAATACGCACGAATCATCCAGATGAGAATTCGGAAGCTCCTGACGGTCTGAACGGTACTCTTCCGGGAGCATCAAAAATCTATCCGACGGTAATGGTGGACGGCCGTTTCTATGAGTGGCGCAGAGGCGTGGCAATAAGCAACGTTCAACCAAACGATGCCGTATATTATGGTGAGATCAATCACGCAGACGGCAATAGCCCGACGAGAGATTGTGAATTTGTTTCCACGTTTTCAGTTTCTGGTAAAATATACGTTGTTTCAGGAAACGATAATTACGTGTATCTCAAATTGACAACAGATTGGTTGGATGACACGGGAGTGTATTTTGACTTGAAGGAATAATATGATAAGGACAAGAGATGGGAGCTCCAGACCCTCTGATAGTGCATTGGTAACAAATATCTCGAATGGTTATCCGGTATTTGGAATATTTGGTTGGCTAAGTGGCTATCATGCCGTAACAATTTATGGAATTAATGCTATAACTGGATATATTTCTGTAATGGATCCAGAATTTGGTGTTACAACAGCACTCCATAACGGAACATCGCATGTATATACGAGCAGTTATTCTGGGGTAAATTTAATTTTAGATAGCGGTATTTGCCATAGTTGGTGACAATGCCATATTGAATTATGTTCGACAGTGATGAAAACATTAGCAAAAAGTACTCCCGAATAATACCAGTGCCTACTGAGTTGAAGATGACAAGGTAGATTTTGTCGTGGAACATTTTGTGACATGAAATTGCTAATCATTTGTTAATGCCAGTATAAAGGGTTTGCAGAAAACATGCTTGACAAATAAGGTGAATTAAGATATATTTTCCGTAATTCATCTTAACGCGGAGCTTTTAGTCAAACAATTCCGCGCTTCAGACTTTGGGTCGTCAGAGGGAGAAACATTATGATGAAATTATTCGTTACCACAACTACTTGCCGAACTACTGAGACTATCACTGATAGCCTTGTTTTGGCATGCAAGAATATGGGTAACGGATAAGTGGAGAGTTTATGACGTGACGGATGGGACTATGAGGCCGCTTATCTTTCGGGATAGGCGGCTTTTTTTATCTTTAAAGGCACCCCGAGACGACCAGGGAAACCGATGGGATGAAGGAAGTAAATGCTAATAGATTATACTGATAAAAAGAAAAGGAGAATAGGAATATGGATTTACATGATTATAAAGACGTGGCGGAGAATTATGACAGGTATTTGGAGGTGATGTATGCCCATGAGGATAATCATCGCGGCTTTCAGGAGTTTTATCTAAAGCTTGCCAAGGAGTACGGACAGGGCGGCGTGGTGGACGTGGCCTGTGGAACGGGCGCGGTGCTGCTCTATTTGGCAGAGCGCGGGATTAGCGTGGACGGCACGGATCTTTCGGAGGAGATGTGCCGCGTGTCCCTGGCGAAGGCGAAGGAGAAGGGACTGGATCTGAAGGTGTATCCGGCGGACATGACGAAGTTTTCCTCGGGAAGGAAGTATTCCCTTGCCATCATTGCGCGAAGCGGCTTCATGCACCTGCCGACGCCAGAGCTGCAAAGAGAGGCGCTTTGTAATCTGCGGGAGCAGCTCCTGCCAGGCGGGATCCTGACGCTAAATACCTTTGATCCTTTCCCCATCCTTCAGGCCGCGCAGATGCAAAATACGCTTGACGGATATTCCTTCCGGTTGGAATACGTGAATTCTGAGGGGAAACGCGAGAAGATTTACAACGCGATCACGTATCATCCCATTTCCCAGCTCATTCGCGGCAACTGGAAGTTTGAGACGCTGGACGATGAGGGGAACGTGATCGGCGAAAGGATCCGGCCGCTCACGATGCGCCAGACGTACCGCCAGGAAATGTATTATCTGGCGGAGCTTTGCGGCTTTGAGGTGGAGGCGCTCTATCAGGATTACGATTTTCAGCCCGCCGGAAAGGATGCGTGCGTTAAGAATTTGATCTGGATCCTCAGGAAGAAAAACTAGGCGCAAAATCCCGGAGGGAACTTTTATATTGACTTTATGCAAAAAGAAAGATATTATAAACATAATAATAAGAGTAATTATTTAAACATGCAGTCGTTTCGATCACAAATAATCTATACTGAAAAAACGATATTGATAATTTGTGTAGTGGAAACATTTTTATTTGAGCAGAGGGAAAAGATGGAAAAAGATGAAAAAAAATATAATTGGCTTAAATGGTTTTCTGTTATCGGTTGTCTGTGCCTAGTAGTCGGCTTGGTTATCTTGGCAATAATAAAAACTAATCATCCAGATGATAATCCGGAAGCTCCTGACGGTCTGGACGGTACTCTTCCGGGAGCATCAAAAATCTATCCGACGGTAATGGTGGATGGCCGGCTCTATGAGTGGCGAAAAGGCGTGGCAATAAGCTATGTTCAACCAACGGATTCCATATATTATGGCGAGGTCAATCACGTGGACGGCAATAGCCCGACGAAGGATTGTGAATTTGTTTCCGTATTTTCAGTTTCTGGTCAAATATACGTTATTTCAGAAAACGATAATTACGTGTATCTTAGACTAACAACGGATTGGCTGGATGACGTGGGAGTGTATTTTGACTTGACGGAATAATATGATCAGGACAAGAAATGCTATTTTGCAACCAACTGGGATAAAAAGGAGGAACATCATGAGGAAACATTTTATTATTCTATCAGTTGTAACAGTAATGCTTGTATTTCTTTCAAACGGTATTATTTCAAAGGCAAGTGGAATAGTTAACGACGAAAACGGCACGATAGCCCAGAAAGAAGCAATATGTGAAGCGATTCAGTATGTTGCGTCAGATACGACTTCGTATGGATTTTCTGAAGTCAATTTTGAGAATCTCCAAATAGCTGCGGCAATTCCAGCATATGAATATAAAAATGGAGTATTTAATCAGATTTGGGAATACTATCCGATTATTGATGGAAATCATATTGTTGCACTTGCTATAAATGTATTTGATGATAAATATACGATAGAAACCAGCTTGGCAAAAAACATTGATCAGATAGGATTTAGCGACATTGCACTTATCTATGATTCACAAGGGGTATACTTATACAATGGATATGACGTAGTTCTGCTTGGATATTCCGGTATTATTGCACCGGAGAGAGATACTATGGATTTGTGTTCTGATGATGTCGCATTTTCTAGAATTTCTACCGCTGACATTACGAAGACTATGTCATTGGGATATATTGAAAACAGAGATTTATTAGGACCACCAAATTATTACTCTTGTGGAGTTTCTTATGTTCCACAAGCTCCTTATTCAAACTTATGCTGGGCGGCAACAGTTGCTTGTATAAAGAATTGCTTAAGTGGTACGACGTTGACGGCAGGCGATGTTTCGATGGCATATTTTGAAACGAGTTATGTAGTGGATTCAACTGCTTCTCCTTCACAGGTTGCGTCATTTATGCAAATTATTTATTCAATGAGCTATACTTTTGGGAATTACGTACCTTCTGACAGCGTATTAGTGACAAATATCTCAAACGGGTATCCAATATATGGAAGCTTTGCCTACTCAGGTGGTTATCACGCTACAACAATTTATGGAGTTAATGCAATAACAGGGTATATTTCAGTAATGGATCCAATCTGTGGCGTTGCCACTGCACTCCGTAACGGAACAACATATACATATGTGAACAGTTATTCTGGGTTTACTTTAAGCTTAAGTAGAGCCATATGTCACAGTTGGTGATAAAACCGTCTCGAATTAAGTATGTCTATTATGAAATACTATCAACAAAAAGCTGCAGAGCAATGCCAAGGTAGGTTTACGATGCTGAGGCCGCTTATCTTTCATGATAAGCGGCTTTTTTTGCATTCAAAAAATGGGGTTGGAAAAAAAGTTAAAATTTTTTATAATTTTTTTGTAACGTATTCAAAGCTTCTCCGTCTAATCGATGAGATCACAGAAAGGAAAGCACGGCAGTACATGGATAAGAACACCGCTGAAAAACTTTATGAAGCGTTTTACATGAAGGTGTTTTCTTACGTCATGACGCTCACAAGAGATCAGAA
>JAFZNO010000119.1 GCA_017552985.1 Lachnospiraceae bacterium
CAGTGGATGCCCTGATCGACAACGGTCGCCGCGGCAGACCCGTTACCGGCCCTGGAAACAGAGCGCTGAAGTCCCTGTCCGACATGCTCAAGGGTAAGTCCGGACGCTTCCGTCAGAACCGGTTGGGTAAGCGTGTTGACTACTCTGGCCGTTCCGTTATCGTGGTTGGTCCTGAACTGAAGATCTATCAGTGCGGTCTGCCCAAGGAGATGGCAATCGAGCTGTTCAAGCCCTTCGTTATGAAGGAACTGGTGGCTAAGGGCATCAGCCAGAACATTAAGAATGCAAAGAAATTAGTTGAGAGACTGGACACCCAGGTTTGGGACGTTCTGGAAGAGGTGATCAAGGAGCATCCCGTGATGCTGAACCGTGCACCTACCCTGCACAGACTTGGTATCCAGGCATTTGAGCCCATTCTGGTGGAAGGTAAGGCCATTAAGCTTCATCCCCTCGTATGTACCGCATTCAACGCGGACTTCGACGGTGACCAGATGGCAGTGCATCTTCCTTTGTCCGTTGAGGCACAGGCAGAGTGTCGTTTCCTGCTCCTGTCCCCCAACAACCTGTTGAAGCCTTCCGACGGCGGCCCCGTTGCAGTGCCTTCACAGGACATGGTACTTGGTATTTACTACCTGACCCAGGAGAGACCCGGCGCCATCGGCGAGGGCAAGTTCTTCAAGAGCGTGAACGAGGCCATTCTGGCATATGAGAACCAGGTAATCACCCTGCATTCCCGCATCACCGTTCGCGTTACCAAGAAAGATGCTGACGGTAAGGAAGTGACCGGTAACGTGGAGTCCACGCTTGGACGGTTCCTCTTCAACGAGATCCTTCCTCAGGACCTTGGCTTTGTTGACAGAACCAGTCCTGAGAACCTGCTGAAGCTGGAAGTTGACTTCCACGTAGGCAAGAAGGGCTTAAAGCAGATCCTGGAGAAGGTCATCAATACCCACGGCGCGTCTAAGACCGCTGAGGTTCTGGATGACGTAAAGGCCATCGGCTACAAGTACTCCACGAGAGCAGCCATGACCGTATCCATTTCCGACATGACCGTGCCTGCTCAGAAGCCTCAGATGCTGGCTGACGCACAGGCAACCGTAGATAAGATTTCTGCAAACTTCCGTCGTGGTCTGATCACGGAGGAAGAGCGTTATCGTGCAGTCGTAGAGACATGGAACGAGACCGATGCCGAGCTGACGAAGGTGCTGCTTGCCGGACTCGACAAGTACAACAACATCTTCATGATGGCTGACTCCGGTGCGCGTGGTTCCAACCAGCAGATCAAGCAGCTGGCCGGTATGCGTGGATTGATGGCTGATACCACTGGTAGAACCATTGAGTTGCCCATTAAGTCAAACTTCCGTGAGGGCTTGGACGTACTGGAGTACTTCATGTCCGCACACGGTGCCCGCAAGGGTCTGTCCGATACCGCACTTCGTACCGCAGACTCCGGTTACCTGACCAGAAGAATGGTTGACGTATCCCAGGAGCTGTCCATTCGTGAGACGGACTGCCGCAAGGATAAGGATGATCCGATCCCCGGCATGGTAGTAAAGGCCTTCACCGACGGTAAGGAAACCATCGAGAGCCTGAAGGACCGCATTACCGGAAGATTTACCTGCGAAGACATCTTCGACAAGGATGGCAACATGATCGTGAAGCACAATCACATGATCACGCCCAGCCGTGCACAGAAGATCCTGACCGTAGGCGTTAATAAGGATGGCAACCCCATCGAAGAAGTTAAGATCCGTACGATCCTGACCTGTCGTTCCAAGTTCGGCATCTGCGCTAAGTGCTACGGTGCGAACATGGCAACCGGCGAGGCCGTTCAGGTAGGTGAGGCAGTTGGTATCATCGCTGCACAGTCCATCGGTGAGCCTGGTACCCAGCTGACCATGAGAACCTTCCATACCGGCGGCGTGGCAGGTGACGACATTACCCAGGGTCTTCCCAGAGTCGAGGAGCTTTTCGAGGCCCGTAAGCCCAAGGGACTTGCGATCATTGCAGAGTTCGGCGGCAAGGCTGAGATCCGCGACACCAAGAAGAAGCGTGAAGTCATCATCACCAACGAGGAGACCGGTGAGTCCAAGGCATATCTGATCCCTTACGGCTCCCGCATCAAGGTGCTTGACGGCCAGATCCTTGAGGCCGGCGATGAGCTGACGGAAGGTAGCGTTAACCCTCATGACCTGTTAAAGATCAAGGGAATCCGCGCCGTACAGGACTACATGCTTCGCGAAGTTCAGAGAGTTTACCGTCTGCAGGGCGTAGACATTGCAGATAAGCACATTGAAGTGATCGTTCGTCAGATGCTGAAGAAGACTCGCATCGAGGACAGCGGTGACACGGAATTCCTTCCCGGCACGTTGGTTGACGTCCTTGACTTTGAGGACATGAACGAGGAGCTTGTGAAGGAAGGCAAGGCACCCGCTGAAGGAAAGCAGGTAATGCTTGGTATTACCAAGGCTGCACTGGCTACCAACTCCTTCATGTCAGCTGCATCCTTCCAGGAGACCACGAAGGTTCTTACTGAGGCAGCCATCAAGGGCAAGATCGATCCGTTGATCGGTCTGAAGGAGAACGTAATCATTGGTAAGCTGATCCCCGTTGGTACCGGCATGAAGCGGTATCGCAACACGGTGTTGAGCACGGACGCGCTTTCTGACGACAATATGATGATCCAGCTGTCTGAGGATGGCGAGGATACTCAGGAGATCAATATGATCACCGTTGCGGAGGAAGGCTCCGAGAACTAATCCATTATGACGTAAATTTTGAATCGGCTGCCCATTCGGGTGGCCGATTTTTTTCAAGCTTAACGCGAAAGCGTCCACCGGCTGGCATTAACGCCCGCCCAGCCGCCATGCGAAAGCGCCCACCGGCTGGCATCTCCATGGAACGGCACGGACTGCACTAAGCTCGCCTGCCGTCCTCATGGAGTAGAAAATTTCAAGGAAAACTCGGAGCTAAAGCTCCTCAGACATTCCTTGAAATTTTCCATTCGGCCGTTGGTTCGCTAAGTGCAGCCGGCTAATTGTTCCATGGGGATGCCAGCCGGCGCATGCTTTCGCGAGGCGGCAGGACGGGGCAAGATGGTACCGCCCGGAAGGTGAAAACGGCGGCTGGACGGTAGTGATGAAGTGAAGAGGTACTGCCGGTTGGGCGAAAACAGTGGCAGGGCGGCAGTGATGAAGTGAAGAGGTACCGCCGGATGGGCGATAACGGATGTTGGGCGGTAGTGATGGAAAGATGAGACAGAGAGTTAGGCAGTAAAGTAAGGCTAGAAAAGGAGAACGTGATGAAGGTTTTTGTGACGGGAGTTAGGGGACAGCTTGGTTACGACGTGGTAAGGGAGCTGGAAAAGAGAGGAATGGAAGCGATCGGCGTGGACATCCAGGAAATGGATATCACGGACGCGGAGAGCGTTGACAAGGTGATCACGGAGGCGGATCCGGATGCGGTGATCCACTGTGCGGCATACACGGCGGTGGACGCGGCGGAAGACAATGAGGAGATCTGCAGAAAGGTCAATGCCGACGGACCGAGAAACATTGCAAGGACTTGTAAGAAACTGGGGATCAAGATGATCCAGATCAGCACGGATTACGTGTTTGACGGGCAGGGTGAGAAGCCGTGGGAGCCCGGGGATCCCTGCGGCCCGAAGACGGTATACGGTCAGACGAAGTATGAGGGCGAGCAGGCCGTGATGGAGACGCTGGATGAGTACTTTATTGTCCGCATTGCATGGGTGTTTGGCGTAAACGGCAAGAATTTCGTGAAGACCATGCTGCGGCTTGCGGAGACGCATGACACGCTGACGGTGGTAAATGATCAGTTTGGATCCCCCACCTATACTTATGATCTGGCAAGGCTGCTCGTGGACATGGTGCAGACGGAGAAGTATGGCATTTATCACGCGACCAACGAGGGCTTCTGCTCCTGGTATGAGTTTGCCAAGGCGATCTTTGAGAAGGCCGGCAAGAACGTGACGGTGAAGCCCGTGACGACGGCAGAGTACGGCGCGAAGGCATTCCGGCCCGCAAACAGCCGCATGAGCAAGGAGAAGTTGACGCAGATGGGATTCGAGAGATTGCCCGCCTGGGAAGACGCTTTGGAGCGCTATCTGAAGGAAATCTGCTAAAATAGGGCAATTTGCAGTATAAATTTGCCTAAAATCCCGTAAAATAAGGGAAATTAACGTTGACAACAGTTTTCGAAACACGTATACTATTTGAGTGTGCCCCCAAAGGAACCTTTATTTGATAGGATGGGTTTTGAAGGGGTTACAGCATAAAAAATTATAAAAAAGAAAGAGGTGAAACAGAATGCCAACATTTAACCAGTTAGTTAGAAAGGGACGCCAGACTTCCGTAAAGAAGTCCACCGCACCTGCTCTTCAGAAGGGTTACAACTCTCTTCACAAGAAGGCTACCGACGTATCCGCTCCTCAGAAGCGTGGCGTATGTACCGCAGTGAAGACCGCTACCCCTAAGAAGCCTAACTCTGCTCTGAGAAAGATCGCCAGAGTACGTCTTTCTAACGGAATCGAAGTTACCAGCTACATTCCCGGTGAAGGTCACAACCTTCAGGAGCATAGCGTGGTTCTGATCCGTGGCGGTAGAGTAAAGGACCTGCCTGGTACCAGATATCACATCATCCGTGGTACCTTGGATACTGCAGGTGTTGCTAACCGCAAGCAGGCACGTTCCAAGTACGGCGCTAAGAGACCCAAGGCTGCTAAGAAGTAAGTCGAGCAAGCATGACTTACAAATGGAAGCGGGATAACGCTTCCGGGACCACAAAAACGTAACTAAGAAAAGTGTTGGAATTCTGTCATACAGATATACCGCACGAACACTTGGGGAAACACATGTGAGTACCGTTGAATTAACGAAATCATTTCATTGTTAAGGAGGGAAGAAACGTGCCGAGAAAAGGACATATTCAAAAAAGAGACGTATTGGCAGATCCTCTGTACAACAATAAGGTAGTTACCAAGCTGATCAACAACATTATGTTGGATGGTAAGAAGGGCGTAGCTCAGAAGATTGTTTACGGAGCATTTGCAAAGGTAGAAGAGAAATCCGGTAAGCCTGCCATTGAGGTATTTGAAGCGGCTATGAACAACATCATGCCCGTTCTCGAGGTTAAGGCTAGACGTATCGGTGGTGCCACCTATCAGGTACCCATCGAGGTTAGACCCGAAAGACGCCAGGCGCTGGGTCTTCGTTGGCTCACCATGTTCTCTCGTAAGAGAAGCGAGAAGACCATGGAGGACAGACTCGCAAACGAGATTCTGGATGCATCCAACAATACCGGTAATGCAGTAAAGAGAAAAGAAGACATGCACAAGATGGCCGAAGCAAACAAGGCATTTGCGCATTACAGATTTTAGTTTTACTAGGTTGATAGGAGGAAATCAATGGCTGGAAGAGAATATCCATTAGAGAGAACCAGAAATATTGGTATCATGGCTCATATCGATGCTGGTAAGACGACGACTACCGAGCGTATTTTGTACTACACCGGTATTAACTACAAGATTGGTGATACGCATGAAGGTACCGCAACCATGGACTGGATGGAGCAGGAGAAGGAGAGAGGTATTACCATCACCTCCGCTGCAACTACCTGTCACTGGACTCTTGAGAAAGAGACCAAGCCCATGGAAGGTGCTCTTGAGCATCGTATCAACATCATTGATAC
>JAFZNO010000120.1 GCA_017552985.1 Lachnospiraceae bacterium
AATCGATTCCCCAATATTCTATAGGAAACGCCTTAGCATATATCACTCCACACTGCTGCAAATCTTCCTCTTTCATTTCTCTTATCATAAAAATCACCTCGTGCGCTTCACAAAATTACAATTAATCTTATTAACAACACAAAAGTAAAAAGGGACATGTGTTTTAATTCCCCGCACGTTCCTGCTTTCACTGATTGTGTTTTCCCTTGTCCATAAAGGCTCCTGGCATCTCATTTATGATCTCCAGACCGACTTATAAACGTTTCTTTCCTCGCCTTGATAATCGCCGAGTCCTTCAAATACGGTTTCAAACCCACATTTTTGCAGGACGTGCTTGGACGCAACGTTCTCGCTGAGGCAAATTCCCAGCACGGCGTCGGTTCCCACCATTTTTGCCGCTACCGGCAGAAATGCCTTAACCGCTTCCGTGGCATAGCCTTTTCTTGTATACTTTTTTGCCACGTGATACCCGATCTCCCAAGTACCGTCTTCCATGGGAACCATCTGTACGTATCCAACGTTCGTGCCATTACTCCTCAAAAGAACCGGATACACCAAAGGCCCCTCGGTCCCGCCATACTGTGCCGTCAGAAATTCTATGGTCTCCTTCGCGTCTTCTACCGTCTCAAACACCTCATCCGGCACAAACCTTCTGTTGTCCTCATCCAGCGAGTTCTTGTGCACGTCCTCAGCCATTTCCAGAGTAAACTCCGTAATCAGTAATCTTTCCGTTTCAATCTTCATTGCCATCCTCCTATTTCCAGATCTCATCCCACAGATCATCATGGGATTTCGTGAATAACTCTGGCTTTTCGTCCTTCGAAAAATACCTTAACCCCGTAGTCTCAACCTGATCGCAGTAAAGCTCCCCGCCAACCGGCTTAAGCTCATATGCGATAACAATGCTTTGCGCCTGATCCCCGCTGGCATATTTAATGTCCATGTCCGTAAACACGCCAATAATCTTGCCAACCTCCACGTCAAGGCCCGTCTCCTCTTTCGCCTCCCGCTTCGCTGCCATCTGAGGCGTTTCGCCAATCTCGATCGCCCCTCCCGGAAATCCCCATTTATTACTGTTTCCTCTTTTTTGCAAAAGGACCTCGCCCCGTTCGTTGAAGATGCAACCTCCCGCAAAAGTCAGAATAATCTTCTCATGCCCCACCTTGCTTCTAATCCATTGGATATAGTTTTGTTGATTCATACCCTGCCCTCCAATCACACTATTTAAGTATACCAAACTCGGAAACTGCGGTCAATTTAATTGTAACAGGCACGGACTTAAGCGCCATCGGCTTAAATCCGTGCCTGTCTCACGTGGGAACAAACTCCATATCCATCCTTCAATTGTTAATTCCATTCCTTCAAATAATCCGCGATATACTTGAACTCACAGCCCGCATTGGCAGCCGTGTCCTCATCCTTCTTCTCATCTCCTACAAACAGGATCTCCGAGGCGTCGATGCCAAAGTATTCCGCAACATATTCCAGGCCCTTTTTATTGGGCTTCCTGTAGCCGCACGTCTGGGAAGAAACATACAGGTCAAACAATGGCTCCAATTCTTTTATGGCAGGCCGGAAGATCCAATCCGGCATTCCATTTGGCAGGTCCGTAAGGCAAGCCACGGAAAGCCCGCTGGCCTTGCATTTTTCCAATATGTTCTTTGCATAATCAAACACGCATGCCACAAGCTTCATGCCCGCAAAGAAGTCATTTATAATGGTCTCCGTGGCAGGCCTTCGACTCCAATGGGCCGTCGCATCTTCGAAAATAACCTCGGGAGCGATTTCCTCTTCCCGCTTGCAGTTCCGCGGATTATATGCCTTGAGAATATCGCAGGCCTTTATGATCTCCTCTTCCCCAAGTCCGAGATGATTCTTCTCGCTCACGTTCTGGAATGCCTTGTAATAGTACTCATCCCAATTTAACGGCATTCCCCTGTATTCCATCAAGGTTCCGCCCAGATCAAACACAACCGCTTTCCTCATTGAATCTTGTCATCCTCTCAACCGTTACGCGTACGGAAACGTCGCTTTTTCAAAACATCATTGCCGATCCATTATTCCATGGCATCGCTGCAGGTTCACTATTCCATGGCATCACTGTCGGTTCATGATCCGGCAGGCGTCAAGCAAATTGGGAATCTGCAGCCCCTTCAAGGCATCAACAAACACTAGGTGGCTTCTTAGATTTTCATCTCCGGAATAATCGTCACCATAGCAGTCATCAAAAATCACGTACCTTTTGATGGCTGGATGATCTTCAAGATATTTTTTGATCTCGTCCGTTCTGCTTGTTAACGAGTCATCCCAGGGCGTAACGTCTTTGATCGCAATTTCCTCTTCT
>JAFZNO010000121.1 GCA_017552985.1 Lachnospiraceae bacterium
AATGATGTAAAATTAAAGACGATTATCCTTATTGACGACATCTATACAACTGGCACGACGGCGGACGAAGCAGCAGTGGCCCTCATGGAGGGCGGCGTGGAAAACGTCTACGTGGTCGCGTTGGCCGGAAGCATGGAGGGATAAGGTAAAAGTGGAGGATGCCATGATTGATGAACAGAAAATTATCTTGATGACAAAACTGGCCACTTACGAAGAGAAAAAAGGAAGGAAAATGCGAAAGTACAACGAGGTCTATTGCAGTGATTACGTGCTGATCCACTTGCTTGTGACCGTTTTGGCCGTAACGATTGCTTTCGGGGTTGTGTTTGGACTGTACGTATTTAACGATTTCGAGGCGTTTATGCAGAGCGTTTACAAAATGGACGTCGTTAGTTACGCCTTTAACGTTCTGCACGTTTACCTGTACGTGTTGGCGGGCTATGCCGCGTTTACGTTCCTGTTTGCCGTGATCAAATATCATCTCGCGCGTAAGAGCCTGAATGGTTATTATCAAAATCTGAAAAAACTGAATGCTTATTACAAAGAGCATGGGAACTAAGGTTTGACTGGGAGGAAGAAATGACTCTGATACTGGAATATCGTGACAAAATTAAAAAATTCTACAGGATGAATGCCATAGTGATCCTGCCGATCCTGCGGTTCCTGCTGGCATTTATCGCGTTGAACGGCGTGAACACCATGATGGGATATTTCCCAAGGCTGGACACGCTGGCCGTCGTACTGGTGGCGTCGCTGGCTTGCTCCTTTTTGCCTGCTGGCTGTCTTGTCCTCTTGTGTGCGCTCTTTAGCCTGGGACACTTGTACGCTTTGTCTTTGGAGGCACTTCTTGTAGGCGTTTGCGTATACTTATTGATCTTTTTATTGCTATACCGGTTTGCGCCGAGTGATTCTTACATGGTCATTTTGACGCCGCTCTTTTTCGCGATGAAGATTCCATACGTGATCCCCATTGCAGCAGGCCTTTTGGGTGGACCGCTCTCCGCGATCTCCGTTGCCTGCGGCGTGATCATTTATTACGTGCTGACGACCATGGTTGGATGCGCGCCCACGTTGATCACCATGGGTGAAAAGGAATATGCGGAAAAGATCCGGTTCCTTCTCGAAAAGCTTTTGAGCAACAAGGCCATGTTAGTGATCGCTGCGGCTTTTGCCCTTACCGTCGTTGTGACGTGGGTGATCCGCAGAATGTCCGTGGAACATGCCTGGACCATCGCGATCGTGGCGGGCGCCATGGTGAATCTGGTGGTTCTTTTGATTGGAAACCTGAAGTATGACATCCATCTGTCCCTGGGTTCTGCCATTTTTGGTTCCATTCTGGCGGTTGCAATGTCGATGGTGATCCTGTTTTTCCGGTTCTGCCTGGATTATGGGCGAACGGAATGGGTACAGTTTGAGGACGATGAATATTACTATTACGTAAAGGCCGTTCCTAAGATGACCGTGGCGGCCCCGACGAAAACCGTGAAGAAGATCAATGCTTCTTCCGGAAGACCCGCATCCTCCGGAAGAACGGCGGTGGCAGGAAGAACTGCCGCACAGGGAAAGGTTGCCGCGCAGCGTAAGGCCGCTGCACAGGGAAGACCGTCTGCTCAGGGAAATGCCCAAAGCAGGGAAAGAATCCGTGAAGCACAGCGTGCCCGCAGATACGAGGAAGGTTATGAAGGATCGGATGGCGGCGACGAGATGGGTCAGACCAGGGCGATGCCCCAGGTGAGAAGCACCAGCCAGGGCAGAACCGCCGTTAAGTCCGGAACCGGAAGCCAGGAGCGGGGAACAAGGCAGGTTACCGTACAGTCCAAGAGATCCGTGGAGAGATCTGCTGACGGAATGACCTCCGGAAGCGCTAATTTCGGCGGAAGCACGAGAACCGTCACGACGGAACGGGTACCGAGAAATGATGACGCGTCCTATCGCAAACAGAGCAGTCTTCCGGCGAAGGAAATTACCGTGGGAAGCAACCAAATGACGGAAAATACGGAAGAATCCGATGGTTATGAGGAGCTGTTTTAATTGATGCAATACATTGAAAGGCTAAAGGATTATCTGGATAAGTTTAAGACGTATAGTACCAACATGGACTTTGGCGACGTCCTTGAGATCGTTTTGATCTCCGTGCTGGTGTACTATATTCTCGCATGGATGAAGACAACCCGTGCATGGGCCCTGCTGAAGGGCCTTGTTGTGATTGTCGGATTTATGCTGTTCGCAGCATTCATGGAGATGAAAACCATCCTGTGGATCGGTGAAAAGGTTTTGGGATTTGCCGTGACCGCGCTGATCATAGTGCTTCAGCCTGAACTTCGTAAAGCATTGGAGGAACTGGGAAATAAGAATCTGCTTTCAGATTTTACGGGGCGTTTGCCCTTTGACACCAGGCGTAAGGCCGGAGACGGCATTATTTCTGAGAAGAGCATTAATGAGATCGCAAAGGCCTGCGTGGAAATGGGAAGGGTGAGAACGGGCGCATTGATCGTTATTGAGAGGGAGGAATCCCTGCGCGAGTATTCCAGGACGGGAATCGACATCGACGCAATGATCACCAGCCAGCTTCTCATCAACATTTTTGAGAAAAACACGCCGTTGCATGACGGTGCCGTGATCATCACGGGAAACAGGGTGTCATCCGCAACCTGCTATCTTCCGCTGACGGATAATCTTACGCTCAGCAAAAACCTGGGGACCAGACACAGGGCGGCCGTAGGCATTTCTGAGGTTACGGATTCCGTTACCGTGATCGTTTCTGAGCAGACCGGAAAGATCAGCCTTGCCTTTGAAGGCACTCTGACCACGGATCTGGATCAGGAGAAGTTAAAGACGATGATCCATCAGATCGTCAAGAAGGAGCCTGAGGAGCAGCAGAAGGAAAAGCAGAAAGGAAAGCTTTTGCGGATGGGAAGGAGTAAGGCGAAGGGATGAAGGCATTTTTTGCGTGGTTGAAGAAAAAGATCCTGCATAACTGGGGCCTGAAGCTCGCATCCGTTTTACTGGCATTTGTCATCTGGTTTATTGTAGCACAGGTCGGGGATCCAAAGGACACAAGATCGTTTAACAACATTCCCGTGAGACTTATCAACGCGGAACTCTTGTCAGAACAGAATAAGTACTATGCAGTCATCGACGGCACTGACAGCGTGCGCGTCAGCGTGACGGCGCCCACGAGCGTTTTCCAGTCGCTTCGCGCGGGCGACATCGTTGCGGAGGCTGACGTCAGCAAACTGACGGACATCAACACGATCGCCATTACGTATTATGCATTAAACGCAAACTCGGAATACATTTCCTTTGAGGGTGATCACGACGTCGTAAAGCTCGAGGTGGAAGACAAGGCGGACAAGTGGATCAGGGTAAACTATGGTACGGTGGGTACCGTTGCACAGGGTTGCGTGATCGGTAGCATTTCGTCTGATCAGACCTCCATTCACGTGGTTGGCCCGAAATCTGCCGTGAATCTGATCGGCAGCGCTGACGCGGAATTGAACGTGGAAGGTCAGGCGACGACGACCAGGGCGAACGTGGACATCCGGCTGAAGGACAAGGAAGGCAAACAACTCTATTTGGATAACGTGGAGTTGAGCACTGATCACGTGTTGCTCACGGCGGAGATCCTGTCAACGAAGGAAGTGCCGGTCTACGTTTCCTATTCCGGAGAGCCTGCGGAAGGATTTAAGGTGGTAGGCACTGCAATGAAGGACGTCGATTCCGTGGTGGTGGCGGGAACGGTGACAAATCTGTCCAGGGTTAAGTCCATTACCATTCCGAGCGACAAGGTAGACGTTACCGGAGCGAAGGATACCGTTGAAATCAGCCTGAACCTAAAGGATTTCCTGCCGGACAACGTGAAGCTGGCGGATCCGGAGGTCAATCAGATCAACGTAACGGTGACGGTCAAGGCTACCAAGGAAAGAACCATGGAGATTCCGGCACAGAATATTACCTTGCAGAACGTACCGGCAAATTACAAGGTGAGCCTGCCGGAAGATGATGCGGAAAGATTGCCGGTTACCCTTAAGGTCTTTGGCCTTTTGGAGAACGTAAACGCGTTAAAGCCGGGATCCATTACGGGAGCGGCAGACGTGGAAGCATGGATGAGGAGCCGCGGATCGGAAGAATTACCGTCAGGCTATTATGACGTGCCGGTAAGCTTTACGATCGGCAGTGACGTAAAGGTTTTGGAGAGCGGAACCATCCGCGTGGAGATCACGAGGCAGGAGTAAAAAATAAAATACTTGTTGGGGAAGACAAATAGTGTTATACTGATAATGGAAACTCACGTTGGGGTTGTCTTATGTTTGGAGGTTACGGACTATGGTAAGTCAGAAGGTTGTGATAAAGAATCCTACCGGACTGCACTTGAGACCGGCTGGCATTCTTTGCAAAGAGGCCATGCAATTTAAGTCACTGATCACTTTTTCCTTCCGGGAAAGCACGGCGAATGCCAAGAGCGTACTTAGTGTTTTGGGCGCATGCATTAAATGTGGAGATGAGATAACGTTCACCTGCGAGGGAGAAGATGAGGATGCGGCATTAAAGGCATTGGTTGCCGTCGTTGAAAGCGGTCTAGGCGAATAGTAAGAAATCAGAATAAAGCATAATAAAAGGATCTCGTGCGTTTGGCATGAGATCCTTTTTTATCGGAACGTAAAGTCATCCGTGTCGCGGATGATCAAGATCATGGTTTTTCCGGTATTCAGTTCAATTTCGTTTCCTGCGTCGTCAAAGTACTGGGTGGGTTCATAGTCCCCGGTCTTTTGCCAGGTAACGTGAATGCCCTTGCCCTTAGTGAAAAACCATCCGTCCTTCGTTGTATCGTGACACTGCATGGCGAGATATCCGTTGCCGATTTCTTCCTGCTTTACGCGTTGCACGAGAAGATTGCTGAAGGATAACTGTTCGCCAGTGGCACCGTCCACGTGCGGTCCGTCCGTGCTTCCGGACAAATACTGGGAGCGATAATAAAGACCGTCAGTTTCGTTGTAGTTGAAATAACATCTGGTCAGGGGATAGGCTCCCGTCATGTCAACGTAGGTTGCGCTCTTGGCATTCTCACCGTACTGACTTAAGTCATTGGGGTGATCGGCTGCGGCAAAGACGAAGTGGTGATCCTTGATCATGCCGCGATAATTAAGGCTATAGCCGTGCTTTGTGACGGAGGAAACGATCCCTGAGCCAGAAGTATAGGCGTTATGCGGGGATTCGCGATCCGTCGTGCGGTAAAAGGCCAGCGTGTCCTGCATGCCGTCCACGTTTTCCGTGGTCTCCACGTCCAACAGGTCATAAACAAAATAAGGTCCGCCGTAGTGGACGATAATGGGATCCCATTCAAAGGCCCAGTAGGCGAAATAGCTTCGTATGCTTCGCACGTTTCCAATCTTTTCCAGATCCTGCCAATCTTCATAGATCGCCATCAGGCGGGTCATGCTGCCTTCTACCTTGGCTTCATAAACGACGGAGGCTTTGGAAAGATTGTAATGGGGTTGCGCGCGGGATTCGTTGGGGAGGATCACGGCGATGGGCCGGGTCTCGGCAACTTCTTCCTCGATCCATTCATTTGTCAATTTGCTTCGCACCATGCCGTCTCGCGGAGGCAGCAAAGGATCATCGACGAAGGGATCGGGTCCTTCGGGATGCCAAGGATCATTCGTGGGAATGCGTTCCCCTGATATCTGCGTTGGATCCTCTATGGCCCCGCCCCATTCGCAGCCCGTAAGCATCAAGAGAAAAACGCTTGAGAGGACTGAAAACAGTATCTTTTTGACTTTCATGTCGGTAACCTCAATATTTTCTGAAATTGAGCGCGGATTATGGCATAAGACTGCAGAAGAGTATTGCGATCAGTATGCCCAAAATGGCACCCGCCAATACCTGGAGAGGCGTGTGACCCACAAATTCCTTGAGCTTCTCGTCCGGGGACAGCTCGGGTCTTCCCATTTCAGCAAAAGCGTCCATCATTTCATTGATCAGCTTTGCCTGAATGCCGGTTTCCCTTCGCACGCCCATGGCATCGTACATGACGATAAGGGCCAGGATCAGGGAGACGGCAAACTCAAATGAATCTGCCCCGCAGTGAATGCAGGATGCCGTTGCCAGCGCACAGACCGTGGCGGAATGTGAACTGGGCATGCCGCCGCTTCCAATGAGTCTTTCCGCGTTAAATTTTTTTGTGATAAACATGTGTATCAACGTCTTTAATATTTGAGCGACCAGCCATCCTGCGGCCGCTGAGATAAACGTCACGTTATGAAATATCGTTCCCAAGGGTTTGTCCATCCATAAAGATTTGCGCATAAAAGCACAAAATATAGTATACCGCATTTGGAAGGAAAAGTCCATGCTTTTTGTGGGAAAAAGGGTGGGGGAAAAAGCTGGTTGTCACGCCGCGGAAAGCGTGATAAACTAAGAATAACGTCAGATCAGACGGGATCACACAGAAAGATGCAGCACTTTGGGGCATTCGGAAAGGGGAAGCTTTGAGTTTATTGACGGTGATCTGCCCTTGCTACAATGAGGAAGAAAGCGTAAGTCTTTTTTATCAAGAGGTATGTAAGAGCAAAGATTATTTCAAGAAGAAAAACGTGGAAATGGAATTTCTTTTCGTGGATGACGGATCTTCGGACGGGACGCTCGCGGAGATCAAGAAGCTTCGAGAGCGGGATGAGGGGGTACGTTTTGTTTCTTTTTCGCGCAATTTTGGCAAGGAAGCAGCCATGTATGCCGGTTTGGAGCACGCAAAGGGTGATTACGTCGTGATCATGGACGTGGACCTGCAGGATCCGCCCAGCCTTCTTCCAGAGATGTTTTCCCAATTGGAACAAGGATATGATTCTGCGGCGACCAGGCGCGTGACCCGCAAGGGGGAACCCGTGATCAGAAGCTTATTTGCAAGAATGTTCTACGCGATCATGCGGAAGATCTCCAAGACGGAGATCGTGGACGGAGCCAGGGATTATCGCCTTATGACGCGAAAAATGGTTGATGCGCTACTGTCCATGGGAGAGTACAACCGTTTTACCAAGGGCATGTACGGATGGGTTGGATTCCGCACAAAATGGATCGAATATGAGAACGTAGAACGGGCAAAGGGCGAGACAAAATGGAACTTTTGGAAATTGTTTGCTTATTCCGTGGAAGGGATCACGGCTTTTTCCACCGTGCCACTTTCCATCGCCGCCTTCGTTGGCGTGCTGTTTTGTGCCGTGGCGTTTATTATGATCATCTTTATCATTGTCAGAAAGCTTATTTTTGGCGATCCCGTGTCGGGCTGGCCATCCTTGGTGTGTATTATTTTGATGACCAGCGGCGTCCAGTTTTTTTGCACGGGCATCTTGGGACAGTATCTCGCGAAAACCTACCTTGAGGTGAAAAAGCGCCCCATTTATTTGACAAAAGAGGAAGCATAAGACGTATTTTGACGGTGTTCTTCTTTCACGCGTGGAATTTAGTCGAGAAAACGTAAGTGACCGCGATTCATGCGATAACTATACGTTGCAAAATTCGACGGCTATGGTAAAATTTTCATAAGCAGTCGCAAAAAGAAGGCTATATTCGACTTGATGAAAGGGGACTACGTACATGGAAATTGCGAATTTAGATGACTGCTTTATTGAGAAGTATATCACGAACATTATGCTGGAAATGGGGATTCCGGCGCACCTAAAGGGATATCATTATCTGAGAGATGCCATTTTGTTGTCAGGCAAGGACGTGGAGGTTGTCACTTCCGTGACCAAGCTTTTGTATCCGACGGTGGCGAGACGCTACAAGACGACGGGACAGAAGGTTGAGAGAGCCATTCGCAACGCAATAGAGGTCTCTTGGAGCAGAGGGAATGATGAAACCTTTGTAAACTTGTTTGGCTATTCCTCTTCAAACGGAAAAACCAGACCGACAAACAGTGAATACATCGCGAGAATCGCCGATAAAGTACGCTTAGACATTAAATCCATGTAGCAATCAAATGGTGGATGAATTTGGTGAACTCAGCAAAAAAGTACAGCCTTCAGGAAAGACTGCCATGCAGCTGCGATACGCAGCTGCATTTTTTTGCCCAAAAACGGAAATTCTTAATAAAATTTAATGTCTTAATTTTTTCTTATTTTCGTAGAATAAAAAGCCAAACTATGGTAAGATACTATCGGTGAGGTGGCAGATGTTAGCATTGGTTTTTGTGGCTTTTCTACCGCTGGCCTGGCTTCTTGGAAATGCGTTGATCACCGTGGTGGATGCGAAGCGCTCCGCGCGGGAATGGTTCTTGGAAGACCGGGTTGTTGCGGGTATTTTTGTGCTGATCGGACTGGCCGAAGGCGCCTATTTGGCAGCCATGACGCGCGGGCAGTCTGTTTCTGCTTTCACAAAATATTACGGCATCTTGTTGATCGCGGCGGGAGTTGTCTCCTGCTTGGTCACGCCGGTCTTCGCGTGGATCGGGAAAAAGCGTGGGTGGCCTAACCGGCAGGGCTTAAGTCTGGACTCCGTAAAGAAATTTGAGCGCAGGGAATGGATCGTCATCGTTCTTTTTCTGGTCTTGGTGCTGGCTCAAGCGTTTATGCTTCTGCTTAGGACAAGCGTTTTTTTGGAATATGACGAAACGCTGGAAACAGTCGTGAGCTTTTTGAACACGGACCGGTATTACGAGGTAAACCCTTTGACGGGACAGCCCTATGAGCAGGGAATGCCAATGCGTCTTAAAATTCTATGCCTCCCGGCGCTCCTTACGTTTTTGACGAAAATCACCCAAGCGGATCCGGAGCTGGTAACGTGGCACGTTTTTCCCGTTATCACGTTACTGGGTGCTTATCTGGCGTACGTTTCCCTGGCCAGGAGCCTGTTTCCTGAAAAACGCTTTTACAGATGCCTTTTCCTGCTGACCGTGGCCCTTTTGGTCTTTGTCAGCGATTATGCATACGGTGCCGAAGGCTTTGGTCTTTTGCACGGGGGATTTCAGGGAGCGGCCATTCGCGGGGCGGTGATGATGCCCTGGGTATTTGGACTGTGCATCCGGAGAAAATGGCGACTTGTCCCGCTTGTGATCCTTGCGGAAGCGTGCATTGTCTGGACACTGTACGGACTAGGCATGAACGCTTTGGTCTCAGTATCGTTTCTGGCGTATTTGGGGCTTGAAAAATTGCTTCAGAGGCGAAAGGAGGGACGGCAATGCTTGAACTCCTAAGAAATGCCTGGAAGGGCTGGCTGGACGCGACGGACGCCGGAAAACTCGGCGCGTTGCTCCTCTTGGTATTTTTGTTGGTTTGGCTCTGGAAGCTTGGAAGTGAAAAACAAAAGGACCTGTTTCGGTACGGGGCGGTCATGACGGCCGTATGCATATGTCCCGTAAGTGCGGTGCTTTTGATGCTCTATCAGACAAAGTTTTATGATTATGAGTGGATTTGGACGGCGGTTCCTGCCATGGCCATACTGGCCTGCGGCGGTACCTTGATCTTGGAACGTCTGTGGGAGAAGGCGGACGGAAAGTGGGCACGGATTGCCGTTACCGGCATGGCGCTTGCAATCCTCCTTCTTTGCGGAAAGCTGGGAAATCCCAAGTGGACCGTGCAGGACGTGAGCACGCAGAGAGAGGAAGTTGCCGGCGTTTTGGATCAGGTAGGAGAGGCGACGGGCGGCATTGGCTGTCTGTGGGCTCCGAAGGAAGTGATGGCACAGGCGCGAAGCCTTGACGGAAGCATCCGGCTTCTTTACGGCAGAAACATGTGGCAGGAGCATCTGAACGCGTTTTCCTATGATGGGTACTCTCAGGACCAAAGAGATCTTTACGCGTGGATGAGTCTGGCTGGGGCTTATGGGACGCTAAACGTGCCGGTTCCGGCGGATCTGGACGTAGTCGGAGAAGCGCCTGAGGCAGGGGGAACCCTGGAAGGGATTGCCTGCATTCAAAAAGCGCTGGACTTAGGCGTGGATCAAATCTTACTTCCCGGGGTTCTGACGGAGGATTCCCTTGCGGAAGTGGAGAGGACATTTTCAGTAGCACCAAAAAAGATTGGCCAGTATTGGCTGCTATCCTTTGAACGGAAGGACTGATCCCCCCGCGGGCGGAGGACGGACGAAGGAATGATGGAAGAAAAACGTCCGGTCGTAAGCATTGTTACGCCGGTTTACAACGTCGAAAAGTTCATACGGGAGACGATGGACAGCGTCCGGGCCCAGACGTATGAAGACTGGGAGCTTCTGCTGGTTGAGGACGGAAGCACGGACGGCACGCCGGAAGTAATCCGGGGATACCTGGAGGAGACGGGGGAAGGCAGGATCCGGCTGATCCGCCAGGAAAAGAATGCCGGGGCGGCCAGGGCGAGGAACCGCGGCGTGAAGGAAGCGAGGGGAAGGTACCTTGCTTACGTTGACGCGGATGACCTCTGGGCTCCTGAAAAGCTTGAGCGCCAGCTTCAGTTCATGGCAGAAAAGAACGCCGCGTTTTGCTTTACGGGATACGAGTTCGCGGATGAGAATGGAAAGGGTACCGGCAAGATCGTCAAGGTGCCGGGGACCATAAATTACAAAGAGGCATTGAAAAACACCACCATCTTTACGTCCACGGTCATGTTTGACGTGGAGCAGATCCCAAAGGAAGAGTTGGAGATGCCCGTGATCAAAAGTGAGGACACGGCCCTTTGGTGGAAGGTGCTCCGAAGCGGGCGCGTGGCATATGGACTGAATGAGAATTTAGTGAAATACAGACGGGCGGGAAAATCCCTGTCATCAAATAAACTGGAAGCGATCCGAAGGATCTGGAACCTGTATCGCAAGGCAGAGGGCATGAGCATTTTGAACAGCTGCTGGCATTTTTGCTTTTGGGCGATACGGGCCGTGAAACGCCGGGTTTAGCATTTGGAGGTACTGACGTCGTGGAAAGAAACGTACATGAAGAACGATTGCGGAAAATGGAGGCATTTAAGCGGTTGATCAACCTAGGCTTGTCCATGTTAAGCCTAGCGGTGGTGATCGGCATCTTTGCCTATTTCTGGTTTGTCTATTACCAAAAGAGTTTGGTGGATGACCTGCATTTTTACAGATACGGACACCTGTTGGAGATTACCATATACGGCGTTGTCCTCTATGCATTTTCCAAAATGTACGGCGGAACGAGGTTTGGATACCTGAAGAACACGGAAATCATTTTCTCCCAGATTTTTGCAACCGCGATCGCGGATCTGTTTATCTACGGAGAGCTTTCCCTGATGGCATTTCAACTGTTCTGGCCGATGTTTTTTGTATGGATGTTCCTGGCGCAGTCCATTGCGCTCATCATTTACACCAACATTGCGAACAGATTGTACCGTCACATGTTTCCACCCAGAAAGCTTTTGTTCATACATGGTCCCCGCCCCACGGAAGACATTTGCGCCAAGTTTGCCGGAAGAAAAGACAAATACGTGATCACGAGAAAAGAACAGGTGCGCGCGGACATGACAGAGAACTACCAGCTGATCCGGGAGTCCTATCAGAGCGGCGAATGTAATGCCGTGGTAATTTGGGACGTATCCACGATGGAGCGCAACAAGCTGCTAAAGTTTTGTTATGCAAATTCCATTCGCATCTACATGATGCCGAAGATCACGGACGTGATCATGACGGGGGCGGAGGAGCTTCATGTGTTTGACAGCCCCATGCTTCTTACGAGGGAGTACTCCCTTACCATGGAACAGAGATTTATCAAGCGCATGATCGACATAGTCTGTTCCCTGATCTTGATCGTTCTTGCGTCTCCCATCATGCTGATCACGGCGATTCTGATCAAGCTGGGGGACCAGGGTCCCGTGCTCTACAAACAGGTTCGCTGCACCATCGGGCAAAAGGAGTTTAAGATCCTGAAATTCCGCAGCATGAGAACCGATGCGGAGAAGGACGGACAGGCCCGTCTCGCGCAAAAGAATGACGACCGCATCACGCCGATCGGAAAATTCATCCGGGCGTGCCGCATTGATGAATTGCCGCAGCTTTTCAACATCCTCAAGGGCGACATGTCCTTTATCGGTCCAAGACCGGAGCGCCCTGAGATCATCGCACAGTATCTGGAAGTGATGCCGGAGTTCGTATATCGCATGAAGGTGAAGGCTGGACTTGCGGGCTTTGCGCAGGTTTACGGAAAATACAACACGACGCCCTACGACAAGTTGAAGCTGGACCTGACCTACATCGAGAATTATTCCGTGTTGCTTGACGTGAAGTTAATGCTGTTAACGCTGAAGGTGCTCTTCTGGCCGGACAGCACGGAGGGCGTGGATGCACAGCAGATCACGGCGCTTCGTGAGGAAAAGCGGGAGCAGGAGATGCTTGAGAAGGAGAACGGGGATGAAAGATAATGCATGGGGAAAAGAACCCTTTGACCTTAGGCTGACTTTTCTTCGGATGATCCGGGAACTCCCCTGGATCCTGGTGACGACGGCGTTGGTGACGATCGTGCTCGGCGGCGGTTATTATCTGAAAAACGTCACGTTCCGTCAGAGGGTATATGAGGCGTCAACCACGTGCAACGTGGAATACGCCGATCCCAACTGGTATCAAAACACCAAATACCTCAATGAATATACCTGGGGACTTTGGGTGCAGACAAGTGAGTTTGCGGACGGTATCGTAAAGCGGCTCCCGGCGGGAACGGTTGCTGCGGAGGAGCTGGTGCAGACGCTGAGGGCTGAGCTTCCCTCCGACCTGAGAATGGTGAGGGTTTGCTATTCCTCCACCGATGAGAACAAAGCCAATCTTGTGAACGGGGCAATCGGGGCAACCATGGAAGAAGACATTGCCGCGATCCATCCGGACATTGCTGCCATTCGCGTCGTGGACGTTAAGAAGGGCGCGGAGAACCTGAAAACGATCAAGCCCGTCAGGGCTTTTGTATTGGCGGCGGTCATCGGATTGTTCGCCGGAGTGATCCTATTCCTGTTAAAGGAGCTCCTGTTTGAGCGGATCTGGCTTCCCGAAACCCTGACAAACCGCTATGGTCTCAAGAACGCCGGCATTCCCGGAACGGAAGTCTACGGGAAGAACTTGGAATATTTCTTTGAGGACAAGAAGCGCGTAGCGGTCTGCCCTGCGGAAAATGACGCGGATCCCAAGGAATTTGTGGATGCCCTGTCAAAGTACGAGGCACTGAAAAAGATACAGTGGGTTGCCATGCCTTATCCCGTCATGGCGCCGGATAGCGCGGGCACTTTAAGGGAAATGGACGGCGTATTGCTTTTTGTCCGTGCGGGAGAGGACGTAAAGAGTTTTGAACGGACGTTGGAATTCCTGGAGGCGCAGGACTGTAAGGTTACGGCCGCGGCGCTTTGGAAAGAGGATGCATGGTTATTGAAATGGTATTATCGATGGAATCCCCGGAGATAATTTAGAGAACGAGAGAAAGGAAACGTACGGGATGAGGCTTCAGGTGCTGGTGTCCGCCGTGAATGCGGACGCGAAGGAACTGGCGGAAAAAATGAATCTTCAGACGGATGCCTTGATCGTAAACCAATGCGACTACTTCGCTTGTGAAGAGTTTGAACGCGGCGGGAATCAGATCCGCTGCTACTCCATGGCGGAGCGGGGCGTGGGACTTAGCAGAAACACGGCTCTGATGCGGAGTGACGCTGACGTCTGCCTGTTTGGCGACGAGGACATTGTCTATGAAGCCGGTTATGAGAAGACGATCCTTGAGGAATTTGAAAAGCATCCGGAAGCAGACGTTCTCCTGTTCAACGTGAAGGTTTGCGAGGAGAGGCGGACTTACTGGAATGATTCCTTCAGCCGCGTCAGGGCATATAATTCGGGCCGTTACCCGGCCTATAGCATTGCGGCGAGGAGAGACCGCCTGATCGCCAAAAACTTAAGCTTTCACCTCTGCTTTGGAGGCGGCGCGAAATACAGTAACGGTGAGGACAGCCTGTTTTTGCGGGACGCGGTCAGGGCAGGACTTAAGGTATACAAGACGCCCGCGCTGATCGGGGAAGAGATTCCCAGACCCTCCACTTGGTTTCACGGTTTTAACGATAAGTTCTTTTATGACAGGGGCGTGCTCTACGGTGAACTGTACGGCCCGATCATGGCGCCGGTCAGGGCATGGCGCTGGCTTTTGAAAAATGAGAAGGAATTTTGTGCCGATTATCCGCGGTCCAAGGCGATGGCCATGATGAAAAAGGGCTGGCGGGACGGAATTTTGCCGTGACGGGACTTGAACGTTACGGGATTGCGGAAAGAAGGACGTTATGCGGTTTTCCATTGTGGTTGTCTGCTACAACGCAGGGGAAAAATTAAATCAGACGGTGGCGACCATATTAGACCAGAGCCTGAAGGATTATGAGGTTGTGGTCAAGGACGGTCTTTCGACGGATGGCAGCGTGGAAGCACTGGAAGAACTGGTGAGGGAGCGCGGTGCGCAGGAGCTTGTCCGGATCATCCGGGAGAAAGACGGTGGCATCTACGATGCCATGAATCAGGCCGTGACTTATGCGAAGGGAGACTATTATCTGTTCCTAAATTGCGGGGATCTGTTTTATGACAACGACGTGCTTCAGAAGTTTGAGGATGCCGTAAAGGAGAAAGAAGGATCTTTTTCCGGAGACGACGGTAAAATGGCCGTATTCTACGGGAACCGTTATCTGATCCCCACGTCATGCGTGGAATACGTGTCGCAGAAGATCACGCCGCTCACCTGTTATCGCAACGTCCCCTGTCATCAGTGTTGTTTTTATTCCGCCTCCTGTTTTTCGGAGCGCGGTTATCGCACGGATCTCAAGGTCCGGGCGGATTACGAACATTTTCTATGGCTTTATTTTTCCAAGAAGGCCGCATTTACTTACGTGAATGCCTGCGTGGCAAAATACGAGGGCGGCGGTTATTCTGAAAATCCGGAGAGCATAAAACGCTCGAAGGAAGAGCATAAGGCCATCACGGGAAAATACATGAACCCGTGGCAGTTGTTTTACTGCAAGGCGTACATGATCGTTACGTTACAGCCGCTCCGCCATTTCCTGGCGACGAATGCGGTCTGTTCCAAGGCCTACAATGCGCTGATCCGAGGAATTTACCGGATCCTGGGGAGAAAATAAGAGAAAAGAACGCGAGTGCGGGAAAGGAGGGAACCCATGGAAAAAAGTGCGTTGATCTTTGTGTTTTTGACGCTGGGAACCGTGGGATTTGCCCTGCTGATCCAGAGCCGCGTTTCTTCGCCGGTCTTTTTGAATCAAGGCAGAAGGAGCGGCAGGTGGAACCCGCCGACGCGAAGGGATGCGGTAAGCGCCGTCGCGGAATTCGTGATCTTTAGCCTTCTTACGGCCGTGAGCGCCTGCAGGTTTGCGCTTGGAAATGATTATTGGGTATATCGCGAGAACTTCCGCAGGATTTTCTATGACGCACACGTTTCATCGGAGATTGGATTTAACCTCGTGGTTAAGGCATTGTTCCACCTGTTTGGATATGACAATTATCTTCCGCTGTTTGCCTTCTTTTCCCTGGTGACGGTCTTCTTTTTTGTCCGGGCGATCCATGACCAGGGTGAGAGCTTTGTGTTTTCCTTGTTCTTGCTCATGACGGGAGGTTTTTATTTCCAGAGCTTCAACACCATAAGATATTATCTGGCCCTGGCCGTTGCCGCGTATTCGATGAAATACGTGCTCCGGAGGGAGTACGGGAAATTCCTTCTTTTGATCGTCGCCTTCGCGACCGTCCACAAGACGATTTTAATAACGATCCCGCTGTACTTGGTGGCGTATTCCCTGGCGAGGCACGGCGTGAAGAAATGGCACGTTGCTGCCGGAGGAGCGTTTTTGGCAAGCCTTGTCTTTGGTCAAAAGTTCTACCGCTGGCTGATCTTCAAGTTCTACCCGTTCTATGAGAACACGGAGTTTGACGTGAGCCGCATCTCCTATGTGAATCTTGCGAAATGCGTTGCCGCGATCGTACTGTTCGGGATTGCCTGGTGGATGCAAAGGAAGGAAGAAGTAAGTCCCATTCAGGAGAGCCATCGTTTTTATTTTTGGCTGAGCGTCTTTGGAATGATCGTTTTTCTCTGCGGCGGGTTTGTGCCGGAGGTCAGCAGAATCGGATATTACCTGATCTGCGCGCAGATCTTCCTGATCCCAGGACTCGTGGAAAACATGAAAAAGGGATGGATCAAGCAAGTCTGCCGCGTTGGGGCCGTGACTGGATTTTCCCTGTATTTTGTGATTTTGCTCCATCAGTTTTATCAGAACGACGTAAGGATTTTGCCTTACTTGAGCTGGATCTTTTATTATAAGTGAGGACGCGGAAGTGAAGGTACTTTGGCTGTGTAACCTGATCCTGCCGGAGATTGCCCGGGAGCTTGGACTGGAAGCCTCCAACAAGGAAGGCTGGGTCGCCGGACTGGCAGAGATCATGCTGCGGGAACAAAAACAGAATCAGATCAAGCTGGCGGTGGCAAGCCCCGTACCGGAAAGGCTTCTTTCCTCCCAGGACGAAATCCTGACGCGGGAGCTGACCGTGCAGGGCGGCGAGATCACTTTCTTTGGATTTACGGAGGACGTGGGAAATCCGCACCTCTATGACGAGGGACTGGAAAAGAGACTCGCAAAGGTTATGGAGAAGTTTGAGCCGGAAGTGATCCATTGCTTTGGGACGGAATTTCCGCATACCCTTGCCGCATGCAGGGCGGCAAAGGACAGATCTAGGATCCTGATCACGATCCAGGGGCTGTGTGCACCTTATGCGGACGCCTACGAGGCAGACCTCCCGGAGAGAGTGATCAAGAGAAAGACGTTCCGGGACTTGTTGAAGAGAGATGACATACCGACGCAAAAGGAGAAATTCCGGCTGCGGGGCATTTACGAGCGCGAGGCCGTAAGTCTTGCGGGAAACCTTGGCGGCAGAACTGCATGGGACAGAGGCTATGGCACCGGGTGGAATCCCGGGGCACGTTATTTTGTGATGAAGGAGACGCTCCGGAGTAATTTTTACGTGGGGCGCTGGGAAAAGGAAAAGTGCGAGCCCCACTCCATTTTCCTAAGTCAAGGAGATTATCCCATCAAGGGTTTGCACTATATGCTGGCTGCAATGCCGGGGATACTGGAAAAGTATCCGGACGCCAGGGTTTACGTCGCGGGAAACAGGATCACGGCATATCAGACCTGGAAGGAAAAACTCAAGATTTCTTCCTACGGAAAGTATCTTCGCGAGCTTATGGCGGAGAATCACTTGGAGGATAAGGTGATCTTCCTCGGAAAGCTTAACAGTGCGCAAATGAAGGAACGTTATTTGAAGAGCAGCCTCTTTGTTTGCCCCTCGTCCATAGAAAATTCGCCGAATTCCCTCGGAGAGGCCATGCTTTTGGGCATGCCCTGCGTGACGGCGGACGTGGGCGGCATTCTTAGCATTTTTGACGCAGGGAAGGACGGCGTGGTTTACGAAGGATTCCGCGCATCGGAAAAAGAGGGAGACGGCAAGGCTCTTCAAAAGATTGCAGGTAATCTAAGAGATGCCGTTCTTGAGATCTGGAGCGATCCCGGGCGGGAGAAGGCGTATTGTGAAAGTGCGAGGGAGCATGCGCTCCGTAATCATAACGGACAGGAGAATTACCTCAGGACGTTAGAGGTATATGCCGAGGTGGCAGGTGGATCAGGAAAAAGTGGAAAACTTGAAGAAACCTAGATTTGTGTTTGTGTCAAATTATCTAAATCACCATCAGATTCCTTTCTGCAGGGCAACGTATGAACGGCTGGGCGGAAGCTTTGTCTTTATCCAGACGGAGCCCATGGAGGAGGAAAGACTTCGCATGGGATGGAACGGCGAGATCCATGAGCCGTATCTGGAACTGTATTATGAGAAGCCTAAGGAGTGCGCGGAGTGGATCCGCGAGGCGGACGTGGTGCTGTATGGCGGAACGGATGAGGAGAGCTATCTCCAGGAGCGCTTAAAGAGCGGAAAGCCTATTGTGCGCTACTCGGAAAGGCTATATAAATCGGGCCAGTGGAAGGCAGTGAGCCCCCGCGGGCTTCGGAAAAAGTATCTGGATCACACGAGATGGCGCAAGGCGCCCGTGTATCTTCTGTGCTCAGGAGCATACGTGCCAAGCGATTTTCATATCGTCCGGGCCTATCCGGGAAAAATGTTTTGCTGGGGATATTTCCCCGAGACAAGGCACTACGATCTGGACGAACTGATGGCGGACAAGGGATATTGGAACGCTGACGGGAAAAAGGTCCCCTATCTACTGTGGTCAGGCAGAATGATCGGCTGGAAGCATCCGGAGCTGGTCGTGGAAACGGCCAAATACCTGAAGGATCGCGGTTTGGAGTTTCACCTCGACTTGATCGGAGGCGGCGACCTGGAGGATAAGCTGAAAAAAATGGTTGCAGACCTTGATCTTGGCGAACAAGTTTCCTTCCTTGGATTCCTTACGCCGCAGGAAGTCCGGAGCCACATGGAAAAAGCAGATATATATCTGATCACCAGCGACCGCATGGAAGGCTGGGGAGCCGTGGCCAACGAGGCCATGAACAGCGGTTGCGCAGTTGTTGCGGATCACATGATCGGCGCGGCGCCCTATCTGATCAGTCACGACGTTAACGGACGGCTGTATCGTGACGGGGATGCGGCGATGCTGTTTCAGACGGTTGAGGACTTGCTAAAGGATCAGGCAAAGAGAGACCGGATGGGCAGGGCGGCGTACGCCACCATATGCAATGTCTGGAACGCAGAGAATGCGGCAAAGAGTCTGTGCAGACTGATCGAGCGGGAGACAGGGATTACGCTTGATGCGCCCGCACGGGAGAGGGAAGCGAAAGCTGAAGGAGGGGATGCCGCTAAGGATCCCGGCGTTTCAACCAGGTTTGCACCCTGCGAGCCCGCACCCGTAATATCAGAGAGAAAAATGTTCCGCTATTTAACGGAGAATGGGAAATGAAAAATTTACCACTGATCAGCGTGATCATACCGGTTTATAATATAATGGAATACTTGCCCCGGTGCGTGCATTCCGTGACGGCGCAGACCTATCAGAACCTGGAGATCCTCCTGGTGGATGACGGTTCCACGGACGGAAGCGGCGAGCTGTGTGATCAGCTGGCAAAGGAGGATCCGCGGATCAGGGTCTTCCACAAGGAAAACGGAGGTTCCTCCAGCGCCAGAAACCTTGGGTTAAAGAATGCCCAGGGGGAGTGCGTGGGCTTTGTGGACAGCGACGACTACTTGGAACCTGACACCTACGAAAAGCTGCAGCGAGGCATGGAGGAGACGGGCGCCTTCATCGCCCAGATCGGACGCGATGAGATCGATGAGAAGGGAAATGCCCTGCCAGACATTTGCACGCCGCCTGCAGAGGCAATTCTTTACTCCAACAAGGATTTCCTGAAAGAGCTGTTAATGCACAGAGGAGACTGCTCTTTCTGCACAAAGCTTCTCCGCAGGGAATTATTCCAGGGAAGGGAATTCCCCGTTGGAAAGCTGAATGAGGACTTTTTCCTGTTGATACACATGCTGGTGGACGGAGAGGGAGTGCTGTCACTTCCGGACCGCGGATATCACGTGTTTTACCGGCTGGGATCCAATTCCAGAAAGGCAGACAAAAACGAGTTTTCCCGCGTCTTTGCGGACAGCGTGGATAATGCGGACGTGGTATCTGAACTGGTGAAAAAGCATTTCCCGGAGCTTGGGGACGTGGCCTTCCGGTTTGGGATTTTCCAGCGCTTGGAATATATGTTGCATGTTCCCATTCCGCTCATGACGAAGGACAACGCCTTCTACGTGGCGGTTGTGAAGTATCTGCGGAAGAATTGGGTAAAAACGATCCGTAATCCCATACTGACTAAGAAAAATAAAGTCTATGCGACCTTGTTTGTCATAATGCCAAAAGGAATCCGGATCTTGCACAAAAAATGGAAACGATTGTAGGGCGTACGTAAGAAGAAAGGATGCGAAGCGCATGAGTAATGGGCGAAATGCAAAATGGATCGGAAGAAGCTTTGCAGGGGCATTGGCACTTGCGATGATCCTTCACGCTCTTTTTGTCCTTCCGCTGGGAACCGTTCACGCAGAGCCTTCTTCGGGAACGGAAGCGGCCACGGCGGAAATCCCCCAGGACGTTGCGAAATTCCCGGAAAGCTATCGCGCTGCGCTGATGAGCCTTAAGGAAAAGCATCCCAACTGGCAATTTGAACCGCTATTTACGGGTGCTGACTGGGATACCGCCATCACAAAGGAATTGAAGGACGGGAAAAGCCTGATCAGCAATTATTATCCGGCCTGCGTACGGGAGGGGGAATATGGTCAGGGGAGTTGGTACTTTGCATCCCGTGAGGTGTTGGAGCACTTCATGGATCCGAGAAACGGGCTGACGGAAACGGCCATCTTCCAGTTCGAGCATTTAATTTTTCATGAGGAAGCCCATACGCTTGAGGCATTGGAAAGCTTTTTGGAAGGAACCTTCATGAAGTCCTCAAAGAAAGTTCCCAATACAAGCATGACCTATGCATATTTGATCTACATGATCGGAGCACATCCGGACGTTCAGGTCAGCCCGTTCCACTTGGCGTCCCGCATACTGCAGGAGCAGGGACAGGGAAATTCGGCATTGATCTCCGGAACGTATCCGGGATATGAGGGATATTACAATTATTTTAATATTGGGGCAACGGGCACGACGGACAAGCAGGTGATCGAAAGCGGTCTGGCATATGCTAAGGAAAAATGGGGAAAGCAGCTGGGAGATGATCCGGAACAGGGTGCCTACAATGCATTGTGGGGAGGAGCCAATTTCGTCGCTGGCGCCTATATAAAAAGTGGACAGGACACGTTGTACCTACAGAAGTTCAACGTGAACCCGGCTTCGAGCCATGCCATGTATTCCCATCAATACATGCAGAACATTGCCGCTCCGACGGCGGAAGCGAAATCCACCTGGAATCTGTATAACTCGGAAAAAGCGTTGGACAGTCCTTTCGTATTTTGCATCCCGGTATATGAAAACATGCCAGAGCAGGCGTGTCCCATGCCGACGGCTTCCACCAACGTGGTTCTGGAAATACCCTACGAGGTGCGTGCTTACAAAGTGAAGATCGATGGCGTTGATTACGTCGGCGAGAGCTTTTATGATTCCAAGAAAAACCAGATTAGGCTGATCGTAAAGATGCCTGACGCGAACGCGAAAAAGGCTTCCTTGGTCGTACGGAACGCCAGCGGGGAGATCACTTGGGAGTTTTATTGGGATCTTCAGTACAAGGACAATCATTACGTGGTCACCCGCACGGGAACGCCCACGCAGGAAGAACCGGTCGTGCTGACAAATGACGTCGCGCTGGAGCTTCCGGAGGGCATTACCGCATCGGAAGTCTGGCTGGACGGCGTGGCCTTTGCGGGAAACCTTCAGGACGGTAAGCTGACCGTCACGGCGAAGGATGAGAACGCCCAGACGGCAGTGATCTACCTGAGCAATGCATCGGGCGTGCCACAGGACATGCTGGTATGGACGCTTGCATATGGCGAAAAAGGATACGAGGCAACCTATCAGCCTGAGATGCGGAATATTTTAAGTTATCATGCATTTTCCATTAGAATCACTGGAAAATCCGGTATCCGCGTGAAGACCGGCATCGGCGTGGAAACAAGGGAAAAACTCTTAGGACACGGTATTGACGGATATCACTTAAAAGAGTACGGAACCATTGCGATGGTGAATGCCAATAGGGAGCGATATCCCATGGTCAAGGGCGGCGCGAAGACGGTCAGCGGCATGGCTTATGGTCTGCAGGAAGACGGAACGCGAATGGATGCCATTTTTGAGACGATTGATGGTAGACACCGGTTTACAAGCGTTTTGACGGGCTTGCCGTCAGATCAATACAAAACGGATTTCGCATTTCGAGGGTATCTTATTTTGGAAAAAGAGGAGAAGGATCTAATTATCTATGGCCCAGTGGTTGCTAGGAACATTTATTATTTAGCTCAGAGATTGATAGACATGCAGTATTATGCAACAGGCTCAGAGGCAGACAGATATCTACGGAAATTGATTTGCGATGCCGATGGCGTGCCTTTTGAAGAAGATTTGATGGAGCAGGGAAACACTGGCGAGGAAGGAAGTCAGACGGAGCCTGGAAATACGGGAGAGGAAGGCGGCCAGACGGAACCTGGAAATACTGGTGAGGAAGGAAGCCAGACAGAACCTGGAAATACGGGAGAGGAAGGCGGCCAGACGGAGCCTGGAAACGCGGGAGAGGAAGGAAGCCAGACGGAGCCTGGAAACGCG
>JAFZNO010000122.1 GCA_017552985.1 Lachnospiraceae bacterium
ATATTACGCCCAATGAGGACGAGGCCAAGTACTTTACGGGAAAGACGGAGCTGGAGGAGATGGCGGACGTGCTACTTTCTTACGGCGTGAAGAACGTGGTGATCAAGCTGGGGGCGAAGGGTTGTTTTTTTAAGAACCGGGAGGGCGCGTTTGCGCTTCCGCCCATGGAGATCAAGGCAGTTGACGCGACGGGAGCGGGCGATAACTTTGTGGCAGGCCTTACCACAGAGCTTCTTCGGGGAAGCAACGTAAGGGAGGCGATCCGCTTCGCGAATGCCTGCGGCGGGATCTGCACCACGGCCGTCGGCGCCGGAACGGCACTAAAGAGCCGCGAGCAGGTGTTGGAGTTTTTGGGATAGGATAATGGGGTTGACGCCTTGCAGTTCCGGAGGATGAAATGGACTTAAAGTACGTACTGGCGATTTTTATGATGGTGGTCACGCTTGCATCCTCGGTGACGGGAAATCCACCGGCGAAAGAGTCGGACGCGGAGGAAAAAACGCAGGTTGTGAAGGATTCGCATGCGGCAGGAAGCCAGGCTTTGCCAGATTGGGTTTCGGTCCTCGGCGAGGAGAAAGGAGCCACGCAGCTCTTGGTGGTCGCGGCGACCGGGCAGACGACGGCGGACGTCTCCATGTATGAAAAGGACGAAAGCGGCAACTGGAAGGAGATCCTGGTGGCATCAGGCTATATCGGGAAAAAAGGTCTCGGCAAGACGATCGAGGGAGACGAAAAGACCCCGCAGGGCACCTTTCATTTCAATGCAGCCTTTGGCATCGCAAAGGATCCCGGCTGCGCGATCCCCTATCATCAAGTCACGAACGACGATTACTGGTCCGGCGATCCGAGAGAGGGCTATGCCTACAATCAGCTGGTGAGCATCAAGGATTACCCTGGGCTGGACGTAAAGAACAAGAATACGGAGCATATCATTAACGCCAAAACGGAGTATCAGTACTGTTTAAACATCAGTTATAACGAAGAATGTGTTCCGGGAGTGGGTGGCGCGATCTTCCTGCACTGCATTGGAAAGAAGAAGTACACGGGCGGATGCGTTGCGATTCCCAAGGATGACATGGTGAAAGTGATGAAAAACGTGAGGGAAGATTGCGTCGTGGTGATCGATTCCTATGAGACGCTCAGCCAATAGCCTTTGCCGAACTTCGCCTGGACGGGAAAAGAGCATTTAAGGATTAGTTAAGAAATAGAGAAGATTCAGATTAAGACTTTTATTTCAGCTTGCGGTATAGTAAGATCAGCAAGCGAGATAAAAGTCTTTTTTGATAAGGAGATTAAGAACATGAGCAAAGAAATCCTGCTAACGGCAAAGGACTTGTCCAAGACGTTTTCGAATGAATCCGTGCAGCAGCACGTGTTAAAAAATTTGAATCTGAGCATTTACAAAGGAGATTTCACGGTGGTCATGGGGAACTCCGGTTCCGGAAAGAGTACGCTTCTGTACGCGCTCTCCGGCATGGACCAGCCGACGCTCGGAACCATTACTTATTTCGTGGAGGAGACTTCCAAGGCGGGCCGCGACAACGAAAAATCGGGTATTGAGATTTCGAAATTCAGCAATGACAAGCTGGCGCTCTTCCGCAGAAACCACGCAGGCTTCGTGTTCCAGCAGAATTACTTAAATGATTCCATGAGCGCCCTGGACAACGTCATGATCAGCGGTCTCTTAAAGACAAAGGACCGGAAGGCCCTGGCGGAAAGGGCAAAGGCCCTGCTCGAAAAGGTGGAGATCGGGGAGCGGGATCAGAAAAAGTTCCCGACGCAGCTCTCCGGCGGACAACAGCAGAGAGTGGCGGTGGTCAGGGGCGTCATCAACGCGCCGGAGATCCTGTTTGCGGATGAGCCCACGGGTGCGCTGAACTCCCAGAACACGACCAACGTGTTGGACATCCTGAGTGAATTAAACGGGCAGGGACAGAGCATCGTGATGGTGACGCACACGATCAAGGCGGCGGAGAGAGGCAACCGCATCATCTATCTTGCGGACGGCGTGATCGCGGATGAGCTGGATCTTGGGCCCTACGCGGGGGATTACAAGGATGACAAGAATCCGGAGCAGGCGAAGGCAGCCGAGAGGCACAGGAAATTAAAGGATTTCCTGCAGGAGCAGGGTTGGTAAACCCAGGACAGCGGATCAGAAGGGAAAGTAAGAGGAGCATAAAATGTACAGATTATTCTTGATGGCAAAAAACAATATGAAAAAGCAAAAAGGGGACATGTTTACTTTCTTTATCCTGACCTTTATCGCAGCGTTTCTGATCTTTGACAGCGCATCCGTGCTCATGGGCATTGGCAAGGTCGTGGAGGACCGGTTTCACGCGGTGAACGGCGCGCACGTCATGATTTATAACAATGATACCGAGGCCGAAAATGATTGCGCGGAAAGGGCATTTAAAGATGAGCCGCGCCTCGTGGATTATGAGAGGACGCCGGAGATCCAGTTTATGACGGATTACCGTAAAAAGGGCGATGAAGAATTCTCCGTCTACAGCTTCTTTGTGGAAAGCTTTACCCAGGAAAAGCGGATCATGAAGGTGGAGGTTCCCGAGAGGGAATACCAGAAGAATGACGTTCTGCTCCCGTATAATCAGAAGGCCAATTTTGCGATTGGAGACGTACTGCAGCTGAAGTTTGGCGATGACGTCTATGACTTTAACGTCGTGGGATATCTGGAGGATCCTTATTTTTGCTGCACGATGAACATTACCGTGTTTTACGTATGCATGTCCCAGGAGATGATGGACGAGCTGGCGGATGCGCATCCGCTGGACGTTGCAAAACGTTACGTGAATAAGGGCATTGTCAGCGAGAGCACCTTGACCGGGGATTACACGACGGCGGACTTGGAAAATGACGTTGCCGGCAGATTTAAGAAGTATTTGAGTGAATACAGTGAAAAGAATCCGGAAGCAAGTTTTTCAAACTTTATGACCCTCAACTGGCATATAATGCGAGGTGGTTCGCAGTTCGTACCGCTGATCTTTTCGGCGATCATTCTTTTGTTTGCAATCCTTGTTCTGGTGATCGCATTGGTGATCATTTCCTTCAGCATCAAGAATTTCATTCAAAGGAACATGAAAAACACCGGCATTCTTGAGGCGAGCGGTTATACGGTAAAGGAGCTTCGTGCTTCCTTGATCCTGCAGATCCTGTTGGTAGCAACGGTGGGAGCCATCACGGGCGTTGGCGTGGCAATCCTTACGTTTGGATCCTTTGGAGACGTGGTAAGCTCCGTTTTGGGACTTCGCTGGAACCAGCCGGTTAACGCTTTGGCAGCAGTCATGACCATTCTTGGACTCCTTCTGGTCATTGGCCTGGTGGGCATTTTGATCAGCCGCGCGTACAAGAAGATCACGGTATTGGATGCGCTTCGCGGCGGCATCAACACGCATAATTTCAAGAAGAATTTCTTCGCATTTGACAAGACGCCCCTGCCCGTTCCCGTGGTATTGTCCCTGAAGGATACCTTTGGCGGGATCGGAAGAAATCTGGTGATGGTATTTATCAGCGCGATTCTGGTGGTTTCCACCCTTGTCGGATTTGGCATGGTGGAGACGTTTGCAAAGAATTCGGACGGACTGATGAGGCTGATGGCGTTGGAAATGTGTACGGACATGGTAACCGTCAGCAATGGAACGGAGGATATCTCCGATGATCTCAGGGCGCTTCCGGACGTGGCAAACGTACTGGTGAACGTTGGATTCGAGCCCACGATCATTGCGGGAGACAAGAAGGACGTGTATTATGCCTATGCGGTTGATGACCTAAAAAACTCCACGTATACCAACCTGCTGGAGGGAAGATATCCGGAAAAGGATAATGAAATCATGGTAACTCTAGGCGTGGCAAAGGATCTGGGGTTAAATACGGGTGACGTGGTGGAATTGGAATTTGCGGGAAAGACAGCGGAATTTGTGATCACGGGCATCCACCAGAGAATGGAGAGAATGGGACGAAGCATCTACGCGAGAATTGACGGCGTCCAAAAGATCATGATCGGTAACGCGGTTCCCTCTTATCAGTATTACGTGACGGCTAAGGATGGCGTGAGTTACGAAGAACTGAGGGACGAAATCGCAAGGTATGGGGAAGAAAAGGGACTGGAGCTCCAGCACAGTGACCTTCACGCCACCATGGAGAGCACGATCGCAAGCGTAGTCATTGCAATAAAGATCGTCTGCATCGCCGTCACGCTGATCACGATCGTCATTGTGATCTTTGTGGAATCTCTCGTCATCAGGGCGAAGATCGCCAGGGAGTGGCGCAGCATGGGCATCAGCAAGGCGATCGGGCAGACGAGCGGCGGCCTGAGCCTGCAGATCATGCTTTCCAACGTACCCGCGATTCTCACGGGCGCGGTCCTCGGCGGAATCTTTTCCTCTTTCCTCGGCGGCGGGCTAATCAAAGTCGTATTCGCACTCTTCGCCATGAAGAAGATTCAGTTTAGCGTTCCCGCCATCTATGTGCTGATCACCGTGGTTGGGATCGTCGTGGTTGCGATCCTCACCTCCGCAACCGCCGGCCTCAAAGTCCGCACCCTAAAACCCGTAACCATGATCACCGAAGAATAAACTACGCCACGGGGACGTGTCTACTGACAAGTTTAGTAATCTCACCGCACTCGGGGCCGAGGCTTGATAGTATCCCTCAGGCACGCTCGCGCTATACTTGCAGCGTATCGGTACTAAGGTGCCGCGAACAGATTCATCACAAGTGATGCCTCTGTTCGCATACGTCACCTAAGTACCGACGCTTGGCAAATATGCCTGAGGGATACTATTCAAGCCATCCCCTCGAGGGAGTTGCAAGTCTAAGACATTAACATGTCAGTAGACACGTCCCCGTGGCTTGATCCGGCAAGGCGCGAGCGTGCCTGAGGGATACTATCAAGCCTCAGCCCCGAGTTTCGCAAGATTCTTTAACATGTCAGTAGATATGTCCCCGTGGCTCGATGGGGGGGGAGGGTTGCGAAGGCGGGGAGGAAGTGGTAAAATGGAAGGGTATGGGGGACTTGAACATGCGATATGATTGTTTGATCGTGGATGACGAGGCCGAACTCGCGAAGATGACGGCGGAGTATTTTGAAATGTTTGACGTTAAGACGCAGTACGTGACTTCCGCTGCGTCTTGTTTTGATTTTCTGGAACGGAATGAAGCGGACGTCATTTTGCTGGACATCAACTTAGGGGACGGCTCGGGATTTGAGGTTTGCAAGCGGGTGCGGGAAGAGTACCAGCTGCCGATCCTGTTTATCAGCGCAAGACAGAGTGATGACGACGTGCTGGTGGCGCTGAGCATTGGCGGGGATGATTACGTAAAAAAGCCCTACAGCCTGTCCGTGCTGCTTGCGAAGGTTAAGGTTAATTTGAAGCGCGTCCAACAGATGAAGCAGCTTTCCGCAGACGCGCTGGAGGGCCAGACGGTCAACGGAGGTGCAGTGAATGGCACGGGTTGTAGCGCAAGTGACGCGGCGGAGGGCACGCGTTGTGGCGCAAGTGACGCGGCACGAGACCAAATGGCGGGAAGGCAACAAAAAGCACTGAAACTGACGCTGGATCCCGCGACGATGTCGGCCGTCAGGGATGGCGAGCGCATTCCCTTAAAGGCAAAGGAATTCGCACTGCTAAAGGTGCTGTATGAACGGCGCAATACCATAGTTACAAAGGAGCAGCTCTTTGACGAGGTGTGGGGGGACAGCTTTTACGGCGACGGAACGCTGAACGTCCACGTGCGAAAGCTACGGGAAAAATTGGAGAAGGATCCCAACAACCCAGAGATGCTAAAGACCATCTGGGGAACGGGATATATGCTTGAGCTATGAAGGCATTTAAGAAACTTGTCATTTTTTATACGATCTTCATGTTGGCAGTGCTTGCCGCCATTCTCCTCTTTGGGAGGGGACTTACGTTATCGGCGGAAAACGTTGCTTCTTATGATGCGCAGGAACTGAAAATCTATAAGCAGGTCTGGGACCAGGCGAACCTGAGCTTCCAAAAGAACCGTGACGCGGTGCTTAGCTTTGGATGCGCGGTCTGGGGCGTGATCCTGCTGTTGGGTTATCTGTTCCTGTTTTTGGTTTACCTGCTTTTGATCAAGCCCTTAAAGGAAATGGAGGACTTCACCGGGGAGATCGCGAAGGGAAATCTTGACGTGCGGCTTCCCATGCACAGATGGAATGCGTTCGGAAGCTTCACGGAAAGCTTTGATCTCATGCGGGAGGAACTGAAGGCTTCGAAGGAAAGAGAGCGGGAAGCGGAGAAGGCGAAGCGCGAAATGGTGGCAGAGCTCAGTCATGACTTAAAGACGCCCGTGGCGACGATCAAGGCGACCTGCGAGGTCATGGACCTCAAGCTGACGATGAAGCTGGAGAACATGGAGAGGGAGCTTTCATCAATTCTCAGGAAGACGGACGTTGACGAAGCGCTGGGAGAATGGGTTCCGAAACGCGAGGACATATCTTTGTGCGATGAAGGTCGTGAGAAGAAAGAGGCAGCTGAGGCAGGGGAGAGATTTGGGAAGGAAGGAACAGCGGAGACAAGGGAGAAGCTGCATCAGATCGAGGAGAACATCCGGGAGATCCAGGAAAATCTGGAGAAGATCAGTTATATCACAAATAAGGCGGATACGATCCATGAGCTGGTGGGGAACGTCTTCCGGGCGACGCTGGATGACATGCAGGAGATCAAGGTGGAGCCGAAGGAATATGATTCCCGCCTGATCGAAGGTTATTTCAAGAGCCTTAAGGAATATGGGAACGTAATCCTGGAGAATCACGTTCCGGAGTGTCTGGTCTACGTGGACAGGCTCCGCATGGAGCAGGTGATCGACAACGTGGTCGGAAATTCCTATAAGTATGCAGGCACGGACGTGCACGTTTCCTTTGAGGAGACGGAGAGCCTGCCGGGAAAGGACGGTTCGCAGAACAAATTCATCAAGATCACGATCCGCGATGAGGGGCCTGGCGTGCCTGAGGAAGAACTGCCTCTGATCACGCAGAAGTTTTATCGCGGGAAGGACGCGCAGGAAAAACAAGGCTACGGCCTTGGGCTGTATCTCGTTAAGTGGTATATGGAAAAGCAGGGCGGCGGCATGGAGTATCATAACGATCACGGATTTGTCGTGGAGCTTTTGGTGAAAAAAGTGTAGAAAGACATGCATCTGCTTTGAGAACGCAATTCGGGAAAAGCGTGGCGCGTAAATGGACAAAGGGCAGGATTTTGTCTATTGCGCGGAGAGGAAAATTCTGTATAATAGAATTAGAGTACTGTTCAAAGAAAGGCTTGAACGATGGACAAAGGACGAGGACATGCTCGTCCTTTTTCTGCGCTAAAGGGGAGGTTTCAGATGAAAAGAAAAATGGAGCGAAGGGCTGTGAAGTTGGCGGCCATGGCCATGATGATGGTCGTGGGTTTGTTTTGGAGCGCAAGCGTCAAGGCAGACGGAGACGTGTTAATTGATGCCAGTCATTTTGCCGATGCGCGTTTCCGTGCTTACGTAAGCGAACAATTTGACTTAGATCACAACGGGAGTCTTAGCGCTTCGGAGCTGGAGGCCGTGAAGGTCATCCGGTTTTCCGGCCAGGACGCGGAGTCACTGAAGGGCATCGAGTATTTTGAAAATCTGGAGGATCTTTATTGCTCCGGTAACAAGCTGACTTCGCTGAACCTTCTGAATAACGAGGCGCTTAAAAGTCTAACCTGTGACAACAATCAGATTCGGAGGTTGGATCTTAGGAATAATAAGCAAATTGAGCGCGTCTATTGTAACAATAACGGGATGGAGGTGCTTACTCTCTCCAGAAACAACAGGAATCTCCGATATCTTTATTGCTATGGGAATTATCTGACAAACGTCAATGCAAGGGTGAGTGAATGGCTGACCGATGCGTACGTAAATGGTACCTTGGATCTGAGTTATTGGCAGTGTAACGTCTATGCCAGTGACTCGGCGAAGCTTGCCGTGGACAAGGGACAGGTTGTAGCCTTTGAAGGCGTGGAGATCAGTGCGGCTAACTTCCCTGACCAAGGCCTTCGCCAGGTATTGTTAAAATCCAGTTATGATTTGAATGGGGACGGTTTTCTGGATAATTATGAGATCAGCAAGGCTACCAGTCTTTATCTCGATGGGACCAACGGCGAAATAACGAATTTTAAGGGGATGGAGAAGCTTTCATCCCTGCGCACTCTGGAAATTGTATATATGCCGTCGCTTAAGAGCATTGACCTCAGCGCAACCCAAAGCTTAGGGAAGATCAAGCTGGATACTGAGAATCTGGAGCAAATCATTCTGGGAAATCAACCCAACCTTAAGCGTTTGACGATTTATCCCTGCAAGCTTAAGCAATTGGACGTGACGAAAGCGCCCGAGCTGCAGTATCTTGACTGTGGTGAATCAGAATTGTCGGAGCTGGACGTGACGAACTGTCTCAATTTGGCTTATCTTTACTGTGATAAAACAAATCTGACCGAAATCGATTTGTCGAAAAATACGAAGCTTGTAACCCTGCGAATTCAGGGTAACTTTGAGAGCATTGATTTACGCGCAAACGTAAAGCTGAAGGACTTAGCGGTGTATTCTAAGTGTGGGCTAACCAGCTTGGACGTAAGCATGCTGCCGGATCTGAGAAGGCTGAGTTGCAGCAAGAATCAATTGACCGGGCTTGACGTTAGACAAAATAAGGAGCTTTATTATCTCGATTGCAGTTCCAATCCGATCACTTCACTGGATTTAACGAAAAACACGAAACTGTCATCCTTATATTTGCTGGACGTGAAGGTTAACAGCATTAAGCTAAACAGTGAAGACCTGAAGTGGCTTGCGTGCTACCCTCAAGAAGGCATCATGGAGGTAGACGTGGAGAATTGCCCGATAATACGGCGCGCCTTGTATGAATACGATTCGGAGAAACCGAACTCCACCGGGCGTGTTGTCTATCGGATAGGTTACGAAACAGAAGTACGCTTTGACGTTAGCTCCGTACGTCTAAAGAGAGTGGTGAAGATCGATGCGGAGCAATTCCCGGATTCTTCTTTCCGAAGCCATGTCTTGAATAATCTAGACACCGACGGGGACGGATGGCTGGATTCTTCCGAACTTGCGGGAATCGAGGTTATGAACGTAAACCGTAAAAATATTGCATCCCTGAAGGGCATTCAGTTTTTTAGAGGTTTAGTCAGCTTGGAAGCATTCGGGAATCGTCTGACAGAGGTGGATCTTGGCAATAATCCGTATCTTGAAAAGCTGAATTTGGCTCAAAACCATCTGACGACGCTGGACGTAAGTCAAAATACGGCCTTGTATTCCCTGAAGTGCTATGGAAATCAGATCGCTGCTTTGGACGTACGGAAGTGTCCGGAGTTATTCAAGACCGTTAAGGAGGGCACGAAGAGCGTTGTGCAGCAGGATGGGATGAGTATCGTCCGTTATGATCTCTCCGAAGGGGACAAGCTCTTGTACGTTGATCAAAGTACTGCGTTGACGGGAAGTAATCCTGCAATCGTCACGGTGATCAATGAAACGACGTTTCCTGATGAAGCGTTCAGGAACTACGTCAAAGCTACGTTTGATGAGAATGGCGACGGAAAGCTGGATGCAAACGAGATAGATAATGCGGAAGAAATCCGTTTTGATGCGGAACGGAATCCAGAATTCGGAGAATGGATCAGTGACTTTACCGGCATTGAATGGTTTACTGAGCTGAAGAAATTCTCTGTTTATTTTGATTGGAAGTATCCTTTATGTGCCTTGGATTTTAGCAACAACACAAAGTTGGAATACGTTTCGGTGGGCGGAGTTAACATGCCAAATGATAATCCGATGATAAATGCTCCGACGATAAAAAAATTATCTGTTAATAATTCGAAGATTTCTAGTTTGACAGGCATTAAGGCAGATCAAGTGGAATCCTTGGAGTTATATCACCTTTCCCACGCGTCTTCTTCTTTGAAACCAACGCAATATCCAAAATTAAGCCGTTTATACGTGAGTGATTGTTATGGTGGCGTGGAGTCGTTGGATCTGTCAGGCAATTCGCTGTTGCAGGGTATTACCGTGGCTTACAGTAAATCCATTAAGAGCATTAACTTAAGCGGCTGCAGTCATTTAGAGGAATTGACCCTAGTGGAAACTGGCGTGAAAAGCTTGGATTGTGGCGATTGTTCGGCACTTAAGACTCTGTGGGCAGAATGCAATTATGCGCTGACGGAATTGAATCTGAGTGGCTGTAAGGAACTGGAGATGGTGTTGTGTTATGATAATTGCTTGCAATCGCTTACCGCTGCGGGATTGGAAAAACTGGATACGCTTTTATGCTATAATAATCGCTACTTAACAAAGCTGGATCTGACCGGTTTGGTGAACCTCACGCTTCTTCAGTGCCAGGGCAACAGAATTGAATGGCTGAACCTGGAAGAGAGTCCGTTGCTGGCAGAGCTGGTAAAGACGGTAAATCCCGAAGAAACGGGCGGAGTGCTTGATTACGCAGGAATCGTGGAAACGGAAGATGGTAGTATAGTATGCTACCTCACGATGGACGCCAGCGTTTACGTTCCCGAAGGAATCGATTCGGAGCTCCCATTGAATGCTGCCTTTTTCCCGGACAAGACCTTCCGGAACTACCTGAGCGGAACTTATGACAGGGACGGAAGCGGAACCTTAAGCACTAAGGAAATTAGTAGCATTACCCTTCTGGAGCTTGACGGGAAGGGAATCGCGAACCTTGATGGCATCCAGTATCTGGAATTTGTTGCTGAATTGAATTGCAGAAATAATAAGCTGACGAGCCTGGATCTTTCGGACAAAAAATACCTTAAGAACGTGAGTCTGGATGGCAATAAGCTGACAAGCCTTTTGCTTCCGAGGAGCGGGCTGGAGTACTTAAGCGTGGCAAACAATCAGCTTGGGGAGTTGGATCTCGGGGAAAACTCGGATCTTATGATTTTGTACGCTGACGGAAATCCTCTGGAGGATCTCGACGTTCGGGAGAATAGTTGCTTTCATATCAATGCTGCATATAAGCATGGCACCAGAGATGAAAGTCACGCAGGTTATTATCTTTATAAACTCGATGATGCGGAATTCAGCATTGACCGAGGCGTCTGCCTGATCACGGAAACGATACCGTATACGTACGACAGTACGCCCCTGGAGGAGAAATACCTGGAATTAGATACGTTTGAGAACGGCGAAGCATTCAGGCGGGCAGTGTTGGAAGGCAGAGACAGTTATCAGTGGTTTGCGGACGGAAAACCCATCGGCGGTGCAAATCAGGTAAGACTTGACCTTGATGCGAGTCTCGTTGGAAAGACCATTTATGCAAAGGCTTATTATGATGATCAGATCCTTATAAGCAATAAAGTTACCATCGTTGCAGCGCCTAGAGCCAAGGTGACGTATGATTTTGGCGGACACAGGGAAAACGTGACGCAGGAAATCATTATCGGGAAGACCCTTGAGGAGCAATTCAGTGAGGACGTTGAAGGGTGGCAGTTTGCCGGCTGGTATTATGACGAGAGCTTTGGGACGCCCGTTGAGTTCCCCATGCCGGTGGACGAAAACGTTACCATTCACGCAAAGTGGAAGGAAGAATTGAAGGGCGTGTCGCTTATATTTGCCGAATTGATCGTCGGGGATCCGTTTAAGCCAAATGACCCCAGTTCTTATCTGGACATGGCAAAGGCTACGGATGACGGCGGACATTACAGGCTTAGCGTGACGAGCGCCTGGAGCACAAAAGGATCGGGCACGGGAGTGAATCAAAACGGTAAGGTGGAGGAGGGGAAGCTTTATGCTGCAACCTTCCGGCTGACTGCGGACGAAGGTTATGCATTCCCTGCTTTGGAGAGTTCCGCGGACAAGGCAGCGTTTTTGAAGATGAGGGGAGGACTCACGGGGATTGAGGTTCGTTATCCCGAAAATGGCGCCATGAGCGGTGATGCCTACGTCAATTGGAAGGTGGAAGGAACGTCGGAGCCCGGCCTGAGGAACCAGAGCTGGTTGGTAACGATTTATTTCGTTCCCAGGATCCATGAAGTTCCGCTTGTGGACGTGATGTTTGAAGAATTGATCGTGGGAGATGAGTTTAATCCCCTAGATCCGCCTAAGGTTAGTTATGCTCTTGATTGGGACGCGAAGTTTCACGTTGTTACGAGTACCTATGCTAAGCCGAAGTGGACACAGCTCGTATTTGACAGTTCTGAGTCAACTGTTCAGAAGGGCAAGGCATATATTGCGGAATTGGACGTTGTGCCAAATGATGGATTCCGGTTTGCCTTCCCTGAAGGCGATGACGTACAGGCCATCGCAGATTACGTAAAGGTTCAAAGATATGGAACGGAGGCTTATCTGAATTATTTGACGGAGTCCGTGAATCAGGGGTCGTGGTATCGGGTAGCCAAGCGTTCTGACGGCAGCCTGAGGATTACGATCCGCTACGTTGCGGAGCAAGAGAATCTGGATTTACTTGTGGAATCCAAAAAGGATGACATAACCCAGGAGATCACGTACTTTGTGGATGACGGAAGCATGTATTACCGTGCGCAGAGTCTGTTTGTGGACGGAGACGCTTACGTTGAGGCTTACGAGGAAGATCCCGCCTCCATTCTGTGTAAGTGGTATCTGGACGGAAAGTTTTATAAGACAACGGTGCACAATGAGACGACTGGGCAAAACCATGAGGTAAAATTCACTTCTGCGGATTCAGGGAAAATGGCATACGTTGTCATGACGTTTGGTTCAAAGAGCATTACCAGCGAGCCGTTTATGGTTTTGGGTCCGGATGAGTGTATTGTCCGGTTTGAGCTGGATCCTTATTGCACGGGTGAAGCGCCCACGCTGCAGGTCGTAAAGATCGGGAATCGGGTGACGAAGCCCGCGGATCCTCAGACGACAAACGGATGGATGTTTGATCACTGGGCATACAAGGACAACCAGGAAGTGGCATTTGATTTTAATACGCCGGTGGAAGACAATCTGACGCTGGTTGCATACACGGCGAAGCTTTATGAAGTCAGCTTCGACGCTAATGGCGGAAGTGGCAGCATGGAGCCCGTGATGATAGGCATGAATCGTGCGTGCCAGTTGCCGGAATGCGGATTTACGGCACCTGACGGCATGCAATTTGACTGTTGGTACGTGTATGACAGCTGGAATTCGCAGGGAGCAAATTATGCCGCAGGAGACGAATTTGTCGTAACGCAGGCCGTGACGGTGAAGGCGGTTTGGAAAGAGGCAGACCTGCATGATGAAAACCTGGTAATCGCAAAGAAGTCACTGACGCTGTATGATGCCATCACCATTGAATTCAAGGTGCCGTTTTCTGCGATCAACGGAGAGTACCACGATCCTTATCTTCAGGTAACGCAAAACAGCGACGTGGCGAAGTTGACCTCCTACGAGACAGATGCAAAGAATCAGCTCTACGTATTCAGCTATCGCGTGGCGCCGCACAAGCTGGGCGATGCCGTGACGGCCGTGCCGTGCGCGCTGAATGCGGACGGTAAGGAAGTGATGGGTGCGGAGATGATTTATTCCGTGGCAGACTATTGCTACAATATGCTCGGTAAGGAAACGTATCAGACCGAGCAGTGGGAGCCGTTTAGAAGGCTTCTCGTGGATATTTTGCTTTACGGCGACGCGGCTCAAAAGTATACAAATTACAGAGTAGACGAGCTTCCCAGCCGGAACCTGACAAGCGAGCAACGCGCGATGGGAACGGACGTAAGCGTGCTAATGGTATATAATAACGTGAAGGAAGTAAACTATGAGATGGTAGGAGAGTCCGACAGAAAGGCGGAGATCAAGACGGCCGCGCTGTATCTGGAGGCGGCGGTGAACATCCAGTTTAAGTTTACTGCGGACGACCTGACCGGGCTTACGGTGTTGATCCGCGACTCCGATGGCATTTCTACGGAGCTAACGCCTGATCCTTCGCAGAAGGATGCGAACGGCCGGTATTACGTGACCTATGGCGACCTTAACGCAGGCGAGATGCGCAAGACCGTTTACGCGACGGTGATGCAGGGCTCGAAGGCAGTCAGCAACACGATGCGCTACAGTATCGAGTCCTATGCGGCATCGCAGTCGAACAGCACGGTGGCAAACCTGCCGGAGCTTTTGCACGCGATGATGCGCTACGGTGATTCCGCGAAGGACGTTGCCGAAATGCTGGGCCAATAACGCGTTACGGAGGCGTGGTGGAAGAATGTAAAATAGCAAAGCGGAAAGAGGGGTCTGCCCTGACGGGGCGGACCTCTTTTTGTGTCAGCAGACACGTCCCCGTGAGGTGAAAACGTACAGAAACGGCCATTTTGTGTATTGATTGGTGGCAGGAAAAACGATAAAATGGAAAATAGAATATTTTATATTCCTTGTATCGTAGCAGAATCAAATGAAAACGATGAAAAGGGGGAGTCGAAGATCATGAAACGAAAGATGCGCAGGCTGTTGGCAATGCTGTTGGCATTTACCTTGACGTTCACCGTTGCAAGCACGGACGTCTTGGCCGCAGGATTGGAAATGGCGGGAGAAGAGAGCGTGATTTCAGCGCCGGTTGCCGGAACGGTTGAAATCGTGGAAGACGCGGTGGAGGCAGGCGAGGCAGGCAGTGTCGTAGCGGAGGACGCAGCTGACGCGGGCGAGGTGGATGATGCCTACGTGAAAGAAGGCGTGGGTGCAGCCGATGCGGGCGAAGCAGGCGGTGTTGAAGCGGCTGATGCAGGTGAAGCAGATGGTGTTGACGCGGAAGACGGAGCGGATGCGGCTGACGCAGATCAAGCAGGTGGTGCTGATGCAGAAGACGGAGCGGATGCAGACGGCGTCGAAGCGGCTGACGCAGACCAGGCAGATGGTGCTGACGCAGAAGACGGAGCGGATGCAGACGGCGTTGAAGCAGCTGACGCAGACCAGGCAGATGGTGCCAATGCAGAAGACGGTGTTGACACAGCTGACGCGGGCGAAGCGGAGGGTGCCGAAGAAGCAGGTGGAGTAGATGCAGTTGACGCAGGCGAGGCAGAAGGTGGCGAAGCAGAAGACGGAAGCGATATCATGACGGAGGTCGGAAGCAGTCCCAGGTTGCGCAGTTTCGGCGCGCCCAAATCCTTAAGCCTTTCCAGTACGGGATTCTCTGAAGGGTTTGAAGGGGATGGCATCCCCGAGGGATGGACGGTGGAGACCGATACGGAGGGCTACGAATGGAGTATTGTTGCTAGTAATTATCATTCCGGCAGTAAGTCAGCCAAAAGAGGTTATGTGAACGGAAATGGTCAGACGACGTGGCTTATTACGCCGGCGTTTGATTTCAGCGGCATTACCGGAATTCTTAAGCTCAGCTTTTGGTATAGGAACACTCCATGGAATGGCTTATTTGAGGAGCTGAGCGTATGTTGGCGCGTAGACGGCGGCGAATGGCAGGAGCTGTCCAAAACGGAATCCGGTCACGCTGACTGGACGAAACAGGTACTGTATTTGCCGGAAAACGCAAAAAAGGCAAATGTTGAGATCAGCTTCAAGTGTGTGAATCATAATGCCTATGGCCTCTATTTGGATGACGTTTTGCTGGAGACCGCGAGTGAGATACCTATGTATACGGTAACTTATTATGCGAACGGCGGTACCGGTACGGTAACGGATCTGGGTAGCCCCTACGGGGAAGAGTCGACGGTTACCGTGTTGCCTAACGGATTTACGACACCTCCCGAAAAGTATTTCCTGTCTTGGAACACGGAAGCGGACGGCAGCGGAACAAAGTATGAACCCGGCGACTCTTTTGTAATCACGGGAGACGTAACGCTTTACGCGAAGTGGGCGCAACAGCTGACTAACGGTTTGGAAGAGGGATTTGACGGGACGGCAGGCATTCCGGAAGGCTGGAGGCAGGAAAAAAGTGACGTGGGCTATGAATGGATAATCTCTACCAACGTAAAACATTCCGGCAGCGGAGCCGCCTATAGCCCGTACAGGTCGGGAGATGGTCAGACGGCGTGGCTGATCATGCCAATGTTTGATCTCAGAAACGTTACCGGAGTCCCCAGGCTTAGCTTTTGGTACGGTAATTCGCCAGACCAAGATGGACGATTTGACGATCTTGGCGTTTGCTGGCGCGTAAACGGCGGCGAATGGCAGGAACTGTTCATGACGGAATCCGCTCACGCGGATTGGACAAAGCAGGTATTAGCGTTGCCGGCGGACGTGAAAACGGCGAACCTGGAGATTGCTTTTAAGAGCGTGAACCATAATGGTAACGGCGTCTGCGTGGATGACGTTTCATTGGAATTCGTTTCTTCCGAGTGGTTTCAAGTGACTTACCAGGCGAACGGCGGCACGGGAACAATGACGGACGAAAGTAATCCCTATTTGATTGGACAGGTTGTTACCGTCTTACCTAATGGTTTTTCCGTGCCGGCTCATAAATTTTTCACGGGATGGAACACCAAGGCGGACGGCAGCGGAACCACATATTATCCGGGCAACGACTTTGAGATCGCAGGCAACGTGACGCTGTATGCACAGTGGTTTGATGGATCTTCCGGACTAAATGAAAGTTTTGAGGCGACAGGCCTTCCCGGAGGCTGGACGGTCATCGCTGACAATGAAGAAAACCAGTGGTTCACGGGAAAGGATCTTAATTATGGCATCGCGTCGCCTTTCGGTAAGCAGATGGCGATCATGAATATCTTTAACACGAATCGCGACGGGACGTCTTGGCTTATTTCCCCTGCAATGGACTTAAGCGGCGCGGGAAATAACTGGATCCTCAGCTTCTGGTATTGTAATCCGAGCTACAATGATGCCTGGTTTGATTTTGAAACCTATTACCGCGTAAACGGCGGTGAGTGGAAAAAGCTTTTCCAGGCAGGCGAGGGCCATGGTGATTGGACGGAGAAACAGATCCTCCTTCCGGAGGAAGCCAAGGCGGCAAACGTGGAGATCGGTTTCAAGGCACTGGAGGCGTACAGCTACGGCGTTTACCTGGATGGCGTGGTGCTTCGCAAGGTGAACGGGAGCATTTATACCATCTCCACTTCAGATGAGATTTCCGGCGGCAGCGTAAAGACGGACTTGAATTTGGCGGGAGCCGGTGAAACAGTCACTTTGACGGTCAAGCCCAATTACTTATATACGTTACAAACGTTAACCGTAAAGAAGGGCAGCGTGAGCGTTGCGACCATAAAGGTGGATGAGACGACGTACACCTTTGTCATGCCCGAAGGGAACGTAACCGTGGAGGCAACGTTCCAGCCGTTGGAAGACGTGACGTTCTATGAGGATTTTGAGGGTACGGATCTTTCAGGTTGGACCTTTGTGGATGCGAACGGTGACGGCCTGGGATGGTATATGAATGGCTTCAGCGATAAACAGGACTCGCAAGGAAACGACTATACGGTTTCAGGAGATCGGTTTCTTTGTTCCGCATCTTACGACGGCGTGGGAATCACTCCGGACAACTGGGCCATTACTCCGGCGATCCAGGTTCGGGAGAACGCAACGGTATCTTTTTGGATCAAGGGAGTGGATCCCGATTACGCTGCCGAAATCATGGCAGTTTACGTTGGCACGGGCGCGAACGTGGAGAGCATGACGAAAGTGGGCGGAGACTATACTGCCGCTCCGGCATATGAACAATACACCGTGGATCTTAGCGCTTATGCAGGCCAGACAGTCTATATTGGTTTCCGCCATTATAACGTAACGGACATGTTTGTGCTTGCCCTGGAAGACGTGCTGGTGAAGGGAGACGGCTCCGAACTATTGTCCGTATCTTATGACGCGAACGGCGGCAGCGGTGATATGACGGATCCCATGAGTCCTTATATTGCCGGAAAGTCGGTGACGGTTTTATCCTGCGGATTTACCGCGCCCTCAGGGAAGACGTTCACGGGGTGGAACACCAAGGCGGACGGCAGCGGTACGGCGTATGTTCCCGGTGAAGCCATCCAAATGAACGAAGACGTAGTTCTTTACGCCCAGTGGGTGAATTCTTCGGATTTTGTTACGTTCCTGGAGGAAGGATTTGAAGGAGGAACGATTCCGGAGGGCTGGTCCGTTGAAAACGACGACGATAGGTACGAGTGGGTTGTGACTAACGGAGATCCTCTGGAGGGAAATTATGACGCATACGTTTTTTCGACAACGTCTGCGACTCAGGGGAAGGATTCGTGGCTGATCACGCCGACGCTCGACCTGAGCAACGTTTCCGGGCCTGCCAGATTAAGTTTTATGGTGAAAATCAAGTATAATAGCTCATTCACGGATAAACTGAGCGTATGCTACCGCGTTGACGGCGGCACGTGGCAGGTTCTGTATCAGAAAAATGCGGTAGGTAACGGAGAGACGGAAAGCGTCTATTTACCGGAGGAAGCCAAGGCGGCGAACGTGGAATTTGCATTTAAGGCAAATGACGGGATGGGAAATGGCATTTGGCTGGATCAGATCTTGCTGACCGGCGTTGGAACGGCGGTCACGTCATGTTCCGTGACTTATGACGCGAACGGCGGCAGCGGCGAAACGGTAGACTTAAGCAGCCCTTACCAGATGAGCGACAAGGCCACCGTCATGCCCAACCTTTTTACGGCGCCTGAAGGGAAGATATTCGATTCCTGGAACACGAAGGCGGACGGCAGCGGAACCAAGTATCATCCGGCGCAGACCTTTACGGTCACGCGGAACATAAAGCTGTACGCACAGTGGAAGACCATTCCGACCATGCCCGCCCGGTTAGAGGAAGGTTTTGAAGGAGGAGTGATTCCTTCCGGCTGGAAGATCGAAGGCGACGAAAACTACCAATGGACCGTGGGAACGGGAGATCAAAAAACTGAGACGGGAGCTCATTCCGGCGAGAAAAATGCGTTGATCAAGCATCAGTCCAAGGGCTCGACTGCATGGCTCGTTACGCCCGCCATGAACTTAAGTCACAGCAAGGACGCGGTGCTGAAGTTCTGGTACGTCAATCGGAAGTGGGGCTCCGATATTGATGAATTCACGGTATGTTACCGCGTTGACAAGGGCGAGTGGAAGCAGCTCTTCCATACGAGTGAAAATCACCAAGAATGGACGGAACAGGTGATTCGCCTGCCGGAAGGGGCCAGGGCGGTAAACGTCGAGTTTGGATTCAAGGCCTTGGACAAATGGGGCTACGGCATCGGGCTGGATGACGTGGACGTCAGGGCTTACGAGGAGCCCGTCTATCTGGTTACGACGGGAAATCCGGAAAACGGCACGATCACGGCAAACAAGGAAGGGATTCACAAAAAAGGTGACATTGTGGTCCTGACGGTCACGCCGAACAACGGATACAAGCTGGCGGAGATCCTGCTGACAACCTACGGAGAGTATCCGAAGATCTTCAAGCGCGGGGGGAACGAGTACGGCTTCCTCGTGACGGATGACGACGTCACCGTGAGCGCCTCGTTTGTTCCCAATTCGGAGACGGTAACTTACGAATTATGGGTCGGCGGAACGCAGGTTTCCGAATCGAATGCCGGAAACATTCTTGGGAACGGCGCGGCAAGCTACGACGCAATCACGAAGACGCTGACGCTGAACATGGACGTTGAAAACAACGACGTGAGCGGCGAATACAAAGACGCCATCACAAGCTACGTGGACGGACTGGTCATCAAGACCACGAAGTCTCTTAAGTTAAGCAGCGCCGGAGACGACGCCATGGAGCTCAACGGCTTTACCACGATTGAAACGAACGGGCTTTTGACGCTTGAGGGAGCAACCTCAAAGGGAGGATACGGAATCTTTGCGCAGGCACCCATGGTCATCCGGAATTCCAGGATTGCCGCATCCGGCCGGTGGGGAATCCGAAACGAGGGCGACGGCATGATTCGCGTGCTTAACTCCGCCATTACGGTTCAGGGTACGGAAGGGGCAATGGGACCCATAGAGCTGGAAGACTGTCAGGTCCTTTCTCCCGCAAACGGAGAGATGGGAGAGGACGGGTATGTTCTTGTACCAAACGGAAGCCTGTTCAGTTATCCCAGGGAAATGGAGATCGGACGCGTGATCAGCGTGACTGCGGACACGCCCTTCGCCGAGGACTTTGAAGACGGCAAGACCCTCGAGGATTGGAAGTTCGTGGAAGCGGACGACGACGGAGAGTTATGGCATCAGTACAGTAACCAATCAGGCAACGTAGCGCGTTCCGGCATTGGCACGCTGACGTCGGCATCCTACAGTAACCGTGCCTTAACGCCAGACAACTGGGCCTTTACCCCCGCCCTGAAGCTTCCGGAGCACGCGGTTTTGTCCTTCTGGATCGCGGCTCAGAATCCCTCGTGGCCGAATGAAAGGATGGCCGTTTACGTAAGCAGCGACCGGAATCCGGAATCTGCCACGATGCTGGGAGGGGAATACCTTGCGACGAAAGACTATGCGGAATACGTGATCGACTTAAGCGATTACGCGGGACAGACCGTGTTCCTTGCCTTCCGGCACTTCAACACGTACGATCAATACAGACTGAACCTGGACGACGTGACGGTGAAGGTGGACGAATCCGCCCTGACGGACAATAACCTCACGATAGCAAAGAAGTCCCTTACCCTGCAGGACACCATCGCCATTGACTTCAAGGTTGCAAAGTCCGCGATTGAAGGCAAGTACCAAGATCCTTACCTGGTGGTGACGCAGAACGGCGAGGAGTCAATCATTACCAAGTGGGAGCCAAACGATGACGGAACGCTGATGATCTTTAGCTACCGCGTGGCGCCCCACAACATGCGTGACGTGGTGACGGCGGTGCCCCACGCGCTGAACGCAAACGGGGAGGACGTAACGGGAGTTTCCGTCGATTATTCCGTGACGGACTACTGCTACAACATGCTGGGCAAGGATACCTACCAGACCGACGCCTGGGCACCCTTCAGAAGGCTTCTGGTGGACATTTTGCTCTACGGCGACGCGGCACAAAAGTACGTGGGATACAAGACCACGGAGCTGCCAAGCTGGAAGCTGACCAGCGCCCAGCGGGCGATGGGAACGAATACGTCCGTGACCATGGTTTACAACAACGTGAAGGACGTGAACTTCGAGACCGTGAACGCCTCAGACGAGAAGGCCAAGATCGTAACAGCGGCGCTGTACCTTGAGGCGTCGGTGAACATACAGTTCAAATTTACGGCAGATGACCTGACGGGGCTGAAGGTGGTAGTCACGGACGGCGAGAACGTGCTTGAGACGCTGACGCCGGATCCTTCCAAGAAGGATTCCAATGGCCGCTATTACGTGACCTTTGGCAAGCTGAACGCGGGCCAGATGAGAAAGACGGTATACGCCACGGTGATGCAGGGCACGAAGAAGGTCAGCAACACGATGCAGTACAGCATCGAGTCCTACGCGGCGGCACAGTCGAACAGCACGGTGGCAAACCTGCCGGAGCTCCTTCACGCGATGATGCGCTACGGTGATTCCGCGAAGGCCGTTGCGGAAATGCTGGGTCAGTAAAGTATTGCAGGAACGAGACTGCTAAAAAAGAAAAGGTCAGGGGGACGTGTCATTAGACATGTTCCCCTGACTTATTTTTGACCTATTTTTGTTCTTTAAGGTCAGTTTTAGGTTCAAGTAATATGATGGTACCATCGAGGAGGGGAACGGAGAAACGCGGCAAGCACAAAAAAACTGCGCAGCCCGTGAGTGAAAGGAGGAAAGGGTTTGAGAATACTTTATGCAGAAGATGAGGAAGCCTTGTCCTGAGCGCGCGGGAGACGGCGCTGCTTTTCCATTTTTTGCGGAATTTAAACGTGAGCCTGGAGGATACTATCGACTGGTGGTTCAATAAAACGCATGCCCAAAGGTGCATTCCCGCATCATGCAGGACGGAAAATAAAATGAAGAAGATAAAAAACGCCTATTGATTTAGAGATTGAAAAACTATATCATGGATATTATGACGTGAGAAGTTGCAGAGACGTTGACGAATGAAAGGCGTATGATTAGTTTCATTTTATTTTACGGGACCGGGAGGGAAAAAACATGGTTTTAAGGGAAGGCAAAAAACTTTTACTTGCGATGGTTTTCTGTTTTTGCTTGGTGATCGCGGCGGCTCCTCTTTCAGCTGCGGCAGCGCAGAGCATCATGGTGCCTGACAAAAATAATGCGAGCGCTCCTTTGAGGGAGGTGCGCCATAACGTGACGGAACGTTCCGTGGAGATAACGTTGGTCACGGACGGACTCAAGGAAGAGTACGTCATGGAGGGAGGTTTTTCACACGCGTTTTGGCAGGTAGATTTTTCTGACGACAAGCACAATTATGAAGTTTATTGTCATACGCCGAATAACGAGGTGGGATCCTTCACGATGGATGACATGAACTACACGATCCTGATCGACTGTGGTGACGGCACCTGGCGCGGAGTGAGTTGTTCTCATTCCATAAACGGCAACGAAATCACTTGGACGGCAACGCTGAATGCGACTACGTTCGTGGATCCGATCGACGTGGATTCCCTTCAGATCAAGAGCTATTACATACATGAATATCATGATCCGGGCGCCGTGGCAAAGATCAACTGGAAGCTGGATGACGATGGGAAGCTGACAATTAGGGACGGGCAGGATGGCATGCCCCTGACGGCGCTGTATGAGCAAAAAGATAAGGTAAAAAGCATTGACGTGGACGTTACGCTGTTTTCTGCCACGGCAGACTATTTTGCAGGTTTTGAAAATCTTGAGACGGCAACGTTAAAAGCTAAGAAGATTTACGGAACGGCGCTGACTGGTCTTTTTAAGAATTGTACGAAACTGAGGACCGCTGATCTGAGCAGATTTAACACGGAAGGCATTATGCGCATGGATAACATGTTTCAAAACTGCACTTCCCTGGAGAGCGTGAACCTGAGCGGGCTGGATACGAAAAAGGTAACCACCATGAACTATATGTTCGACGGATGCTCCAGCTTGAAAAGTCTGGACTTAAGCAGTTTTCAAACCCCGCAATTGATAGGCATGAGCCTTATGTTTAAGGGCTGTTCCAGTCTCACCAGTCTGGACGTCAGCATGCTTGATACCTCCAAGGTTCAATACATGGATAATGCGTTTATGTGTTCCCGGTACAGCTATGATGACGAAGATAATGAGATAGTGATCAGTAACCTGAAGACGCTGAAACTGGGTGACATGAGCACTGCAAGCGTTATAAGCGCTTCTAACATGTTTGGGGGATGCTGTGAGCTTACTAGTCTTGACGTAAGCAAATTTGACACCTCGAAGATGAAAAACATGGGAAACATGTTCCAGGAGTGCAGAAGCCTGGTGAGTCTGGACGTATCCCATTTCGATACTTCAAGTGCGACGAGCATGATCAGCATGTTCTACGGCTGTTCTTCACTGGAGAGTCTGGACGTCAGTCATTTTAATACTTCAAACGTAACGACGGCGGCCTTTATGTTCTATGGCTGTAACAGCTTGAAGAGTTTGGATCTGAGTAATTTTGACCTGAGTGCCGCAAAGAACGTGAATTGGTTTTTGGCTCTTCCCGCCGGAACGCTTCAAACGATCCGAACGCCGAAAAATCTGACGTTGAATTGCGCGTTGCCGACTGGGAGCGGCACGTGGCAGGTTGAGAGTACGGGTGAGGAGGTCTTGAGTCTGCCTAAGGATTCCGAGACTTCCGTAACGTTAGTTTGGACGAAAAAGATCAAGGATCCAAATTACGTGATCGCGACGAAATCGCTTACCTTATATGACACCATTTCCATTGACTTCAAGGTTAAAAAGACAGTCATTGAGGGGAACTATCATGATCCTTACCTTCTTGCGGAGCAAGACGGAGAGATGAGCAAGATCACTTCGCCTAAAGAGGATGGGGAGTATCTTATCTTTACGTACCGCGTGGCGCCGCACATGATGAATGAGTCGGTAAGGGTGATACCTCGGGCACTGGATGCGTCGGGACGTGACGTCATGGGAGAAGCATTTACCTATTCCGTGACGGATTACTGTTACAACATGCTAAACAAGGAGACCTATCAGACGGAGGAGTGGGCTCCGTTCAGAAGACTTTTGGTGGACATGCTGCGCTACGGCGATGCAGCACAGACGTACAAGAATAACGTGGGCGTACTTGCAGGCCAGTTTCTTTCGGAGGAACAGCTGGCGATGGGCACGGACGTGACCATTCCAATGAATTACAACAACGTGAAGGACGTAAACTTTGATACGGTGGCAGACTCCGACAGGAAAGCCACGATCGTGACGGCGGCGTTGTACCTGGAAGCCGCGGTAAACATTCAGTTTAAATTCACGGCTGAGGATCTGACGGGACTCAAAGTGGTCATCAGCGACGAGAATGGGGTGCTTGCAGAGCTAACGCCGAATCCTTTGTGGATAGATGCAAACGGCAGGTATTACGTGACCTTTGGCGGACTGAACGCTGGCCAGATGCGAAAGACGGTTTACGCCACGGTGATGCAGGGCTCAAAGGCAGTCAGCAACACGATGTGCTACAGCATCGAGTCCTATGCGGCTTCGCAGTCAAACAGCACGGTTGAGAACCTGCCGGAGCTTTTGCACGCGATGATGCGCTACGGCGATTCCGCGAAGGCGTTCGTGGGAGCGAAGTAATCCAACGTGTCTGCTGACACAAAAAGAGAGGGTCTGTCCTGACTGATATGCTACCCCCAAGTAGGACATTGAAATATAAAACCTACTTGGGGGTATTTCTATGTCAAGAAAGAGTAAGATTGAACCTGCATTAAAGGTGGAGCTTGTTGAACGATACCTGAAAGGAGAAATCGGGGTATGTGAAGCTGCGAGGATCGCAGGCTTAGCAAGCGAAATGGCTATTTTTAAGTGGGTAAGCATTTACCGTAATGAGGGTCCTGCCGGATTGCTGGATCAACAGCACAATAAAGCCTATCCAAAAGAATTAAAGATGGCGGCAATCACTGCATATCTGAGTGGAGAAGGTTCACAACAACAGGTCGCAGAACGTTTTGGCCTGCGCTCAAAATCACAGCTCATTAACTGGATAAAGGTGTATAATACTCATGGAGAGATCCAATCACGCACAAGCGGAGGAGGTAGCTACATGAGAAAAGCCAGACAGACGACACCGGAGGAACGCCTCGAAATTGTAGAGGATGGCCTTGCCAAGGCTAAGAACTCTGGTGAAACGGCAGTGAAGCACAACTGCGCCTATCACCCGGGTCGCAATTGGGTGCTGCGTTATGAAAAGATGGGATCTGCAGGCCTG
>JAFZNO010000009.1 GCA_017552985.1 Lachnospiraceae bacterium
AACGGCGACGCCAGAAGTAACGGCGACGCCAGAAGTAACGGCGACGCCAGAAGTAACGGCGACGCCTGAAGTAACGTCAACGCCTGAAGTAACGGCGACGCCTGAAGCAACGGTGACGCCGGCGCCTGAGTTGTCTAAGGATTCCATCGAATATGGAGACCTTATGGAGTATTTAAGAAAGCCTGCATCCCAGGTGATAACGGCATTTGATCGCCCGTACAGGTATGATTACTGGGGGCCTGAACATGAAAACGAAGCGAATGGCGGGTTTACGTTTGACGATAAGGTCTATTTTGGATTTGACAATAGTGGTAAGACCTTTGAGCCTTCCCGGGACATACGTTCCTTAATTATTCACAATGATAAGAAACTCAAAGCTGGCATTGGCAATAATCTCAACACAAACATGAAGTATTCAGAGATCAAAAACGTCATGGGGGACAGGCTTTACGGACCGATAGCGGATGCTGACGGAACGCAGTATTGCGCGTATGGAGAATTTTTTTATACATACTATTATTTTACCTGGAAACAGTCCCCGCTTCAGAATGACGTTCCTGCAGATTCCGTGATGGTTTATGACCTTTGTCATGAGCGTTACTTCAGCGCGGCTACTTACGTTCTAAGAAAACCCGTCCAAGAGTATTTGGATGAGAATAAGAAGCTGTTTGACGAGCGCAAGGAACTGTTACGCAAGGAGCTCCAGGCGTCTTATCAGTATGAACCGGTTTGTAAATACAATCTGCTCACGGCGATCCAGGCGGATGCGCATAACGTAGTGGAAGTCTATGAGGTGGCATTCTATGGATGCCCGCCGACCTATAAAACAAAGGAAACGAACTATGGAAAGGAATTTTCTGTTGACGGCGTAGACAAGAAGAAGGAACTTTACGGATATCGGATCAGGCTCCGTCTCTTGTCGGACGGGCAGGTCATTACCACGTATGATCCAGTGGACGAATCCGAAGAATTCGATTATAAGGCAGACGAGATCTACGGAGGATTCTGGTGGATTGGATCAGACGATTTGAAAGTCAATGCCCTTCGCGAGATGATCGGAATCCCGGGCAAACAAAAGGAGTGCGTGGTTACGACAGCCACGACGCGTCGTTCGGTCACGGAGGAGGGTTATGACGTTGCAGAGCTTTTTGAAGCCTATTACTTGAATGGAAGCCAGACGCCATGCCTAATCGAAGTTGAGGAAGCCTACGAAAGTAATGACGGCGACATGACAATAACGATGTTGAAAACGGCAGACGGAAAAGATCTTTTGAACGGACGAAAGCTGGCAAAAGAAGGAACGGGAACCATATACGGCCATCAAGTGAAGTGGAGTCTTTACGATACGCCGTCCGGCATACAGATTGTCACCACCTACACCAGTGAGGGGGAAGAATGGGGCGGCACCTGGAGGGAGTATGTCATACTAGATGACTGCCTGATCCTGCATTATTCTTTTTATTCGTTATAAATGGATGAAACTTTTCGTTGCAAAAACCGTCTATAGTGTCAGAGAAGGATTTCACGTTCTGTAACTATAAACGACAAGAAAAGCAACTTGAAGGGAGACTTCCATGAAAATCAAAACAAAGACGTCATTCACTTTATTTCTTGCAGCACTTGTTCTGACGGGCGCTACTGCCTGCGGGAAACCAGGACCAAAGAGCTCAGAATCCATGAGTTCTGAGATCAAAACAGAATCAGAGATCGTGACGACTTCTAAAGTAACCGAAACCCCGGAATTGGAGGAAACGGCGGTCGCAATGAGAAATTTAAGGATTACATGATCTCACAGCTTGAAAAAGCTGATAAGGATCTTCACGATGACGTGTACGTGACCGGCATAGGCGAAGCAGAACAGAAGGGCGAATTCCGCTTCTTTGGCAAGATGATGAATGACGGTGTTACTTATGATTCCGCTGACATGACCTGCTGGTATGTTGATGAAACAAAAAGCAATGCATGGAGCATTGATTATTCCAAGTTCAGACGGACCGAATTCAGCAAGAATGGTCTGATCCCGGCAGAAGACGTTTTTGAGAAAGTCTATGAGAGGGCTTCGCAATCTGATAAGGTCAGACAGAGCGCGGACGAAATAACGGGCACCTACCTTCTCGCAGTTGATTCAACGGGTACCCTTTACTACCGCTTTACAATCAACAGATATAGCACGGTAGACGTGGATGCAAAGACGGGGGAAATCATCTTCGAACGTTATTGGAACGGAATTTACACCTAAATCACGTATTACGTATAACGTGATGGCGTAGCTATATCATTAGAAATCGACCGGCATAGACGCAGTGCCGGTCGATTTTTTTATTGTATGGAATGGGGGGCTGTTTGTTGACCCTTGTTCCTAACTTTGATATAATTTTTTTGTTAGTTGAATTGTATAAAGGGGGATTAGACATGGCTACAATCAATGTTTATGAACAATACTTTGCCGCGGATTGCACGTATAACGGAATACGGCGCAGGGCTGCGCTGGTTGCCTTGATTTCCGATTCTAATGCCGGAATGATTACTTACGAAGCGTCAGTTACTTTTTTCCCGCATCGCGACGAGGAAGACTACGCAGTATCATACGACGCATGCTTTGTAAAGGAACTGTATCACGCAACGGGACGGCGGTCAAAGAAAAGGGAAAAGGAATTCTTGGAAAGTGGGACTTTTAAGGATGTGATTGATGGGCTTGCAGCAGAGCACGATGGAAAGGTTACGTGGGATGAACCATTGCGAGCGGCGAATTATGCCTGATTCTAAGTTCGAGGAAGAATTGATAATAATTCTTAAAACATTGCATTGATGAAGCCATCGAATACAGAAAGGAACATAGACAAATGAAAATCATTTTGATCCGTCACGGAGAACCTGATTATTCAAAGGATTCACTGACCGAAAAAGGGGAGAGAGAGGCGGCGTGTCTTGCCAAGTGGATCAGTAAGATCGATCCACAAGTGTCGGCCTACTACGTATCGCCGCTCGGCAGGGCTCAGCAGACTTGTAACGCATGTCTTTCACCACTTGGAAAGGAAGCGACGGTTCTTCCGTGGATCGAAGAATACACGGGACGCACCTTTAATGAACGCTTGGGTTACGTGCGTCACGCCTGGGATTTTTATCCGGCTGACTGGACGAAGGATGAGACTCTGTTTTCGGCTGATACCTGGCAGAATTCCCACTACTACGACAATCCTTCCTGCAAGGATGGATATCGGGTGATCACGGAGGGGTTTGATTCCCTTCTCGAGGAGTATGGTTATCATCGGGAGGGCCACTTTTATCGGACCGATTGGGGCGCGGAGGGACCGCGTGAAGAGACAATCGTGATCTTTTGTCACATGATCGCGACGCTTAGCGTGGTGGCACACTTGACGGGAATTTCAGCGCCCCTTTTATGGCACGGATTCTTCTGTGCACCAACTGGATTGACCGTCATTCAGACGGAAGAACGAGATCCGGGCGTTGCCTGGTTCCGCGTACGTGCGATTGGGGAAGTGGCGCATCTATTATGCGAAGATGAACCGATTTCAGATTCCGGATTTAAGGGGTGAAAAAATTTTTTTAGAGTCACCAACCTTTGGGATTTAATCCTCACTATATAGTCATAAGGGCCTAAAAAGAAAGATTTTTTCGAACTTGGAGGAGAAGATGGAAAAACAGCTGGTAGATCATATGATGGAGACATACTTCCATAAGATCTACGGATTTGCGGTGAAGAAAGCATATTCGGATGATGAGGCGCAGGAGCTTTGCGCGGAGATGGTGAAGGAGGTTTATCTTTCCCTTCTTGGCGCGGAAGCAATCTCTAATACGGACGGTTACGTGTGGCGCATTTGTTCTAACGTTTTTGCCAGGCACGTTTCGACAAAGAAGAAACAAGGTATTTCCTTGAACGGAATGGAGCTGCCTTATTACGACGAATATGAACTTGGCGAGGCGGAGGAAGAGCTTGCGAGACTTCGCAGGGAAATTGCATATCTTTCAAAGAGCCGCAGAAAAATTGTCTTCTCCTTCTACTACGAGGGAAAGTCCATTGCAGCCATTGCCGGCGAGATGGGCCTTTCCGAGGGTACCGTAAAATGGCACTTGAACAAGGCAAGAAATGACTTGAAGGAGGGTTTTGGGATGGAAAGAAAAATAGGAACGTTGGGAATATCTCCCATTGAGGCAATGGAATTTGGACATAATGGACGGCCGGATCCTGACGGCGGACCAGAGAAATACCTGTCAGATTCCATCAATCTGAACATTGTTTACAGTGTTTACGAGACACCGCGCACAAAGGAAGAGATCGCGCAGGAACTTGGGATTACGCCGGTATTTCTTGAGGACAAGATCGCGCTCTTGGAAAACAATGGATTTTTGGTAAGAACAAGTGGCGACCGCTATACTACGTACGTGTGTTTTTCACCGAGAAAATATTCCTTGGAACAAATGGACAGGGGCTGGGAAGTGCGGCTTCAGGTCGTTCAGGAGCTATTAAAAAAGTACGTACCGAAGGTCCGGGCGGCCATTGCTGACGTTCAGGACGTCTATATTCCCAGTGGAAACAGGGAGCTATTTGAAGCGGCAGTGATCTTTTATGCGATCATGAATAAGTGCCAGCTCCCGATACAGAAGGATCTTGGGAAGTATTGGATCAAAACGCTTGGCGGCGGCTCATATTTTGCGCAAGTGGAATTAAAACAGGAAGCCGAGGATCCTGAATACGAAATGAAGCATAAGGGGACTGGAAAAGATTACTTCGCTTGTGGCTGCATGACCAGAGAATCCGAAAAATACGAGGGCGTATATTCCTGGTCCATCGATACGAGATTCTGTAGCCGGAAGGGAGCTTGGGAAAACAATCGGAACGAGGATTATGATTTCCTGTATGAGTGGATCTGCGGCACCATCAAGAGTGACGTGGCAAATCAGGAAAAGGTGAAGCGCCTTCGCGAGCGTGAATATATCACGGCAGATGGCAAGGTGAACGTGATGATCGTGAAGGAAAAGGCGGCGGAGTTTTTCGCAAAAATCCCGGAACTCGACGAAGAGATCAAGAAGGAATTCGCCGGTTTTGCCTTAGAGCAGGCCATGGAAGAGGCAAAGAGATATCCGGCACAAATGCAGGATTACGTCGTGTTTTTCCATACCACTGGCTTCATTGGTCCCATGGAGGCGCTCATGGTCTTGGATGAGATGTATGACCAAGGCATCTTCCAGCCCCTGAAGAAGGAAGAGATGGTGACCAGCCAGCTTCTGACTTTCTGCGACAGACTGCCTGAGTAAACTTGGGCTTAGAAGAATGACGGATCACAAGGAACTTTGATGCAGGTGAGGAGATGCACGTATGGAAATAAACAATAAAACATTCGAGGATTATGCCAGGATCCTTCGGGAGGCAACGCCTTACAAGGATGGCAACGCTGGCATAAAATATATGGTGAAGCCTGACAAAAGGCGTAAAGACGTTATCAAGAAGTACTATAAAGAAAAAGCGGGACTCGATCTTGACGTGATCGAAAAGTCGTCACTAACGACCTGGGAAAAAGCGATAAAGCTCGCGCAATTTGTCGCAAAACACGTTCCGCATGACAACCAGAAAAAATGGATCAGTAAGCTAAATGCCATAACATTGTATGAATACGCAAAAAAGACGCCAACGGGTTTCAACTGCAGGTGGCATTCCATCATGCTAAGCGAGCTGCTTTTAGCCGTTGGGATCAAAAATGCGTTTATAACTTGCCTTCCCGAAGACAAAAATGATGGGGATTGTCACGTGGTAAATCACGTCTGGCTTCCGGAAAATCAAAAATGGGCCATGATCGACAGTGACATGACGGAGTATGCCATCACGAAAGAAGGTACTCAGCTTTCTTTGTTTGAGATGCGCGAATGCATTCGTTCCGGTGGTGACTTTGAAATATGCGTTCTTCCGGGCTTTGAGGATACGTGGTACGGATCCTCTGAGGGAAGAGAGTATCTTAAGTGTTATTGGGCGAAGAATCTGTATTGGTTCGCAAGACATACGACGTATGGATTTAGCTTGGAAAGCAGGAGGCGCGTTGGCGATTCTTACGTATGTCTGATTCCTCCGGGATATGATTATAAGAAGGTGAGAGATTGTAAAGAGATCACCAATGAACGGGAATTTTGGGGATTGTCTTGATCTCAGATCATAAAATTAAAAAAAGGAGCAAACAGATGATCATTAGAAAAGCAACGGGGTCGGACGCGGATGATTTGAAAACGTTATATTTTGATTTTTTAACGCATTATCCTCCCAGGGAAGAACAAAACATGCAAGAGTGGCAGGACATGCTGAATAAGTTTGAAAAAGATGACAACATGTATTTGCTTGTCGCCGTAGAGGATGGAAAAGCAGTCTCTTCCGTACAAATGGCAATCATTGAAAGCCTGACGCATAACGTTCGCCCCTTTGCCGTCATAGAGAACGTGGTGACGCATGCTGATTACAGAAACAGGGGCTATGCTTCAGCACTTTTGGAGCGGGCCTCAGAAATTGCAAGGGAAAAAGGCTGTTACAAGGTGTCCCTGGAGACGGGTTCCAATAAGGAAAGCACATTGAATTTTTACAGAAACAATGGATTTGCGATAGATGAAAAACATTCCTGCTTAAAACGATTATAATAATTGAATAACAGTGGCATTTGAGATCCCGGTACTAATGTATCGGGATCTTTTTGCTTATGCCAATCAGACAATCAAATTGACCAGAGTTTCCGTTTTTGATATACTTTAGGGAGGGATTTGATCAGGGAGATTATTTTGTGAAAAAGTGCAGTCTGGCGTATTCGGAAGAAGAAAGGGAAATGAAATATGTTTGAGAGTGATTTTGCTAAATGTGAATACGTTGAAAAGGATAACGTGGTCTTTCACGTGTGGAAAAAGGAAGCTCATTTTGATGATTACCGGAATCCGGTCATTGCCTCGCTGGAGATGCTTAGGGAACACAAGGGGAGTCTCTTCATTGTTGACGCGAGAAACGGATTTGAGGACGTGAAGGAAGACGTTGACTGGGGATTTTCCTACTTTCTTCCGGAACTAAAAAAGACGGGTTGTTCCACGTGGGGATTTATTCTTCCGAAAACGTCTGACATTGAAGGTGAGATTGATCTGTGGACAAGGGAGATTGAAAAGAACTTTCGCGTGATCCGCGCTGAGTCCTATGACGAGATTTTACGACAGGCAGCGAGAGGTACGCAAATGATCATAAGAGACTACAGGGAAAGCGATTTTGAAGGCATTAAGAATTGGATCACGGATGAGAGAACGCATGCCATGTGGTGCGCAAACCGGACGCAGTTTCCGCTTCAAAAGCAGAGCTTTGATGAATTTTTGAAAGATATTTCCATGAGAAATGGAGATCATCCCTTTGTGGCAGTGGATGAGAATGAAGTTGTCATGGGATTCTTTTGTTACTCGTTAAACGCTGAAACGAAGGAGGGCATGTTCAAATTTGTGATGGTAGATCCCGCCAGACGTGGAATTGGATTGGGAAAGGAAATGTTAAAGCAGGCGGTGCGTTATGCATTTGACGTCACGAAGGCGGATGCCGTACAGTTGATGGTCTTCTCTGAAAACGCAAGGGCCAGGAAATGCTATGAAGGAGTAGGCTTTACGGTAAGAAAAACGCAGGAGCGTGCATTTCAATTTAAGGACGAAGCATGGGATAGGATAAACATGGTAATAAAGAAGACACCGTGATCATCGCGGTTTTGGCAGAACAAGTCAAAAGAAAGGAAAAAACATGGGATACGAGGAGAACGCAAGATTAAATCATCGGAATGGAAGCAATTGTTCAGCCAGTCTGTTTAAGGCATTTGCTGATAAGCTGGGCATGTCAGCGGAGGAAGCGGCACGGATCGCCCCGGCGCCAAGATCTGAAGGAGGAAAATGCGGAGGATTCCTGGCAGGAAAAAAGCTATTGGAAATGATAAAGCCGGAAGCCGCAGAAGAATTTGAAAAGCGTTTTCTGGAACAAAACGGTGATGATAAATGTGCCAGCCTGATCATGAAAAGACGACTGAAAGGGAAAAACTGCAATGACTTAGTAGGCGAGACCGCAAATATCATAGAATCAATCTTGTAATTCAATCACGGCAAGAACCAGGATACGAAAAACACATACATGCGTGCAATAACTATGGACGTGTTAAGGGGAGAACTTATGAGACAAGAAAAAGAAGTGATCGCGAGCGTTTTGTCCGTGGCAATGCAACTTGAGACCGTAAGGGCAGTCGTAAGGACGAATCTTTTGCCCAAGAGGGAATATGTCCATTCCTATGAATTTTATTTTATCGTGAATGATACGGATATGTTTGAAGATGACATATTTGAAACAAGCTTTGGTGAAAGAATCCTTTTGTATCGCGGCGATAAAAACTATCCAGAGATGTTTCCAAACGCGAAAGCACATCTAATGGTTTTTCGTGACGGTATCACAATAGTCATAAATGCAATTGAGAAGAATGCTTTTTTAAGCAGGTATCACAGGGAAAACGTTTATGATAACGTCTGGATCGGAGACACTTTCAAAACCATCTTGGATAAAGACGACGTGCTTCCGGAAATAGAACGGTTAGAAGAAACGCAGACTCTTTTTGCCGGCGCGCCGTCGGAAGAAGAGTTTTTGGGGACGTGCAACGAATTCTTCTGGGTTCTTAAGACTTTTTCTGAGTATACCCTGCGAAAAGAATTGCCATCGGCGATGTTCTATTTGAATACTCCCGTGCGGGACATGCTGAACAGGATGATTCGATGGTATGTATATTTGAAAAATGGAATCCCCATAGACATGGGGATTCTGGATGGCAACATGGAGAAGCTTTTGGATAAAGAGCTGTTTCTTATCTATAAAAGAACCTATCCCACGGCTGAATATGAACGGATTTGGAATGCATATGACGCAGTGCTTGAACTTTGGCATAGAGTGGCAGGCGCCGTCGCTGAGTATTGTGGTTTTTCTTATCCGGAAGCAACGGAAAAGAATATGGTTAGCTTTATAAAAAATAATGCTGAGGAAATCTGAAAATAAAAAACTAAACTTAATACTGATCATATTGGCAGCGTGTTTTTGGGGCAGCATGGGAATCTTTGTCAGAAGGCTTACCACATATGGGTTTGACTCGATCCAGATTGTGTCCATCAGGGTCACGCTGGCAGCAGTGATTTTTAGCCTGCTTTTGCTGATCAAGGATCGCTCCGGATTTCGGATATCGCTGCGGGATGTTCCCCTATTTCTCGGACTTGGCCTTGGAAGCATTCTGTTTTTTACGGTTTGTTATTTTGCGGCGATCACGATCATGCCCTTATCTACCGCGGCGATCCTTTTATATACGTCACCGATCTGGATCACGTTAATGTCTGCCCTGTTCTTTCGTGAAAAGATGAACGGCAGGAAGGTGATCGCACTGTTACTTGCGTTTGGAGGATGCGTGCTGGTATCAGGAATTTCCGGAGAAGGGATCACTTTTACGGGTTTGCTTCTGGGTCTTGGTTCCGGAATAGGGTATGGCTTGTACAGCATCTTGGGGACGGTGGCGCTGCGGAAGTATTCCCCGTACGTGGTTACGACGTATACGTTCCTGTTTGCAGCCATAGGCTCCTGGGTGATCTGCAAGCCGGCGGACATGTTGTCAAAGTTTGAAAAAGCGGATGATCTTACCGGACTGATATTTTTCTGCATCCTGACAGCCTTGGTAACGGCAGTGATCCCGTTCCTGGCGTATACGCTGGGACTTCGCACCGTGGAAGCCAGCAAAGCCGGAATCATAGCAACCATAGAACCCGCTGTAGCAACGCTGGTTGGGATCGCATGCTTTTCCGAGACGTTAACGATTCTCTCGGGGATGGGAATCGTTATGGTTCTGGTTGCGGTCATCATTTTGAACGTCAAGCAGAATACGTAATTCAAAAGGTTGGGAGCGGAACCGCAAGTATGCGCGTAAACCGACATTCAAGTAAGATTGGAGATGATCGAATGATAGTATCCTTTGGGCATGATAATATATCCTGCAATGACCTGAATGAATTCGAAGCGTTAGTAAATCAACAACTGTCCATGGATTCAGCGGAGATTTGGATCTCCGAAAATGGCGATACGGAAGAATGCCCATGCCTTGCCATTTTGGTTAATGAAAACGGTGCGTATATTAATTATTTTGGAGAAGACGGAAGCTGCCACGCATCCTATGGAGAAGGTGGCGATGAAACCATCATTCCCTTTTGCGACGGTCAATATGAAGTGCGTTCCAGCCAAATCATAAGTAAGCAAGATGCATTGAGAGCAATTTTGGCCTTCTTTCAGAATAAAGGTCGTTCGGATTTGATTCAATGGCTACAACTTTATTGAGGGATGATGCGCCTATGGGGAGAGATAACAATGGACGTAGCATTATGCAATGACAAGGACTGGTTACAGTCCCAAGAAGCCTTTTCCATCTATGCTTCTTGTATGTACCAGCCGATGTATGATGCTTTCAAAAAACGAATGAAAAGCTATGCGTCTGATTCATCAGTAAAGATTTACGTATGCACGGAGGATGGTGACCGGATCGGGATGCTGGTTTTGCAAACGTCAAGTGCGGAAGCAGAGATCATGGGGATTGCGGTTTCTGATCGTTTTCGGAACCGGGGCGTTGGCAGACACATGATATTACAGGTGATGGAGCAGGAGAGATTCAAATGCATGAAGGCGCAGACGGACGATGACGCGATAGGGTTTTACCGCAGCTGCGGATTCCGGGATAAAATGACGGTGGTAGAGTATCCAGACGGTAAGTCCGTCCGTTATAACTGTACTTTGCAATGAAAGGATTCGTCGGGAAATGGATAATATACAAATTAGAATAATGACGTATGATGACATTCCGCTCATATGTAAAGCGGATCATGATGAATCAGCAGGTTTCGTCACGTATCTTAGAAATAATTTAGACAATCAAGAGAATAAAGAATGCTCGGCATTGCTTGCTCTTTACGGTGGTGAAATTGCCGGGTACGTATTTTTATACTTTGAATGCAAATGGGGTGGTCTGGGGAATCAAGGACTTCCGGGCATTGTGGATTTGATTGTTTTTGAACCGTACAGAAGAAAGGGCATTGCGACGGCACTCATGGATTATGCGGAAAAGGAAGCACGAAGCATTCATTCAAGAATCTATCTGGAAGTGTGCCTAAATAGTGACTATGGACCGGCACAACGCTTTTACGTAAAGAGAGGCTACGTGCCGGATGGCGCCGGGGTTTATTATGAGGCGAAAGTTCTGGGCTTAAACGCTCCTTGCAAAAATGATGATGAATTGACTTTATGCCTTGTGAAAGAACTGTAGGAATTGAGGATTCTAAGCGATCAGTTAGGAGGTGCAGACGTGACAAAGGAAGAGTATGTAAAAAGAATGAATGAAGAGCATGATTGGGCGCCGGGCTGGGATGCCATTGAGGGTGAGTTTGGCCGCTTATATCCAGGACAGGAACCAAAGCATTATGCGACGAATATGGTTTCCAGGGCAATGTTCGGCGGAGACGAATATCTTGACGGCTGCTCAATTTATGAGAATGCAAAAGGATATTATCATCTGGTGACGTTTGGAATGTCGGAGCTCTATACGGATGAAGAAGCATTCGGCGGGGAGTACAGTCGCTGGGGATATGAGATGACGATCAAACTGAAGGAGGACAAAGCCGAGGATTGTCTGTGGGCAATAGACATGTTGTCCAATTTGGCCAGATACACGTACAAGTCAGAGCGCTTTTTTGATCCGGAGCAATTTGTCCAAGGAAATGGCGCGTCGTTACATATTGGCACGGAATCCCTCATCACGGCGTTGATCACCGTAGATGACACTACGGCGCAGGCGCAGAATACCGTTCACGGCAAGCTGGGATTTATCCAGTTTGTTGGAATTACGCAGGCGGAGCTGGACGCCATAAAAGAGGATCGAAGCAACCTGGCGAAACTCATTGAATTGATGAAACAAGATAATCCAGAGCTTATAACGGACATGAAGAGGACAAAATCCTATCTGTAATCGTCCGAAGCTTAAAAGGTGCAGAAAAATGCTTTTTATTCAATCATTAGATACGTATTATCATAAGCAGGAACGCTCTTCAGAATTTGCGCGGCTAAGAACTGGTGACGAATTCCGGAAAATAGATCGCAGTCAGATCAAAGAATGTGAAGTGTTTGCACAGCTTCTAAGGTTTAGATATGAGGACGACGGGAGAGCCGTGCCTGCGCAGCTTTATTCTGAAACGTATAAGGCATATGGGCAAAATATCTTTACCGAGGGCACGAGGGACAGATACGACAATTATAACCGTCTGTTAAAGTTCATCAGAATTTTTAAGGCGGAAGAAGGGTATAAGATCATGTTTTGCGATGAAAACGTTGAGTGGTGTCCAACGAAACGCCGTGGACGGAATGAAGCATTTAACAATGCAAACTCGATTTATTACCATCGCGACAGACTGAATGAAACGGCATTTATCCTTAAGAAAAATCAATATGGAAGGATCACGTACAACAACAGATACGTCGATCCGGACAGTCAGAATTGGTATTATGGATGGCATGTTTATAACATAATCAATTGCGACCTGGCTGATTGTAAAGAAAAAATGTTTTTTGTAAAGAATCCGGATTATGAATACAAACAACTTCTTGATCTCAGATAAAAGAAGCAACAAACGTGATGATGCAGGAAGGTTAGTGTGAAAACGGAGGGATATATGGATAAGGCGGCATTAAAGGCATTGTTAGATGACATGTCAACGGAAGAAAAGGTCATGCAGCTGGTACAGATCTCAGGCTCCGAGTATGAGGCGGATGCAGAGATCACCGGCGTCGAAAGAGGCCAGGTAAAAGACAGCGTAAAAAGACTTGCCGGAAGCACATTGGGCATATGGGGCAGCAAAAGGCTTAGGAAGATTCAGGAGCAGTACGTCAGGGAGCATCCTCATCATATCCCTCTCATGTTTATGCTTGACGTGATACACGGACATAAGACGGTTTTGCCCTGCCCCTTGGGTCAGGGAGCCACGTTTGATCCAGATGCGGTAAAGAAGGGCGCTGAAATGCAGGCGCGGGAGGCGGCTGCCGACGGCGTTCACGCCACTTTTTCTCCCATGGCGGATCTATGCAGGGATGCGAGATGGGGCAGGATCATGGAATCCACTGGCGAGGATAAGCTTTTGAATTCGCGCATGGCATCAGCCATGGTTGAAGGCTATCAGGGGGATGATTTAAAAGACAATTCGCACGTGGCGGCCTGTGTCAAGCATTTTGCGGCTTACGGTGCGGCTGAGGGCGGAAGGGATTATAACAACACCGAGCTTTCAGAGCATACCCTCAGGGAGTACTATCTTCGGGCATACGGGGAAGCCATAAAGAAAAATCCGGCCATGGTCATGACTTCCTTTAACAGCATAAACGGCATTCCCGCGACTGGAAACCGGTTCTTAATGAAAAAGATACTTAGGGAAGAGTTTGGTTTTCAGGGAGTCTTGATTTCCGACTGGGGCGCCGTGGGAGAAATGATAAATCATGGATTTGCAGAGGACCAAAGAGATGCCGCGCTGAAAGGGATGATGGCAGGCGTGGACGTCGACATGTGTTCCGGCTGCTATAGCGCGCATCTTGAGGAATTGGTGAACACGGGAGCTGTTTCCATGGAGATGTTAGACAATGCGGTTTGGCGGGTTCTCAACATGAAAAATGACCTAGGTCTCTTTGAGGATCCCTACAGGGGAATTACGATGGATGGAGGTCCCACGGTAACTGAAGAAAGCAGGCGCCTGGCAAGGGAGACCGTTGCGGCCAGTCTCGTGCTTCTTGAAAACAAGGAGAAAACGCTGCCGCTTAGAAAAGAAAAGCATGCTTTTATCGGGCCCTATGCCAATACCAAAAAGCTTCAGAGTTCTTGGGCTTTTTCGGGAGAGGATGAGAACACCGTAACCGTGTGGGAAGCGGCTTCGGAGGCTCTTGAGGCAGAAAACGTAAGGCTCGCGGAAGGTTGCACATTGCTGGATCAGGATACCATGACTGCGAGAGAGATCCGTCACGTGGATCACTGGCAGGAGAAAAATGACGAGTTCTTGGAGGAGGCCATTCGCACGGCAGAGTGGGCAGATACCGTGATCCTGTGTCTTGGAGAAGACATTGCTCAAACCGGGGAAGCTGCGAGCAAGACGAGCATTCAGCTTCCTGCGGTGCAGATACGTCTGTTAAATGAAATCAAAAAAACGGGGAAAAAGATCGTAACGCTTGTGTTTACGGGGAGACCCCTTGAACTGATGGAAGTGCGGGAACTATCAGACGCGCTGATGATTTGCTGGCTGCCGGGTACTGAAGGGGGGCATGGCATTCTTGACGTCCTGACGGGAAAGGTTTCTCCTTCCGGAAGGTTGTCCGCTAGTTTTCCCTATACTGTTGGGCAGGAGCCCTTGCATTATGACGTATATCCCACGGGACGTCCCAAACCGGAAAATGGGCCCGGACCATTCACTTCAAGGTATCTTGACTGTGAGAATGGAGCGCTCTATCCATTTGGATACGGATTTTCCTATACTTCTTTTGAATATTCTGATCTGAAGCTGAGTGCGCAAAAGATGTCGGCGACGGAGACGATCACGGCTTCCGTGACCGTGAAAAATACCGGCGATAAGAAGGGAAGCGTGACCGTACAGCTTTACCTTAGGGACGTCACGGGTAGCCGCGTACGGCCAATCAGGGAATTGGCAGATTTTAAGAAGATCTCCTTAGATCCCGGGGCAGAAGAGGAAGTGAGCTTCGTCATCCGTGAGGATATGCTGCGTTTTTGGACTGCGAACGCAAGATGGGAAAGTGAACCTGGGAAATTCCTTGTCTGGATTTGCAACGACAGCCGGGAAGGAAAGCCGCTGGAATTTCAATTGGCGGAATGACTCACGCAGTTTTCAAGTCGGCCTGGAACTCGAAAGGGAAGAATGGAATTTAGTGGGAGCGTGAACGGAAATCTGGCTCTGCCTGGGGCGGCGAAACCTGGCATGAAATGGAAGCGGTTATTTGGTAGTCACGTCACGCAACGGAAGAAAGGGGACCTTATGATTGACGAGGCAGAATACGCGGCAATACAAAACGAGCTTAGAAAGGGGATTTCCCTTCGCGATGATTTTGACGCATCTGCGTTGAAAACTGCCGCGGGGGTAGATCTTGCATATTGGAAGAATGAGGAAGGGGAATTTGCGGTCTGCTGCATTGTAGTGATAGACGTCGTCACTCACAAAGTTATTGAAAAAAAGCATTTTAGCGGCAAGATCGAAGTCCCTTACGTTCCGGGATTTCTTGCCTTCAGAGAGCTTCCGCTTGTCATCGAGACGGCAAAGCTGCTTGAAACGCAGCCCGATATCTATGTCTTTGACGGAAACGGTTATCTTCATCCGCGTCACATGGGCATTGCGACTCATGCATCATTCTATTTAGACAAGCCGACTTTCGGTGTGGCAAAGTCCTATTTCCGCGTGGATAAGCAAACGGATTACGTTGAACCTGGGAATGAAGCCGGAAGTTATACGGATATCGTCATCGAGGGTGAGGTGTACGGGAGGGCGTTGAGAACTCATAAGGACGTCAGGCCAGTCTTTATCTCCGTGGGAAATTATATTTCACTTGAAACTGCCTGTTCCCTCGCACTGAAGCTGACCGACAAGGAGAGTCACGTTCCCGTGCCTACGCGTCTTGCTGACCTGGAAACGCATATTGAGCGCGAAAAGGAAACTTTATCGAGGTTTCCATCTGAGCAAAAAGATTGAGCGAAAACGCTTGAGGCGGAAATCATACGTCAATGGTCATCCATGAGGAAGGGAATAAATTATCAAAATTAGATGCCCATGGCGTATCGTTATAATATTTTCCAGGACGTATTACGAGCTTATCTTTATTTAGCATTGCACCCCACCAGCTAAATGTGGAGTTCGCGATGATTCCGCAATCACAACAAGACATTAACGCGAGATCGCTGATGGCAGTTTGATTTTCGTATTCTACAAAATTAAAATTCTCATATTCCGAAAAGTATTTACGGCACCATTCAACGTCATCAGAGAATACAAAAACGTTTACGGCATCAAAACGTTCTTTCGCTAATTCTATGGCTTTCTTATAATAATCCGTAGAACATAAGTCTACGTAATTATCATTTGACAAATAATCGCCTCTGCGTATGTGCATAAACAAGGATTTTTGCGCAGTTACTCTGCCCAGAAACGTTTTATTTGCGTACGGCGTCAAGTCTAATTCGTATTGTTTAAGGATCTCCTTGATCTCATTGTAATATGACGCGTTTTGCCAGTATCCATTATAAAAAGGGTAATTAAATCCATGAGAGAAATTATCTTCATTACCCCATAACCGATTAGCCAGTTTTCGTAATTTCATTTTTCGGCATACTTTGTGCAGAAAATCATGATTAATTTTGCTTTTCTTAAAGCCGGAAAAATCAAAAACGAGATTTGCCTGAAAACCTTCATGAGCCCGGTGGGCTTTGTAGAAAGAAGTATCAAACTTAACGGATTTTCCTTGTTTTTCTCTTAGATACAACATGAAAACAAATTGGAATAGTTGGTTCCCTAAACCAAAAGAGAACTCTACAGTGCTCTGATTGAATAAGTGTTTCATGACACGTATTCCTTTCCATTACGAGATTACGCCCGATGCTATATTATATCATAATGGCAGGAACCTGCAAGAAAGAAAAAATCGTGAATTCGGGTTTTTAGTGGAAACGAAAACAATACTGTGATATAATATACAGAAGGAGGGGACCGGCCGAAGGCTGGGAAGATTCCTTCTGTTTCTGCAAGGGATTTGACTAGGAAATATGGTATAATATCCTAATCAGGTGGTATGCTTAGCGGTTCCTGGGCGCACGTCCGTCACGAGATCGATAAGCGTGGAATAAAACATGGCAAGGGGAGGTATCATCATGGCATTTAAGAAATATGTTTTCGACGGAACCAAGAAGTTTGTGATCGCGAAGGCTTCAACGGACGAAACGAGCCTGTGCAAGGATCGCAAGGATGCGGAAGCGAAGATGCAAAAGAACACCGAGGAAATTGACAAGCTGCAGGAAAAGCTTTATGCCGAAAAGAAGGAAGGCGTGATCTTCCTGTTCCAGGCGATGGATGCTGCCGGAAAAGATGGCACGATCCGCGCCGTGTTGTCCGCACTTTCGCCGCATGGCGTGCATGAGGTTGCATTCAAGGCACCGAGCTCGGAGGAATTGGCTCATGATTATCTGTGGCGCGTAGCTTCGAAGACGCCTGCGAAGGGTGAGATCGCGATCTTCAACCGTTCCCATTATGAGGACGTTCTGATAGGGAAGGTGCGGGAACTTTACAAGTCACAGGCCAATGCGAGACGCATTGATCTCGATAAGGTGATCGTGAACCGCTATGATGACATCAGGAATTTTGAAGAATACTTGTACCGCAATAACGTACGCACGGTGAAGATTTTCCTGCACGTATCGAAGGACGAGCAGGCGCGCCGGTTCCTATCGCGCATTGAGGAGCCTGAAAAGAACTGGAAGTTTAGCGGCAGCGATTATGATGAGCGTAAGTATTGGGACCAGTATCAGGAGGCGTTTGAGAGTGCAATCAATGCGACTTCAACGACACATTGCCCTTGGTACGTTGTTCCTGCCGACCACAAGTGGTACATGCGTTACGTAGTTTCTGAGATCATTTTGGCAACGCTCAAGGAAATGGATCCCCGCTTCCCTGAGGTGACGGAGGAGCGCCTTGCGACGTTCGCGGGCTACAAGGAAGAGATCCTGAAAGAACTCCCCGAAGAGGCTAAGAATTCCAAGGATTCCAAGAAATCAAAAAACTCCAAGGAGTCAAAAAATTCTAAAGCATCAAAGGATTCAAAGGAATCCAAGAATTCAAAAGATTCCAAGGATTCTAAGAAATCAAAGAATTCCAAGAAAACAAAAAAATAAGGTTTACCAGAGATCCCGGCGGATGATACCGGGATCTTCTCATAAAAGAGGAAAATGCTATGGAAAATCCATGGAAGGACGTCCGTCTTTCGGATTATGAAAATCACATGAGCCTTGACGGAATTGGGCAACTGCAGGAATTGAACTGTATTATGAAGGGGCAGTTCAATGATTTTGCTGCTTCGAGCGCAATGGTTTTAGGCGTTGCAGGCGGAAACGGGCTGGAACACGTTGACGTAAAAAAGTACCGGCGCATATATGGCATAGACGTGAATGAGAGCTATCTGGAAAAAGCGAAAGAGCGTCATCGCGATCTTGACAATGTATTGGAACTCCAGTGCCTTGACGTGATCACGGATGCGAACCAGCTTCCACAGGCAGATCTGTTGATCGCGGACTTGTTTGTAGAATACGTGGGCTATGAAGCATTTCAAATTGCAGTAAGGCAAGTACGGCCCACGTACGTATCCTGTGTCATTCAGATCAACGAGGCAGATGGGTTTGTCTCAGATTCCCCGTATTTGCATGCATTTGACCGATTGCAGGAAGTGCATCATCAAATGGAGGGTGAAAAACTAACGGAATCGCTAAAGACGATCGGATATGGATTAATTAACGTTAAGGAACATCCAATGCCAAACGGCAAGAAACTTATAAGATTGGACTATTCGAACATGAAAGCTTTAGTTATTAACTGCAGTCCGGTACGCAATGGAGCGACGGCTGAAATCGTGAAGATCGTATCTGAACAATTATCCGCGAAATATGAAGTCAAAAGTATTTGCATCGACGATTACGTATTTGGTTTTTGCAGGGGGTGCAGGGCATGCCATCATACGGCGAAATGCGTCATGAGTGATGCTGCCGTGATCCAGGAGATCATGAAGGAATTTGACCAGGCAGACGTGATTGTATCGGTTGCCCCTTCCTATTGGGCCGACGTGCCGGGACAGTTTAAGGCTTTTATTGACAGGTGCACGCCATGGTGCAATACTCACGAGCCGCATGCAACCATCCAATCCGGAAAGAAAGGTTATGCCATTGCTCTTAGGACTGGTCCCAATATGCCGGAATGTGAGAGGATCATCGGCAGCATTGAGCATTTTTACGGACATCTTGAGATTGCGTGCGCAGGGCATTTGGGATTAACTTCCATCGAATGCAAGGAGAACGTTGAGCCGAGAAAACAGGAAATCATAGAGTTTTGTAAAAACGTGTAAATACGTCTTGCGCGGTTTGCACGTGGCAGGCAGCTGGAATGACGAGGTTTTTCCAATGCCGAGGGATGAATGGAATCCATGCCAGGTCTATGTTATGTCACTTGTACGTTAATTATGTACCATCATTTTTGACGCAGGAGATTCCGTAAAAGGATTGTAAGACACAAGAGATTATGATAATTAGTGACGGTGAATTGGCGCTGATTGTGCCATCCAAAGAACTGAAAGAGGAAGCATTACAATACAAAGAGGAGCATTTTGCTCATGGAGACATGCAGGTGCATGGGAGCGGCGGCCTGGCGTATTATGATGACTATGACGCGTGGCTAAAGCATATTGATGCCATAAGGAAAATGCAGGCGGATGTTGACGTTAAGACAAGTACGTTCTTTTCCAGGCGCCTTTCAGACGGAAAATTGATCGGATGTGTCAAGATTCATCATACGTTAAATGACGAGCTCAGAAATGGCGGACACGTAGCTTATGGAATCAGACCTTCTGAGCGGGAGAAGGGATATGGCACAAAACAATTAAGGCTTATCCTGGAGTTCGCAAAACGGGAAGGAATGGGACAGGTGATCGTGGCTTGCGATAAAGATAACGTTGCTTCCGCCAGGACTGCCATGAGCTGTGGAGGCGTCCTGTTGAAGGAATTCAATGAGGATGGCATTATAAAGCAACACTATTTCTTTGAGATGAAGAAGGTTTTGTGCGTGGGCTTTAAGGGAAAGAATAACTTCTCAGGCCTTTTGGCAGAGAAGTTGTCCCGTGAGCATTTGCTTCTAACGAATTCCCGCGACGGATTAAAGAAGGACGTGGATTCCGTTAGAGGGGAATACGATCAAGTGATTATGTTCGGCGTAGACAAAACGTTAACTTCAACGGTGAGGATCGAAAGAGTTGCCGCTTGGGATGGCGAAAGGATTGTTTCCAAGCTGAATCTGAATCAACTTAAGGATTCGCTTGGCGCCGCCGGAATACAGGCTGTAATTTCTGAAAATCCAACGGCATATCTTTGTAACGATGCGTATTGGCAAGCGCTTCATAAGTTTTCCGGAAAAGCAGTTTTTATTCACGTGCCGACGATGCGGCACGCGGATGAAATTTTCGCGGAGAAAGTAAGACGAGCCGTATTAACCTGGTTGGAGAAATGGTAGCAAAAGAAAGGGACTGGATTCCAGTCTCTTTTGTTTTGTAATGTTTTATGGTATTGACAGGAATGGAAAAAGATGTTATAAATAAAAACGATAATATTGTCGTTTTTATTTTCGGGAGACAAATCATGCCAAAAGTAAACGAAGAGTATTTGGTGGAAAAGAGGAAAGAAATTTTAAATGCCGCCTTTGAAGTATGCAAGAGGAAACCGGCATATGACGTAACGATGTCCGACGTTGTGGCGGAAACAGGGATGAGCCAGGGCGGAGTCTATAAGTATTTTAATAATATCTATTCCGTCTATGCCGCGCTGATCGATGACGCCAATCAGATGGGAAATCAAATCGGGGAAATAGACAAGATCATGGATTCAAAGGCAAAGCCGGAGGTCAAGCTTCAAAAGCTATTTGCGGTATCCGAAAGCTTCTTTTCGGACATGTTGCTTAGCTACAATAAGATTCTGTTCGAATTGGGTACCTATTGCATTCAAAATCCTGAATGTGATAAAAAGATCAATGGAGAAACAAAGGCAAAACCTGTTTTCCCATACCTGGCCAATCGAGTGGCGGAGCTTATCGTCACGCAAACGGAAGCAGGATATTTCAAGCCCGTGGTTCCCGTGCAGGATTTGATGAATTACGTCGTATCGTCATTTGACGGGATCATCAGGGACGTGACGCTGAATAAATGTTACGGCGTAAAGACGGATGACGTGTATCATTTGGATGAGAAGAAGCTGATTCATTGTCTGTGCCTAAGCACGTTGAAGCTTTTGGGAAAGTAACCGCATTCGCGACTGCACCATGATGAGAAGGGAAAAACAATGGAAAAAGTAATCAGAATCTTGGTTCTCACAGTTTTCGCTTTCTTTGCAATGCTGTTTATAGGTTGTGGAAATGCGGATGAGGTGACGAATTATACGATTGTCTATTCCGACAATGATGCGTTGGAGTATGTCAATCATGGAAAGAATACGGACGAAAAAACAATTTATGAACTGGGATCTAACGGCAAGACGGTGGCTGCTTACGCGGCGCTGGCAATGGTCGAAGAAGGAATATTGTCTCTGGATGAGAAAATAGCGTCTTATCTGGATGCTGATCTGCTGACTAACGATGAAAGACTAAAGGAAATCACTCTGAGACAATTGCTGTGCCATACTGCCGGTTTTTCCCCCAGCTATGAGCTTGGCGTGGATAAAAAGATCTACAGTGATCCCGGGGCGGAGTTTCGCTATTCTGGAGTAGGGTATATTTATCTTCAAAACGTTATAGAGAAAGCAAGTAATATGCCAGTGGAGCAGGCGGCGGGAAAATACGTGTTTGAGCCGCTTGGGATGAAAAACAGCACGTTTGAGAACGCGAAAACCATCACGCCGCATATGAATCTGGGAAACGCCGTACTCTATGCGTTGGCAGTTTTCGCGGCGGCATTCTTAGTGCTTTCAGTCCTTGCGCTCGTCATAGGCCGAATCACAAAACGTAAGGCATATAAGTTTAAGCACGCCTTTCTCATTTGTTTCCTCTTGGCCGGAGTGATCAATGCGGTGGTTTTACTGGTTGTCCTGGCAAATTTGTCTAAAGTTTGTTTTCTCTTTTTGGCTTGCTTTTTGATCATGGGAATCTTGTTGTTCTTAACCTGGAAAAAGACTGTTTTGTTTTACGTGGCCGCGCCTTCGTTTTTATTGCTTGTGATCCTTCTCGGATCCGTGATCCCTGCGACCATTCCCGTGACTAATGATTTGGTGCACGGTAAGGCGAACGTTGCATACTCTTTCAAATCAAACGGTGAAGACATGGCTTTATTTTGTAAGGCTTTGATGGGAAAAATGAAAGAAGAGGATAGCGCTTTTCGTGAAATGTTCCTGCCAAACGTGAAGATTGATGAAAAGAATTCATGGGGCTTGGGCATTGCGATGGAATATGTCGGCGAATCCCAAATGACCTATTGGCATTCCGGAATCAATCCGGGTTTTCAAAGCCTTTACGTTTTGTATCCTAAAGAAAACAAATACGTTGCCGTTATGACAAACAGCGATAAGGGATTGGATTTCGCTAAAGACGTTGCTCGTTCCTTCCTCGGCGTTACGTGTGATTGGGACATAAAAAGATAATGAAAAGGGGCGTGAATCATTTTGGAGCGCAGAAGTAAATCGAATAAGAAATTTATGTTGTTATCGGCGCTGGGCATCTTTATGGTAGTCGATCACCATACGTGGACAACGTTCCATTTCTTTGGAGATTATATTCCATACAATTCTTTCTTTATGCCCATGTTCGTGTTTATTTCGGGTTATTTTAACAAAGTGGATTCCTCTACAAAGTTAACTTCTTACGCATGGAAGAAAATTAAAACGTTGTTAGTGCCGTTTGTGGGAATCTCGGTTTGTGTTTTTCTGTTACAACAATTGATCAATTGGTATAAAGCGGGAGAGGTTACTTCCGTTTCGTTATGGTATCTAAAATACGTGCTTGGGCGGATTGTCACGGTTGGATCGTTTGCTCCCATAGCAGAGCCAACGTGGTTTGTTCTTGCGTTGTTTTCCGTGCTTTTGATTTATGCGGTTCTCAAAAAGTTTTTGTATGGATTATGGAATAGTTACGTGGCGCTGGCAATATTCTGCATTTTTCACATTCTGGCCGTGTATTTGGCCAAAAACGTGTTGCCGGAATCTTCGGAGTATATACTCCTGCCCTTAAAATGTATGTTTTTCCTTCCTTTTTTGGAGCTGGGAATCCTATACAGGGATCATCTGGAGAAAAAGCATGAGAGCTTATCAGGCGGATGCAAAATTGCCTTGATTTTCGGGTTGCTTCTCATTAACGCGTTTCGTACCATTTATTTGCCCAATGCATACGACGTCGCATTCGACGGCATAAACGAAATGGCTGGCTTCACGAGTCCTTACCTAATTACTCCGTTAGTATCTTCGGTCATTGGAATTCTTTTTTGGTTAACTCTGGTGGATTTGATCGGGAAGCCGGCATATGAAAGCAAGTTTGTCAACTATATGTCTTGCAATACTTTTTGGATCATGGGTTTTCACGTTGTGTTTTTTAATGTGTTAAACTGTATTCTTTTATTCCTTATCCATTGCGGGATAGACTTGCCATATTTTAACGTGGAGGCTTTCCAGGGGACGGAATGGTATTATTGGGAGATTAGTCCTAACGTAAAATTGTTATACTTGATGGTTGGGATTCTGGGTCCGCTGGCGTTGAAACGCCTTTATGACGGGATGCTTTTTGTGATTGGGAAAGCGCGGAACAATCATAAATGAGGATGCTGATGCGGTAAGGATCAGACAGAGAGGAAAATGTATGATGAATGAGAATATTTCGATAAGACCTATTACCAAAGACAATCTCGAGGAGGTTTTGGACTTAAAGGTGGGTGAGGAACAACGCGGGTTTGTGTCTACGACCGCAGAATCCTTGGCGCAGGCTTACGTATACGGGGATACGGCGTTTCCATTTGCCGTTTGTCACGGGGAAGAAGTCGTGGGTTTTATCATGATGGGATATTATGAAGCGAAGGACTATTATACCTTGTGGAAGTTCTTGATCGATAAGAGACATCAGGGGAAGGGCTACGGCAGGAAGGCACTGAAACTTGGAATGGATTTTTTGAGGGATAAATTTCACGTAAGCGAAATCTACACGGGCGTGGCACCGGGGAATGCGGTTGCCAAAGGCTTGTATCTGTCCATGGGATTTGAGGAAACAGGCCTTTTTGAGAACAACATGGAAGAATTGAGAAACCACTTCGATTAGAAGCATTCTTGAGGTTGAATTACCTTCGGCCGTTTGATATGATCATGGCAGTGGGGAAAGGAGATGAGAGAATGATTGAAAGAATGGATGATTTTTTTACGGCCCGGGTTGAGGGCTATGATGAACATATGAGGACCTGCGTTGAGGGAGATTCCGCGTTTTATGAGTATACCGCGGCGTTGCTCCCGGAGGCAGAAGGAGCGTGCGTGCTTGACTTGGGCTGCGGAACGGGATTGGAACTGGAAGCGTATTTTATGGTAAATCCCAAGGCCAGGGTTACGGGAATCGATCTGACGGAAGCGATGCTGAAAGTCCTTAGGAACAAATTTCCTGAAAAAGAAATGATGCTGATCCAAGGGTCTTATTTTGACGTCCCGCTTGGCGAAGAGATTTATGATGCGGCCGTTTCCGTTGAATCACTGCATCATTTCACGGCAGAAAAGAAATTATCTTTATACAAGAAATTACGCGCGGCATTAAAAAAGCAGGGGGCTTTCGTCCTAACGGATTATTTCGCGGAATCAGTAGAAGAGGAGAAGGAATATTTTCAAGAGCTGAAAAGGATCAAGCAGGAACAGGGCATTGCGGATGACGAATTCTATCACTATGACACGCCCTTGACGGCTGAGCATGAAATGGCCGTGCTGCGGGAGGCGGGATTCACGGAAGTACGTCTGGAAAAAGTGTGGGGGAGTACGTGTACCGTGGTGGCAGTCAAATAATCCGTAGTTTTCTAAAAAAATATTAAGATTTATGGAAAGCGGGCGTTGAACATAGACGATGCCCGTTTTTTGTGCTATAATAATGCGGAAATGATTGCTTGCATGAAATTTGAGGGGATTGACTTATATGAAACATACTGGAAAGATTGTTTTGGCATTGATCGGAGTAGTGGCAGCGCTGGGAGCATGTTTTGTGCTGCTTAGTTTTCTGTTCCCGGAAATGCTTGGAAAGGATGAAGAGGAAACACCGGTTATCGCGGTTGAAGTGATAAGCGAAGAGGATTTGGAAGTGGCACGCCGGCAGACGGAGGAACCTTCCGTGATCACGGTGGGAGAAGAAAAACCGGATCCGACCGTTGAACCGACTCCGGAACCTACGGAGGAACCGACGCCAGAGCCGACTCCGGAACCCACCCCGGAACCAACGCCTACGCCCACGCCAAAGCCGACACCTACTCCGACTCCTACGGCAACGCCTACGCCGGAACCTACGCAGACGCCGGCGCAAAGTGCTCAGGGAGATGCAAATCAAGTGGATAAATACGCGCCGGTTTTCTTAACGGTGAAAGCGGCATCGATCAAGGTGGGGGGAAGCTTTGACGTCCATAAGTACGTGGGATATGCCGATGACGTCGACAGGGACGTGGCGATCGACGTGTCGGGAACCGTGGATACCTCCAAGGCAGGCACCTATTCCGTGAAGGTCACGCTGACGGATGACGCGGGGCATCAGACGTCCAAAACGATCGACGTGAAGGTAGTAGAAGCTTCCTCATCAGGTGGCTCCGGCGGAAGCGGAGGCGGTAAGAAAGAGGAGTTCGCGGATTTTATCAAGAATTACAAAACGGACGCGACAAGCCTGGGAATTGACGTATCCAGATGGCAGGAAAACATTGATTTTAACAAGGTTAAGGCGGCGGGATGCGAGTTTGTCATCATAAGGCTCGGGGGTTACGATAATGGCGAGCTCTATACGGACAAGTACTATAAGGCTAACATTGCCAATGCCAAGGCAGCAGGCTTAAAGGTTGGCATCTACTGGCACGCGGAGGAGAGCAGCAGGGAAGAAGTCAAGGCAAGCGTAAACTATCTGCTGGGCGTTCTCGGTGAAAATACGCTGGATTTCCCGATCGCGTATGACTGGGAGGACTACATCAACTTTGAGCAGTATGGAATGAATCTCCGGGATCTGACGGAATGCTTTTACGCCTTTGCTGAGGAACTGCAGGCAAGGGGCTACGCCGTTTGCCTGTATGGCAGCAAGAACTCTCATATGAACATTTGGCAGAATGACCGGAAGTACCCAGAGTGGCTTGCTCATTATACCTCTGCAACGAACTATGAGGGAGATTACTACATGTGGCAGCATTCCTCCACGGGTAAGATCGACGGCATCAATGGTGACGTGGATCTTGACGTTTTGTACGTCGACAAGTGGAAGAAGGTCATGGGACAATAAGAAAAGAAATATGGAGCAGTCAGGCACTTCGTGACCTGGCTGCTTTTTTAAGCAATGTCTTAATAAGGCGGGGGAGCGACGAAACGTTGCTCCCTCGTTTCCTTTTGTGGCCAAGATCATGCAAGGGAATCATGGATGACAAAGGGGCGGTTTCCTGTTATAATGATATGCAGTGCGAGTTTTTATAAAGACAAAACAGAAAGGACAGCATGGGAAAATGATGAAATGGAAGAGAGGAATTGCACTGGGATTAGCCGTTGCATTAACGGTGGGAATGACTGCGTGCAATACGGCAACAAATAGCGATAAGACAACTCAGGGGATCCAGGGCACAAAGATAAGCTCTGACGGTACGACGCCGCAGGAGCAGGTGGATTTATCTTATCAATCCAAATTTACGACTTTGGCATCAAAAGAGGATGGCATTTCGCAGGTTAGAATTGAAGGTGATAAAATATATGAGATCAGCGTTGAGGCTGGAAGCGCAGGAACGCTTTGGGAACAAACCTGTTCCGCAGGTGAAGCCGGTGACAGAAATCAGTTAATGAAGTTTGACGCACGGGGAGCCATAGAGCTGTTTTTTGTCGATGCTTCGGGAAATCTGTATTTGGTCATGGCTGATTCCCAAAACGGTGAGAACGAAGACGCGTACGCGGGAGCTAAGAGTTATCGGCTTACAAAATTTGACGTGAATGGGAATCTGGCGTATGAACAGATGATCGACCAGGGTGATCTGGATGTCTTTTACCCAGGATATTTGGTGGCAGACGGGAAAGGAAGAACATACCTCGGATCCATGGACGCGGTATTCCGTTTTGACGAAGAGGGCCGTCAAAAGGGATCGGTTTTTGCAAGCAAAAGTAGATTTAGCGGTTTCTGCTTAAATCAGAATGACAATTTATATTGCGTTAACGTGCAATATGAAGACAACGATGACGTGCAGCTTTTGGAATATACTTTTGAATCAGAGCAGCCGGTCAATGCGTACAAGAACTTTATTAACGTTGATGGCCCTGGCGTGGTCGAGGCAGGAGATTTGTTATATGCGATCAGCTCCGGTTCGATTTGCACCTATTCCATCAAAAACGAAGGGATCATAAATCAGATTACGCTTCTGAATTGCGGCATCGAAACAAATTCCGTCGTAAGCTTTGGCATGGTTGGCGAAGAATTTTATCTTGCCCTGTGTGATTCGCAAAGCGCAGTATGGCCTAAGCAGAGTCAGCAAAATGAATATGAACTTGCCTGTATTGGAAGGGCAGATTCGTCTGAGGTACAACAAAAACAGGTGATCACGTTTGGTGCTCCGATCGTTGGATCGGTGCTTCAGGAGCGGATCCTTGAATTGAACAAAAAAAGCGATAAATATCGCATTGTCGTGAAAACCTATTACAGTGAGGCAGAGGGCTTTAAAGAGGGCGGATTTGAGGAAGCCGTTGAGCGATTCCGGATGGACGTCATGACTGGTAACTGTCCCGATATCATTGATTTCCACTTTTTGGATCCAGGACCATTGTTTGATAAGGGGGTCATGGAGGATTTATACCCATGGCTGGAGAAGAGTGAGCGCATTTCAAAGGATTTTTTTGTAGACGGAATATTGGATAAGATGGCATGGCATGGGAAACTGTATTGCATTCAGGATGGATTCTCGCTGGATACCATGATTGGAAAAACAAACGTCGTTGGAAGTAAGAGCGGGTGGTCCGTTTCAGATCTGCTGGCTGCCGCAAAGGAGCATCCTGGCATGAAACTGATGGATGGGTATACGAAATCCA
>JAFZNO010000123.1 GCA_017552985.1 Lachnospiraceae bacterium
AGAGGAATCTTCACCTAATGACTCCGGTTGAATACCATGAGAGCTATCGTGCGGCGGCATAAGAATACCGCCAGCCGTTTACGCGACTGGCGGCACAAAGATTTTTAATTTTTCACTGTCCTCTTGACGGGTAGCACACCAATGCCGCGAGGGGTTTTTTCATGCTTTTTTTATGACGATCCGCAGGTCATCCTGATTGATCTCCTGGCCTTCCTGCATCATTTGATATCGGATCTGCGCCAGGATCTCCTCTTCGCCGTGCGCGATCTCAAGCTCCCGGGTGCGGATCTCTAGCCGCATCGTTCCGTAGGGCGTCGGATAATCCACCATACATCCGCGCTCCTCGTCTCCCTGCTTCCGGTACGTGAACTCCATCACGTGCTTGGCACCGCCCTTGTCATCCGGAAGGCTTCGTCTCAAGACCACCTCTCCATCACTGATCTTCAGCCTGCTCGAAAAGATTACGCCTCCCTTTTTCCCATCCTCTGAAAGCTCCTCTGAAAACAGCACGTAATGATGGCCATTTTTATAATAACATTGTCCCTCCGCGCGGTTTACGATCTCTCCCATTCCGCCGGTGATCTCTATGCTGACCAGCCCTTCCATTGTATTTCCTTCCCACGTTTCAGGCGCATCCGTTTTCTTTCGCGGTCAGCCTAAAACTCTTCAATGTTGATCGTCTTTGCGCTGAGAATCCCATATTTGATGATGGAATTGGCAAAGGTTTTAAACTTCTCCGCACCGTCACTTACGTAAAACTGATACTTGTTCTCTCCGAGGGCGACGGGCGTCTCCTTTAGGAGCCCCTTTCTTTCCAGCATTTCCTTAAGCTCCCTCGCGGTTTCATATGCCGGATTCACAAGCGTCACCTTGTCTCCCATGATCCTGGCCACGGTGGACCGGATCAGCGGATAATGGGTGCATCCAAGGATCAGCGTGTCAATGTCAATGTCGATCAGCTCATTCAGGTAACGCTTCGCGATCTCATCCGTCACCGGATCCTCCCAAAGCCCTTCCTCCACCAGCGGAACAAAGAGAGGACACGCCTTTCCATATATAGTAACTTCAGGATGGATCTTTTTTATGTACTGGCTGTAAATATGGCTTCCAATGGTAGCCTCCGTAGCGATAACGCCGATCTTCCCGTTTCTCGTCGCCTCGGCTGCCGCCTTTGCGCCCGGCTTTACCACGCCGATGATGGGGACGTCCGTCTCCTTTTCCAGATCCTCGAGGGCATATGCACTGGCCGTGTTGCAAGCCACAACGATGGTCTTCACCTGATGCGTCTGTAGGAAGCGCACGATCTGGCGGGAAAACCTTGTCACGGTCTCCTTCGACTTGCTGCCGTAAGGCACTCTCGCCGTGTCCCCAAAATATATGATCTTTTCATTCGGGATCTGCCGCATGATCTCCCGCGCCACGGTAAGTCCGCCTACGCCGGAATCAAATACCCCTATGGGCGCGTCTGCCGTCAATTTTTGTTCCATTCCTTTGTCACTAACCTTTCTATCCTTTTTCCAAAAGGCTTGCCATAATTCCATCAGCCTGCTGTGCCCCTTGATCTCTCCCGGCTTTGCCGCGAGTACGGCGTCCAGCAATTCTTCCCCCGAAAGGCACTCCTGCTCACAATTCTTGCATACGTCCGCGTTCCAAAACATTTCCGGGAACAGGATTCCAAACGCCAGCCACGCTGCAAGCGCAAAACCGCCAAAGTGCGTCAGGGTCTTACGGATCAGGCTCTTACGATTTTTATTCTCACACATCATCTTTCTTTCCTCCCGTACTCCATAGGTTCTTAACCTGAGTATGGGCACGGTTTTGAAAAATGATACTCGTCATTCCGTTATTTCTTTTCTTTTTCCAGCCGGATCTGGCGGATGATCGCCTTTTTTTGATTGTCAATGTGAAGTCTCGCTGCCTCACAGGCCGTCTCGCGGTTTTTCTTCACAATATTCTCATAGATAATGCGATGCTCCTCTACCAGCTTTTCATGCTGGCTAAAGTCTTTCAGATATTCAAAGCGATAGCGGTACATCTGCTCTGACAGATTATTTACCAGCTGGATCAGACGCTGATTGCCCGTGGCCTGCACGATGATGTCATGGAGTGCCACGTCCTTCTGGGCAAGGAGCTTTACGTCCTTCTCCTTCTCACTCTTTTTCGCTTCTTCCGCGAAGGCATCGCACGCTTCGGACAGGCGCTGCAGCTCCTCCTCCGTGATCCTCTCACAAGCGAGTTCCACGCACAGGGCGTCCACCGCACGGCGCACCTCCAGTACGTCATTCATGCTCTTTTCCGTGATCTGGGCAACCTCTGCCCCGCGTCTCGGGATCATCGTTACCAGACCTTCCAGTTCCAGCTTCCGGATGGCCTCACGGATTGGCGTTCTGCTCACGCCAAGCTGATCCGCGAGATGGATCTCCATCAGCCTCTCCCCCGGCTTTAATTCCCCCGTCAGGATGGCCTGACGGAGCGTGTTGAACACCACGTCCCTAAGCGGTAAAAACTGATCCATTTTCAGCTGAAATCTCTCTTGCATTTTTCTCGCCTTTCCTATCGTAAATCACGCGGCCTATTCCCTTCCACTTACCGGTTTCGTCACGTAAATCTGCTTTGCAAGCCCAAGCTCCCGGATCTGCTCCCCGGCTGTCCTGGCCTTTTCTTCACTCTCAAAGATCCCAAACGTAGACGGTCCGCTGCCACTCATAAGACTGCCAAGCGCGCCCTGGGAGAGCATGACCTCCCTGATCTTTTGAACCACCGGATGCATTTCCTCCGTGACCGTTGCAAGCACGTTGGCGAGGCGCCTTACAACCCCATCCAAGTCATTTTCCGCAATGGCCCCTTGCATGCCGTCCACGTCCGGATGATCCGTGATCTCATGGCGGTCGATACGCTCGTAGACCTCCTTCGTCGATACGCCAATCTCTGGCTTTGCAACCAAAAGCACGCACTCCGGCATGGGAGGGAGCTTTGTCAAAACCTCGCCGATGCCTTCGGAAAGCGCGGTCCCGCCCATGATACAATAAGGCACGTCAGCTCCGATCTTAACGCCCAGGGAGCAGAGCTCCTCCTCCGAAAGCCCAAGTTCATACAAAAGATTCATGGCCTTCATCGTACAGGCTGCATCCGTGCTTCCGCCGGCCATTCCGGCCGCCACGGGAATTCTTTTTTCCAAACGTACGGAAACGCCGCCGGCGATCTGAAATCTCTCCCGCATCAGCGACGCCGCCTTATAGATCAGATTATCTTCTCCCAAGGGGATCTCTCCGGCATCCGACGTGATCTTGATTTCTCCCGTCGTCCGTTCAAACGTAAGCGTGTCGTGAATCCCCACCGTCTGCATGATCATGCGGACCTGGTGATACCCGTTTTCCAGGCGCCCCACCACGTCCAGGCACAAATTGATCTTTGCGTATGCATTTAAACTCAGCATGACTTTTTCCTCTGAATGTATTCTGTATACAAGGATTGTATTTATTATAGTACAATCCTTACGCGTCCGTCAAGCTTTGTACGCAAAAGGCTTCCCGTCAATTTCTTTTTACAACCAAAAGCTTTTGTCCCGGTACTAATTCCTCGCTGGTAAGATTGTTGAGGTCCTTTAGGCTTTGGATTGGCACGTAGTATTTTTTCCCAACGTTCCAAAGGTGCTCCCCAGGCCGGACCACGTAGATCGCCATGCCTGGCAGGGATGCCATTTTCTCCTGGTCCAGGGGCGCCTCCGCGATCTCCCCCAGCACCTGTGTCTCCTCCTCATGAAATGCGGAGGCCACAAAGCAAAGAATCGCCTTCACTTCCATCTCCTCACTGCCCTGCATGGTGACGCTAAAGCGTTCCAGCGTGGCCTGGATCCGTTCCGGCACGTCCTCTCCCGCCAATCCCGGGATCTCGAGCACGTACTCGTAGGGCAGCGTTTTTCTAACGCACCCGTAAGGCTTTTCGTCATCCCCCGTGACGTACAGGATCTTGACGCCGAGGCTTCCGCGAAGGCGCAATCCGTTCTCCGCCGCCTGTACGTCCGTCAGCGACAGGCTTCCTTCGCCGCGGATCAGCTGCAAAGGTTTCGCCACGCCTTCCAGCGTCACGTGGTCCATAACCTTCGTCTTTCCCGTAACGCTCCGGAGAAGCCGCCTTAAGGAGGCCGTCTTCTTCTCTTCCAGGATCTCTTCCTTTACGCCATAGACGTCCGTGACCACGTCCAATTTCTTTTCTTCATAAGCGCAGATCCTAAGCGTGACCGTCATCTCCAGCCCGAAATCCCGCATCTCACCGTCCAAGTCAGGCTTTGGCGTCAGTTCCCACTGGGAAATGCCGTATCTAACGTCAAGCGCCATTCCCTCGTGACAGCCGGAGCAGGCGATCTGCGTGCTCTCCTCCACCGTCGTCTCATAGATTTCGGGATTACCTTCTTCGCTTTCATACAGTACGAACACGCGGACTTCGCCCTGTGCATAAAGCTGCTCCTCGCCCAGCCGGAAATTCATCTCTCCCAGCTCTGCGCTCTTCCAAAGAATCCTTGCCACGTTTGGGTGGCCTGAGGGCAGGGACAGCTCTTCCTTGATTCGCATCACGTCCCTGCTACATAATGCCAATTCCGTGTACTCCATGGGCACAAGCCGGATCTGCGCATCCTCCTGCCCAGGGCCGGTAACTCCTACGGGAAGCTCTTCATCCTGAATGGACTGGGCGGACGCCTCCAGAGAAAGGACGGATTGTACGCCAAGCTTTCGCGAGTTGATCATGGATATGGTCAGATCCTCCACCGTGCCGGTGACGACAACGTCATCCGAAGGAAGCAGTCCTTCCACGCGGATTTTCTCCTCAAACGGAAGTTTTCCTTCCATGCATTCCAGGCGTCCGCCATATTCCTGCGTATGATACAGAACGGAAAACGTTAATTTCCCGCGCACCGCCACTGCATCTGCCATGGGCTGAACTTCCTCGATCAAAACGCTCCCCTTCTCCAGATAGATGGTGTTTACGTCTGGCTTCATCTCGGGAAGATTGACGTCTTCCTCCATGGTGATCTGTAACTGGCCTTCCTTTTCGGTGCCGTTCCTTCGTACGTATTGTTTTAGCAACTCCATGCCGCATACCTCCAGCTCTTCCCAGATACCTTATGTATACGCCGGACGAATTAAAAATATGATTGGGGCACGTATGGATTGAGTGCGAAGGGATGGGGAATCGTTTATTGGAAGTGAATCGTACAATTCTCCGGGATATAGTAAAAGTGGTTTTCGATTGCGTCCCACTGTTCTTGGGTTCCGTCGAAGTAGACGTCTTTGAGGGAGTCACAGCCAACAAAGACATAGTTTCTGATCTCGGTAATGCTGGCGGGAAGGTATAGGGTTTTCAGCTTGGCGCAGTTGGCAAAGGCCATCTTGGCAAGGATCTTGGTTCCCTCAGGCACGACATACTCCTCCGCCCCGTCGTTAGGATAACGGATCAATCTTTCTTTGTCCGCGTCAAAGAGCACTCCGTCTTCGGCGCACAAATACTTACTGCCCTCTTCCACGGAAAAAGAACGAATCACTCTCTCACCGATAAAAAGGGGAACATCTATTTCCATTGCTTTCGCCGGAATCACGACGTCGCCTTCCCCTTGAAATTCCGTCAGTAATCCATGTTCTATTACGTAACGTCCGTCCTCATCTTGAACCGAATAAAGCTCCGGTCCGTCCTTTACCGTGTCCCGGACGGATTGAGGCATCGTGACGCCATACTGCCCGTATCTGCCATTCATGATCTGCAGTCCACTGTCACTTTGCTTTTTAAAACTATTATAACTTTTGTTAAAGCACCTGTCGGCCGCCGTTTCCATTTTGTACGTGTCCAGCCATGACACGTCAATGCAGTACCATTCATCATATAGATTAACCATGTTCCAGGCGTGATAACTCCGGGAGGTTGCCCACACGTACAGGCTGTCGAGTCCCGCTGCGTTGCACAAATACTGAAACGTTTTCGCGTATCCGTGATCCGTCGCAACTCCGTCAACCAAAGCACCGCCAATCCCGCCCGTGATTCCATGCCGCAGAAAGTTAATCCTCATTGACGAGTCATATTCCACGTTGTCATAAATCAACTGAAGGATCGCTTCTTCCTTTTCCAGGTCATTTCCGCAATTCTCAATGACCTTCATCCACTCCTGCGTCTTCTCTTCGATCTTGTCCCGGTAGGAATCGATCATTTCGCGGCTTGTGAATCCGTCCAGCAATTCCATGTGATATTTCCCATCTTCCTGCACAAGGTTTCCACTGAAAAAAAAGTATTTCGGACAGGAATGATAAAATAATTGCGCCACGTTTTCCGCATCCATCGCGCTTAACGGACCAAGCTCCAAATTACCAAAATAGCCTTGCGTGGTTTCCTGGGACGTCGTATAGGTGCCCTCAAAATATTTAAGTACGGAACCCCCGGGCAATACTTTTACTACTGGCTCCTCCGTTCCCCAGTAAAATTTCTCCGCCTGTTTTTTCAGGACGTTAAAAAATACCTGCTGCTCCTTACTCAGCTGGTCATAAAAATAGTTGGTACTACCCTCATATAACGAGTGTCTGTCCGGCTCGAAGTCCTCCACTGATTCCGTTTCGGCCTCCGTCTCCGTTCCCCTCTCCGGCAGCTTCTCTTTTTTTTCGCACCCCGCCAAGAGCATCAGAACAAGACACACTGCCACAAGCCATACCAAGTTCCTCTTTCCCATTATTCTCATCTTATTCCCTCTCATTATCCCCTTCAAAATAATACGGGCCGGACCCTCCCGACAAAGAATCCGACCCGGATTTTTAATTAACGGCTCCGATCAAGTCGGAGAGTTTCTCCACGTGGTATTGGCGCATGTAAGCTTCAATGCCTTCTAAGATTTCCACGGTTGCGTAGGGATTTACGAAATTCATGGCGCCGACGCTGATGGCGCTGGCTCCCGCCAGGATAAACTCGATGGCATCCTCCGCCGTGGCAATGCCGCCCATGCCAAGGATCGGAAGCTTTACCGCCTGCGCCACCTGATAGACCATGCGCACCGCAATGGGCTTGATGGCAGGACCGCTCATGCCGCCGGTCTTGTTTGCTATGGCAAATTTACGCCTGTGAATATCGATCTTCATGCCCGTGATGGTGTTGATGAGGGAAAGTGCGTCCGCGCCTGCCGCCTCCGCCGCCCTCGCCATCTCCGTAATGTCCGTCACGTTGGGAGAAAGCTTCATCATGATGGGCTGTTTTGCATGCTTTTTGAGCTCCGCGGTGATGTTGTAAAGGGCGTCAGCCTTTTGTCCAAAGGCGATGGCGCCTTCCTTTACGTTGGGACAGGAAACGTTGATCTCCAAAAGCGCCACCGTAGGCTCCTCGCCAAGGCGCTCCACCACGTCCACGTAATCCTGCACGGACTTTCCGCAAACGTTCACGATGATCTTCGTCTTTTCATACTGCTTCAGGAAAGGAATATCCCTCTCCATAAACACGTCAATGCCGGGATTCTGAAGGCCGATGGCATTGAGCATGCCGCCGTAAACCTCCGCCACGCGGGGCGTTGGGTTTCCGGGCCATGGCACGTTTGCAACGCCCTTGGTCACAACGGCTCCCAAACGATTTAAATCCACAAACTCCCCGTATTCCATGCCGGAGCCAAAGGTTCCCGACGCCGTCATCACGGGATTCTGAAATTCCACGCCTGCAATGCTGGTGCGAAGATCCGGTGCCCAGCTTTCCGCATTCGCGCCTGTCGTCAAATTCAAGTTCTGGTTGTTCCCGCTCATCAGATCTCCACCTCCCCTGCTTCAAATACCGGTCCGTCCGTGCAAATTCTTGCATTGTGCACGTGGGAGTGGTGATCCACTTCCTTCGTCTTTACAACGCAGCCAAGGCACGCGCCAACGCCGCAGGCCATGTGCTCCTCAAGTGAGATATACGCCGGGATTCCCTGCTCCTGCGCATATGCCTTGATGGCGCGAAGCATGGGCATGGGGCCGCAGGCAAAGATCACGTCCGCCGTAATCCCATTCTCGCGAATGGCATCCATCACGTTCCCCTTCGTTCCAATGCTGCCGTCCTCCGTTGCAACGTAAACCTTGCCGTACTGCTCCAGATCCTCCTTCAAAAAGGTCTTCGCGTCGCGATATCCCATGATGCACTGGATCTCAGCCCCGCTTGCGTCCGCGGAAAGCTCCTTCGCCAGCTCCAGCATCGGTGGGATTCCAATGCCGCCGCCCATGAGAAAGACCTTCTTTCCCTTTCCTTTTTCCAACGGAAATCCATTCCCGAGAACTCCCAGGATCTGCACTTCCTCCCCGGCCTGCCAGCCGGAGAATTCCTTTGTGCCCTGCCCTGCAATGCGATATACGATGCGAAGCTCCGTTCTGTCGGCGTTCACCTCGCAAATGCTGATGGGCCTTGGCAGAAGCGCACTTTTATCCTTCGTAAATATCCCGGCAAACTGCCCAGGCTTTACGTCCTTCGCCAGATCCGTTTTGATCCACAGGTCAAAGATGGACGGTGCGATCTCCTTTTGCGCCGTCACGATTCCCGTCACTTTTTGTTTCATATGCGTCTTGATTCCTTTCCGCGGCCTGAGGGTTTACTCTGCCGCATTCCCCTTCTTTATTTCCTTCACGTTTCTTTCCATGATCTTTCTGGCGATCATGATCTGGTGGCCGCATCCCACGCATTTCAGCCGGAAGTCCGCGCCTTCCCTAAGGACGTCCCACTCAAAGCTTCCGCAAGGATGCTGCTTTTTCATTTTGATCCTGTCGCCTACGTGTATCTCCATGTCATGCCTCCCCAGATTTATTCTCTCTCCCAATATACCATGTTTCCCATGAGGAAGTCCTTCGTGACTCCAAAAAACTCCCGCAGGAGATTGTGCACCTGCATCGGAGGATAGGAGTCTGCCGCGAGTCCCTGCACGTGCTGATACCCTTGCGCCCTCGCCAGCTTCTCCGCACGGAACACGTGGAAATCATTGGTGACGATCACCACTTCGCTTTCCGCCTTGTCGAATAACTCCCCGCTGAATTTCAAATTCTCATGCGTGCTGGTGGACTTGTCCTCCTTGATGATCCGCGATGCGTCAACGCCCCGCTCCACCAGATAGTCATACATGCCCTGCGCCTCGGAGATCGGCTCATTCGCACCCTGTCCTCCGGAGACGATCACGATGGTCTCCCGGTTCACCTTCAGATACTTTATCGCCTCATCCAGGCGGTATCTAAGCACCACGCTGGGGCCTTCCGGCTTCCACTGCGCCCCAAGTATGATGAGGTAATCCGCGCCATCCTTCGCCGGGGCATAACACCTCGAGAGGATGAGTCCTTCCACCAAGATAAATATGCCAAGTCCAATGCCAAACAAAACCCAGAACGTGCGGATCATCCACAGCGGGATCTTACGCCGGATCGCCGGCTTTGCACATAGAAGTGAGATCAGCCCGCACCCGACACCCATCACGCCCCAGATCAGGAAAAAATAAGATCCGTAACCAAGGCACAGCCCGATGGCGGCGCAATATAAGACGCAGAGCACCCCGAGGACGCCAAAAAAGATGGCTTCTCTCTTCAGAACGCGCTCTCGTCCCCGATCCTTTAACCGGATGATCTTCTCACTCTTCTTCATTGGCACAAATTTTTCTTTCTTACGCTTAGCCATACGTCCGGCTCCCTTCAATCTCACCCACGATACGTAACATTATAGCATAAAAGCAATGCCCCCTCAACTGCCCCGTGCATTAAGATTTTCTAAAGTTTTCCCAAAGGAATCCCTTTTCTTTTATCATGATTTTTGCTAAAATAAAAGTAGCTAATCTAGCGAATTTCATGCAGACTTGCAAGCGAGGAGGTGCCCTATGAAAACATTAACGGAAATGGATCAGAAAAACATTGAAGAACTTCAGAAAATCATAGACGGCCACAAAAACATCGTGTTTTTTGGCGGCGCGGGCGTATCCACGGAGAGCGGCATCCCCGATTTCCGCAGTGTGGACGGACTCTATCATCAGCAGTATGACTATCCCCCTGAGACGATCCTCAGCCACACCTTCTACGTGAAGAAGCCAGATGAATTCTTCCGCTTCTACCGCAACAAGATGCTCTTTACGGATGCAAAGCCCAACGCCGCGCACCTAAAGCTTGCGGAGCTGGAAAAAGCCGGGAAATTAAAAGCCATCGTGACGCAGAACATCGACGGCCTGCACCAGGCAGCCGGGAGCAAAAAGGTTTTGGAGCTGCACGGAAGCGTGCTTCGGAATTACTGTGAGAAATGCGGAAAATTCTATGGTCTGGATTATATCATTGATTCCACCGGCATTCCCGTATGTGAGGATTGCGGCGGACGCGTAAAGCCTGACGTGGTGCTCTACGAGGAAGGGCTTAGCCAGAATACCATCGAAGAATCCGTGCGCGCCATCAGCAACGCTGAGGTTCTCATCATTGGCGGCACGTCCCTCGCCGTTTATCCTGCGGCAGGCCTCATCGACTATTTCTCTGGCGACAAGCTCGTGGTGATCAACATGGCGCCAACGCCCAGGGACAAATTCGCCGATCTCCTGATCCAGGCTCCCATCGGCCAGGTATTCGACGCCATCAAAGTAAATTAAAGAAAAGGGTCGGGATCAAATCCCGACCCTTATTATATTCCGCAAACCAGCGAGACAAGGAACACGGTTGCGCTGGCCGCCACGGCCACGGTCACCAGTCCCTTTCCCTTTAAGGCAAGCAGGACGGCTACGGCAACGCCGGCAATGGCCGCAATCACGTAATCCGTCGCGTGAAACACGGCGGGAAACGTCATGGCCATCAGACAGGCGTAAGGCACGTAGTACAGAAAAGACTTCACAAAACGGTTCTTGATCTTACCGCGGATCAAAGTCAGCGGAATCATGCGGATCAGGTAAGTCACCACCGCCATCACCAGGATACAAAGCCATACGTTCATCTTTCCGGCCTCTCTTCCTGCGTCTCTTCCGCCACGGGGAAAAAGATGGCCCCGAAGGTTGCTGCCGCGATGGTGCAAATAATGATGGAAATGCCCTCCGACACGCCCTGCAAAAACGGCACGTACCGGAACAGACTGCTAATAAAAACGGCGATGCTTGCCACGATCAGCACGGGTCTGGACTTCTTGGCCACCGGAATGACGATGGCAATAAACATCCCGTACAACATAACGTTCATGGCCACGCTGACGCTTCTTGGCATGATCCCTCCGGCCACGGCGCCGAGGAAGGTCCCCGCCGTCCAACCAACGATTGGCAGACTCTGCAGCCCCAACATATACGGAAGCGTCAGGCTCTTTTGATGATTCATCGCCACCGCGAAGATCTCATCCGTATTGCCAAATGCGATCAACAGCTTTTGCCAAAGCGTTACCTTTTCATCCAGCTTTTGCGTGAGCGAAAGGCTCATCAGGGAATAACGCAGATTAATGATCAGCTGGGTGAGGATCAGCTCCACCAGTGCTCCGCCCGCCGCGATCACGCGAACGCCCGCAAATTCCCCGGCGCTCGTCAAGTTTGACACGCTCATCACGGCGCCCTGCACTGCCGTCATGCCGGCCGTGAGCATCGCGATCCCCAAGCTAAAGCTCACTGCAAAATATCCCAAGGCGATGGGGATCCCATCCCTTACTCCTACTTGAAACTCTTTATTCAAAACAGTATCCTTTCATTCCTTGCGTACAAAAATCCTAAATCAACAAGCACTATTATAACGAAATCCCTTTTAAGTTTCAATCGAAAGTTTGCGCAAAAAAAGTGGCCGGCGAACCGACCACTTTTCATAAGCGCCTATACGTAATAAACGTAATTTTCCTTTCTGGGTGCTGCTTCCCTCGCAAGCTCTGCCGCGTAGCCCAGCGCGCAATGTCCAATTCCTTCGTACTCTCCCTCGACCCCAAGCTTCTTTAACAGGTTCTTTCCAAAGTCGGATTCAAACTCCTCCTTCGCCCTGTGGATCCAGATGGACGCTACGCCAAGGCTCTCTGCCGCATTCATGAGATTTCCCAGGACAAGCGAACCGTCATAGACATACGTGGGAACGTCCTTTTTTGCAAGAACGATCAAAACCACGGGCGCGCCATAGAACGGATCATAATCATCTCCCCAGCCGGGAGCTGCCTTGCGGTTCTCAACCATCAGCTCATCCCGGAGCTTCTTGTCCGTCACTGCAATGATGATGGGGCTCTGCTTTCCCATTCCGGTTGCCGCATACGTTCCAGCCCTGACAATGGCCTTCAGTTCCTCGTCCTTGATCATGTCAGGCTTAAAGTTTCTGCAGCTTCGCCTCGTCTCCAACACCTTCAAAGTTTCATTCATTTTGTACCCTCCTTTTTACTATACGGATCCGCCGTTTCCCATACGGCAGGATCTGTTTTCCAGCCTCGATCCTCCTTTATGCGCCATACCCCGAAAGTCCGCGCCTAAGGCGCTCCAATCCATCCATCAGTCGCTCCCTGGGGCAAGCCACGTTCAACCGCAAAAACGGCTCTCCCGCCTTGCCGTACTCCGCGCCGTCCGATACGAAAAGTCCCGTCTTCTTCCGGATAAAATCTGCCAGCTCCACGCTATTTTTCGTATAGTTTCTGCAGTCCAGCCAGAGCAGATACGTGGCCTCGGAGGACACCAGATGTACCATGGGAAGCTTTTCTTCCAGGAATTCCCGCACGATGCGCTTGTTTTCGGATAAATATTCCCGCAGGGCATCCAGCCAGGGGCCACCCTTCGTAAATGCCGCCACGGCAACGCCGCACGCAAACGTATTGGGCTCTGCCACCTCATCCGTATTTAAGCCTCTCCAGACCTTATGCCGGATCACGGGATCCGACGCGAAGACTGCTGCCGTCTGCATTCCCGCAAGATTAAACGTTTTCGTCGGCGCGATGCAGGTAATGCTGTTCTCCCGGCAGGCTTCCGATACGGACGCAAAGGGCACGTATTCCTTCCCCGGATCCGTGAGGTCACAGTGGATCTCATCCGAAACCACCAATACGTGATGCTTTAAGCAGAGCTCGCCAATCTTCGCAAGCTCCTCCCTCGACCAGATCCTTCCCACGGGATTGTGGGGATTGCAAAGGATCATCATGGTCGTCTGCGGATTCGAAAGCGCCGCCTCAAGCGCCGTAAAATCAATGACGTACTCCTGCTCCGTCAGGGTTATTTCACCGGCATCCCCGCCTGTCTCTTTCACGTTACGGTTTGTCATGCTGAGATCCCCGCATGCTTCTTTCACGTTACGGTTTGTCATGCTGAGATCCTTGCCTGCTTCTCCCACGTTACGGTTTGTCATGCTGAGATCCTTGCCTGCCTCCGGCCGGTAACGCAGCGGACATTGCACCACATTCCTGCCGTTATTTACAATGGAATTAAAGAAAATATTATATACCGGCGTCAGGATCAGTACGTTTTCGCCCACCGTCGTCATCTTACGCACAATGCTCGACAGCGCTGGAACGACGCCCGTACAGAAGATCAGCCAGTCCTTTTCGATCTTGAAGTGATGCCGCGTCTCCCACCAGTTCTGATAGGCGTCATACCACTCCCCCGGCACCACGTTATACCCAAACACGCCGTGCGCCGCCCTCTTTTCAATGGCCTCTCTCACGCAAGGCGCCGTCTCAAAGTCCATGTCCGCCACCCACATGGGCAGCTCGCCTTCCTTTACGTCCCACTTGTATGAATCCGTTCCCCGCCGGTCCACCAATTTGTCAAAATCAAACGTCTCCGCCATACCTTCGCCCCTACCCACGCCTCCAAACTTTCTTGGGTATTTTCGCTTCTTCCTTCGCCCTATACCCCTCTGCAGACAATCCTCGTCTTCTCGGGATCGATCTTGTCCTTTTCCAGGATCAGTTCCCCGATCTCATCCGCCGTAATGGTGCCGGAGGAAGGATTCAGGACGCTGTCGATCTTTCCCGTGATCTCCGCCTCCACGCTCGAATACTCAAAGGCCAGCGTGGTGTTCAGAAGCTTGCAGTTTTTCATGACCAGATTCTCGATATAGCACATGCCTTGCAGACTCTCGATGGTACAGTTCACAAAGGTCAGGTTCTTGGAATTCCATCCCAGGTATTCCCCAGAAATAAAGGAATCGTACACCGTCACGTTCTCCGCGTTCCAGAAGGAATCCTTCGAAAGCAGGCGGCTGTTACGTATTTCCACGTTCTTCGCCCCGTCAAAGGAATAATTTCCGTAAAGCGTAAAATCATCCACCTTGATATTACTGGAATTCATGGCAAAATAATTGCCCTTTGCCGTCACGTGCGAAAGCTCCACGTCCTCACAGCTCCAAAGCGTCTCCTCCGCGTTCGAAAACGATACGTTACGAAGGGTCACGCCCTTACATCTTCTAAAATTCTTGGGTGCGTCGATCGGCGTATTCTCCAGCGTCACGTTGTCCGTATACCAGACGCCGGCCCTTGCCATGTCAAACCATACGCAGTTTTTTGCCACCACGTTCTTGCAATACCATAACGGGTATTTCCACTTGAACATGCTGCCCTCAAGCTCTATGTCATGACTCTCCTTCAAAGGGGACTCGCCGTCCGCAAAGGTGCAGTCCACCACGCGAAGGTCCCTGCTCATAAAAAGCGCTCTCTCGCCAGTTAAAAACTGCTGTTTGATCGTAGTCTTTTCTCCCATGTTTTATCCTTTCCTCAAAAATCTCTCCCAGAATCCCCTAATTTTCCTGATCCTTTCGGCAACCTTGCACAAATTCCGTTACCCTTGTTCCTGGGCAACAATGTTTTGAAGCCAAACGCCCTTCTTCACAAGCACAAATCCGATGGCACATTTGATCAGGTCGATCATCTGTACGCATAAGTACAGCGTCAAAATTGGCAATGCCGTGTAGCGGCTTAATACGTAAGCCACCGGCGTGCTGATGGTCCAAAGGAACACGCTGTCAAAGCAGAAGGTGATCAGCGTCTTTCCTCCGGAGCGGAGCGTAAAGTACGAAGCGTGCATAAATGCATAGATCGGCATGCAGCCCGCTCCCACGCGGATAAATCCCGTTGCCAGCGCCCTCACCTGATCTGACGTGTTGTAAAGCATCGGGAACAACGGCGCCAGAAGCATCAAAACCGCTCCAATGCCAATGCAGGACGTCACGGAGAACGTGATGAGCTTTACGTCCGTATCCATCGCTTCCTTCATCTTTCCCGCACCAAGAAGCTGCCCCACCATGATGGAAATAGCGCTTCCCATGGCAATAAACACCACGTTGAACAGGTTCGTGATCGTAGATGAGATGTTTAATCCCGCAACGGCGTCCAGTCCCCTCAGGGAATAACACTGATTCAGCACGGCCATGCCAGCCGCCCAAAGGATCTCATTGATCATCAAAGGCAAGCCCTTGATGACGATCTTTCCCACCAAATCCAGCGGGATCGAAAAGCTCCGGTACAGTCCCTTCGCAAAAGGAACTCTCCTTACGTTGCGATGCGTCCATCCAAATACGATCGCAAGCTGAACGTAACGGGAGATCACCGTCGCGATCGCAGCGCCCGTAACGCCAAGCTCCGGGAAGCCAAAATGTCCAAAGATCAATACGTAATTAAAACCTAAATTAACAAAGACGGCCACGATGCCCGCTACCATGGGAAGCCTCGTCTCGCCGCATTCCCTCAGCGTACTCGCGTACGCCTCCTCAATTCCAAAGGGCAAAAGCCCCACAAGCATCACCGCCAGGTACTCGCGCCCGTATTGCAGCGCGGCCTCCAGGGACTGTGCCGAATCGCCTCCGTCATGCAGATACAAAAGGATCAGCTGATCCCCAAAGGCGTGAAATGCACAAATGCCTAGGATCACAATACCAATGGCCACGTACAGCTTAAAGCGCATGGCGTTTCTAACGCCCTTATGATCGCCCTTTCCGTAAAACTGGGCACTAAAGATGCCCGCCGCCGACAGGGCTCCGAAAATACCCAGATAAAAGACAAACATCAGCTGATTGACAATGGCGATGCCGCTCATCTGCTCCGTTCCCACTTGGCCGATCATGATGTTGTCCAGCAGACTTACAAAATTCGAAATGCCGTTCTGGATCATGATGGGAACGGCCACCTTCAAAACGTTTGCGTAAAACTTTTTGTCACCAAATAAATGCCTAAAATTTCTCATAAACTTACTTCTTCTCGCGGAAGTTCCTCTTTCCACCTCTCTTTAACCTTATGTAATCATTCTACACCGCGGACTTCCACTCTGGCAATGTACTTTCTTGCCTTCTCTGCCATGCATTCTAGTTCGCTTTTTTCGAAGGAACCCTCGCAAAGCTTTGGTTCCAAGACGTTTCCGCTCTCCTGATATCCTTGCAGATAAAGGGCCTTTGCCCCGGAAAGCCATTTCCCGATCTCTTCAAACTCATCCGCGTCATGAAGTCCCTTGACGACGGTCGTACGGAATTCATAGGGAATCTTATCCTGCGAGATCAAGAGGGCAACACTTTGTTCCAGGTTCGACACGTCCAGTCCCTGCAAGCCCACGGTCCTGGCATACTTATCCTTCGAAGCCTTTACGTCCATGGCCACGTAATCCAACAGGCCTTCCTCCAAAAGGCTTCCAAGCACCTCCGGCCGGTACCCGTTCGTATCCAGCTTCACCTTGTACCCCAGTTCCTTAATTTGGCGGATAAACGCCGGAAGGTCCGGCTGCAGGGTGGGCTCTCCTCCCGTGATGCAAACTCCTTCCAAGATCCCCCTTCGCTTTTTCAAAAAAGAAAAAACCTCTTCCTCCGTGACCGTCGCATAGGCCGCAGGATTTAATACCAATTCTCCGTTTTGGCAATAGGGACAGCGAAACTGACATCCCCCCGTAAAGACCGTGCAGGCCACGTGCCCCGGGAAATCCAAAAGCGTCGTCTTTTGTAAACCGCAAAGTAACATGTTCCATCCTTCTTTCCGTGCCGGTCCCCGCTATTGCACGCTTGATTTTCCGCGCCAGAGACCGCTTCATTCCACCTAATAGAATACCACAAAAAGAAACGTCTTGCCAGTATGCAAGACGTTTCCCGTGCAAATTCAAGAATTTTATGGCTTTTCCAGATTTCCTACTTGTGATAAGATAGTTGCAGATTCCAAAGTAGCGTTAGATACTTTTTTTCACTTCCGCCCATTTTCTCCGAAATCTTGAAAACACGGCGGAAATACCCTCCACAAGCGAAATGACAATGAACAGGACAAAGCCCAGGATCCTAATCAAGGTACGGTTTTTTCTTTTCTCCATGAATCTTACCTCCTTTTCTCCTTCTCATTGTTGCCCCGAAAGGAGTTTTTTATGACTGGCATTCCTTCCGTGCAGGAAAAATATATGAAAGAGGCCTTGAAACAGGCGAAAAAGGCTGCAGCCCTCGGGGAGGTTCCCATCGGTTGCGTCATCGTTTACGAGGGCAAGATCATCGGCCGCGGCTACAACCGCCGCAATACGGACAAGAACACCCTCTGCCACGCAGAGATCACGGCCATCCGCAAGGCCAGCAAGGTCATCGGCGACTGGCGTTTGGAGGACTGCACGCTCTACGTGACGCTTGAGCCCTGTCAGATGTGCGCCGGCGCCATCGTCCAGGCGCGGATCCCGGAGGTCGTCATGGGCTGCATGAACCCCAAGGCCGGCTGCGCCGGCTCCATCCTAAACCTCCTGGAAATGCCGGAATTCAACCATCAGTGCACCGTCTACCGCGGCGTCCTCGAGGAAGAATGCAGCAACGTCCTCAAGGCCTTCTTCATCGATCTCCGCAAACGCAACAAAGCTGAAAAACTGAGTTGTAATTAGCAATCAAATTATAAGAGAGGAATCTGTTATGGAACAATTCGTTATTGACCCAATAATAAAGGAGCAATTTGAGTATTATCAAAATATGTGCTCTCTTCTGTCTGAATTTAAAGATTCAGAATTTGCTCCCCCGGCAACATTGGAAGAAATTGAAAACTGGGAAAAAGAAAATGATGCCACACTCCCTCATCAGTATAAAAGCTGGCTTATGCTGACAAAGGAATCAAGAATTCTTGACGGATACATAGAATTCCGGTGGCCTGAATTTGGAACTCTTGACGAAAGCAACGATATCATAGTGATTGCTTCTATCATTGGAGATGGCGAAACAACTTATATCTCACGATCTGATGGTAAAGTTTTTTCAATATTTGAGGGTGAAATTAAAGAATATGATGATTTTGATGATTTTCTGACGATAGAATCTCTCTATGTTGAATCAATGGCTGAGGATTTCATTGGCGAGGAATGGACGGATCTTTATGATGAAAAATTTCCAAGCCAGCCGTGAAAGCACTCACGCAAATTTACTTGATCAGGAAATGCCCATCATGTTCTAACTATTGACAAATCCATAAAAAACAGATACACTATAAAAGCCGTGCATTGTCGGGTTAGCTGTAATGGTGAAATTCGGTCTTGCGCAATGGAAATCTGCGAACCGTGTCAGGTTGGGAACAAAGCAGCACTAAGCGGAATTTTCCATGTGCCGTAAGGTCACCGGGTGGAGTTGCAGTGCGCCTGGCAGTGTGCGGTTCTTTTTACGAGGTATTTCCATGGATGCAACATTGAAAGAGGTTCTCTCCTCCTGCAATTTATGTCCCCGTCACTGCTCCGCGGACCGCACGGCCGGCGGCGTGGGATACTGCGGCCAAACGGCAGAAATCTTTGCCGCCCGGGCTGCCCTGCACTTTTGGGAGGAGCCATGCATCTCCGGCACGAACGGATCAGGTACCGTCTTCTTTTCCGGCTGCAACCTGCGCTGCATTTACTGCCAGAACCGGGAGATTGCCCTTGGGAATCAAGGCCAGGCCATCAGCGTGGAAAGGCTCTCCCAGATCTTTTTGGAGCTCCAGGAAAAGGGTGCCCACAATATCAATCTGGTGACGCCCACGCATTACGTGTCACAAATCCGGATCGCGCTAATCGCAGCAAAAAAGCAGGGTCTTACCCTGCCCATTGTCTATAATACCGGCGGCTATGAGGAGGTCGAAACCCTCCGCACGTTGGAAGGCCTGATCGACGTCTATCTTCCTGACCTCAAATACCGCTCCAGCGCTCCTGCCGCCAGATTCTCCAACTGTCCTGACTATTTTGAGAAGGCATCCCTCGCGCTGAATGAAATGTACCGTCAGGTTGGGGATCCCGTCTTTGATGATTCCACGGGTCTTATGGTGCGCGGCATGATCGTGCGCCACCTTCTCCTTCCCGGGCAGGTGGGCGAATCCAAGCGCGTGCTTCGTTATCTTCATGACACGTTTGGCAGTCACGTACTGATCAGCATCATGAATCAGTACACTCCCATGCCCCAGATCCAGTCTGATCCTGCCTTTGAAGATATCAACCGCAAGGTCACGGAAGAGGAATATGAGCGTCTCCTTACCTTTGCGGAAATGATCGGCATCGAACGAGGCTTCCTTCAGGAAGGCGAAACCGCCAAGGAAAGCTTCATCCCGCCATTTACGGGCGAGGGACTGTAAACCTTTGTCCGCGCTGCAGTAAGCAGCTCCCCATCGAATAGTTCCGGGCATTACGTAAACCAATATACCCGGTTCACAGCTCCACCCGCATCATGTAATAACCGAAATCCCCTTCTTTTGCAGGCTCCTCTGCCCCTTCAAAGCTCTCAAAGCCAAAGAGGATCGCCACCTCTTTCTCCCTGTCATAATATCTTCCCGGCACGCCAACGTAATATGCCATCTCGCCCCTGCGGTTTTGCCTGTGCAGGATCAGGTGACGATAGGTAAAATAACCATGCAGCAAAAAGCTATTGTTCACCATGCGGTAAGAACGGTCCTTTAGGATCACGAAATCTCCTGGACTGATCTGCAAATACCGCCTGGCATCGCCAAAGGGCGTGATTGGAGGATAGATGGCGAGAAGCTGCTCCCATTTTCCAGGCTTCAAATTTGCCTGCCGCGCAAACGAAATCTCTGGATCTTTCACTTCATCCCGGTTGGCAACCGTCTCCGTGGCTTGTGTTTCCCGGATCATTGCCCCGCTGATCTCGGCCGGCGCCGTCTCCATGCCTTTTTCCGCTTGCGCCGCATCTTTCCCGTTTTTATCCTGTACCGTCTCTTCCCTAATTTCCGCCTGTACTGCCTCTTCTCTTATTTTCGCCTGTACTGCCTCTTCTCTTATTTCCGCCTGTACTGCCTCTTCTCTTATTTCCGCCTGTGTTATCTCTTCCCTAACTTCCGCCTGCATCTTCCCGGCCTTGGCCGTGTCTCCAACCTCTTCCCTCGTTCTTTCCCACGCACTTTCCCGCGTGCTCTCCCGATCATTCTCCGGCACTTTCCTCTCACGCAAGATGCCTATCAGTTGCCTTGACTCTCCAAGCGGTATCCGGATTTCTTCGATCTCTGCGGCAGACATCCCTTGCGCAGCGCCCATACCCTCGCAGTTTAAATTCCGCAACTCCAGCCGGCCTTTCCCGTTTTGCAAAAGAAGATCACCAAGATGCTCTTCCCGCCCCTCTCCCTGAAGATAGACTGGATAGCTTCCCTGGGCCTGTTCAAAAAGTCCCGACGCCTGCAGTACCAGATTGCAAGTCTTCCCCCAGCATTCAAGCCTAAGGAACCCGGCGCCGCGCACCCGCGCTCCCCCCTCTAAATAATCCAAATACTTGATTTTCTGATCAAAATACATAAAAACACCCCCAACATAATTCTATGCAGGGGATGTCCTAATTAGAACGGGCTTTATTCCGCGCCGTCCAGATATTTCATGTAATTTGCCACCATCAACGCAATCTTAAAGGTCAGCGCGTCATCAAAGGAACGGATGTTGAGTCCCGTACTCTCCTGAATGCGCTCAATGCGGTACACCAAGGTATTGCGGTGTACGTAGAGCTGCCTTGCAGTCTCTGACACGTTCAGATTGTTCTCAAAGAATTTGTTCAAGGTGTTTAACGTTTCATCATCCAGTTCCGTCGGTACGTTATCTCCGAAAATCTCCTCGATGAAGATCTTGCAAAGATTCACGGGGAGCTGATAGATCAGGCGTCCAATGCCAAGGGAATGATATGCTGCCACGGATTTCTCCGCATAGAAAATCTTACCCACGTCCATGGCCATCTTCGCTTCCTTGTAGGATTTCGAAAGATCCTTTAGCTCATTCACAAGCGTTCCAAGGGAAACCCGTACGTTGATCATGATCTCCGTGCTGACCATGTCGACGATCGTATCTGCGATTGCTTCCAGATCCTTTACGGAAGCCTCCGCGTCCACGCTCTTGATCAGGATCACGCTGTTCTCATCCACGGCCGTCACGTAATCTCCCGTCTGGGAACTGAACATGCTCTTGAGAAGCTCCATCACCATGCCCGTCTTCTCACCGTTGGCTTCTACAAGATAAACGACCCGCGGAACGCTTACGTCTATCCGCAGCTTCTTGGCACGGTTGTAAACGTCAACCAACAGCATGTTGTCCATGATCAGGTTTTGGAAGAAACCATTTCTGTCAATCTTTTCCTTGTATGCGATCACCAAATTCTGGATCTGGCTGACGGCAATCTTTCCCACCATGTAGACGTCATCCGAAAATCCTTTTGCCACAAGGACAAACAGCAGATCGCCCTCATCATAGATCTTCAACAAATGGTGCGTGCCGATTACCTGGCTGTCTGCCGGTGACGCGGCGAAATCACGGATTAGGGCCGTATCCAATTCCATTTCCTCCACCGAACCCGCAACCCACGCTCCGCTTAGATCATACGTGCAAAGATCTACCTTCGTAATGGCTTTCAATTCATCAATGCTAGTCTGGATGATTTGATTTGAAATCATGATAATCTTTCCTCTTCATTCGCAAAATCCCTGCTTCGCAGGGTCGCCGCTTCGCGGCTTCTCTTTTTGCTCATATACGCTCGGGTGAAACCAAATGCCGCCTCCGGCGTCGCTTGGTTTCCTTCCTCGCTATAAATGTTAAGGGGTGCTGTTTCCAGCACCCCTGAAAGATTCTTACTAGTTGGTAATGATCTTCTCAGTATCTCTGTCGAATACGTGAATCTTCTCAACGTCCAGAGCGAACTTAACGGAATCGCCAGGTCTGGAATTGGTACGAGAATCAACTCTTGCAGTCATAGGGAACTCATCCAGATCGAAGTACAGATATACTTCTGCACCAAGCAACTCGTAAACCTTAATGGTAGACTCGAAGGTGCTGTGAGGAGAATTCTCAATGAACATCTCGGAATCATATACGTCCTCAGGACGGATACCGAAGATAACCTGCTTTCCGTCATAACCGCCCTCGATCAGCTTCTTGGACTTAGCGGGAGGAAGAGGAATGCTCTTTCCAGCGATCTCAAGATTAGCGGTATCACCCTCTACTGCTACGGTAGCGGTAAGGAAGTTCATCTGAGGAGATCCCATGAATCCTGCTACGAACAAGTTCTGAGGCTTGTCGTACAGATTCTGAGGGGTATCAACCTGCTGGATAACGCCATCCTTCATAACTACGATTCTGGTACCAAGGGTCATAGCCTCGGTCTGGTCATGGGTTACGTAGATGATGGTGGTGCCCAGTCTCTGATGCAGCTTAGCGATCTCGATTCTCATCTGTACACGCAGCTTAGCATCCAAGTTGGACAGAGGCTCGTCCATAAGGAATACCTTAGGATTACGAACGATTGCACGACCCATTGCCACACGCTGTCTCTGACCACCGGACAAAGCCTTCGGCTTACGATCCAGAAGGGGAGTCAGGTCAAGGATCTTAGCAGCTTCCTTTACCATCTTATCGATCTGATCCTTGGGAACCTTTCTCAGTTTCAGACCAAATGCCATGTTGTCGTATACGGACATGTGAGGATACAGAGCGTAGTTCTGGAATACCATTGCGATATCTCTGTCCTTAGGCTCTACGTCGTTAACGACTCTGTCGCCGATCTTCAGTTCACCAGAGGAAATATCCTCCAGACCTGCGATCATACGAAGGGTGGTGGACTTACCGCATCCGGAAGGTCCTACGAAAATGATGAATTCCTGATCTGCGATCTCAAGGTTGAAGTTCTTAACAGCCTCAAATCCGTTGGGATATACTTTGCAGATGTTTTTCAGTGATAAACTTGCCATTGTGAATAACTCCTTTCATCTCGCCTTTGCCATATTGTAGTTTATTTACAGACCTAACAAGCTAATGATAAGTATAGCAGAAGGGGCTTAGCTTTGACCATAACCGATTTCACCAAACTTTTTCGCTTGAATTGTATGAATTGCTAAGGGTTCTCGCTCAAATTGGCAATTTGCATAATACCATTCAAACGTTTTTGGTTATTCTTACTATTGTCTACTTCTTTTCTTCCTTTGCAGCATCCACAATCACTGCGTCGCTGAAGATGTGCTCATCCTCGCTTCCGGGATCCTCGGGCACGTAGCCTGCGGCAATGGCTCTCTCCATCATCTGGTCTTCCATTCTCTTGAAGAATTTGTTGTAGAGGAACGCGCAGCCGCATGCGGGAAGTATCATTCCAAACAATACCACCAGCGGGAACAGCTGAATGACAAAGAGACCAAGCGCCAGCGGAGCCACCCAGAGGATTGCCATGAGGATCAGCTTTGGCATCTGCATGACGGCCATGATCAGCGTGTTCTTAAAGGTTCTTGCGATGGTATTGTCAAACTTGGACAATACGGGATAAATGAACAGGAACGTTGCGCTCGCAAGCAGCACGCTGGCCAGAAATACGATCTGCATGATCAGGCTGGGATTCGAATCCGGGGACATGTAAACGATGTAGAAATCAGCGCCCAGGATTGCCATGACGACAATCTGGATCAGCCAGATGATCGTTGCCTGCCGGAAATTCTGCGTAAAGGACTTCCAAAAGCCCTTCCAAACGTAAATCTCCTCGCCGCGCACCACCTTCAAAGCCATGTAGTACAAGGCCGTAATGGATGCGCCAACGGTGATGACCGGAATGCAGAAGATCAATGCAAGCATGTTCAAAAACATCAAGTCTGCAATTTTCCCCAACCCCTGCATTAAGGGACTGTCTGGATTTAAGAATTTCATGATTCATTTCCTTTCCGTCAAAAAAATTTTTCCATAAAAACGACTGGGATCCCAGATGGATTCGCCTTAGGCTTAACCTGCGAAAATCCCAGCTTTTTATAAAATTCCACTGCATAAGGTGAGGCCAAAAGAGAAAGGTACCGCTCTCCGACCTCATTTTTCAAATATTCACAGAGGGCACCCATCATCGCCTTGCCGATGCCGCGCTTATGGTGCGATTCCTCGACAAAGAGAAGCGACAGGTGATTCACGCTTCGAAGGCTTGCCACGCCAACGATCGCCTCTCCCTCCAATGCGACGGCCATCTGATACCGGCCTTCCAAAAATGCCTGCTTCAATCGTTCGTCCGTAATAAAATTGCGAAAGCTCTGCACTCCTTCCGGCGTGCAGTCCGGGGCGTCAAACCTTAGGAACGTCTTCCAGACAAGGCTCATTGCGCCGTCCCATTCGTCTCTTCCAGCCCACCTGATAACGTAATCCATCCGGCAATGTCCTCCATCACCTGTCCGCGATCCAGCTCGTTCAGTATCTCATGCCGGTCGCCTGCATACATTTTCAGCTCCACGTGGAACATGCCTGCATTCCGCAAGGATTCGCATGCCTTCCTCACGCCTTCCCCATAAGCACCGACGGGATCCTCCGAGCCTGAAACCATCAGCACCGGCAGGTCCTTGGGAAGCTCCTCCAGATTTTTCTTCTTGTACAGCCTGTTTATGAGTTCAAACAGACAACGGTATCCGTTGACGGTAAAGTGAAATCCGCAGAGCGGATCCACACGGTAACGATTGACCACTTCCTCATCCTTCGAAAGCCAGTCGCTGGGCGTGCGCGGATTCGGTATTCTCTTGCAGTAACTGCCCATTGCCAGCTTGTCGAGGGTTCTGCTCAGATGCTTGTCCCCGTAGATCAGCTCCATGCACTTGGACAGGATCCTGACAAACGTAACGGCAGGCTTCTTTTCCATGCCCGTACCCATGATAATGGCACCCTGAATGCCCGTCCCGTAACGGAACAGATAGTTCCTCAGGATATAGGAACCCATGCTATGGCCAAGAATAAAATAAGGCACGCCCGGATACTGCGCCTGCACGGTCTTTTTTAGGCGATGCACGTCGCGCACGATGACGGTTGCCGGATCCATCGGGCAAAAATACCCGTACGTATCTCCTTCACCCACGGACAGGCCGTGTCCCAAATGATCTTCGCCCGTCACAAGAAATCCACGCTCCGTAAGGAACGCGGCAAAATCCTCATACCTCGCCATATACTCTGACATACCGTGAATGATCTGAACGATGGCCTTCGGCTCCCCTTCCGGAACGTACTTGACCGAATATAGCTTGTGGATGCCGTCTCTGGAATCAATCGTAAATTCTTCCTTCCTCATAGCGTAACCCCGTCTTTCCCGGATCCCGTTTCCGTTATCCGACAAACCATCCATTACGCCGCTCCGTCTTACAACGCATTCCGGAGCGCCGCACGTCCCAAACTCCCATGATTTATTGTAACCCATAATCCCTGAAAAAGGAATAGTCTTTACCAAAATTTTAGAATATGGACGTGGAAAAAACATGAAAATATAAGCCCTGCGGCAGGGCGACTAACGTCATCGCCTTTATCCGCAGGGCTTTTCGCGTATATTTTTTATATTATTAGCAGATCTCTGCGCCCGCAGGCATGTCCTTCTCGGGAGTCATCAGGGAAAGCTTGCCTTCCGCGTCTTCCGCGCAAAGGAGCATGCCCTCGCTCATTAGGCCTGCCATCTTTCTGGGTGCAAGGTTCACAAGAACCATGACCTTCTTGCCCACCATTTCCTCAGGCTCGTAGGTGCCGTGAATTCCGGAAAGGATCTGCTTCACCTGGCTTCCGACCTTCACCTTGCTGCAGAGAAGCTTCTTGGAGCCCTTTACTGCTTCGCACGCAAGGATCTCACCAACCTGGAACTGCAGCTTTGCGAAATCATCATAGGTGATCTCCGGCTTTGCCTCCACGTCGATCGCTTCCTGCGCAGCGCCGCCCTTTCCGTCAACCTCCGCCGGGGCTCCTGCCTTTGCTCCGGTCAGCTCCGCCCACTTTGCGTCCGCCTCTTCCTGGGTCATTCTGCCTGCCTTTACAAGATTTGCGAAGGCAACCTTCTGATGCTCAAGGAACTCCTGGCGCTGCCGTGCCTGAACTTCCTCAGCCTTCTTCAGGATCTCTTCCTTGTCCAGTCTTGCGAACAGAATCTCAGGCTTTTCCGTCACCTTGCTGCCCTGGTTTGCGCCAAAGGTTCCAAGCTGATCGAAGTCGCGAAGGGAGATTCCCAGCTGCTCTGCGATCTTTCCGGCCGTCGTGGGCAGGAAGGGCGCCAGCAGGGAAGCACCGATGATGATGCCCTCGCTGAGGTTGTAGAGAACGGTTGCAAGGCGATCCTGCTTTGCGGGATCCTTTGCAAGCACCCAAGGCTCCGTCTCGTCAATGTATTTGTTCAGTCTCTTAAATACGGCAAAGATCTCCGTCAGGGCATCCGCCACGTGAAGCGTGTCCATGAGCTTTTCCACCTTCTCATAGGCCCCCGTCACCACTGCCTTCAAGTCATCGTCGATCTCCGGAACTGCCACGCCCTTGTTCGCCACGGTACCGCCAAAATACTTGTTGCTCATGGCAACGGTGCGGTTCACCAGATTGCCCAGGGTGTTTGCCAGATCGGAATTCACGCGCTCCGTCATCAGTTCCCAGGTGATCGTTCCGTCATTTTCATACGGCATCTCATGCAACACAAAGTAACGCACGGCATCCAGACCAAAAATGTTGATCATGTCATCCACGTAGATCACGTTACCCTTGGACTTGCTCATCTTCTCGCCGCCCTGCAGCAGCCAGGGATGTCCAAACACCTGCTTCGGCAAGGGCTCGCCCAGTGCCATCAGGAAAATGGGCCAATAGATCGTATGGAAGCGGATGATGTCCTTACCGATGAGGTGCAGGTCTGCAGGCCAATTCTTCTTGTAGAGGTCGCTGCTGTTGCCGTCCGCGTCATAGCCGATGCCGGTAATGTAGTTGCTCAGGGCGTCAAGCCACACGTAAACCACGTGCTTCTCGTCAAAGTCCACGGGAATGCCCCACTTGAAGGAGGTTCTGGACACGCAGAGATCCTGCAGGCCGGGAAGCAGGAAGTTATTCATCATCTCGTTCTTTCTGGACACGGGCTGAATGAACTCAGGATGCGTGTTGATATGCTCGATCAGACGGTCCGCATACTTCTTCATCTTGAAGAAATACGCCTCCTCCTTCTCATCATGCACGGCACCGCCGCAGACGGGGCACTTGCCCTCCTTCAGCTGCGTCTCGGTGTAGAATGCCTCACACTCCGTACAATATTTGCCTTCATAGGAGCTCTTGTAGATGTCTCCCTGATCATATAACTTCTTGAAGATCTTCTGGATCTGAAGCTCATGATCCGCGTCCGTCGTGCGGATAAAGCGGTCATAAGAAGTACCCATCATGTCCCAGAGAGACTTGATGGTGCCCGCCGTCTTGTCCACGAACTCCTTCGGGGTCATGTCCTCCTCAATGGCGCGGGTCTCGATCTTCTGTCCATGCTCATCACTTCCCGTCTGGAAATGCACGTCAAAGCCGTCTGCCTTTTTATATCTGGCAATGGCATCTGCCAGAATGATCTCATAGCAGTTGCCGATGTGGGGCTTGCCGGACGTGTAGGCAATGGCCGTCGTAATGTAGTATTTTCCCTTACTCGTCATAATTCCTTCCTCCTTTTATGATTACGATTCCCTTTCTCTTACTCATAAAAACCGTCTGCCTTCGGCAGCCGTCGTCGCTTCGCGACTTTTGTTTTTATTTCGTATACGCTCGGGTGAAATCAAATGCCGCCTTCGGCGTCGCTTGATTTCCTTC
>JAFZNO010000124.1 GCA_017552985.1 Lachnospiraceae bacterium
CGGCTCATAACCGGTCGGTCCTGGGTTCGAGTCCCCGAAGGTCCATTTGTCAATCAAATAATTTTTGGCCCAGTGGCTCAGTTGGTTAGAGCGCCGCCCTGTCACGGCGGAGGTCGTCGGTTCGAGCCCGATCTGGGTCGCGCAAGTCGATAATCGACTTGTTTACAATGCAATACTAAATAAATTTGGGGTCTTAGCTCAGCTGGGAGAGCATCTGCCTTACAAGCAGAGGGTCATAGGTTCGAGCCCTATAGGCCCCATTTTTATGCCAAAAATCAAATCTAACGTGAAAACCGTGCCAAGTGGAAACTTGGTTTTTTTGTGCTCTTTTTTATATTATATCTTTACGTAAGGTGCGCGTAGTTTAGTTGAAATTTTACGTAAAATAGGATAATATATTTGGAAACGGAGGAAGTATAATATGAACGTAATTTTCTTTGTTATCATAGATACGGCAGTCATGATGATCCCTCTTTGTTTCATCACGTACACCATAGTCCAAAAAAAGATTGCTGAATCAAATGACGTAGGAACAAAAGTGAATCTAGTAGAATTCTTGACGGATAAATCTGATTCTAAGTTTTACTGTGATACTGACGTAGATCCTGGGATGATTATTGCTGACAGAGGATCGAATCCGGCACGGGATCAGGAGGACACGGAAGATGACAGGGAATGAACTGCAATTTGAGAATGAGTTTCAATATGGGAATGAATCACCATTTGAGAATGAATCTCCATTTGGGAATGCATTTGAATTTGAAAATGAACCGCAGCTTGAGGGTGAACTGAAGACGGAAAATGAACTGCAACCTGAATATATCGTTCCTTTTCAGATCGCGAAAGAGACTGCTTTGGAAAAACTTCGGCAACAAATGAAGGAAAGCAAGTATTTATCAAGGGATTTCCTTGAATATAAAGTGAAAATGATCCCGGCATACGTTCCGTTTTGGGTGATGGACATATCTTATGAGGATCATCAGGTATGGAAATACAAGGAAATCAGTAGTGACGCCTCCTATAAATATGCAAAAGTGGGAGGCAAGATACGTCTTGATCAATTTAACGTTGACGGCGTTCATAATTTGGAGGACGTAATTACTTGTGGCTTATGTCCCTATGATTATTCGCAAATAGTACCTAATTCCCAGATCATGCCGGTTGAGGACGTTTTACGGGAAGACAGCATTACCGTAAAATGTGAAATAGGGAAGGAAGAAGCTGAAAATACGGCGTCAAAAATGATACAGGCAGCGTTTAACCGGGAAATGAAAAAAAGAATTTACGAATCTAATTCGAAGTTGCTTAAAACGGAGCCTAGTTTCTGGATTGGGAATTCCACGTTAGTACTTTTACCCATATGGTTTTGTGTTATCTATGGGAATGACGGGGATTACGTTGCTTACGTAAACGGGCAGACGGGAAAAGTAGTATATACTTTGCCTAATGCTCGGGAAAAAAGCATTAGTTACTTTGCGAAATATTTGGGTATAGGTCTCGGGCTCTTATGTGCGTTTTTGTGTTTGCCTCATTGGAAAATCCTATTTGGAGAGGGGCTCACCCCGGATAACGTATTATTAGCCATGAGCGTTATAGATCTGCCCATTTTGGCCCTGCTGATCTATATTGCCAAAAGAATATGGCATGAGGGAACGGATGCCAGCTTAAAATATAAACTTCATCTGCTGAAAGTAAATTCAAAGCAGAATCTGTCGTTCCTAAAAAAGGATTTGGGAGAGGAATTTTTTGAAACGGCACTGACGGAGGTGACGGAAGATGAACTTGATTCAGATTGCGAGGGAGACGATTAAAATAACGCAGGAAGAAAGTTACCAGGCGGATGGACGCACTGTCTCTTTTCCCAAGGCAAATTATGATAACGTGCTTGTGATCTCTCCAAAGATGGGAGAGGATCTTTTGGCATGGGATCTGTCGCAGAGATATCTTGACGGAGCTTGCATCTTTGAAGTTTGCAATGCTGACTCCTATCAGGCCGCGCACCGTTTGGAGAATCCACTGGTCATGAATTTTGCCAACGCCCACAATCCCGGGGGCGGATTCCTCTTAGGCGCAACGGCGCAGGAGGAGGCACTGTGCAGGTGCAGCACGCTCTATGCCTCCATTCATTCCAGGGAAGCAGCGGAAATGTACCGTTACAACAATTCGCATTTAAGTACCGTGGAGTCTGATTACATGCTGCTCTCGCCGGACGTACTTGTATTTCGCAACGAAAAATGCGAACTGCTGGAGGAGCCGTTTCACGTTGGAGTCGTGACAATCCCGGCGCCAAACCGCCGCGGCGCGGCCATGCTTACGTCCTCTGCCACGATCCGGGAGACAATGCTTAGAAGAATCCGGATCATGCTTAGGATGGCGGCAAATCACGGATATAAGAATCTGGTGCTGGGCGCATGGGGATGCGGGGCTTTCGGAAACAATCCGAAGGAAGTGGCGGCATATTTTAAGCAAGTTCTCGTTGAGGAAGAGTATGGGCGGTGCTTTGAAAAGGTATGCTTCGCCATATACGGGAAGGAAGACGGAAGGAATATCACTGCATTTCGCGAACAATTTGGCGGTGAGCAAGGCAAAGAAGACGCGTAATATTCTGGAACAATAAAAATCCGGGGAAAGGGAAAGGTGGCGTGAACGTGAAAGGTTATTTCTATGGCTATTATTATAAAATTCAATCGGAGACACAGACAATTGCGATGATCGCAGCCACGCACGGCGATGGCAAAAACAGAACCTGTTCGCTGCAGGTGATTACGGAAAGCGGGGCCTGGGCTGCGGAATTCCCCAAGGAAGCCTATTTTCAGAAGGGGAGTCTCATCAAGATTGGGAAAAACCGTTTCAGCAGAAAGGGTGTCAGCGTCGACGTAAACACGGAAGAGCTTTCCATTCAGGGAAAGCTTGCGTTTGGCCCGATCACGCCGCTCAAATATGACGTCATGGGACCCTTTGCCATGATCCCCTTTATGGAGTGCAGGCACATGGTTGGCAGCGTGAGGCATCTTGTCAACGGTAGGCTTACGGTGAATGGTGAGGAATTTGTTTTTGAAAACGCGCAAGGCTATTGGGAGGGTGACACGGGCAGGTCTTTCCCCAAGGAATATCTTTGGACGCAGACCTTCCTGCCCCAGGACGGATCGCTCATGCTTTCCGTGGCAGACATCCCCTTTCCAGGCTTCCGTTTTACGGGCATCATTGGATTTGTTTACTGGAAGGGGCAGGAATATCGCTTAGCGACGTATTTGGGCGCAAAAGCGGCCGAAATACGCGACGGGGGTGCAATTATCGTACAAGGGGATAAAAAGCTCAAGGTGAGGCTAATAGAGGCCTCAGGGAAGGCCTTGCGTGCTCCGGTTGCTGGCAGTATGGTGAGAACCATCCGTGAGAGCGCCACCTGCAAGGCTGCCTATGAGTTTTGGATTGGAGACGAGCAGGTCTTCCAATTCGTAACGGATCAGGCAACGTTTGAGTATGAATATCAGGCATAATATGAAAGGAAAGTGACAAAAATGAAAGCAGCAAGGAAAGACTGGAAGAAATCAAAGAAATTATTGCTTTGGATCACTGCGGCGGCAATGGTGCTCTGCCTTGGCGCATGTAGTGATCAGGCAGGTCAGGACGTTAAGGAAAGCAAGGAAGCCTCGAGCGTGGAAACCTCCTCGGAGAGCGTAAATAAGGGTGAGGCAGAGAGCAAGGAAGAAAACAAAGAAGAGAGCAAAGAAGAAAACAAGAAAGAGAGCAAGGAAGAAGGAAAGAAAGTAGTCACGGATGATCTGTTGGAGCATGCCCGGAAAACGCTGGATTTAACGTTGGAGAAGGCCCGCAGCAAAACGTATTTGGGAATGATGGGGAACGAAAGCCTAAGCACGGGCGATGAGTATCAAAAACTTGTTTCCGGTGACTATTCCTCTCCCGAGAAGATTTATCGCATAAGGTTTAAGGAAGAATTCAATAATTTGATGTTTACCGCGGCATTAGACGGAAATTCCCTAAAGATAAACGAATTGTCCGAGGAACTAAGAAAGGATATGGAAGGACGACTCGTCGTAAGTTTTGTGACCGTGCTGAATGCCCGTAAGTCGGCCAAAACGGTCGCTTTGGCGAGCGTCATTTCGACGGGAAGCCTGTACTTGGACGAAAACCTGGCAAGTGGTTCAGGAATGTTGCTCTATTGCTACAAAGACGCATATCCTTTGGTCGTGAATTTTGGGTGTACGGAAGACGGAATCGTCAGCATGACGGGTAACGTTGTCTTTTATGATGATTTTAACGCGGAATCCGGAGGCGACGTGGTTATGTCGATCCTGGATTATTTCCCGGAGGAGCTGAAGTTCCTTGCAGGTACGGGGATAGAGATTGAAGAGATTCAGTAAGACAAACCGAAAGAAAGTGGGCGATGGCTGTGGCCATCGCCTTTTTCAAACTTTACGTTAAGCGCGTAAAGTGGTATATTATAATTTGGATTTGTTTTTATAGGACATATTGGAGGGTATAGCATGCAGATCGTGATCGTGGGCGGCGGAAAGGTCGGAACGGCCTTGGTTCGCAGTCTGAGTCAGGAAGACAATAACATTTGTATCGTGGACATAAAGCCGGACGTTGTCCGTCAGCTTGCCACGGAATATGACGTCATGGGCATGGTGGGAAACGGCTCAAGTTACGGCGTCTTGAAGGAGGCAGGAATTGAAACGGCGGATCTTTTGATCGCCGTGACGGAGCATGACGAGTTGAATCTTCTTTGTTGCGTGATCGCAAGAAAGGCTTCAAAGTGTCAGACCATCGCCAGAGTCCGCAATCCCATATACAGTCAGGAAAAGCGCTTCCTGCAAAGGGAACTTGGACTTTCCATGATCATCAATCCCGAGCAGACGGCAGCATCTGAGATTGCGTCCCTACTTGGTTTCCCGAGTGCGCTTGGCATCGATTCCTTTGCAGGCGGCAAGGTGGAAATGATCCGGTTTAAGATTCCGGCGGAGTCGAAGCTGGAAGGTAAGACGCTGCGCGACGTCAACGCCATGATCGGCGGTGATTTCCTGATCTGTGCCGTGGACCGTGACGGCCAGGTGTCCATCCCCGATGGTAATTTTATCATGAGGGCAGGGGACGTGGTATCCATGGTGACCTCCAGAAAATCCGCGAAGCAATTCTTTGAAAAGATCAACATGAACACGAACCGCGCAAAGAACACCATGATCGTGGGCGGCGGAAAGATCACGCTCTATCTGGCAAAGATGTTGGATAATCTGGGAATCGCGGTGAAGATCATCGAGAAAAATCCTGACCGCTGTCTGGAGCTCAGCGAAGCACTCCCGCATGCAACCATCATCAACGGGGACGGAAGCGACGAAGCATTCCTGAAAGAGGAGCGCATCGATACCATGGATGCCTTTGTGGCACTCACAAATCTGGATGAAGAGAACATATTGCTTTCCCTCATGGCAAAGAGAAAAGTCAGCCGTAAGGTTGTGACCAAGATCAACCGGGAACAGCTGAATGAGGTGATTCATAATCTGGATATCGACAGCGTCGTGTATCCGAAGCTTTTGACGGCGCAGAAGATCCTGAGATATTCCAGGGCGACCAAGAATTCCATCGGCAGCAACGTGAAGACGCTGTACAGGATGTATGACGACAAGGTAGAAGCACTGGAGTTTGTCATTACGGAGAACTCCAAGATCACGGGGATTCCCCTGGTCAAGATGAAAAGAAAGAAAGGTCTGCTGATCGGTGCCATCATCCGAAATGATAAATTGGTCATCCCTGACGGCCAAACGGAGATCATGCCGGGCGATTCCGTGATCGTCGTGACGACGCATTTAGGACTGCAGGATGCAGGCGATATTCTGGAGGAATAAGCGATGAACCATTCCATGATACGATACGTCCTGGGGGCGGTATTGTGTTTTGAAAGCGTTTTTTTGTGCCTGCCGATGTTGATCGGATTTATCTGTGGGGAAAAAAGCGCAATTTCGTTTTTGATCTGTGCCGCGATCAGTATGGCGCTGGGCATTCTGATGGTGATCCGGAAGCCCAAACGATACGATTTCTATGCGACGGAAGGCTTTGTGAGCGTTTCCGTGAGCTGGATCGCACTCAGTATCTTTGGGGCATTGCCCTTTTGGATCAGCAAGGAGATCCCGCATCTGGAGGATGCCTTATTTGAGGCCATCTCAGGATTCACCACCACGGGAGCGTCAATCCTAAGCGACGTGGAGGCTCTGTCCAGGTGTTGCCTGTTCTGGAGAAGCTTTACCCACTGGATCGGAGGCATGGGCGTGCTGGTGTTCGTGCTTGCGGTTTTCCCGCTTCGGGGCGGCAACGTCATGTTTCTTATGAAGGCGGAAAGCCCGGGCCCTTCCGTGGAAAAACTGGTGCCCAGAGTAAAGAATACGGCGCTCATCCTGTACGGCGTGTATACCGCATTGACTTTAGTAGAGGTGATCTTTTTGCTTGTGGCGGGCATGCGTCCGTTTGACGCCGTGAACATCAGCCTTGCCACTGCGGGTACGGGTGGATTTGGCGTTTTGAATTCCAGCGCCGGAGCCTATTCTTCCGCACAGCAAGTGATCATCACCGTGTTCATGACCCTGTTTGGCGTGAACTTTAACGTATATTATCTGCTTTTGGTGAAGCGGTTTAAGGACGTGTGGCATTGTGAAGAGGTAAAGACTTACCTTGCCATTATTTTGGCCAGCGGATTGCTGATCGCTTATGACATACGCCATTTCTTCCCGGGACCCTTAGATGCGTTAAAGCATTCCTTCTTCCAGGTGGCTTCCATCATCACTACCACTGGATTTTCCACGGCGGATTTTGACAAATGGCCGACGTTTTCCTGTTCCATTCTGGTGCTGCTCATGTTTTGCGGTGCCTGCGCGGGTAGTACGGGCGGCGGCATGAAGGTTTCCAGGATCATCATCATGGTGAAGACCGCCGTGAAGGAAATCTTTACCATCAAGCATCCCCATGGCGTTAAGACGATCAAGGTGGACGGCAGGGTCGTGGAGAATGAGACCATCCGCTCCGTGAATACGTTTGTCGTGATCTATGCGCTTTTGTTTGCGGGATCTGTTTTGCTGATCAGCTTGGATAATTTTGATTTTACGACGAATTTTACGGCAGTAGCGGCAACGATTAATAACATTGGACCTGGACTTTCCTTAGTCGGTCCCACGGGGAACTTTGGACAGTTCAGTGCCTTCTCCAAGATCGTGCTGATGTTCGACATGCTGGCCGGAAGACTTGAACTTCTGCCAATGATCGTGTTGTTCTCGCCCCTCGTGTGGAGCAAAAACCGCTGATGAATGATGAATTAAGGGGACGTGTCAGTAGACACGTCCCCTTGTTGCGTTAGTCGGGATCGTCGCCGCGTTCCCGGCGGAGTTGAAAGATGAGGAAACCGGCGCAGAAGAAAAGGGCAAGGACGCCGCCGATGATCAGGATCGTTGAGCGCAGGCGTGCCGCCTTGAGCTCCTGATCCAGTGCGGCCAGCTCCTGCGCAGCCTTTTGTGCGTTGGCTTCTGCTTCTTCTTGAAATTGTGCTAACTGCTCGTCAATCTTGGCGAGCTTTTCTTTTTCTGCGGCCTCAGCCTGTTCTTTTTCCAGACGCTCCCGCTCCAAACGTTCTTGTTCTAAGCGCTCTTCCTCCGCGCGCCGTTCCTGATCTGCGCGCAGCTCCAAATGATCCAGCATGGAATTCGTTTCATCAATGCCGACGGTAGTCTTATACAGTCCGAAATCAGCGCAGCTGTACTTATACGTGTCGGATACGTAAAACCAGCACCACTGCTGGGATTTATGCTGTAAATAAGCATCTTTTGCAATGTTTAAGGCGGTTTTGCCGCCCATGGCTTCGATGGGCTGGTTTAAGTCCATGTGGATCTTATTCTCTGAATACAGATGGAAATATGCCTTGGGGACGTCGTAGGAAGACTGCTCAAGTGCCTGCGCCACGGCCTTCGCCGTGATCTGATGGAATCCGTGGCCGTACTCCCCGTTAAAGTCATGGGTGACGACAACCTGAGGTTCAAAGCGTTCAAGGCATTCCTGGACAAACGAGGCGATTTCGTTGACGTCGTATTTTTTCTCTGCGTCAGCAAGAGTCTCACAGTAGATATCCTTGAAGTTGCCGCAGACGGGGTAGGTGCGGAGTCCGTCAACCCAAAGGCCGTCCAATTTTTCGTGCTCCCTTACGGGCGTCGTGGTCCAAAACTCCGTTACGTAAGCTACCTGCACCCTGGCGCCCTGAGGCACGTAGGTGGGAATGATGCCGCCCATAAAAAGGATCTCGTCATCGGCGTGAGCGGAGATAAGCAAAATGTCAGGACGCTCACAAACGGGTTCCCAGATCTGGACGTCGGCAGGAACGTCATTGTCCGTAAAAATGCGTATCTCATAAATGCCCATGGGTTTTTCGCCCGGGATCTGAAAGGTTAGGCTGTTGCTTGGATTGTCAAGGGCGATGAATTCATGAAGGAATCCGTTCTCGCCGCAGGGGAGCTCCTCTGAATCCGTAATGAGGGTATAGGGCGTTACGGCCTTATTCCACTTGACATAGACGGCACCGATGGGGGAGCCGTCCTTTGCCGTGACGGTAATGCTGTTTCCCTTGCCCGAAGTTTGCGGCGTCAGTTCCTTCGCAGAGACGGAAAGCGGTTGACATAGGATGCAAAGTAGTATGAGACACAGGCATTCTAAGGCCTGAAGTAATCTTTTCATGGGTAAAATCCTTCCGAAAGCGTCTTTTATTTCCCCAACAGCATACCACGTTTTCCCGAAATGTGAAATCCCATATTGTCTTTTTAGACAAAAAATGATAATATGTTCTAATGGGATTTCTGTGGAAGTGTCCCAAAACCTTATAAAGATTGCACGGGAAGAAGTTATGAAAGGAATTACGATTGTCCTTCCGTCCTTAGATCCGGACGAAAAACTGAATATGGTTGTTGAGGGTCTGCTGAAGGAAGGTTTTGAGGACATCGTGATCGTAAACGATGGAAGCGACGAAGACCACAAAGGACCCTTTGAAGAGGCGGCCGCGCATCCTGAGGTGACCGTGCTTACCCATGAGGTAAATAAGGGCAAGGGAAGGGCACTAAAGACGGCCTTTGCTTATATTATGGAAAACCGTAAAGACGTGACCGGCGTCGTGACCGTGGACGGTGACAACCAGCATACGCCCAAAGACATCAAGGCGTGTGCGGAAAAGATGGCAGAGACGGGTGACGTGATCTTTGGCTGCAGAAATTTTAACCTGCCTCACGTGCCGAAGCACAACCGGATGGGAAACAAGATCACCAGCGTGGTTTTGCGTCTGTTTTGCGGCATTAAGCTGTCAGACACGCAGACGGGACTTAGGGCCATTCCGTTCAAGCATTTGGAAATGATGACCAAGGTTCGCGGAGAACGCTTTGAATATGAGACGGAGATGATCTTCGCGTTAAAGCGCGACAGGATCAAGTTCCGCGAAGTCGTGATCGAAACGGTATACATAGAAGAGAATAAATCCACGCATTTTCATCCCGTGCGGGATTCTTTCCGGATCTATGGCATTATCTTTTCCTTTATGTTTAGTTCCGCGGCATCCTGTCTGGTAGATTATCTGATCTTTACGTTTCTTGTCTTTTTGCTGGATCAGAAGGTGTCACGCTGGATCAAGCTGTTGTGTGCCGTATTCCCCGCAAGGGCCATATCCTCCATGTTCAATTACACGCTGAACAGGAAAGCGGTATTCCGGAGTGAGGCGCCCATGAAGCAGACCTTGATCCGCTATTATGCGTTGTGTGCGGTACAGACGGCGTGTTCTTACGGACTGGTATTTTTGCTTAGCACGCTGTGCGATGCGGGCGCCGCGTTGGAGGTTTGGCTGAAGGTGATCGTGGACGTGGTTCTGTTTATGATCAGCTTCCGGATCCAACAGCATTGGGTATTCAAACAGTAAATTTACCTTAGAGGTAAAATTATAGATTTGCTTTTACAAGAGGACTATTATGAAATTCAGGAAAGTTTTGTTTCGGATCCTGTTGGTGATCGTTACGTTTTTGGGCATCACCTTTGCAGGACTCAACTATACGCTTTACTCCATATGCCACGGACCGTCAGAAACGGCCCGGGATCTCTTTGTCTCCACCATTTTGGAGACGGGAGCGCTTCAGTTCCTGGCATCCTGGTACTTTTCCGAGGAGGAGATCCTGGCAATCACCAACCGGAATGCCATGTCACAGACGACGGAGGACGTAGACCCGAATTTGATCGTCATCAAGAGTACGGAAGAGGGGCCGGGCGGCAGCAGCGACGAATTGGAGGAAGAATTTGATTTTGACGAAAACGGGATTGCCATCATAGAAATGACGGGCCGTGCGTACATGGCGAAGCTGATGGTGATCAAGGATCCCTCCAAGGTGAAACTATCCACGATCTATCCCTGGTCAGACATGAATCACAGTAAAAACGGCGTGACCCTCGAGGAACTCGTGAAAAAGACCAATGCGGTTGCCGGAATTAACGGGGGAGAATACTTCTCGGAGGGTAACTGGGGCGGACGACCTAAGGGAGTTACGGTCTGTGAAGGCCAGATTCAATATAATGACCCGAAGAAGGGTGACGTCATGGTTGGCTTTAACGAAGACAACATTCTTGTGATCAAGGACGTTGGCGGCATGACGGCAAAGCAAGTAGAGGAAGTGATCAAGTCGGAACGCATCCGCGACGCGGTGAGCTTCAAGGATGAAGAGAATGGCGACAGCAATCATTTTACCAAGCTGATCATTAACGGAAATGCAAGAGAGATCAGTGGTAACGGAAGCGGTGCAAACCCCAGGACGGCCATAGGACAAAGATCTGACGGCACGGTTTTGATGTTGGTGACGGACGGTCGCGGTGCTTCCGGACATCTTGGCGCCACGGCGGCAGATCTTCTTAGCATCATGGAGGAATATGGCGCGGTCAACGCGGCAAACCTGGACGGCGGAAGTTCTTCTGCCATGTATTACAAGGATACGTATGAGATGACCAGCGTGACGCTATATTATTCCACGTCTTCCTGGAAATTGCCCACGGGCTTCGTGGTCATGGGAAAGGAGGCGGAGTAAGTCATGAAGCAAGAGGCAACAAAGAAACGCTTTCCTCTGTTTTGGGTTCTCTATGCCCTGTTTGTCATCGCAATGATCATCTTTTGGATCCGGGCAGTCAGCTACGTAAAGCAATGCCTGATCCGTTATGAGGACAGCCAGCCGGTTCATTCCATGGATGGCGTGATCTCAGAGCTTTTGAAGCAAGGACTTGAGTCCTACGTGACGATCGACGGCGAGATGTCCCGTTTTGAGACGCAGGAAGCCTTTTCCAGAGAGGCCCAGAAGATCGTTGCGGGCAAGATTTTGGATTATAGGACTTCGAGGGGAGTACAAGACCCTTCTGCGCCCAAATATGACCTTCTGGCGGATGGTGAAGTGGTTGGCAGCGTGACGTTGAAGGAGACGTCCTCGGAAACCTTATTCTTAAATCTGTTAAAGATCAGTGAATGGTCTTTGGACAAGGTGGAAATGAAATCCGTAAAGGGCGAAAATGCCGTAGAGGTAACTGCGCTGGATAACTGTCAGGTAAAGATCAACGGCGTTTTGGTCGATGAGAGGGAGCGCCTGGAAGGATCTGAGACGTCGGATGAGTTTGCTTACGCAAAAGAATATGTTGAAGTGCCCAGCGTCGTAAAATATCGCGTGGAAGGGCTTCTGGAGGCACCTAAGGTTGAAATTCTGAACAAAGACGGCAACGTCATGGATGCCGAGACGTCCGTAAAAAATAATATGACAAAGGTTTCCTACACGGAGTTTGAAGAGACCGAGATGCCTGGTGATCTTAAGGCAATGGTGCTGGAGCAGACGGAGAGATACACGAATTTCTTTTCCGTTGACCTTCCAGGCTGCAAGGGGAGCGTATCCCCCATCAGGGACATGTTCCCCAAGGATTCTTATTATTTGGAGCTTGCGGATACTTATCGCAGGGAAGACATGTGGATGTACAGTGACCACAATACCCCCGTGTTCAAGAATGAAAAAGTAGATCATTACGTTCGCTATAATGAGGAATTCTTTTCCTGCGAAGTATTTTTCGATAAGGAAATGGTGTTGAAAAAGACGGGAAAGAAGAAGGTAGACACTACGAATTTCCGCATGTATTATGGCCTTTTGGACGGAGAGTGGAAGATCCTGGACATGGTGACGCTGCTCAGCGCGGAATAATTCCCGCATAGTTTTCTACTTTGGTGACATACTAAGGAAAAATGGAGGTGTCACTATGGAAAACTTTAAGGAGCAGGAATTTGACCCAAAGACAACGCATACCGTGGAACTCTTGAAGGAGTGCGGTAATGGCTGCCAAATGGCGGAAAAGAGCGTAAAACAGATCCGGGAGTTTGTTACGGACGAAAGCTTAAGCCGGCTGATGGAAGCGTACGGTGAAAAGCATACTTCGTTGGAAAAAGAAATTGCGTCCATGCTGGGAAGTTACGGCAGCAAGGAGGATACGCCGCCCAAGATGGCCGAGATCGGTTCTTGGATGAGCGTGGAAATGGGAATGTTGATGCATCCCAACAACCAGGAAGCTGCAAAGAAAATGATGGACGGATGCAACATGGGCATACAATCCGTCAGTGAATACGTGAATAAGTATCCTGACGCGGATGAAAAAGCGCATGAACTGGCGAAGAAATTGATCAAGATTGAAGAAGACTTCATGGAAGAGATGAAGGCATTTGTATAAATTATAGAGTAATTTACCCCTAAAGTAAATTTTAAATATGCACAGGAGGAAAAAGAGGGATGTATTATACAAACGTATTAGATCTTATCGGCAACACGCCCCTTTTGAGCTTGGAGCAGTCCACGGGATTACAGATCTTCGCAAAAGCGGAATTCTTGAATCCCGGAGGAAGCATCAAGGACAGGATTGCGCTAAACATGATCGAGGATGCGGAAAAGTCTGGAAAACTTAGACCTGGCATGACGATCATCGAACCCACTTCGGGAAACACAGGTATTGGTCTGGCGCTTTGCGGTGTCCGTAAAGGCTACAAGGTGATCATCGTAATGCCGGAAAACATGAGTGAGGAGAGAAAGAAGATCATTCATGCGCTTGGCGCAGAATTAGTTCTTACGGATCCCAAGCTTAGCATCGATGGCAGCGTTAAAAAGGCCATAGAGATCGCTTCCGCGTCGGATGACTATTTTGTACCCCAACAGTTCCAAAATCCCGCAAATCCCGACATGCACTATCGTACGACGGCAAGGGAGATCGCAGAGCAGCTTGGAAAGAAAATTGACGTATTTGTATCCGGCATTGGCAGTGGCGGAACGCTTCAGGGCATCGCACAATATCTTTTGGAGTTAAATCCGGAGATGAAGGTTGTGGCCGTAGAACCCAAGAACGTAAGCGCGCTTTTGGGAGATGAACCGGGTTTGCATCAGATCCAGGGTATCGGAGATGGATTTATTCCTGACATTCTGGACACGAAGATCATTACCGACATCGTGGAAGTCAGCGATGATGATGCGATCAACACGGCTAGAGAGCTTGCGAGGGTACAGGGACTGTTGGTCGGAACTTCATCAGGTGCAAACGTTTGGGCAGCCAAGCAGATGGCAGAAAAGTATGGCAAGGACAAGGTGATCGCAACGGTGCTGGCAGATCGCGCAGAGAGATATTTTAGCACTGCCTTGATCTAAAGAGAAAATTTCGTAACGCCTGCCTGACGGAAACGTCACAAGGAAAAATGCATTGAATAAAGGGTAGAATTGAAAGAAGAGTCTTTTGAAGGCTCTTCTTTTTTTGACGGAAAAAATGAAGGAAAATCTATTGAAGCCATATCGCAATGAATAAAAAGTTGCAAAATATATAAAATAACGTGCGGTATATGCAAGAATAACAATCATTTCTGGAAAAAATGGGGCGTTTTTTGCTGGTAGGAGAGGAGAGTGGCGAATATGGGGCCAGATGAAAAATAAAATAACAATAGATTTAAACACGGACGATATAATAACGCGCAATAAAAAATGAAATACAAAAATAACATTCAAAAAGCAATGATGTCAACTGTGATTTAATCGAATGTCATATATATTGTCGCTCAATATGTCATGCTAGTTAAACTCATATAAAATAAGGTCATAGAATATTGGTAAACGATATACCGAATTTATAATAACGAAATAATGAAAAATAAATCAGTCAAAATACAGGTGGAATTTTAAAAGGGGCCTAAAATAACCTAAAGAGTCAACGCCGATTTTGGGCTTTTTTCGACAAAAAAATAGGACAACAGACGGTTGAAAACTGGAAAACGAAAAAATATAGTGCACAAGTTATTTAATCCGGAAGAAGAATAACAAAGAAAATTAATTTGGATTAGTCGAACATAAAGATAACAAGCGATATATATACAAACAATATTGGAAAATTTAGAATGTAGTGATCATATTTTGCTAAATACAAATAAATGCGAAAAAAATTGTGAAAATGATAGTACAAAACAGGCGTATATATTAGAATTTCTTGACAGTTTTACCGATACAATATATAATTATCATATATTTATTGTACAAATTTTCCAAATTGCTAGAAATCACTTCTAAGGAGAGACTGGAGGGAGCCCTATGGTAGAGAGCATTATCGGCAAATATCTTATGGATAGCGGTAGGATCACCCAGCAGCAATTCCGGGCGGCTTTGGATAAGATGGATGCCGTCAGGGTTAAGTTGGGGTTGATCGCAGTATCGGAAGGCTTTATGACTTTTGCCCAGGCAGAGGAAGTAAACCGGCTGCAGGCGATTTGTGATAAAAGATTTGGTGACATCGCCGTTGAAAAAGGATATCTTACGGAGGAGCAGGTAGGAAAACTCTTAAAACGTCAGGGTGACGCCTATCTGGCATTTATTCAGGCCCTGGAGGATGACAAGCTGATCACCATCGGCGAGGTGGCCAACGTTCTTGAAGAGTTTAAGATGAATCAATGCCTCACCAATACGGAGCTTGAGGACATTAAGAGCGATGACGTTGACAAGATCGTGGACGTGTTCCTGACGGAAGACGCGAAGGAATATGAAGCGGTGATCGCAATCGCCATGAAGACGCTGATCAGACTTGTGGACAGACATGCCAGCATTATTAAGGCGGAGATGAAGAGCCTTGATTCCAACGCTCCCATGGCCGTACAGGAAATGCAAGGCGAAAGCGGAAAGTGGACAAACTGTTTCAAAGAGGTTGACGGAGCGCTCCTTACGGCAGCATCCTTCTTCGGACAGGAAGATTTTGAGGAGTTAGATGAGGACGCACTCGATGCGGCAGCGGAGCTTTTGAACTGCATCAACGGAATGTATGCTACTTCCCTGAGCGGAAATCACGGAAACTTCTTGGAATTAATGCCTCCGCAGTATGAGGTGGATGGCGTTGCCTATCCGGATGACGCGGCATGCGTCGTAACGATTCAGATTGACGGTAAGCTTTGTGAGTTTGCTGCGGTTAAGCAGGATTAAGAGGGGGTGAAGGAACATGGCAGAAGTTAAGATTTTGATTGTAGACGATTCCAGAACCAGTAAGAGAATCTTGCGTAACCTCTTGGAAAACCAAGGTTATGAGGTTGTGGCAGAGGCGGCTGACGGAGAAGAGGGCTATGCGAAATATCAGGAAGTAAAGCCAGATCTCGTTACCATGGACATTACGATGCCGAAGATGGACGGAATTGAATCTCTGACGCTGATCAAGCAATTTGATCCCGCTGCAAAGGTGGTCATGATCACGGCAGCAGGTCAAAAGGAGAAGATGGTGGAGGCGCTGAAGCGCGGAGCTGACGAATTTATCACGAAGCCGTTTGATCCGGAAGAGGTATCTTCCATCATTAAGCGTTTGACGCAGTAATAAATTGAATCAAATTAGGAATGGGTCAGGGGGACGTGCCTCCTGACCCATTATTTTATCTAAGGAATCCGTTTACGATCTGTTCTTCAGCTTCGGCTTCCGTAAGACCTAGCGTCATAAGCTTTGTGATCTGTTCTCCGGCGATTTTTCCAATGGCAGCCTCGTGGATCAGGGCAGCATCCAAATGATTTGCCGTGATCTTGGGAACGGCAGCGATCTTTGCGCGATCCATGATGATGGCGTCGCACTCGGAATGGCCTGCACAGCGATTATTACCGTTAATCTCGGAGACAAATAATTGCGTGGAATCTTCCTTGGCAACGGAACGGGAGATCAGGTTTGTGCTGGAGCCTTCGCCGTTCATGTCTACTTTGAAATAAGATTCGGCTGTTTGCGTGCCGTGCGTCATCAGACGCTCAGTGATGATCAGCTTGGCGCCGGCTGCAAGGGTGGCGGAAGTGTTTCGTTTTGTGGAATCGACGCCGCGGATCTGTACCGTTTCCATCTCCATAAAACTGTTTTCGCCCAGTTCCACGACGGTCTCGGGATTCATGATGCGTTCACCCTTGCCGTCCCCGCTGCCGTAATGCTTCTCCACGTAGCGGACGTGTGAGTTTTTGCCGATGAAGAAGCTGTGGATTCCGTCATGCTTGCTGGCTTCGTCGCCGCCGTTGTGGATGCCGCAGCCAGCGATGATCGTCACGTCACAGTCGTCGCCGACAAAGAAATCATTGTATACCATCTCCTTCAGACCACTTTGGCTGAGCACCACGGGAATGTGTACGCTTTCCTTCTTGGTGCCGGGTTTGATAACGATATCGATGCCTTGCTTGTCCTCTTTGGTCACGATGTCAATGTTTGCGGTCGTGCCGCGGGAAACGCTTTCACCGTTTGCGCGGATGTTATAAGCGCCGGCAGGTACTTCATGCAGTCCGGCAATCTGCTCTAATAACGTCATTTGTATTTGATCCATGCGTAATCACCTCATTCAATCATTTCCATGCAATCTTATTGATAAAACTTACAACTGGAAGTTCCGTTTAACAATTCCGGAAGAATGTCTTCACGCGCGCCCTGCGCCTTAACGGAACCGTCAGCAATCACGACGACCTCATCTGCAATGTTAAGGATGCGCTCCTGGTGGGAGATGATGATCAGGGAATTCTCGCGCTTTTCATGCATTTCTTCAAAAACCTTGATCAAATTATTGAAGCTCCACAGGTCAATGCCTGCCTCAGGCTCGTCGAAGACGGAGAGAGGCGTGTTGCGGGCGATGATGGTGGCAATCTCGATGCGTTTTAGTTCTCCGCCGGAAAGACTGCCGTCCACGTCGCGGTTGATGTAGTCGCGAGCGCAAAGACCCACCTTGGACAGGAATTCACAGGCACTCGACGTGCTTAATTTTTCGCCGGCGGCAAGCGTGATCAGATCCTTTACCTTGATGCCCTTGAAACGAACGGGCTGCTGGAAGGCGAAGCTGATGCCTAATTTTGCACGTTCCGTCACGTTCAGGGCGGTAATGTCTTGACCATTCCAAAGAATCTGACCGTCCGTAGGCATTTCCATGCCCATGATCAGCTTGGCGAGGGTAGATTTACCGCCGCCGTTAGGGCCGGTGATGACGGTAAACGTGTGATCCTTTAATTTTAGATTGATGTTTTTTATGATCTCTTTCTTCGAACTGTTCGCGTCAGGGACCTGGAAAGAGAGGTTTTTCAACTCTAACATAAGGGAGCCTCCTAAAATAATCATTTCATCTTTCTGACCATTGTATAACAGAAAAAGAAATTTTTCCATACCAATTTTTGACTCCATATGATATAATAAATCAACTAAAGTCTGTTTTTGTGACGTGGGCAAGGGCCGGAGGCGAAACGGGGCAATGGCAAAGAATAAAAAGAGACGAAGAAATATAGTGCAAAAAGCTGCATTGAATGAGAAGGCGTACGTCAATAAGCAAGTCCTTACGGGTCATTTGATCATGAATTTCGCGATTTTGATCGTCTATTTTGTGGAATCGCTGAAGGGTTCAAGAGACTGGAATTACTTTTTGATCATAGCTTTTTTGACGATGGGATCCATTTTGGGAGAACGCGCCATTCTTAAGAGAACGCCCGATTCCGATAAGATGAGATATCTGATGGCGGGGTGTTTTGGCGTGCTCTACGTTTTTGTGCTGTTTACGACGGAAAGCATACTGCCGTTTGCCTATGCCATTCCAATGTTTTTCCTTGTGACGCTGTATTCGGACCTGCGTTTTTGTCTGTTGGTTGGAATTATGGCAAACGTCCTGAACGCGCTTAGCATCGCGATCCATGCCTCCATCCATGGCTATTCTGAGGCGCAAATACCAGATCTGGAGATCAGGGTCATTCTGTTCCTCGTTCTTACGGTTTACTTATGCATCAATACCATTACCTTGCGGCGCGTAAACGAAGCGAAGCTTGACAAGGTTAAGAAGCAAAAGGATGAACTGAACAGGCTCCTGCAGGAGGTGCTGCGCGTCGCTTCCACCATCACCGCGAACGTGGAGAACGTATCGAAAAAACTGGACGTTCTGGGCGAATCCGTTCTTTCGATCGGCGTGGCCATGGGTGAGGTCAATACGGGCAGCGCCGAGACGGCTGATTCCATTCAGGAACAGATGAAGCAGACGGAGAAGATCCAGAACTACATCGACAAGGTAAAGGACGCTTCCGTTTCCATCGAGGAAAATATGCAGCAAACGGCAAACCTGGTAGAGGAAGGCCAGAAGAAGATGACCGCCCTGGCGGATCAGATGGAAGCATCCATCCGCACCAATGAGGCAGTGCTTCACCAAATGGATGAATTGAATGCATATACGCAGAAGATGAATCTGATCATTGAGACGATCACCAACGTCGCAAATAATACGGGAATGTTGGCCCTAAATGCCGGAATTGAAGCGGCGCGTGCGGGAGAAGCGGGAAAAGGCTTTGCGGTTGTGGCTGATGAGATTGCAAGACTGTCTGAACAGACGAAAAACGCCACGATCAACATCGCACAGTTGATTGGCAACGTAAATAAAGAGCTGAAGGACGTTTCCAAGGCAGTGTCGACGGCGACCCATAATAATGAAGAGAACGTTGCCAGCACTTTGGCGGTGCGGAAGCGTTTTGACGGCATTGCGGAGCAGACCGTAAACATCAACGAGCAGATCCGGGATCTGACGCAGGCGATCGACTCGCTGGGTGCCGCGAACGGAGAGATCGTTGAGAAGATCCAAACCATTTCGGCCATTACGGAGCAGGTGTCCGCCCATGCGAGCGAGACGTATGATGCCTGTGAGGAGAATGGGAGAATGGTGGAGCAGGTGGAGGATCTGATGAGGAACCTCAAGGATAATGCGCAACGGCTGGAGGCGCAAAAGAAGTAAAGAATGGAAACTGTTGGAAATTGAAAAATTGTTCTTGACTTTTTGGAATAAAGAAGTTACAATACATACTGTTGCAGGGATGCAACGGTTGTGTGCGTTTAGCTCAGCTGGATAGAGCGTTTGGCTACGGACCAAAAGGTCGGGGGTTCGAATCCTCTAACGCACGTGGAAAAATGAAATGGGTATGCGATGAATCGCATACCCATTTTATTTTTCTTCGAATCCTTCGGATTCGAACAGGTTCGATCTCCGCTTCGCTCCGGTCGTTGCAGGCCGGCGTCCCCCGGACGCCGTGCAACCTCTAACGCACGTATCGCGTGCGTGTCGCCCGCGAACCGGGGTTCGTATCTCGCCTTCGGCTCGGTCGGCGCTAAACGCTCGTCCCCCGGACGAGCAGCGCCCTCTAACGCACGTATCGCCCGCGTGTGTGCAACCACTAACGCACGGGTTATTGTTTTGTTTGTATTTTGGGGGAAAGGGAATATAATAGAGTTAGTGGGGATGGTGATTGCAACTTATACGTCTGGAAACGTAACTTGTGCAGATTTGGCAGCGGGGCGTGAGAGGACGTGGTATTGTGAATTCATCTTAAGGAAAGAGAGGAATTCACGAATGAAAAAGAATAGGGTTAGGTTGGTAATCATCATTTTGGCGGCGGTGCTGATCGTTACTGCGATCATTGCGACGATTGTTACGGGGGCGATCGTTGCGGATAAAACGCTCCATATGAACAAGGGGAAGGATACGCATAATAACAGTCTGCGTCAGTTGGAAAGCTGGAAATATGACATTGCAAAGGTAGAGGAGCTGTGCCAGGGAGAAGAGATTTCTGCTGCCGCGTCGGACGGCAATGAGGTCCCTGCGACTTACTTTGATAATGGCAGTGAGAAGCTGGTCATTTTGGTGCATGGAGCAGGCGGAGACAGATATCACGTGTATCCGTTGGCGGAGCAGTACTTAAAACAGGGGTATGACGTGATCGCATTGGATCAGAGGGGGAGCGGTAAGAATCCTGACGACAGAGTCACCTTTGGCATTAAGGAATCGCTTGACGTAAGGGCTCTGGTGGCTTATGCAAGAGAGACGATCGGCAGTAAGAAGGTGATCGTGCATGGGCTTTCCATGGGGGGCCAGACGACGGCGATTTACGCAGCTGGCGTTACGCCTGGAGAGCAAAACGCAGCGGATCTTGTCATCTGTGACAGTCCCGTACCGGGCATGGAATACATGGTTCGCTCCAGCATTGGCGGCGACAGCGAGGAAGAGATGCATACGCCCATGGTCGATTACGTGATGGGCAGCGGCAAGGCTTATTTGAAAATCGCATGCGGCATTGACGTGGACGACGGTGATACGATCCGTCAGGCGGAAAAGATTCAGGTTCCAACTTTGATCATTGTTTCCAGGAAAGATACAGTTTGTCTGCCTGAAAAGGTGGAGGAAGTATATGAGCACGTTGGTACTTCGGATAAGACTGTTGCCTACGTTGACAGCAAGCACGTTGAGGGAATGGTTGATGATCCGGAAGGATATATGGAAATCGTGACGGATTTTTTGCAGGCGCATGGTATGTGAGGGGAATGGACTTTTTGCAGGCGCATGGCATGTGAGGAAAATGGATTTTTGACAGGCACACGGGAGATAACATGAGATTAAATCTTTTTGAGGACAAGCAGATAAAAGAGGAGCACGTGGACGTGTATTATGCGAACGTGCGTCCCATGATACGGCAACTGATCGACGTGGTTAATTCGGAGAGGCCGTCACTCATTGGTAGGCCGGCGGACGAGGATTTGGATGATGGGGAGGGCGTGGTGCTTGATCCCAAGGAAATCTATTATCTGGACTACGTGGAGCGAAAGCTTTTCGCATATACGGCAGAGGGCGTCTACCGCATTATGAAGACTCTCGCGGAGTGTGAGGAATTGCTTTGGAATTATGGCTTTGTCAGAGTTTCGAAATCCGACGTCATCAACGTGTTTAAGATCCGGCAGCTGAAACCGGATTTCAACATGAAGGTCTATGCTTATTTTGATAATGGCGAGAGAATCTGCGTGAACAGAAGCTATAAAAAGGAATTTGACGAATACTTGCAGAGAATGCGGAGGATGCAGTGATGAAGAATTACGTTAAAAAAGTGGCACTTGGCTTATGCATCTCTTATACGGCAGTTTCCGTCACCGGGGCGATCACGAACGTGGCTATGGGATGGGAGACGAATAATGCTAACGTGCTTATCATGTTTGGCTTTTGCCTGATCGCCTCCATTGTCCTTTCCTTCTATGAGGTGTTTACCAGCATAAGTCCCCTTGCCATGATGGTCATCCAATATCTTTTGGCTTGCGGATTGTGCGCCGTTTTGCTCTTATGCGTCAGCGTGATCGAGCCGATTTCGCCGAGAGGATGGTTTGAGTATTACCGTTCTTTCTCCATTCCCTACGTTATTTTGGCAGGAATTTATTACTATAGCATTTATCTGGACACAAAAAAGAAGAATGCCATGATCAAGGAAATTCAGCAGGCGAATGATGAGATTAGCTCATAAGCAGGAATTTACGGGATTTGAACGTTTTACGGAGCATATGGAGGGGAAATGCGGAAGGAAGAGTTGACGTTTTATAAGGAATATGAGCAGTTTTATGCCATGGCGGGGAAGTCGGAGGTGTTTGCGGAGTTTTGCAGGGAAGCCTTTGGAGATGACTTTTCGCAGGATGGGTTTAGCGACTGGCGACAGGCGGAGAGGATCCTTAAGCTGATTGATTCAGGAAGGGAATTTCACGTGTTGGACGTGGGCTGCGGGAACGGTAAGCTTCTGAAGTGGATTCACGGGAAAACGGGAGCGCGGGTGCATGGATTTGACTACTCCGCGAATGCCATGGCGGAGGCGAAACGGGGAGTGGACGGAGACGGGGATTTTATCGAGGGTTGCATCGGAGAGGTGGATTTCCCGAAGGATTCCTTCGACTTGGTCATTTCCATGGATACCATGTATTTTGCGCCGGACATATCGGCTTTTATCGATCAGATCATGAGCTGGCTAAAGAAGGACGGGATCTTGTTCGTATGTTACCAGGAAGGGGACGTCATGCCAAAGACGGAGGACGCGCACTCAACTGTCTTTGCGAGAGCGCTGGCTTCCAAGGGAATCAGCTATGAAGTGGAGGACCTTACCAGGGAGTCTTATGAAATCCTGAAGAAGAAAAAAGAAGTGGCGCTGAAGCTCGAGGATGCTTTCCGTAAGGAAGGAAACGATGAGTGGTTTGAGATGCTGATCGGGCAGGCGGCCTATGCGGACGAGCCATATGAAAGTTATTCGCGGAAGCTTGCGAGATATGCATATACGGTAAGAAAGCCGGAGTAATACTGACACGGGAAAAACAAGACTTTGGGAAGCCGGATTGGGGGTTTTCACGGTAAAAAGCTGGATTAGCACGTATCGTGGGAAAGAGGCAGGGCATGGGACTGAAGAACAAAAAGAGGGACATGACGCCCTATGACATGAAAAGGAAACCGATCAGGCAGCCAGGGCTCCTTCTGGCGCTTTTGTGGGGCTTTTCAAAGTTTTCCACGACGGGGATGAAAATAACGAAGATCAGGATGGAAGGGTTAAAACCGCCTTTTTTGGTCTATTCCACGCATCAGGGTTTTTCGGACTATTATATCGTGCCGAGAATGCTTTATCCGCATAATTGTAATTACGTTTCGGACATGGAAGGGTTTGCGGCATTCGGAAATGAGCTCTACCGGGCCGGAGGCTGCATTGGGAAAAGAAGGTACGTGCCGGACGTGAACGTGCTTTTGAACGTCAGGTACGCATTGCGAGAGTTAAAGCAAGGGGTAGTCATTTTTCCAGAGTCCAGGCATTGCGACGCGGGGATCACGTCCAACGTACCCAAGAATCTTGGCAAACTGGCGAAATTCCTGGACGTGCCTTTGGTGGTGATCTACAGTCATGGGGCTTATCTGGCCAATCCGTTTTGGGATGAGGGCCATACCAGAAAGGTGAAAATGGAGAGCACCGCAGAGCTCCTTTATACGGCGGAGGAACTGCATGCGGCGTCTGAAGAGGAAATACAGCGCAGGGTGGAAGAAAAGCTCCGTTATGACGAATATGCGTGGCAAAAGGAACGGGGGATCAAGATCAAGGAAGAAAACCGCGCGGAAGGCCTGCATTTACCGCTATACCAGTGTAAGTCGTGCATGGTAAAGGGGAAGATGAGAAGCGGTAAGGCGGAGCTTTGGTGCGAAGCCTGTAACAAGAGATGGACGCTTACGGAAGATGGTGATCTGAAAGATGAAGTCACGGGAGAATTATCAGACGTGCCCTCCTGGTATCGCTGGGAGAGGAGCCTTGTAAAAGGGGCAGTGGAACGCGGGGCTTACAAAGGCATCGACGTGCCGGTGACCGTTGATGCGTTGCCCAATGAAAAGGGATTTGTCAGTCTGGGGACGGGGCGTCTGACCCATAATGGGGAAGGATTTGTCCTGACGCTTGATGAGGACGAAGGCATTACGAAGGACGCCTTTCCGCTTTGGATCCCGAATGGGTCGCTGGAATCCGCGCAGACGGAATATAATTACAGAGGGCGCGGAAAGTGCATCGTACTGTCCACGCGGGACTGTTGCTACTATGTCTATTCCAAGGCAGAGGAGTTTCTTGTGACGGAATTGGAATTTGCGGTGGAGGAGATTAACCGGTTCCAGGAAAATACGTAGAATGTGTTCCAAGGGTTTTGACGATTTCGAATGAATTTGATATAATAAAAACATACTTCTGGGAAGCAAATTTTGGTTGTGCGAGGCTGGAAGGGATGAAGACGAAGAAAAGCGGCAGGATTAGCGGACTTATGATCCTTGTGATCATTTTCCTGTTGGTTGTGAACGTAACTCTTGGCTTTTTCATGACCAGGCAGGCGAGCAATGCGCTAATCTCTTTGATCCAAAACAGAATGCTTGACATATCCAATACGGCGGCAGACATGCTCGACGGTGACGCCCTTTTGCGTCTAAATGCGGAGGATCAAGGCTCTGAAGAGTATCAAGAGGTTATGGAAATACTGACTTATTTCCAGGACAACATTGCGCTGAAATATATTTACTGTATTAAGGATAAGGGGAATAAGGAGTTTGTGTTCTCCGTGGATCCAACGGTGGAGGATCCGGGAGAGTTTGGATCGCCCATAGTTTATACGGATGCCTTATATTCCGCGAGCCTTGGCAAGGCAGACGTGGACGACGTTCCCTACAAAGATGCGTGGGGAACCTTTTATAGCGCGTACAGCCCCGTATTTACTTCCGATGGCAGGGTGGGCGGAATCGTAGCCGTTGACTTCAGTGCCGAATGGTATGAGGATCAATTGAAAAGCTTAATTGGCACCGTGATCATCGTTGCCGTTCTGTCCATGGGCATTGGCATAGCGATCGTTGTGATCCTTACGCGAAGAAAGAGAAAGCAGTACGGCGTCTTGTATGGGCGCTTGAATGCTTTGGCTGGAAAGGTTGAAGAGCTTGTCAAGGAAGTCGAGCTTAGAAACGAATACCCCATTGCGAAAGAAGACGAGCAGGAAGAGGCAGAGGAGCAGGGGCGAGGCGGTGAAATAGAGGATTTGGGATCGAAGATCGAGTCCATGCAGGAGGAACTGCGTAAACACATTTCCCGCATTCACAAGCAGGCGTATTTGGACAGCCTGACGGGCGTTGGCAACAGAGCGGCATATGATGCAAAGATTGAAAGCCTGGAGAAGGACATCACGGAAAAGAAGGCTTCTTTTGCCGTTGCGGTCTTGGACATGAACGGGCTGAAGGTCATAAATGACAATTACGGTCATGAGCGGGGAGACCTTGCGCTGATTGATGCGGCGGAAGTCCTGAAGGCGGTGTTTGGGAAAGAAAATCTTTTCAGAATTGGCGGAGATGAATTCTTTGTTATTGTCCGGAATGCTTCTGAGGAAGACATGGAACGTCATTTCGCGGAGCTTGACCAAAAGCTGGCTGAGACGAATCAGAAAGAGAAGTCCTACGTGCAGGAGCTCTCTCTTTCCAAGGGATCTGCAGTTTATCGTCCCCAGGAAGACGCGGATTTCAAGGAAGTGTTCAAGCGTGCCGATCTGGTTATGTATGAGGATAAGCGTGCTTACTACGTAAAACGTGGAGACCGGAGAAGATAAAAGCAAAGCAATGCTTGCGTTTTCGACCAAATTATCATATACTTATAAGTAAGAAGATTCAGAAGCCGCTGATCTGGGAGCAGGCGTGATGCCGCGGTTCGATTCCGAGGGCTTCTGTTTCATGCATACCTGCGGAAGCTTTCTAAGACTAAGACTGACTTGCGCAATCTGCATGAAGGGTCTACGGGCGCCTAGAGTCTCGTCAATCATAAGGTAGAATGACTAACGTCACTTGAGTGGTTAAATAGTGGAGCATTGTTATGAGCGCGTACAAGTGTAAGAACGGCTTAGGGCGGTAACCTCTTAGTCAGAAAACACCAGAGAGCGGCTGCGCCTTCGGGTGCAGTCGTTCTCTTTCTTTATATGCTAATTTTAGAAGAGCGGAGGGCGTGAGGCGCGTGGAAGGGGAGACTAGAATATGCAAGAAATGCTTGATCCGGGAGATGGCAGGCCAGGAAAAGGTTTATGAGACGATCCGGCGCATGATCGAAGACATTCCCCAAAGCGACAGGACTGCTGAGACGGAACGGGAGCGCCGCTTGAACGTTTGCAAGCAATGCGAGCGCCTTCTGGAAGGCATGTGCGCGGCCTGTGGCTGCTACGTCGAGCTCCGCGCCTCCCTAACCGCTCAGTCTTGCCCTTATGATCTCTGGTAACGTGTCACGGGGACGTGTCTGCTGACATGTTGTGAAAACTGGAAATAGTACCGCCTGAAGCAGAAGAAGCGCCGCCAGGCAGTAATAGAAATAAAAAAGAGCATGCCTCATGGCATGCTCTTTTATTTAGTGTAGCAATTCTGCGACTAACAGAAGGCATCTTCCCGCAAGCGGGCCCCTCCTTCTGTTTGGCGTGCCCTTCGGCACGTCCCTCGTTTCACTCGGGATCGCGGAATTGCTGCGCAATTCTGCGACTATCCCATAACAACTTCAACGGTTACGTCGGTCTTGCCTGCTTCGTAAGGGATAACGGAGGTGCCGATGAGCTCCTTGCCGTCTACGACGATCTTGGTCACGCCCTTCTGAACGCCGTTAGGATTCTTTACGGATACGTGGTAGTTTACGCCGCGGTAGGTTCTGATGAGATCAAAATCACCAAAGCCGGTAGGTACGCAAGGATTGATCTGTAATCCGTTGTGGGTAGGATATACGCCCAGGATGTACTGGGAAACGTTTACGAAGGTCCATGCAGCGGTACCAGTCAGCCAGCTGTTCTTAGCCTCGCCGTGTCTGGGAGCGTCAGCGCCGGCAACCATCTGGGAATAAACGTAAGGCTCGGTGCGATGGATCTCGGAAATGTCCTCGATATAAGCAGGACAGGTCTTTTTATAAATCTCGAAAGCACGGTCGCCGCGGCCGATCACGGTCTCAGCGATGGATACCCAAGGGTTGTTGTGGCAGAAGATTCCGGCATTCTCCTTGTATCCGGGCGGATAGGAGGATACTTCACCAAGCTCTAAGTGATACTTGGTGTAAGCAGGCTGCAGGATCATTACGCCGTACTTGGTGTCGAGCTTTTCCTTTACGGAATTCAGTGCCTTCTCGGCAAGGCCTTCCTTTACGCCAACGCCTGCCAGTACGCAGAAGCCCTGGGGCTCGATGAAGATCTGGCCTTCCTCGCATTCCTTGGAACCAACCTTATGGCTGAATGCGTCATATGCACGAACGAACCATTCGCCGTCCCAGCCATCCTTCAGGATTGCCGCATACATCTTTTCAACTTCAGCGCGGGCTCTTGCTGCCTCGGCGTTGTCGCCCTTGAGCTCGCAAAGCTGTGCATACTCTTCGCCATACTTAACGAACATGCCGGCGATGAATACGGACTCTGCCACGGGGCCTTCGCTGGGACCAAAGGTCTGGAAGGACTCGCCGGGATGCTCGGAGAAGCAGTTCAGGTTCAGACAGTCATTCCAGTCTGCACGTCCGATCAGAGGCAGGTCGTGAGGTCCCTTGTGGGTTGCAATGTAATCAAAGGATCTCTTTAAGTGGTTCATGAGAGGCGTTGCCTTGCTCGCGTCATTATCAAAAGGAGTCATTACGTCCAAGATGGAAACGTCACCAGTCTCGCGCACGTAAGCGCTGGTACCTGCGATGAGCCACAGGGGATCATCATTGAAGCCGCTGCCGATGTCGGAGTTGCCCTTCTTGGTCAGGGGCTGGTACTGATGGTAAGCGCTGCCGTCCTCAAATTGCGTGGAAGCGATGTCGATGATACGCTCTCTTGCGCGGTCAGGGATCAGATGTACGAAGCCGAGCAGATCCTGGCAGGAATCTCTAAAGCCCATGCCGCGGCCGATGCCGGATTCATAATAGGAAGCGGAGCGGGACATGTTGAAGGTTACCATGCACTGATACTGGTTCCAGATATTAACCATGCGGTTAACCTTCTCATCCTTGGAAGATACCTGATACTTGGAAAGGAGCTTTGCCCAGTAAGCGTGAAGCTCGTCCAAAGCCTTCTTAACGTCATCGGTGGTAGCGTAGCGTGCAAGCATCTCGTGTGCGCGCTTCTTGTTGATCACCTGCATTGCGGAATCTTCCCACTTTTCTTCCTTGGGATTCTCAATATATCCAAGAACAAACACGAAATCCTTGCTCTCGCCGGGTGCCAGTTCCACGTTCAGCTGCTGACATGCGATGGGAGACCAACCGCTTGCCATGGAGTTCGTGCACTGACCCTTCTCAACAACTTCGGGGTTGGCAGCGCTTCTGTATGCGCCAAGGAACTCGTCACGGCTGGTGTCAAATCCGGCAACGGGTGCGTTTACGGAGTAAACTGCGTAATGATTTCTGCGCTCTCTGTATTCGGTCTTGTGATAGATCGTGGAGCCTTCCACTTCCATTTCGCCGCAGCTAAGGAGTCTCTGGAAGTTCTTCATGTCGTCGTCTGCATTCCACAGACACCATTCTACGTAGGAGAATACCTTTACGGACTTCTTCTCGGTGCTCTCGTTGGTCAGGGTCAGCTGGGTCACTTCACAGTTGTCGTTCATGGGAACGAATGCAAGAGCGGAAGCCTTCAGGCCGTTCTTCTTGCCGGTGAAGCGGCTGTAGCCGATGCCGTGACGGCACTCGTACTCGTCCAACTCAGTCTGGGTAGGCTGCCAGCCGGGATTCCATACGGTATCGCCGTCCTTCACGTAAAAGTACTTGCCGCCCATGTCTGCAGGCACGTTATTGTAACGATAACGGGTCAGACGAAGGAGCTTTGCATCTTTGTAGAAGGTGTAGCCGCCCTGCGTGTTGGAAATCAGGGAGAAAAACTCGTTGCATCCCAGGTAGTTGATCCAAGTGAGCGGAGTCTTGGGAGTTGTGATGACGTATTCCTTGTTCGCGTCATCAAAATAACCGAATTTCATATGGTACTCTCCTTTGCATATAGTATTATATTGTTTACTAAACAAAATGACATGACTAAATTATATAGGATAGCGTTGATTATTTCAAGAGAAAAAACAGCCGCCGGCTTTAGAAAAAGTTTAAAAAAACTTTCTAAAGCTTCTATTTACGAAGAAAGCTTTGCATGATAGAATATAGCTATCGCAGAGGGGGCCTTGTCTGAACGGATGAGGGGAGAAACGCATGAATAAGAATGAATTCCTGAATCAGCTTCAGGTCTCCCTTAACGGGAAACTGAAAGCAAGTCAGGTTGAAGACAACGTACAATATTACAATGATTACGTCGAAGAACAAATGCGGCGCGGGCGGACGGAAAGAGAAATTATGGAGACTTTGGGCTCTCCCAGGCTGATCGCGCGGACGATCTTGGATGCGAGCAAGGAGTCGGAAAGGATCGTCACCGAGACGGAGCCATTCGAATCTGATCAAACGGTACCGGAAAACGACGGCGTCTTTCGTGCCAGGACGAACGTGCCATGGCTTGCAAAATTCCTGATGGCACCGAAATGGGTTAGGACCACGTGCGGGATCGTTGCGTTGGTTGGCATTTGTTCATTGGTCATTTTTCTTTTGAAGTTTTTGTTCCCGTTCCTGGTGATTTTACTGATCGCGATTTTTTTAAGAAAATTGTTTTGGGACTGGCTTCGGTAGGGGTGCCTTTTGGCATCCCTATTTACATATTAAAAAAAATTGTTTATACTAGTTAGGATATTATGAGAGCCTGCAAATACGGGGAAAAACAATGAAGAAATATGAACTGATCGTTCCATGCCATTTTGGCACGGAGGCGCTTTTAAAAAGAGAGATCACGGATATCGGATATGACGTCACGGAGGTGACGGATGGACGCGTAACCTTTTTGGGAGACGAGGAAGCAGTTGCCAGGGCCAATATTTTCCTGAGAACGGCGGAGCGCGTGCTCATCAAGGTCGGGAGCTTTCAGGCCACGGATTATGAGGAATTGTTCCAGGGAACCAAGGCCATCCCGTGGGAGGAATTCATTCCCTCCGACGGAAAATGCTGGGTGACCAAGGCGGCCAGCGTAAAGTCCAAGCTGTTTAGCCCCTCCGACATCCAGCGCGTCATGAAAAAGGCCATCGCTAACAGGCTTTTGGACGTTTATCACGTGAATTGGCTGCCGGAGACGGGAGAGAGCTTTCCGCTCCGCGTGTTTTTGTTAAAGGATCAGGTGACGATCGGACTCGACACCACGGGAGAATCCCTTCACAAGCGCGGCTACCGGAAGCTTACGGCAAAGGCACCCATCGCGGAGAACCTGGCAGCAGCTTTGATCATGCTGACGCCCTGGCGCGGTGACCGGATCTTGGTAGATCCCTTCTGCGGAAGCGGCACGATCCCCATTGAAGCGGCCATGATGGCGGCAAACGTGGCGCCCGGCATGAACCGGGAGTTTACGGCGCAGAACTGGGATCACGTCGTGCAAAAGCGGAACTGGTATGATGCCCTGGACGAGGCAAATGAAATGGTGGACCTGAGCGTCGAAACGGACATTCAGGGCTATGATCTTGACAATGAAATGGTGACGATCGCGCGTGAAAACGCGAAGCTGGCGGGGGTGGACAAGCTCATTCACTTCCAGCGCAGGGACGTAAAGGACTTAAGTCACCCTAAGAAATATGGATTTATCATCACCAACCCGCCCTATGGCGAGCGTTTGCAGGAGAAAAACGAGATGCCGGCGCTGTACCAGACCTTGGGGGAGCGGTATCGCAACTTGGATTCGTGGAGCCTAAACATGATCACGGCCTATGAGGATGCAGAGAAATATATTGGGCGCAAGGCAGACAAGAATCGCAAGATCTACAATGGCATGATGAAGACGTATTATTATCAATTTATGGGGCCAAAGCCTCCAAAGAGGAGTTCAAAAGATGAGTAAACAGGTGATTTTCGCGACGGGAAATAAGGGGAAAGTGAAGGAGATCGAAATGATCCTGGCGGATGCGGGATTTGAGATCCGCACCATGAAGGAAGCAGGAATCCGGATCGACATCGTGGAAGACGGAAAGACCTACGAGGAGAATGCGCTGATCAAGGTGCGCGCAGTGGCTGCGCAGCCTGAGGCGAAGGGATGCATTGTCATGGCGGATGATTCCGGACTGGAGATCGATGCCCTTGGCAAGGAACCTGGCGTATATTCCGCTAGATATCTCGGAGAGGATACGCCCTACGGCGTAAAGAACGCGGAGCTGATCCACAGACTGGACGGCGTGCCTGACGAGAAGAGGACGGCGCGGTTTGTGTGCGCCATTGCGGCGAAGCTTCCTGACGGCGGAGAGATCATTACGAGATCTACCATTGAGGGCAGGATCGGATACGAGGAGAAGGGCAGTAACGGATTTGGCTACGATCCCATCTTTTATTATCCGCCCTACGGAAAGCACACGGCGGAGCTCTCCGAGGAAGAAAAGAATCAGGTTAGCCACAGGGGCAAGGCACTTCGCCTCATGAAGGAAGAACTGAAGAAGATCTAAGGGAAATGAATGGTACGAAAGGCGGAAGCTACGGTGAAGGTCATTATTGTAAGTGACACCCACAGAAGAAATGAAAACTATTTTAAGGTGATGGAAATGCATCAGCCGGACATGGTCATCCACTGCGGTGACATTGAGGGGAGCGAATATGCATTGGAGCAGGCAGTCTCCTGTCCCGTGAAGATGGTGACGGGAAACAATGACTTTTTCTCTGAACTGCCGCGGGAGCTGGTGTTCACCGTGGACAAGTATAAGGTCTGGGTGACGCACGGCCATACCCATTACATTTCCATGAGCACGGAATATCTGCTTCAGGAGGCGCTGGAGCGCGGCGTCGACGTCGTTTGTTACGGACACACCCACAGACCCTCCGCGACAAAGGAGAAGGGGATTTGGCTGGTCAATCCCGGAAGTCTTTCCTACCCGCGTCAGGAAGGCCACAAGCCCTCCTATTGCATTATGGAAACGGATCGTTTCGGAGACTTACATTTTACCATCGCTTATCTGGAACATTGACGGGATGATAAGGAAAAGTGAATGAAATGCGAATGAAAAACGCGCGGTGCCGGGATGGCGTCGCGCGTTTGTTTTGTGCTTTTACAAGTCGGGGTGACAGGATTCGAACCTGCGACTTCCTGGTCCCAAACCAGGCGCTCTAGCCAAGCTGAGCCACACCCCGCAGACAAGGACGATTATAACTTCTTTTATGTCTCATGTCAAGAAATTCCTCTTGACTTTATCAATTTAAAGTGTTATGGTTTAAAGCGCAACGCGTTAAAGCGTTTATGCGCGAAAGCAAGCAGACTAAAAGAAGCCCCTTAGAAGCGGAGAGGAGAAGCAAATGATTACCAAAGTCGTGATGTTGCTGTTGTTTTTTGGCGTGATGATCGGCGTGGGCATTTACTGCAGAAAGAATGCCACGGACGTCAATGGTTTTGTGCTCGGAGGAAGAAGCGTAGGTCCCTGGCTGACCGCTTTCGCCTATGGCACGTCTTATTTTTCAGCCGTAATTTTCGTAGGTTACGCAGGCCAGTTTGGTTGGAAGTTTGGTCTGGCATCGACTTGGATCGGCCTGGGAAATGCCTTTATCGGATCCCTTATGGCATGGGTCCTTCTGGGAAGACGTACCCGCGTCATGACGAGACATTTGGAAAGCAAGACCATGCCGGAGTTCTTTGGTACGAGATTTGACTCTCCAATGTTAAAGATCTTCTCCTCAGTCATTGTGTTTATTTTCCTGATCCCTTATACCGCTTCCTTGTATAACGGTCTGTCCAGACTGTTCGGCATGGCATTTGAGATGGATTACACCGTCTGCATCGTCGTGATGGCGATCCTGACCGGCGTGTACGTAATCGCCGGCGGTTACATGGCAACGGCGATCAATGATTTCATCCAGGGTATCGTCATGCTGGTAGGCATTGTTGCCGTTATTCTTGCAGTGCTTGCAAGCCAGGGCGGCTTCATGGCAGCATATGAAAAGCTGGCAAACGTGACCGATGCAACCGTTTCCGACATGCCTGGTCTTTTTGCTAGTTTCTTTGGCCCGGATCCCTTCAGCCTGCTTTGCGTTGTGATCCTGACCTCCCTTGGTACTTGGGGTCTGCCTCAGATGGTACAGAAATTCTACGCCATCAAGAATGAGTCCGCAATCCGTAAGGGAACCGTTATTTCCACTGCTTTTGCATTGATCGTTGCCGGCGGATGCTACTTCCTCGGCGGTTTCGGAAGACTGTATGACATTGACGTAAAGACGGTTGGCTTTGATGCCATTATCCCTGCCATGATCGAAAAGCTCTCACCGTTCCTGGTGGCAGTTGTGGTAATCCTGGTGCTTTCCGCATCCATGTCCACGTTAAGTTCCCTCGTTCTGGCATCCAGCTCCACCCTGACCCTTGACCTGATCAAGGGCACCATCGCTAAGAAGATGGAAGAGAAGACCCAGGTGTTGATCATGAGAGTGTTCATCGTTGTATTCATCGTGATCTCTGCCGTGATCGCCATCATTCAGTATAAGAGCAACGTAACCTTTATCGCACAGCTCATGGGCGTGTCATGGGGTGCACTCGCAGGCGCATTCCTTGCTCCGTTCATCCTCAGCATGTATTGGAAGGGCGTAACCAAGCTCTCCGTTCTTGTAAACTTCATTTTTGGAGCCGGCATCATGACCGTCAACCTGTTTGCAAGAAGTGCATTCCCTACGGTTTTGCAGTCGCCCATCAACTGCGGCGCTTTCGCTATGCTGGCCGGCCTCATCATCGTTCCCGTTGTCAGCCTGATCACGCCTAGAATGAAAAAGGACAGACTCGATCAGATTTTTGCATGCTTCAAGAGACCTGAAGCGAAACCTGAAAACCGCGATCTGTAATCATAACGTGTCACGGGGACGTGTCTGGTGACACATTTTGCCAAGGCAAAATGCGTCACCGGCACGTTCTTTTTTGTTATGCAAAACGTGTCACAGGAACCCAAAATGGATAAAAGGGGAATTTTGACTATTGAAATGGACGGAGACATTAGGTAAGATGAGTATGGTAGGGTTAGTATGTTTAGGATTAATGAAAGTGGAGGAAGCTATGGGCAGGAAAAAGAAGAATCAATGGTTTTTAAGGCTCTGTGGCGTTATGCTGGCATGGGGAATGATGGTATCCAGTTTTGACGGATGGTATCCAATCATGAAGGCGTTGGCAGCAGGGACTGACGAAGGCACGGTGGGGCAGGAGAATGCGGAAGCTTCTTTTAGCGTGACAATATATCCTGAAATGAAACATGGGACAATTACGCTGGAAAGTGTTAAAAGTACCTTTAGTGAAGGAGAAACCGTGACGTTGCGCATCACTCCGGATACTGGATACAAAATCATAGGAATTAACGGAATATCTATAGAATACACGTATTCAGAAGACATCCTGACGTTTGCAATGCCGGGAAATGACATTGTGATACGTGCGATCTTTGATTTAAATGAGGTGATGGGAATTACCATAAAAAAAGATCCTTCGTCATACGGATACGTTCAACATTCCGTAAATGAGGATTCAAACGAAATCACGTTAGAGGCCCATCCACACGGCGGCCGTCGTTTTGTGGGCTGGTATGATGAGAGTGATCCTGACGAATTGCTTAGTTCGAATCCCAATTATAAGGTGACTCCGACAACGACGGCCCGTACGCTGATCGCGAGTTTTGCGGAAGAGGAAGTGGTTTATGAAAACCGCTATTTTGAAGACTTTGAATCATCCGATTGGCTCAATGAATGGACTTTTGTGAATTCATATAGTGACGGATGGGGATGGAATTCCTTTGGAGCTGAAGATTTCCCGGGTGAACGATATGTTATAGATGGTACTGCGTCATTGGGCTGTGCCGCAAATGGAGACGCTTATCCGTCAGATTTGGATCAGTGGGCCATCACGCCAGCCATCATAGTTCCCAAGAACGGACGTTTACAATTTCAAATCAAGTCGTATCTTTTCGATGATTTTGAGGTTCAAGATGAAGTGTCTGTTTATTTTGGCATGAGTCCAGAGATAGATAAAATGAGAAAGGTTGCCGATTGTGATTTTAATGCTTATGGCAGGGATATCATCTGTGGACTTTTTCCGTATGAAGGACAGAAGATATACGTGGGAATACAACATAAGGGTTCAACGTCAGGCCGGACAATACTTATTGATTACGTGAGTGTAAGCGGCGTTTCTTCCGTGCAGAGGGATCCGGCATTGCAGATCACGAAGAAGGCCCTGAGTTTACAAGATACCATCGCAATTGATTTTAAGGTACCGAAGGCTTCTTTTGAAAACTATCATGATCCCTATCTGGTGGTATGGCAGACGGATTATAAGCATGAGATTTCAAACTATCGCGATGACGGTGATTTCCTTGTCTTTACTTACCGCGTGGCACCGCAAAACATGGGTGAAAGAGTGTTGGCGATACCTCACGCACTGGATGCGGACAATAACGACGTAACGGGTGCGGCATCCATTTATTCCGTAGCAGAGTACTGTTACAACATGTTGGGTAAAGAAGATTATGAGGAGGAAGAATATGCAACGTTCCGCCGGCTTCTCGTTGACATTTTGCGTTACGGCGATGCGGCGCAGATTTACGCTGATTATGATACGGACGATTTAGCCGGAGCAAAGCTCACCGCAGAGCAGCTTGCCATGGGGACGGACGTAAATGAAGAAATGTCATATCGCAGCGTGAAAAGTCGGTATGCAAATTCCCAAGACGTAATCGAATACGCGAGAATCGAGAGAGCCGCACTTTTTCTCGCATCAACCGTCAACATTCGGTTTAAGTATTGGGCGAATGATCTGACCGGACTTCGCGTGGTGATCACGGATGATGAGGAGTGTAAGAACGTTATTGCGGCATACCCGGCAAATGCTGAGTTTGTGGATGACAACTATTTGTACTACGTGACCGTGAATGCGCTGAATGCAGGTCAGATGCGAAAGACCATTTACGCGACGGTGATGAAGGGAAATGAAAGAGTCAGCAATACTTACCGCTACAGCATCGAATCCTACGTTGCGTCGATGAAGGAAAAGAATATTCCGAATCTTAACAACCTTCTTGACGCGATGATGCGCTACGGTGACTCCGCAAGCGATTTTGCTGCCGGACGTTAATGGTTCTTGAGGAAAAATTAAGGATTTTTAAGAAAAAAGCGTCCAAATTTAATTGTATTTACTCCATCCAAGAGCTATAATGGCATTGAATTGATCAAGGGTTGGAGTGGATGACGTGAAGAGTAAGATGCGTTTGAAAAGAGGAAACCCCAAGGTTTCCTCTTTTTTGGAAATTATAACAATATGTTTGGCACTTGGCTGCGGACTGTGTGGGTGCACGGATCCGGCAGAGACCAAGAGCTTGAAGGAATTTGAAAAGAGCATTACGCGCGAGCAGGTTCACGTGACGATCCCTGGCATGAAGGGAAGCAAGCAATTATTATACCTGTCGGATTTGCATCTCGTTACGGAAAGCGACCAGATCGCACCAGGCCAACGGGATGAAGTCCATAACAGAAAGGTATTTTTTTCTCACGAAGGCGTGACTGCCGCAGATGCCTGGTTACCGTGGACTAAATATTTGGATTCTACGGACAGTGATGCCTTATTATTTGGCGCAGACATGGTGGACTTTGCCTCTGAGTCAAACGTGGATTGTCTAAAAAAGGGTTTGGATCAACTAAAGACTCCCTGGACGTACGTCAGGGCAGATCATGACATTGAGCCGTATTTCCTTGAGGGAGTAAGCAAGAAGGAATGTCTTGCTTACCACGACAAGATTTCCCCGTGGGAGGAAGTCATGACCATGGAATTTGACGAGTTTATGGTCGTTGGCTGGAACAATTCCACGGAGCAGCTGTCGGAAGCCGGGCTGGAAAGGATGAAAGAGCTCTTTGCCGCAGGAAAGCCGATCATACTGCTGACTCACGTGCCAATCAAGCCGTTGGTGGATGACAGTCTGGAACAAAAGTCCCGTGAGGCGTGGAATGACCGGGCGCTTCTTTGGGGAGAAGGATGCGACCGGCAGCCAAATGACGTAACGCGTGAGTTCCTGGACATGATCTACGCCGAGGATACGCCCGTGTGCCAGATCCTTTGCGGACACCTTCATTTTTCGTGGGACGGACACGTGACGAAGAGGGTAAAGCAGCATGTCTTTTCAGCGGCGTATGCAAAGAATTTGGGCGTGATCACCGTGTCTGGAGATTAAATTAAAAATTCTGTGGAAAAATAAAACAATTAGGTTGACAAAAGCTCTCAAGTACGATACAATATCCATCGTCGGTTTGATACTGACGGAGAACTGTGTGTCCGTAGCTCAGCTGGATAGAGCAACGGCCTTCTAAGCCGTGGGTCGGGGGTTCGAATCCCTTCGGGCACATTTAGATCTACTTATAATGATCAACTATGGTGGGTATAGCGCAGTTGGTTAGCGCGCCAGATTGTGGCTCTGGAGGCCAAGGGTTCGAATCCCTTTACCCACCTTTTTATTACGGGATTGTGTCTTTGAGGGCACGCTTGCTGCCTAACACATAGGGCTATCGCCAAGCGGTAAGGCACAGCACTTTGACTGCTGCATTCGCTGGTTCGAATCCAGCTAGCCCTGTTAGCATCATCGCATGGACGATGACGCACTTAGATGGGGTATTAGCTCAGTCGGTAGAGCACTTGACTTTTAATCAAGTTGTCGGGGGTTCGAATCCCCCATGCCTCACTTCAATTTTACATCAATTAACGGAGAGGTTTGATCAACCTCTCCGTTTTTTTTGCTTAAATTTCTATTGCTGTTTTTGGTAATATGCGGCGAAATCCTTGAAAACGTTTTCCCCGAAAACATCCTTGAAAATGTCCGTGAGTTCATCCAGATGTGATTGCTGCAGATTAAAAAGTTCAATGTTAAATGCCAGGTCTTCAAAACGATATCCGGCATCTCTGATCGCGTTTACGTAATCCAGCATAAACGAGTCACCATAAGTTTCAGCGAGGAACGAGCAGATCATTCGCCCTAAAGTATATTCATCTCCGCGCGCGGCATGAGACAGATCCTGATAATCATTACGGTAGATTTGCTCGGCGGTTGAGGCAGTGACGTCATCCTTAACTTGGTAAGAAAAATAGTTGTTCATTTCCTCACGGCTTCTTTGAAGATCGGGTGATACGTCAGCCAGGGAATTAATGACTTGCCATGCATAGTAATCGGCGCAACCTTCCCTTATAATCTTTGGAAGGACGGCATGTCTTAGCGTTAGCACGTGCGTGAGTTCATGCGCAAAATCATAATAGTCAACGTAATCCTCGCGCCAATCGGGGTTGTCCCTATATTTGGGAACGGAATTCCATACGTCCATGCTTATTAGGCTGTTTAGATAAATGGTTGCAAACGAGGAATCTCCACAAGAAATATAGCCAGCTCCTTCGTCGTCAATTTTGATGAAAATAGGAACCTTTTTGCCAAAATCAAACCCTTCCCAAGGATTATATCCGTAATCTACCGTACTATTGTCAAAGCCAAATAAAGCATGTTCCGTCTTATACGGGAGGCCCACTTTCTCCTCAAGCTTGTCTATGATAAGGGCAACATTGTCGGCTAAATCTCCCGGCAGGTCTGCACCCTTGGCGATCAACAGGAAAAACTTTTCGCCTTCATAGTAACATAGTTCGGTAGCGATAAAATGATCGTCATGATTTCCGCTCAGCGTTATCTTTGGGGGATATTCCTTGAGGTTATTTTCGGTTATGTCGTTTTTGACTTCAGCAGGTGCCTCCGTGGATGCAACGTCCTCCACCGTGGCATTGTTTGCGGTGCTTGCAGCAGAGTCGTCATCCTTGACGGAAACATCCGTCGTTTCTTGGATCGTCGCCGTATTGGAGGCCTCCGCGTCTGCGGGCGTTTGTGCGGGGCCGCAGGAAGCAATCAACAACGCGGCGGTCATCAAGGTAAGTAAAAAACGTTTCTTTTTCAATGTTACGTGCTCCTTTCTGGATGAAGTGATTTATGAAAGAATTATATCTAAGGAATGGCATAAGCTCAAGTATGGTTACAAGCACGATAATCCCTGTTATCGTAGCGCTCTTACCATATATTCGGTGAAAAGTTCGTGGTATGATAGTTCCATAAGGAAGGAGACAATGGTTCTTTTTGAATCCAGAAGGGAGTTTACCATGAGAATCGGTTACGAAGTACAAAGAAGAGACGTGATTAATGCCGGAAACTATGCATTGATGCATTTGAGGGCAGCAAAGAGAGATCTGGACAGCGCCGTGGGTTGGGGCCTTATCGACATCTTCTGCGGCGGAATCTTCGTAACTACGATCAAGCAGACCAAGATGGAAGATGCCAATGAGCATATCAGGAAGGCCATGAGAAACCTGCAGCGGTTCCGCAGCAATAACGTGGATTACGTAAAAGTAGATTACATGCGCCTTGGCGACGCAGCAATTGCTTTTGATTTCATTCTGGACAATCCCATCGTGGACGTTTACGTTCAGAGCAAGATCGAAAGCCTTAGATGCAGAGTGATCGAGGCAATCCGTCGTCTGGAACTTTACATGTCAGACGCAGCTCTGACGGAGGAATGCATGCTTGAGGCTTGATGGAGGAATTTCTTGCTTCCCTGCATGAAAAATGTTAAAATGATAATAATTTAAATATCACGGAGGAGGGTATTATTATGGCAATTGATTCATCGTATTACGTTCATGAGTCTGACAAGGCGGCACTTAATGCATTAAAGGCAATCCCTGGCTTTCAGCAGTTGATGAAGGCTTTGATGAAGATCTGGAATGAACGGCAGTTCCGCATTTTGAACATGTCCGGCAGGATCCGCATCAGTGAGAATCAGCTGCCCCAGTATTACAACATGCTTCCGCCCATCTGCGAGAAGCTTGGCATCGAAGTGCCTGACCTCTATCTGGAGCTGAACGTCAATCCTAATGCATATACTTACGGCGACACGACGCCGTTTATCGTGATCACTTCCGGACTTCTGGACACCATGCCCGAGGAACTGATCCCCACGGTGCTGGCACATGAGTGCGGTCACATTGCATGTCATCACGTGCTGTATTCCACCATGGGTCGGATCCTTTTGAATTCCACTTCGTCCATTATGCGTTCCGGTCTGCTCACCATGCCTCTCATGATCGCGTTCTATTACTGGATGCGCTGCAGTGAGCTTTCTGCAGACAGGGCAGCCGTGATCTACGATGGATCCGCCGATAAGATGTCAGAGGTGTGCATGCGCTTTGCCGGTCTTGACAAGAACGTACAGGGCGTGATCAGCAAGGATGAGTTCCTGAAGCAGGCAGAGGAGTATCGTGAGATCGTGAAGAACTCCACCTGGGACAAGACGCTGGAGTTCCTTACCTTGAGCACCAAATCCCATCCGTTGACGGCGGTTAGGGCATTGGAGAGCATTGAGTGGGCAAAGAGCGATCAGTTTAAGAAGATCATGGATGGCACCTACGATCAGACGCCCGCATCGGATGACGATGACGATACGTTCGGCAACGACGTGTTTGGCAGGGATGACTTTGGCAAGGACAAGCCTGAAGAGAAGCCAGGCAGCGGCTTAAAACAGTTCTTTGGCTTTGACATGGATGGTTCAAGCGACGGCGAGAGCAAACCGCTCTTTGATTTCTCCAAGTTCACCTCGCCGTTTACGAAGAAGAAAGAGGATGAGGAGCCTTCCCATACTGCAGACGCTCCCATAAGTGCACCGGCTGACGGCGTGGACGTGGCAGCAGAGCTTAGAAAGTATAAGGCGCTCCTCGATGACGGCATCATCACCCAGGAAGAATTTGATGCCAAGAAGAAACAGTTGCTGGGGTTATAAGTTTCTAACGTTATGAGCTTCTAGCGTAAAAAACTTCTAGTATAAAAATATATCAAGTGTGTGAAGATCCAAGGCGTCTGCCGCGTTCCGCGGCAGACGCCTTTTTTACGTCCCCTAACGCTTTTAAACCTCACTTAACGCTGCCTTTTTTGACATTCCCGGAATATGTTGCGCAGATTTACCGTACAGAATCCGTATGATGGTTGAGTTGCGGTAGGAAATTAAAAATATCTTGACAATCAAACTAAATTTTGATAGCATTCTAAATGTTGATAATTTGAAGATCAAAATACTTGAAATTCAAACAATTATGCCGGAGGTGGAAAAATGCTGGAGAAAATCATTGAGATCATTGAGGAGCAGCTTAGCGTTGAGGGAATGGAGATCACGGAGAAGACGAGGTTCAAGGAGGATCTGTCTGCAGATTCCCTGGATCTGTTTGAACTTGCCATGGCGATCGAGGAGGCCTTTGAGATCGAGATTCCTTCAGAGGACTTAGAGAAGGTGACGACGGTGGGATCCGTGATAGAGTATCTGAAGGAGAAGGGTGTGGAAGCGTAAGATGAAGACGAGGGTAACGCAGCTTTTAGGGATTGAACGCCCAATCCTGCAGGGGGGCATGGCATGGGTGGCTGAGCATCATCTGGCCGCAGCGGTATCGAATGCCGGAGGACTTGGAATCATTGGAGCGGCGTCCATGCCATGGGAGCTTGTGCGCGATGAGATCCGAAAGTGTAAGGCGCTGACGGACCGGCCTTTTGGCGTGAACGTAATGCTCCTAAATCCGAATGCGGAGGACGTGGCACGGGTTGTCGTGGAAGAGGGCGTTCAAGTCGTGACGACGGGAGCCGGAAATCCTGCCAAGTTCATGGGGCTTTGGAAGGAAGCGGGCGTGAAAGTGATCCCGGTCGTTGCAAGCGTCGCGATGGCAAAGCTTATGGAGCGCGCAGGGGCGGATGCGGTTGTTGCGGAGGGAATGGAAAGCGGCGGACACATCGGGTCCACGACTACGTTTGCGCTGGTGCCGCAGGTGGTGGATGCCGTTAAGATCCCTGTCATTGCGGCAGGTGGCATCGCGGACGGAAGAGGCCTTGCGGCAGCAAGGATGCTGGGCGCCGAGGCAGTACAGATGGGGACGGTCTTTGTTGCGGCAAAGGAATCCATCGTGCATGAGAATTACAAGGAAAAGATCATAAAAGCAAAGGACGTGGACTCTGCCGTGACGGGTACGTCAACGGGGCATCCGGTAAGGTGCATCCGTAATAAGATGACGAGAGAGTACCTGAAGCTGGAAAAGGAAGGCGCGGACTTTATGGAGTTGGAGAAGCTGACGCTGGGATCCCTTCGCGCGGCAGTGATCGACGGCGACGTGGTGAACGGAACGCTCATGGCGGGGCAGATTGCCGGACTGATCTCCAAAGAGATGACTTGCCGGGAAATCGTGGAGGGAGTTACCGCGCAGGCAGAAGAATTGCTTGGACGGAAGGGCGAATAAAGGCAAGCCACGTCGTGACCGAAGCGTAGACGGAATTGCATGGAGGGAAAGGGAAGCAAATGGGTAAGACGGCAGTGATCTTCCCCGGCCAGGGGAGTCAGTATCCTGGCATGGGGAAGGATTTTTTTGAGGAATTTGAGGTGGCAAGGCAGACGTATGAACTGGCGGGAACGGCGGCTGGGTTGGACGTTAAGACGCTTTGCTTTACGGAGAATGAAAAGCTGAATCAGACGGAGTACACGCAGATCGCCATGTTGGCGACGGAGGTGGCCATGTTTAAGGTAGCCGAATCGTTTGGACTGCGGGCTGACGCCTGTGCGGGTTTAAGCCTTGGGGAATACGCAGCGCTGGCGGCAGCAGGCGTGATGGCGCCCGTGGATTATTTCAGGATTATCCGGAGGCGCGGCATTTTGATGCAGGAAGCGTATCCCGTGGGCGGTGGTATGATGGCAGTGCTGGGACTTTCCGGAGAGCAGGTGGAAGCGGCGATTCATGGAAGTAAGGCGGAAATCGCCAATTATAACTGCCCCGGGCAGATTGTCATCACGGGAGAGCTTACTGCAATCGAGGGGGCAAGGGACGAACTGCAAAAGGCGGGAGCAAAGCGCTGCATTCCCCTCAACGTGAGCGGTCCCTTTCACAGCACGCTTTTGGCGGAGGCCGGGGCGGCGCTGCGAAAGGAACTCGAGGGCGTGAATCTGGAGAATCCGACGATTCCGTACGTGACCAACGTTGATGCGTCCTACGTCACGGAAAAATCACGCGTGAAAGATCTTTTGTCAAGACAGATTTATGGGAGCGTTCGCTGGCAGCAGAGCATGGAAAAAATGATCGCGGACGGATTTGACACGTTTGTGGAGATCGGTCCCGGAAAGACGCTAAAGGGATTCCTTCGAAAGATCGATCCCTCCGTGACGTGTCATTCCGTCGGGACGGTGGAGGAGATGCGTCAAGTCTTAGAGCAAATGAAACAAGAAAAAGCCTGAATAAAGGCATTGGCGACTGGGCATGCGTAAACAATGCGGCAGAATGAATTGAGGAGACGACTTATGTTAGAGGGTAAGGTGGCACTGGTGACGGGCGCTTCGCGGGGGATCGGCAAAGCAATCGCGATCGCGCTGGCAAAAAAGGGCGCGACAGTGATCGTAAATTACGGGGGATCGGCGCAGGCGGCAAGGGAGACAGTGGAAGAGATAGAGAGCCTTGGCGGAAAGGCGCAGGAGCTGCAATGTGACGTGGCTGATTATGAGGCCTGCGGGGAAATGATCAAGACAGTGCTCGAAAAATATGGGCATCTTGACGTTCTGGTGAATAATGCGGGAATCACGCGGGACGGATTGATCCTGCGTATGAGCGAGGCGGATTATGACGCAGTGATGAGCGTGAATCTAAAAGGCGCCTTCAACACCATCAAACACGCAAGTAAGGCGTTTTTGAAGCAAAGGAGCGGTAAGATCATCAATATATCGTCCGTTTCTGCGCTTCTTGGAAATCCGGGCCAGGCAAACTATGCGGCGTCCAAGGCCGGGCTGATCGGTCTTACGAGAAGCGTTGCAAGGGAACTGGCGTCCCGGGGCATTTGCGTCAATGCGATCGCGCCAGGGCTGATCGCGTCAGACATGACGGAGCAGATGACGGAAAAGGCAAAGGAAGAACTGCTGGGACGGATCCCGCTTGGTCGGATCGGCCGCCCGGAGGACGTGGCAAGCGTTGCTGCTTTTTTGGCGGATCCGGCGTCGGATTACGTTACCGGGCAGGTGCTGTGCGTGGACGGAGGAATGGCAATATGAGAGAGAACGTAGGGCAAAAAAGAAGGGTCGTGATCACGGGCATGGGAGCGCTCACACCCATCGGAAATACGGTTCCGGAGTTTTGGGATTCCGTGAAGGCCGGGAAAACGGGCTTTGGACCAATCACGCAGTTTGATGCCTCGGGATATGACTGCACGCTGGCAGCAGAGGTAAAGGACTTCCATCCGGAAGACTTTATGGACAAGAAATCCGCGCGGCGCATGGAGCGTTTTTCCCAGTTGGCGGTTGCCGCGGCTTCGGAAGCCATTGCGGATGCAGGCCTGGAGATCACGGAGGAGAATGCTTACAGGATAGGCTGCATCATAGGAAGCGGCGTGGGAAGCCTTCAAACGGCGGAGCGGGAGTATGCTAAGCTCGCGGAAAAGGGGCCGAAAAAGGTAAGTCCGCTGATGGTTCCGATGATGATCTCCAACATGGCGGCAGGCAACGTCAGCATCGCCTACGGCATCAAGGGCAAGAGTCTGGACGTGGTGACGGCGTGCGCCACGGGGACGAACTGCGTTGGGGAGGCATTCCGCACGATCCAGTACGGGGATGCGGACGTGATGCTGGCAGGCGGCGCGGAGGGAAGCATCTGCAGGTTGGCAGTCTCAGGATTTTCAGCGCTTACGGCCCTTTCCATGAGCAAGGATCCCGCGCGCTGTTCCATTCCCTTTGATAAGGAGCGGAGCGGCTTTGTCATGGGCGAGGGTGCCGGCATATTGGTGCTGGAGGAATTGGAGCATGCGAAGGCGCGCGGTGCAAAGATCATGGCGGAGGTTGTTGGCTATGGCTGTTCCTCAGATGCATATCACGTCACATCACCCTTGGAGAGCGGTGAGGGCGCGGCAGCAGCCATGCGAAATGCCATAGAGGATGCGGGCGTGGAGGCGGAGGAGATATCTTACGTAAATGCCCACGGCACTTCAACGCATCACAATGACTTGTTCGAGACCAGGGCGATCAAGGCAGCGTTTGGCGAGCATGCCTATGCGCTTAAGATCAATTCAACGAAATCCATGATCGGGCATTTGCTCGGCGCTGCCGGTGCCGTGGAGCTCATCACCTGCGTGAAGGAGTTGGAAGACAACTGGCTTCACCCCACGGTGGGTCTTCGGGAATGCGATGAGGAATTGGATCTGGATTATTGCAAGGAGGCCTGCGAGTATGCGGGAGATTACGCCATGTCAAATTCGCTAGGGTTTGGCGGCCACAACGCATGCATTTTGATCCGCAGGTACAAGGAGGCATAAATGTCAGTATATACAACGGCTCAGATCATGGAAGTATTGCCCCACAGGCAACCTTTTCTCATGATCGATACCATAGAAGAACTGGAACCGGGCAGCCGCGCGGTGGGACGAAAGTGCATTACCTTTGGGGAACCCTATTTCGCGGGTCACTTCCCGGGGAATCCCGTGATGCCGGGAGTCCTTATCATTGAGGCCATGGCCCAGACGGGAGCGGTCGCGCTCCTTGGCCAGCCGCAGTGGAAGGGGAAGACAGCCTATTTTGCAGGGATTGACAAGGCGCGTTTTAAGAGGATGGTGCGCCCTGGCGACGTTCTTACGATCGAGACGAAAATCCTTTGGGTGAAAGGGCCCATGGGGAAGGGCGAGGCGACCGCCACCGTAGATGGCAAGCTGGCCGCGCGCGCTGAACTTACCTTTGCAATCGGAGAGTAGACATGACTAGAGGATTTGGAAAGAAGAATTGGCCTAAGGGCAGCAGGAAAGGATTGTTCTTTGCAGCGGGGAAGAAGGCAGGCGAGCCAAATCCCGCGCGAGGAACTGAATCTTCGCCCGCAGAGTCCGCAAGCCCCGTGGAGGGCATGAAAGGGGATGAAACCAATGCCCCGGCGGATAAAGTCAAATGTCCAAAGTGTGGAAAGCTTGTTGATAAGAAAAGGGTGGCAAAGCGCCGCTACGTCTGCCCGGAGTGCAATGGTTACTTTCGCGTCAGCACCAATGCGCGCATCCGCATGACGGCAGACAGGGGAAGCTTTGAAGAGTGGTTTGCGGACATGGAACCCGTAAATCCCCTTGGCTATGAAGGATATGAGGAGAAGCTCTCTGAGACGCGGGAGAAGACGGGACTCAGGGAAGCCTTTACCGTCGGGAGTTGCAGGATCTTTGGGGAGAAGGCCGTGATCGGCATTTGCGACGCAAGGTTTTTGATGGCGAGCATGGGCAGCGTATATGGGGAGAAAGTGACGGCAGCCGTGGAACGGGCAACGGAGGAAGGTCTTCCGGTCTTTTTGTTCTGCGCCTCAGGCGGTGCGAGAATGCAGGAGGGGATCCTGTCCCTCATGCAGATGGCGAAGACTGCCGCAGCGATCAGAAAACATGGGGAAGCAGGACTGTTGTATGCAACGATCCTGACGGATCCCACCACTGGAGGCGTGACGGCGAGCTTTGCCATGCTGGGAGACGTGATCATGGCGGAGCCGGGAGCGCTGATCGGGTTTGCGGGTCCGCGCGTTATCAGACAGACCATCGGCCAAGAGCTTCCGGAGGGATTTCAGTCCGCGGAGTTCTTAGTGGAGCACGGCTTCGTGGACGGCATCGTAAAGAGAATGAACGTCAGAAAAACCTTATATTTCCTGATCAAGACGCATGAAAGGCGCAGAAATGGCTCTTTTGCCGGGTTTGCGAATGCAGGGGAGAGATTTGTGCTCAGTGAGATCCTAAAGGAAAAAAGCGCCCTGCAGGCGCCCGTGAGCGCATGGGAGAAGGTAAAGGCCGTGCGCCGGGTGCAAAGACCTTCCGCGCTGGATTACGCGGGCTACGTCTTTGATCATTTTATCGAGTCGCACGGAGACAGGTGCTTTGGGGATGATCCCGCCATCGTTGGAGGAATCGCCTTTCTGGATGGGCAACCCGTGACTGTCATCGCAGACGTGAAGGGCTCGACCATGAAGGAATGTCAGATGAGGAACTTTGGCATGCCGCGCCCGGAAGGGTACCGCAAGGCCCTAAGGTTAATGAAGCAGGCGGAAAAGTTTAGGCGCCCCATCATTAGCTTTGTCAATACTTCCGGGGCATTCTGCGGCATCGAGGCCGAAGAGCGCGGACAGGGCGAGGCCATTGCGCGTAATCTTTTGGAGATGGCGGGATTAATGGTCCCCGTGCTCTGCATATTGATCGGTGAGGGCGGGAGCGGCGGCGCGCTGGCGACTGCGGTGGGGAATGAAGTGTGGATGCTGGAAAATGCCACGTATTCCATCCTTTCACCGGAAGGCTTCGCATCGATCCTTTGGAAGGACAGTTCCCGCGCCAAGGAGGCCAGCGAGATCATGAATATCACGGCGCAGGACCTTTTGCGCCTAGGCGTGATCGAGAAGATTCTGCCAGAGTATGGCGGGGCTTCGGAACAGACGGCTGAGGCGATCGCAGGGAACCTAAAGGAAGAGATCAAAGCGTTTTTACGGGGCTTTGACGGAATGAGCGGCGAAGAGATCGCGCGGCGCCGGTATGAAAGATTCCGGAAGTATTGAGAATGGCAGAAATAGACGAGAGGAGTAACTGGAATGGGTATAAAGATCTCAGGCACCGGGAGCGCAGTGCCGGAGCACGTATTGACAAATGCGGATTTGGAGAAGATGGTCGATACGTCTGACGAATGGATCGTCGAGCGGACGGGAATCAAAGAACGCAGAATCGTAAAGGACGACAACGTGGTGACTCTGGCCGAAAAGGCGTGCCGGAAAGCCTTGGAGGACGCGGGAAAAACGCCGGAGGACGTGGA
>JAFZNO010000125.1 GCA_017552985.1 Lachnospiraceae bacterium
AGTTCATCGGCGATGATCAGGTCCGAAGATCCCGTGACCTGCGAAAGGAGGCTGTGGACAATGCCAGTGATGCTCCCCGTCACGTCTAAACTAAGCAGCGCCGCAAAGGAGCAAAAGGAAATGCAGACCACCAGCAGAATCGTCCGCAGCGGCTTTGCAAATACGTTTCGAAAAGTATGTTTTAATAAGATCCCCATCTGTAAGCTCTCCTTTCCGGTGCGACATACATCCCGTCCCCTTCCTTCACTCCATATACTTCATAAAATGCATTGGTTGCCGCAAGCACCGCATTCACCCTGACGTACTCCGGACTGTGTTCATCCCGCAGCAGCTGATCGATCCCCGCCGCGTCCTCCTTCCAAAGACACCAGATCTTTGCGTAATTTTCAAACAAACTCTCCCGCTCCTTCTTATCCTTTACCACGTTCATCAGACACTCCATGGCGCCCTTGTCAGCAAAGTTCTCACCAAGAGTCAGCGTTCCGTCCACGTGATACACGTCCATGATGACGTATCCGTCAAAATACTCTATCATTTGGTTTTCCCGCTCCTTTAGGACTTCGCGGTCCGCCTCGCTAATCCAGCCTGGATCATACTCACCCTTCGCCGTAAACTTGATTCCGTTGGAATCAAAGGCATGCCCGATCTCGTGTGCCATGACCATGCCGATCCCCCCGAGATTTGTCTCATAAGAAGCATTCGGATCAAAATACGGAGCATGCAGGATCGCCACCGAGACCGTAAACACGTTGTCCGGGCTGTAGCAGGCATTCATCTGCTGCATTGGCATCAAAAGTGCATCTTCATCCTTCGGTTTTCCGATTTTCTCAAGTTCCCGCTGATGACGAATGCAATTTAGGCGGCATGCCGTCTCCAGCGCCGTGGCTCCCAGGGCATCGCTCACGCGGATCTCCGAAGCGTCCGCGTCGCCTGGCTTTTGGAACCGCAGGTTCTCCAGCTTTTGCAGGAGCCCCTGCCTGGTCTGTGCGGAAAGCCAATCAGCGCCTCCGATCAGTTCACGGTAGCTTGCCCTGACGTCCCCAAAGAGCTGATCGAGAAAGGCATCCATCTCTTCGGTATAATAAGCCTCCTCATAGAGCACGCTTACCTGTTCCGAGAGAACCTCGTTTACGTACTGGGCCGCAAGTCTCTCATTTTCGTCAAAAGAGCCGCTCTCATAAAGCTTTAAGAAAGGATGCTCTTCCACCAAAAACATCCGGTAAGAGCAGAGAAGTTCGCAGGTCATCCAGGTCTTCAGGGCCTCCCGGTTCTTTTCGCAAAAGCACTTCCCCAGTGCCGTAAGCTGCGCCGCGTCCGCCACGTAAAACCCGCCGTAGGGATTCGGCCCCGTCATGCCGTTTAGCCTCTCGATGGCGCTTACGTCCAAGCCTCCAAGGATTCCCGTCATCTCCTCCTCTTTCACGAAGCCGTAACAACTCAGAAGATCACTCTCATATTGGAGGGAAAGATCCGTCGCCATGCCTACGTCCAAGATAAGATAAACGAAAGACTTTGCCTTCTCCCGCGCCTCCTCCGGCATCTCCCCGCAGGATACCAGCGCGTCCACCGCCTGTCCAAGAAGCTGCTTCCTTGGTTCATCCTCTTCCAGGATCTCCTCAAAAGAAACGCCGCAGGTCTCCAGCTTCTGATCCATATACAGCGCATTTTCGCCGGCCTTGTAATAATCCTTCGACACGGAAATCTGGAAAAACGGCATCCAGCCGATCTCCTCTTCCAGATCCCTCATGACCTCCAAGAGAGCCTCTGCGGATGCGGCGCCCCGGATCCTTGCCAGCGCATTTTCAATCGGGTTATCTTGCCTTACGTTAGCGCCTTCGCTCTTCCCCGCGCCTGCCTTCGCTGCAACGCCCTCACCATTCCCCGCGCCTGCTTTTGCTCCATCATTCTTTATCGTTCTCGCCGCTTTCTCCTCCAGGTACTCCAGATATTGCCTCCATACGGCGCGGACCAAAGCCTGCGCGCTGCCCTCAGGATATGTTTCCTCCGAGCGGCCGACCGCGATCACTGCCGCGTAAATCTCCTCCTTGATCGCCTCATCCATCTCCTGGATCGGTCCTCCAAAGGATTTACCGTAGGCAAGCTTCGTCTTGGAAAGAGTCTCCCCGTTCACGTACGCGTAATAATCATCCTGGGCCCGCGCCTTCAAGACATTCGCCACTTGCCCTTTCACGCCGCCATTTCCATGGGCATCGCTCCCCCCTGCGCCGCTTTCCTGCGCATCTTTTCCGCTTACCCGCTCAACCTTCACGCACCCTGCCTGCCCCAGAACCAGGCTTATCATGATAAGGAGAAGTATCCCCTTACCAACCTTCTTTCCATGCCAATGATTTCGTCGCTTCATCTGCTTACTCCTTTTCCCTTCCACTGCCTCGCCATGGTTCTTTATTGCCATGCTTTTCATGCTTTTATCTTGCCACGTTCTCCTCCATTCATGGGAAAAGCGTGGCGAATGACGTAAAAAGCGTGGTAAAATGCAACCATTCTGACAGGATCAATCCTAAAGAAAATAGAAAAACAAGGAAACTGAGAAGGAAACTTTAGTCCCAGTTTTAGTGTTTTTTCGCATTTTGTCAGAATCTTTAAAATCTTCTTTCCTGACGCATAAAAAAAAGTGCACGATTTCCGATATAAAATATGACGTGCACTAAAATCTTTTTATACAACGAATGTCCAGGGCAGCGATTTTCCAAAACGCTAATGGAAACTGTTCGGTGATCTTCCTAGGGGTTCCCAAACAAGTCAAGCGTTTCATCACGTCACAATACCATCAAACCCATAGGAGGAATTCAAGTGAACAAACATAAGGGGCAGACTATGCCCAAATTCACCCCATTCGCCAATCGGCGCAATCATTTACGTCATGCATCCAGGCGCATTCTGGCCTTCACCTTACTCATTTCCATTCCCATGATCGGATTTCCGTATCCCGAATTACCGTTTACGGTTCATGCCGCTTCAGATAAAACCATAACCGGACTTGGCACGGGAGCGATCGGCAATCCCATTTACCAGACGGGCGGTTGGCAAGACCTGCCTGAATATAACGGAGATACTTACTGGGTATATGACGACGGCACCGTGGCCACCAGAGATAACATGGGCGGCGGCTGGAGCTACGTCTATTTTGGCAACTATAGCGGATCAGAATCCACGATATACAGAGTGTTGGATAATGCTTCTTCTGATTTTGGAATCGCGGGCGGAAGCATGCTTCTCGACTGCGACGTGGTGTTATATACGACTCGCTTTGACGATGACGGCGCTGTCAACAATGGCGCCACGTACCTCAACTCGTGGAGTTACAGCGATCTTCGAAACGGTCTTAACGGTTCAGCATTTTTGGACAAGCCTGGCAATTTTACTTCCGTGGAAAAGGCTTCCATCGCAAACAGCTACAAATCCGGCGTTGCCGCCGGCGACGGAGTTTCCTTGACCCAAGACGGCATTTACGAATTCACTCCCCTGGAAGGAGATCAGGTTTTCGTGCTTGATGCTTACGAATTAAGCAGACCGTCTTACGGTTACAAGGATACTTGGTTAACCGATCTGAACAGGGAAAAGGACTCGACCCGCGTGAAATCTGGATTTGGCCCCAAGTATTGGTTGCGGACCAAGGTGACGCCACAGGCTGATCCCGCACAAAAAGAAATTTATCAATGTAACAGTTTTATGATAGCCGGAGGATGCAAAGTTGATTCCACTACTTATGGCTCTGGCAAGGTGGCTCCAGCATTCAACGTCAGCCTCTCCTCCATCATTTCTTCCTCCCTTGTGGCCGGGAATGCCGGGGAACCCTATGCAGAATATAAGCTTACGCTGTTAGATCCCGACATGGCGATTTCCTTGGCGGAATCCAAGGAAGTTTCCAGAAACGCAAATACCGTGACCATCCCTTACGCGATAACTGGTGAAAACAGCGAAAGCGTAAATCAGATTTCCGTCATTCTTTTGGATGAAGAATACGTCCCCGGCAAAGCCGTATCATCAGGCTTCGCATACTTGGCTCTTGAAGTTGGGGACATTGCACTTGGAACCGGATCTTTCACGCTTCCCGCCGCTTACGCTTCCAAAACTTGCGGAACGGATTATTATGCGTACGTTGCAGCCGAATCCGTTAAAGGCGGAACGCTTACCGATTATTCATCTGCTTTCCTTCCGATCTCCATTCCCGAAGGAGAGCCAGAGTCATATGATGAAACACAAACGGACCCCGACGACGTTATGCCAGCGCCAAACATTGATGACGTAATACTGAAACCCTTGTACGACGCACTTAACGGTGCCGTTTCAGCCGGGTCTGCTCAAACCATTACGTTTAAATGTAACGATTATGCACTTCCGATCGGCGTTATGAGAACTTTGGCTGCCCACCCGGACGTTACGCTTATCTATGATTGCACGTATGAGGGAACGGAATACGTGTTTACCATACGCGGACGCGACGTGATCGTAGATGAGTCCATTCCCTGGTATGGTCCGCTGTATTTGGCCGAGAGATTTCTAAACTGATTTCTTTACCAAAAACAATCGTAATTGCGCCCTTCAACTTAAAAATCCTGCACAAATCATCATTTTTTACTTGAATTCTTCTTAAAAAATGGTATCATAGCACCTATAATGATTTTTTAAGGAGGAAAAAGAGATGAGAACAAAAATCAAAGAGCTGTTCAGAAATACTTCTGACCATGCATCCAAAGAAGTGACCATCTGTGCCTGGGTACGTACCAATCGCGCACAGTCACAGTTTGGATTCCTGAACGTAAATGACGGATCGTTTTTCGAGAATTTGCAGGTTGTTTACGAGAATGGACTTGATAATTTTGACGCCATCTCCAAGATTAGGGTTGGAGCAAGCGTACAGGTAACGGGAACGGTAGTGCTCACCCCCAATAATCAGCAACCTTTTGAATTAAAAGCCAGCGCCGTCACGCTCCTTGGCGATTGTCCTGAGGACTATCCCATCCAGCCCAAGCGCCACACCAGAGAGTTCCTTAGAACCGTGGCTCACCTTCGTCCCCGCACGAACCTGTTCAGCGCGGTATTCCGCATCCGCAGCGTGGCTGCCATGGCGATCCACGAGTACTTCCAGAGCAACGGATATCTCTACGTACACACGCCACTGATCACCTGCGCGGACTGTGAGGGATCTGACCAGATGTTCAAAGTAACGACCCTAAATATGAACGACCTTCCGAAGACCGATGACGGCAAGGTAGACTTCAGCAAGGACCTGTTTGGCAAGCAGAGCTTTATCACCGGCTCCGGCCAGCTCCAGGGCGAGACCTTCGCCATGGCATTCGGTGACATCTACACCTTTGGTCCCACCTTCCGTACCGAGAACTCCAACACCCAGACCCATGCAAACGAGTTCTGGATGATCGAGCCCGAGATGGCATTCTGCGACCTGCACGGCCTGATGGACATCGAGGAAGAAATGCTCAAGTTCGTCGTAAAATACGTTTGCGACAAGTGCCCTGAGGAGATTGAATTCTGCGACAAGTTCGTTTCGAAGGGATTGAAGGAAAAGCTCGACGGCATTGTAAATGCTGAGTTCACCAGAATCTCACATCATGACGTGATCGACATTTTGAAGAAGGCTGACGTGAAGTGGGAGTTTGAGCCTGATTACGGCGAGGACATTGCAAAAGAGCATGAGAAATACATTGTGGATTACTTCCACGGCCCCGTGTTCGTCACCGACTGGCCGAAGGAGATCAAGGCTTACTACATGAAGGTAAATCCCGACAACAAGACCGTTGCGGCAGTTGACCTTCTCGTACCCCAGGCAGGCGAACTCATGGGCGGCAGCCAGCGTGAGGAGAACCTGGACAAGCTCATTGAGAGAATGAACGAGATGGGCGTTGACAAGGAAGGCATCGACTGGTACCTCGACACCAGACGCTACGGCGGCTGCATCCACAGCGGCTTCGGCATGGGCTTCGAGCGCCTGATCATGTACCTGACTGGCGTCGAGAACATCCGCGACGTCATCCCCTATCCCAGAACACCCAAGAACTGCGAATTCTAACTTGCAAGCACTCAAATAAAAAAGACCGTCCTCCTGCCATATCAATACGCGAGAGACGGTCTTTTTAATTTCTCTATTATCTGGCCACGGGGACGTGTCTACTGACATGTTAATATCTTATACTTGCAATGTACTCGAGGGGATGGCTTGAATAGTATTCCTCAGGCATGTGTGCCAAGCGTCGGTACTTAGTTGGCGTATTCGTCTGAATCCATTGCATCATAATGGATTCAGACGGAGACAACTTAGTACCGATACGCTGCACTCATAGCGCGAGCGTGCCTGAGGGATACTATCAAGCCTCAGCCCCGAGTTTTGCAATCACCTAAACGTGTCAGTAGACACGTCCCCGTGCCCCACCACCCCTAGACCTTGAGGTAGCCCATTTTTTCGAGGATGTCCATGAAGCGTTCGCGGATCTCAGCTTCGTAATAAGCTCCCATGGGTTCCACCATGCTCTGGGGAACGAAGCCTCCGGCCATGGACGCGTGACCGCCGGCATTGCCGAGCCCAGACAAGGCATCGCGAATCAGATAGCCGGCATGCACCTGCGGGATCTCCGACCGGACGGAAAACTTCAGTCCGTCTTCCCGAACCGAGATCACAACCACGACCTCCACCTCATCCAGGGAAAGGATGAAGTCCGCAAGCGTCGCGATCAGTCCGTCCGGACAAGCGAACGGAACCACGGTATAACCGAAGCGCTCGTACACTTGAATGTGCTCAATGGCGGCACCGTAAGCCTTCAAGTCACGGAATGCCATTGTGTTTTGCTCAAGGCGCGTGATCTTCGCCTTATTATGATACGGAAATACAAAACGAAGTGCCGCGATGTCCAGATCCGTCACGCCGCGGGAAAACTGCATGGTGTCCATCTTCAACGCATAGAGCAGCGCAGACGCCACGTTCTCCGTCGGCGTGATCCCCAGATCCCGGTAATACTGTGCGATCAAAGATGCGCAAGCACCGGCGATCCGGATGTCACTGTATAAATATTTCTCTTCCGTAAACGTCGGATGATGGTCGATGCAAGCGACCTCATCTCCCACAAAATCCTGTATGTTACCGCCATTTTTCTGGCTGTCCACGCAGATGATGGGATCCGACTCCTTCATGTCATGCTTGATCTCATCGTAGGAAAAGATCTGAACGTCAAACTCCTCCAGCATTCTGGAAGTGCTTAACTTGTCAATCCTTCCCGCATAACATAGGATCGGTTGAATTCCAAAACTCTCCAAAAGTTTCTGTAAGCCATAGGCGGAACCAATGGCATCGGGGTCAGGGAAATTGTGAGTCTGAACGTAAACCTTTGGTCCTCGTTCTTTGCAGAGTTGAATCAAATCTTGAACCAAATTGTCATCCTCCTTCATTCAATATGGTAATGAAAAATCAAGTCCCCCCCGAAACTTTTTCACACGTTTGTCTTTATTTGTCCTGGATCATGCCATGCAGGCTCTGCAGGGAATGAACCTCACCCTTGCCAGCCTTCTGCACGTACAGGATTCCTTCCGCCGTGGCTCTTGCGGCCGCGATCGTGGTCATGTAAGGGATCTTGCCCTTAATGGCTGCCTTTCTCAAATAAGAGTCATCATGTACGCTGTCTGCGCCGATGGGCGAATTTACGATCAGGTCGATCTCGCCGTTGGTGATCATGTCAAGGATGTTGGGACGGCCCTCGTAGAGCTTCTTCACCTTCTCGGCGGGAATGCCTGCTGCCGTAATGAGATCGCAGGTATTGCCAGTAGCAATGATCCTAAATCCTGCTTCGTTGAAGAGCTTTGCAACGTCTACCACCTCAGCCTTGTCCTTGCGGTTTACGCTGATCAGTACGGTGCCGCCAAGAGGAAGCTTCGTCTGGGTTGCCTCCTGTGCCTTGAAGAATGCCTCGCCGACAGACTTGGAAAGTCCAAGCACTTCACCGGTGGAACGCATCTCAGGTCCAAGGATCGGGTCAACCTCCTGGAACATGTTGAACGGGAACACTGCTTCCTTCACGCCATAGTAAGGAATGTTCTGCTCCTTGAGGGCAGGCACGGGTGAAGGACGGCCGGTGATCTCAGAGGTAATGATGTCCGTCGCGATGGGTACCATGCGGACGTTACATACCTTGGATACCAAAGGCACGGTACGGGATGCGCGGGGATTTGCCTCGAGCACGTATACCTTATCATTTTCGATCGCGTACTGCATGTTCATAAGGCCGCGAACGTGCATCTCCTCAGCGATCTTTCTCGTATATTCTTTAATGATCTCCACGTTCTTCTCAGAGATGTGCTTCGAAGGAACGATACATGCAGAGTCTCCGGAGTGAACGCCTGCGAGCTCAATGTGCTCCATAACCGCGGGAACAAAGGCATGGGTGCCGTCGCTGATGGCATCTGCCTCACACTCGGTTGCGTGGTTCAGGAATCTGTCGATCAGGATGGGTCTGTCGGGCGTTACGCCAACGGCTGCGTTCATGTAGCTGGTCAGGTTCACGTCGTCGTAAACGACCTCCATGCCGCGTCCGCCAAGCACGTAGGAAGGACGAACCATAACGGGGAAGCCAATCCTGTGTGCTACCTCAAGGGCCTCTTCCACGGTCGTTGCCATTCCAGACTCAGGCATCGGGATCTCCAGCTTGTCCATCATTGCGCGGAACAGGTCTCTGTCCTCAGCCAGGTCGATGACTGCGGGAGAAGTACCAAGGATCTTCACGCCGTTCTTCTCCAAGTCGGATGCCAGGTTCAGAGGCGTCTGGCCACCAAACTGTGCGATCACGCCAACGGGCTTTTCTTTCTTATAAATGCTGAGCACGTCCTCCAGGGTCAAGGGCTCGAAGTAGAGCTTGTCGGAGGTATCGTAGTCGGTAGATACGGTCTCAGGGTTGCAGTTCACGATAATGGTCTCAAATCCAAGCTTCTTGAGTGCCAGGGATGCGTGTACGCAGCAATAGTCGAACTCGATGCCCTGTCCGATCCTGTTCGGGCCGCCGCCAAGAATCATCACCTTCGGCTTTTCCTCGCGGATGGGGTTCTTGTCCGTTCCGTTGTAGGTCGAGAAGTAGTATGCGCTGTCCTGGGTGCCGCTTACGTGTACGCCTTCCCAGGTCTCTTCCACGCCAAGGGCAATTCTCTTATTGCGAACGTCAGCCTCGGAAACACCCAGCAAAATGCTCAGGTACTTATCAGAGAAGCCATCCTTCTTCGCCTGGATGAGTGCAGCGTCTGCAGGCAGGCTACCCTTATTGGCGGAGAGTGCCACTTCCTCTTCCACCAATTCCTTCATCTGTTCGATGAAGTACTTCTTTACGTGGGTGAGCTCATGGATCTCGTCCACGGTCGCGCCCTTCTTTAATGCCTCATACATTGCGAAATGGCGCTCGCTGGAAGGCGTCGCCAGCATGTTGAGGAGCTGCTCCTTCGTCTTAGCCTCCAGCTTTGCGATATGGCCAAGACCGTAACGGCCAGTCTCAAGGCTTCTGATGGCCTTCTGGAATGCTTCCTTATAGTTCTTACCGATGCTCATAACCTCGCCAACGGCGCGCATCTGGGTGCCGAGCTTGTCCTCAACGCCCTTGAACTTTTCAAATGCCCAGCGGGCAAACTTGATCACGACGTAATCTCCGTCCGGTACGTACTTATCCAGCGTTCCGTACTTTCCGCAAGGGATCTCGGAAAGCTTTAAGCCAGATGCCAGCATTGCGCTCACCAGCGCGATGGGGAAACCGGTTGCCTTGGAAGCCAGTGCGGAGGAACGGGAGGTTCTGGGGTTGATCTCGATGACGATGACTCTGTCGCTCACGGGATCATGCGCAAACTGTACGTTGGTACCGCCGATCACCTGCACGGATTCCACGATGCGGTATGCGTACTCCTGCAGTCTTGCCTGCAGCTCTTTGGAAATGGTCAGCATGGGAGCGGCGCAGAAGGAATCTCCGGTGTGCACGCCCATGGGATCAATATTCTCAATGAAGCAGACC
>JAFZNO010000126.1 GCA_017552985.1 Lachnospiraceae bacterium
AATCCTCGCATTTTCTTTAATTATACGCATGGAAAATGTAAAAAACAACAGCGAAAGTGGCAAAAAATAACAAAACCAGAAGTTAGTCAGACAAAAATGTCGGGCTGTTTTGAAACCAGAAGTTAGTTTGACATTCAACTAAGGAAAAATAATTTTTAATTTATGAGAACCTTTTTGAAGAGAAAGCGTCTATATGGTCAAAGCGGAACACGTAAAATTTTAAGCGCGGCACTGTTGGAAAATGACAAACGTCTAAGATTAAGAAAAAGGGAGAAGATCACATGAAAAAGAAATTATTATTGTTACTCTGTGCATGCATGATGCTTGGCGGATGTTCGGATGGGGGAGCGGAAAAGCCTTCAGAGGCGGAGAAGCCTTCCGCGCAGGAGACGCAGGGCTCTCAAGAGACGCTGGTGCTCGGTGAAAGTGAAGAACAGGAGATCCAGCAGGTGGAGCTGACGGATGCTTATCAGAAGGCGGCTTATTTCGCAGATCAGGTATATAAGGATCAGCCCGGCAACGTGCTTGTCAGCCCGCTGTCTTTGAACGTAGCGCTTGGCATGGCTACGGAGGGTGCTTCCGGTGAGACCGCAAAAGAGCTTTACCGCTATCTTGGCAGTGAGGATTACGCCGACTGGGTAGATGAATACATGTCTTATGCAGAGGGGCTGAAGGCCGCGGGAAGCGGAAAGTCGGGCTATACGTTTAATTACAAGCTGGCGAATTCCATCTGGGTAAAGAAAGATGAGAAGCTTCTTAAGGACTATCAAAAGCTTGTGGAAAAGAAGTTCAGGGCGGAAGCGGAGAACGTGGATTTTATCGGGGATCCGGACAAAACGGCGAAGAAGATCAATTCCTGGTGCGACAAGCACACGGAAGGGCTGATCAAGGAAGTTATCACTCCTGATAAGTTTTCGCGTGACCTGATGGCGATCCTGGTTAATTCCGTATATTTTGAGTCCCCCTGGGTCAAAGAATGGAATCTGAGAACGCATGAGTTCACGGACCTTAAGGGAAACAAGAAGGAACAGGAGATGCTGTCCGACACCCTTGGAGTCTATTATGAAAACGAATATGCCACGGCATTTTCTAAGGATTATTACAACGGATTTCAATTTATCGGCATCCTGCCAAAGGCGGAAGGCGATTTTAACCTGGGCGATCTTGACCTGAAGAGCCTGTTGGAATCACAGACGTACGAATATGACGTAAGAGCCATTATGCCGCAGCTGAATTACGAGACGAAGACCGAGAATGTGATCGACGTACTGAAGGCCCAGGGAGTCTACAGGGCATTTGATGAAAACCGTGCTGAATTTTTCCGGATGATCGATGGGGAAGGGCTCTTTATCAGCGAGATCATTCAGAAGTGTAAGATCGAACTCGACAAGGACGGAACCCGCGCGGCAGCAGTCACGGCGATCCTTATGCAAAAGTCATTGGCGATGAAGCCGGTAGAAAAGGAAGTAAAAGAAGTATACCTGGACAGACCGTTTGCGTTCCTGATCTATGACAGCCAGAAGGACCAGATCGTGTTTGCGGGGAAGGTTGTTGAATAACAAAATCTGAGAAACAAAATAATACAAAAAAAAGAGGGAAATGGCAGAAAAATACATTGAAACTTTTGCCATTTCCCTTTAATATTGTATTATGAGACGTGTGCGGTCACGTCTGGTAATAGTGCAAGAAACAGTAAAATGCAGGAGGTTACAAACATGCAATACGGTTATTTTGACGAGGTGAAGAAAGAGTACGTCATCACTAAGCCCAATACGCCGGCGCCTTGGGCGAATTACCTGGGATCCCCGGCATACGGTGCCATCATTTCGAACAATGCGGGCGGCTACAGCTTTGTTAAGAGCGGCGCGAACGGAAGAATCATCCGCTATCATTTTAACAGTGACGATACGCCTGGCAGATACGTTTATCTGCGCGATGATGACACGAAGGATTTCTGGTCCGCAACCTGGCAGCCTGTTGGCAAGGACCTGAACGATTACAAGAGTGAGTGTCATCACGGCACTGCTTATTCCAACATGATCGCGGAGTACGCAGGGATCCATTCCGAGGTTCTGTATTACGTTCCCCTGAATAAGACCTATGAGGTATGGGCTGCAAAGGTGACGAACAAGTCTGCAAAGCCCAGGACCATTTCCGTATTTGGCTACGCGGAGTTCACGAACGACAGCAATTACGAGCAGGATCAGGTGAACCTGCAGTACACCCAGTTCATTACCGCAACCCATTTTGAGAACAATAAGATCTATCAGAAGATCAATCCGAACTTTGGCAAGGATGAGACCGGCTCCAACCACAAGGAGCGTTTCTTTGGCATGGCTGGCCAGACCGTGAAGTCCTACAACGGTGACAAGCAGGCATTCCTTGGCAACTATCATTCCTACGGCAATCCCATTGCAGTTGAGAACGGTGCGTGTGACAACGTGCTGAATTACAACTCCAACGGATGCGGCGCGCTGCATACCCAGATCACGTTAGAGCCCGGCGAGACGAAGGAAGTTGCATTCCTTCTTGGACAAGCTGAGCCTTGGGTGGCTGATGAGATCCTGGCTGCATACAAGGACCTTTCCGTTGTGGAGAAGGAGAAGCAGGAACTCATTACTTATTGGCATTCAAAGCTTATGAACTTCCAGGTGAACACCCCGGATCCAGCATTCAACAGCATGATCAATACCTGGAACGCATATCAGTGCTTCATCACCTTTACCTGGTCCCGCGCGGCTTCCTTTAGCTACTGCGGACAGCGTAACGGTTACGGATATCGTGACACCGTTCAGGACATCCAGGGAATCATCCATCTGGATCCCGCCATGGCAGAAAAGCAGCTGACCTTCATGCTTTCCGCACAGGTTGACAACGGCGGCGGACTGCCTTTGGTAAAATATGACCATAATCCCGGACACGAGGATACGCCGGATGACGAATCCTACGTTCGTTCCACGGGTCATCCCGCATACCGTGCGGACGATGCACTGTGGCTCTTCCCGACGGTTTGGAAGTATGTTTCCGAGACCGGCGACAAGGATTACGTAAAGAAGGTGATCCCTTATGCAAATAAGGATGAGGGCACCGTTTACGATCACCTAAAGAGAGCGATCAATTTCTCCATGGAGAGACTTGGCGATCACAAGATGCCCGCTGGTCTTCACGCAGACTGGAATGACTGCTTAAGACTTGGCAAGAAGGGCGAGTCCACGTTCGTGGCACTGCAGCTCTACTACGCGTTCACGGTAATGAAGGGCTTTGCGAAGGATCTGAATGATACGGAGTATCTTGGATATCTTGAGGCAACCCAGAAGGAGCTTGGCGAGATCATCAACAAGGAATGCTGGGAGGACGACAGATTTGTCCGCGGCATCAAGGAGGATGGCCAGGTTATCGGTTCCAAGAATGATCCCGAGGCAAGCATGTGGCTGAATCCCCAGTCCTGGGCCGTTATCAGCGGACTGGCAACGAAGGATCAGGCTGAGAAGGCTTTGGAGAGCGTTCACCGCGAGCTGAACACGAAGTACGGCGTTCGCGTGATGGCACCTTCCTACGTAGATCATGCGTTTGACGGCGCACTGGCACTGCTCTTTAACCCGTCCACGAAGGAGAACGGCGGTATCTTCTCACAGCCCCAGGGTTGGATCATTCTCGCTGAATCCCTGATGGGACACGGCAACAGAGCGTTTGAATATTTCACCGAGAGCTCCCCTGCATCCCAGAACAACGATGCGGACGTAAGACGCCTTGAGCCCTACGTACACGGCCAGTTTACTGAAGCTGACGAGTCTCCTTTCCACGGCAGAAGCCACGTACATTGGCTGACCGGTACCGCATCCACCTGTATGGTAGGTTGCGTGGAAGGTATCTGCGGCATGAGACCTGACTTGAACGGTCTTTGGGTTTGCCCGACAATCCCTTCAGCTTGGAAAGAAATGATCATGGACAAGAACTTCCGCGGCAAGAAGCTTCATATCACCGTTCGCAACGAGAGCGGTGCTGAGAGCGGCTTCAAGGAGTTCTACCTGAACGGGGTGAAACTCGACCAGCCTTACGTTCCCGCCGCAGACATGAAGGACGAGAATGAAGTGGTTGTGATCATGTAAAAGCATATTTTAGGGGAGTCTAACCTCCCCTAAAAAAATAGTTCAACGATAAAACGATTTACTATGAAAAATTAAAAATATGGGAGGTTACAAAATGGCAGAAACAGCAAAAATCACAGTACATCCGTCTTTTAAGATCGGAGAAATCTCACCGAGGCTCTTTAGTACGTTCTTGGAGCCCATCGGAACCATGGTGAACGGTACCATGTACAATCCCAAGCATCCCACCGCGGACGAGCAGGGATTCCGTACCGACTTTATCAATGGACTGAAGGGGACGGGCATGCCGGCGTGCCGTCTGCCCGGCGGAAACTTTGTATCCGCATGGCAGTGGAAGGATTCCATTGGTCCCAAGGACCAGAGGAAGGTGCACCTGGATCCCGCATGGTATCAGTTCATTCCCAACGACGTGGGACATGACGAGTATCTGCAGTGGGCGGAGAAGGTTGGAACGGAGCCCTTGTACACGATCAATCTTGGTACCGGCACGTTCCAGGACGCCATGGACATCGTGGAGTACACGAATTTTGAGGGCGGCTCCTACTGGTCTGACTTGCGTAAGCAGTATGGACATGAGAAGCCTTACGGCGTAAAGACCTGGTATCTTGGGAATGAGATGGACGGTCCCTGGCAGCTTGGTTCCTGGGACAAGGATCCGAGAGGTTACGGCGTTCGCTGTAACGAGGTTTCCAAGGCCATGAAGTGGATCGACGCTTCCATCGAGACGGCAGTATGCGCAAGCTCCGCATTGTTTATGGATCACTATCCCACTTGGGAGGAGACCGTATTGCAGGAGTGCTATGAGACCGTGGATCTTCTTTCCATGCATCACTATCACAGCGCACCTCCCGGAGACTGGAAGGCACTGCTCGGCGGTTCCGCATACTACGAGGACTTCATCAATACTGAGATCGCAATGTGTGACCTCGTTGGCGCAAAATGCCGTTCGCCAAAGAAGATCATGCTTTCCTTTGACGAGTATGGCTGCATGGTTCGCCCGAACAGCCCGCTTCATCCCGGATATGGCTATCACAACATGGCGAGATCCCATTATCGCTTTGATCCGAAGAGACCTTATATCCGCCACGATCCCGACAACATGCCGGACAGACAGTTCCCCGGCGGAGACATGCTTCACGCACTTTCCATGCTGTCCATCCAGCTGGCATTCCTGCGTCATGCAGACCGCGTGAAGATCGGATGCATGACGGGCGGTCTCGGAGCACTTTGCAGCTCCAACCATGATCACGTATGGAAGTCTGCTTCCCACTATGCATTCATGGATATGATCAATTACGCAAGGGGAACCTCCATGCGTACGGACGTACAGAGCGAAACTTATGACATTCCCGGCTATGCGATCGACGACACTTCACAATACTATGACAAGGAAGGCCTTACCTTTGTAGACAGCGCTTCCGCTTGGGACGAGGAGAACGAAACCCTGACGATTTTTGTCATTAACAGAAATGAAGAGACGGAATATCCGATTAGGGTAGACGTGCGCGGATTTGAGGAGTATACTTTTGATAAGCATATCGAATTATGCTCAGATGATCTGGACGCTAAAAACAGTTTCGAGGAGCCGGAGCGCATCATGCCTGCCCTGAAGTCTGGGGGGACTTTTGAAGACGGCATTTATGCAGGACACGTAAGACCTCTTTCCTGGAACGTTCTTCGTTTCAAGAAGAAATAAATTGGTCTCCGCTCCTTGAGTGATAAGGTATCTTTTGGAGTTGGGGAATGAAGAAAAAAATAGCGGTATTTGCAAACGGCTGGAGTAACGAGGCACTCTCTAACGCCGTCAAGGGAATTAAAAAATATGCGGCACAGGAAGACTTTGACGTATTTGTCTTCCTGTGCTTTGCTAACGTTAGCGCACAGACGGAATTGATGCAGGGCGAATTGAACGTATATGGCCTGTGCAACGTGGCGGATTATGACGGCATCATTATCTTTTCCAATATGCTTAATTCGGATGAGACAGTGGTTTCTCTATGTGAAAAGGCAAAAGACCAGGGAGTTCCCGTGGTCAGCATCGGCATGGAGGTGGACGACGTGCCATGCGTGAGCGTGGACGGGAACACGGGCATGCGCGATCTTGTGACGCATCTGGTGGAAAAGCACGGCGTGCGCGACGTGGTTTACGTGGGCGGCGTGCCTGGCCATGCGGAGAGCGACGCCCGTCTTGAAATCGTCAGAAAAGTATTAAAAGAGCACGGACATACCGTAAAACAGGAAAACGTGGTTTACGGCGGCTGGTCCAACCGGCGGACGATCGAAGCGGTTCATGCCGTTCTGAAGACCCGTAAGGGAAAATTGCCGGACGCTTTTATCTGTGCGAATGACATTATGGCGCTCTCGACGGCCACGGAGCTTGGAAACATGGGCTATACGCTTCCGAAGGACGTGATCGTGACGGGCTTTGATTACGCCAGGGATGCGCAGATCTTTTTCCCGGCGCTCTCAACCGTGCAGCAGAATTATGACGAAGTGGGATTCCAGTGTTGCAAGATCCTCTTTGACAACATGAAGAGAGGGAAATTTAAGGCACGTTATTTGGTTTCCACGACCATGCATTTGGGAGAAAGCTGCGGCTGCGGCAACACCATGGAAGGCTGGAAGCTGCGCACGGATTACTGTAAGCATTTTTATCAAAAGTCCACGGATGCGGCCTTTATGGAGCAGACGGAGCGTTCCATGAGGCAGAAAATCTCAGAGGTGAGCAGTTACGCAGACCTGAAGCTTAGCCTTCGCGAACATTTCCATGAAAATCACAGATTTGAAGGCGAGAACCTCCACGTTGTGGTCAACGCCGAATACTTCCAGAACGTGATGGCCAGCGAGCAGGAGATCTGGGACAAGAAAACCCGGAAAAAGCTTGAAGTAGTGGTATCCTTAAAGGACGGCGAGATCCAGGAAGTGGAACGGATGGACCGTCGGCAGCTGATCCCGGGATATGAGAAGACGGAAGGCGTACAGCACGTGTATTATATCCTTCCGCTGCATTTTATGCAGTATAATTATGGCTACGTGGTATTTGCGGACGAGCCCTATATCCTGACGGAAGAGCTTTTGTATTCCTACATGGAAAAGCTTCAGCAGGCATTAAAGCTTCTTCGCACGAACCTGCGTCTGGACGCGCTGAATAAGAATCTGACGAGATTGTATGACAAGGATCCCATGACGGACCTGTTCAATCGTTTTGGCTATGAGAATAAGGCCATTCCGCTGTATCAGGACAGCGTCCGCAAGCATGAAAGCATGATGGTCATGTTCGTTGACATCAACTTTATGAAGCGCATCAATGACCAGCACGGGCACATTCACGGGGATGCAGCGATCCGTACCGTTGCGGAAGCCATTAAGGCGAATATCGATGCAAATTGGATCGCCGTCCGGTTTGGAGGCGACGAGTTCCTGATCATTGCACCGGATTGTGACGATGCGGAAGCTGAGGACGTAAAGGATAACATTCTGGAGTATTTGGAGGGGAAGAATAACGACGGATCGAGACCTTATCACATTTCCGCGAGCTGCGGCTACGTGATCACGGATCCGGAGAGCGGGTATCCCCTGCAGGAATACATCCGCGAGGCAGACCGGCTGATGTACGAGATCAAGCGGGAAGTGCACGCAAAGGATGAAGAGGAGCAAAAGAAGTTAAAGAAACAAAAAGCATAGCGCTAAAAAGATTGGGAAGACGATCACTCGTCTTCCCAAAATAATTCATCCAAAGTTTTTCCAAGAACCTTGCAGATACTTCTGCAAAGGTTGATGGTGGGGTTATAGTCCCCTTTCTCAATGGCATTAATGGTTTGTCTTGAAACGCCGACCTTGTCTGCCAGGTCCTGCTGGGAGAGATCCAAAGCAGCCCTGGCGGATTTTAATTTTAAATTCTTCATGGCAAAACCCTCCATTTGGTTGACTGCTTATTATTCATCTTCCTCATCTTCTTCCGCGATCAACGCGTTCTTTTTTGCAACGTCCCGTTTTTTGAAAAGCATCGTGACGAACATGGACAGGAACGTTAAGGTGCAGAAAAGGTTTAGAACGCTGTAACTAAAATGACCGTTTTGGTAGAGCGAGCCATCCATGACGGAAAAGATGACGAGCACCAGGTTACACAACGTGATAAAACCGAAGATCGTCATGACCGAGGACATTTTCTGATTTAGCGCGAAATAAGCTTCGTGCCAGATGCAATAGTTTACGTGTACGGAAATGCTGAGGAAAAGGCCGATGACGTACAAGACGGAATAATCCATTTCGGGGAAGAAACCGCCCATGTCAAAAGCGAACGTGATTCCGGTGAAGATCAGCATGACGTAAAAGGTAAGCTTGAACCCGCGCCCGCGTTCCAATTCCTGGCGCTCGTCATACTTGGGACTCTCCATGATCTTTTTGCTCGTGCTCATTGCGGCAAGCATCAGGACTGAGATGCAAATACCGATCAGCAGCCCAAAGATCACGCCGTAGAATTGTCCGGAGTGGTAGGAAGCCGAGGGAACGAGACGGAATTCATGCTGCACGTTCCACGTACCGTCAGCCTTCAGGGAAGCAAAGGTGGGAGCGAGTTCTTTGGCAAGCAGGGGAGCCTGATAAGCACCGCAAAGATAATCTACTGCCAGCTTTTCGTATTGTTCCGGCGTGGTGACGTAGATATATTCAGCGCGGTAGGTGCCCGCAGAAAGCTCCACGACGGGGGCCGTGTTTAGAACGGTGCCGCTGGTCGCAAAGATTTCTTCGTCCTTGTCATTAAACAGGACCAGCACGGTGACAAAACCAAGATCCGAAGCGGGATAGGAAGCAAAGTCCTTTTCCTTTATTCCTTCCGGCGCCCAACTAAAATGCGCTCGATACTCACCGCTCTTTTCCACGGTGAGGTTTAGGGTGCTTTTTTCTTTATCGGGCGTTCCCTGCGAGACCGAAACGGTCGTAATCCGTTCGGAAATGATTTTGTTTTCTTTCTCTGATTCCACGTGTATGACGTACGCGCAAAGACCGATCAGAATCAGCATGCAAATGACTGCGATGGTGCAAACGGTTGATTTTTTCACGTGAACCTCCTTTATGCCCTAAGGAAAACCGGCAAGTAACTGAGCAGGAACAAGCCTAAGGTTCCAAGCAGGAATACGAGCATGAGCTTACTCGAAAACATTGCCTTGAGAGCCTCGCCCCTTGTGGCTTCGCCCTCGGATCTCCTCAGGCGGAAGCGTTTCTTTGCGATAAAAGTGATCAGCAGGATCACGCCGACAATGGCGATCAGGTATAGTAGCACGTTCCAAATGGCATACAGGGCGACGTAAAGTCCGGCCTCACCAGAGGAGGTTAAAAATTCTTGAATGGCGGCAAGGTCCGTGGTGTTGGGAGCGTATTCAGCGTATTTGGAATACAGGAAGGCCGTGATGACGGAGGTCGTCATGTTGATCGTCATGTGCAGGCCGATAGTGTAACGGATTCTTCCGGTGCGTACGTATACAAAGGCAAACAGCAGGCCGAGGGCAAAGGCAAAGAAAAACTGCTGGAAGTTGCCGTGGAACAGGCCAAACGTCAGTCCTGACGTAAAGATCGCAATGAATTCGCCATACTTGATCAGGCGGTCCACAATGAGTTTACGGAAGACGAGTTCCTCGAAAATGGGGGCGCCAATGCCGACGGCCAAGACGCGCCAGAACATGCCGGAATTTGCCATGATCTGGGAGATGGCTGTTTCCGCGCCGCCAAAGGGCAGCGTGATCAGGTTGTGGACGATGCTTCCCAATAATGCGCCGGGAAGCACAATGCCAAAGCTCATAAGCACAAACAGAAGAAACTTGCCTGCGCCGATCTTCTTCTCCGGAATGGGCTGGGTGGGAACGCCCTTGCATGCCAGGTAAGCCAAAGGAAAGCCGATGACGTCCACGGAAAGGATGGTGAGAAGCAGGCTCAGGGTGATGGAATTCTCGCTGGCAAATTTCGCCAGGTAATTGATGAAGATGACGTTTGCGATCATCTGCGTCAGTATCACGGCTGTCAAAAAGATGGAGTGGCTGTTGCCAATCTCGTCAAAGCGCTCCTTTAAAGTGATGTCGTCCTTGTGCTCCTTGGAAAGGCAGAGGAACAGGCAGATCAGGATCAGGGCGCCGACTGCAAGCGTTGCCAGCTGAAGGGCAAAGGGAGCGGGAACAATTTGATTGATTTTAATGACAACATGCATGCTGCGGTCGCCGTCTGCGGGGGGAGTGGCAAAATCATACTGGCTGATAAAGCTTTCCAATCCCTCGCCTTCCTCGTAATGATAGTAATTCTTTGCAAAGTTACGCATGGCGTTCTCGTCGTCAAGGAAGAAAAGCTCCAGCGTTGTTTCCCCGGCAGCTGCCTGGACCTGACAGGGCAGGTCTTTTGTCTGATATGCGGTAAAGGCGCTATTCAGCTTGCCAGTGGAATCCGTTGACGTGAAGGCGGTGGTAAAACCAGGTTCCTCTACGTCCAAGGTCAGGGAGTAGTAGTAACTGCCGTCGGACGGAAGGGAAACCTTGAAGGCGTGGGAATCGGGATTTGCCTGGCCGTTCTCCACGTGGATGGTAAAGGTCTGGTCAACGGTCGTGATCTCATCGCCGATATGACTGGCGGTTAAGATAAAGAAGACGATCATCAGGAAAAACGGGATGATCAGAATTAATGAAATAACACTCAGGACGTTCTTTTTTGTTTTCATGGATAACTCCTTCATAAAAAATGATTGCTTATTTGGATGACGTTACTTGGATGCGGCTTTGCGGCGGACGCACCAAAATGTCATGCCGGCGGACAGCATCAACGCGCAGATGCCGCAGATGCGAACGCAGGCGTCACTTAGGGTGAATAAATCGAGGAAACTGCCGCCTTGAATGGCAGAAACGAAAAATAATAAAAGTCCGTTGACGATCAGTAATATATTGCAGGATTTCTTTTTCATGACAAACCTCCTTTGAAGGTGAATGGTTTCTTTGTTCTGAGGTCATATTAACACCATGCCGACAATTTGTCAACTATATTTTACAAAAAGTCAAATCGAAAGCAGAGAAAAGATCAAAAGAAAAGATTGAAACAAGATGCAATTCCATGTATAATATTGTTTGCTGACTGAATAAAATAATAAATATTCAGAGGAAAAAAGGGCGTAAGGGAGAAAAAACATGAGAAGAGTTGGTACGGTTTCAAGAGGAATTCGCGGTCCCATCATCCGTGAGGGGGACAATCTGGTGGAGATCACCGTTGACAGCGTGCTGGAGGCAGCCAAGGAAGAGGGCTTTGAGCTTCGCGACAGGGACGTCATCGCAGTGACGGAGTCCATTGTGGCCAGGGCACAGGGAAACTACGTGACGGTGCAGGACATCGCACAGGACGTTCGTGAAAAACTTGGCGGCGGTACCGTGGGCGTGATCTTCCCGATCCTTTCCAGAAACCGTTTTGCCATTAATCTAAAGGGTATCGCCATGGGATGTAAGAAGGTGGTTTTGATGCTGAGCTACCCCTCTGACGAGGTGGGCAACGCGCTGATCACCTACGACCAGCTGGACGAGGCGGGGATCAACCCCTATTCCGACGTGCTGACCCTTGAGAGATACCGCGAACTTTTTGGTGAGAACAAGCATGAGTTCACCGGCGTGGATTACGTACAATACTATTCCGACATTATCACCGAGGCTGGCGCAGAAGTGGAAGTGATCTTTGCAAATCAGGCGAAGACCATCTTAAAATACACGGACTGCGTCCTGACCTGTGACATTCATACCAGAAAGCGCACCAAGAGAATCTTAAGGGAAGCCGGCGCAAGGATTGTTTGCGGACTTGACGATATCTGCACGGCGCCCATCGGCGGAAGCGGATACAATTCCAGCTATGGCCTGCTCGGTTCCAACAAGTCGACGGAGAGCAAGATCAAGCTCTTCCCCCAGGACTGCAAGCAGCTTGTTTTGGACGTTCAGGAGCAGATCCTGAAGGCGACCGGCAAGCACGTGGAGGTCATGGTGTACGGTGACGGCGCGTTTAAGGATCCTCAGGGTAAGATCTGGGAGCTGGCGGATCCCGTGGTATCCCCGGCATTTACGGACGGACTGATCGGCACGCCGAACGAATTGAAGTTAAAATATCTGGCAGACAATGATTATGCGAACTTAAGCGGCGAAGCGCTCCGACAGGCGATTTCCGACAGCATCAGGGCAAAGAGCGGTAATCTAAAAGGCAACATGGCGTCCCAGGGCACGACGCCGAGACAGCTGACCGACTTGATCGGATCCCTTTGTGACCTGACTTCCGGTTCCGGAGACAAGGGAACGCCCATCATCCTGATCCAGGGATATTTCGACAATTACACGAACGAATAAGGCGTGAAATCGCGCAATAAAAACCGTCTGCAACTGCAGGCGGTTTTTGCTTGTCCGGTGCTGCGCGCAAAGTAGCCTGGGGTATCGTTTTATCGGAAAAACGGGGACTTTGCAATAATAAACAAAAAGCTGAAAAAAGATTGCAATTATCATTTTAGAAAAATTGAGAATTTGGAAGAAAAAACGTGGACATTTTTGCGAAAATGGAGTATCATTGTATAAAATAGACAAAAACTTACAGGCAAAAATGGAAAAACAGGAAAAAGTTTAAAAAATTTAACGTTTTTGTTGACTCTGATCCTGTGGCATTGTATTATAGGTGTAAACAAAGTAAAACGATTTACGGGAGGCGATTAAAATGCAGCGCACTTCACTAACAAAAAAGCAGATCAGGGGTTACCGGGAGTTCTTATACGTACTGCCCTTCCTGATTCTCGTGCTGATTTTTTCCTACTATCCATTGTACGGCTGGGTATACGCATTCTTTGATTACAAACCGCCAAAGCCATTGTCCGAGAGTACGTTTGTAGGATTAAAATGGTTCAAATCCATGGTGGAAAACGAAGTCAAGAGAAAACAGCTCGTAAGCGTGCTTCGTAATACCTTCGCCATGAGTGGAATCAGTCTGTTCTTCTCCTGGTTCCCCATGATCTTTGCAATATTCCTGAATGAAATTAAGTGCAAGCCCTACAAGAAGTTCGTGCAGACCGTTACGACCCTGCCTAACTTCGTCAGCTGGGTGCTTGTATACGCAGTTGCATACAACGTATTCAGTAACAGCGGTGCACTGAACTCCCTGTTAAAAGAGTGGGGATGGATTTCAAGACCCATCGATTACCTGGAGAGCACGAGTCACATTTGGTTCAAGATGTGGTTGTGGCTTACCTGGAAGAATGCAGGTTGGGCATCCATCATGTACCTGGCAGCCATCAGCGGCATTGACGAAGAATACGTGGAGGCGGCAAAGGTGGACGGCGCGTCCCGAATGAAGATCATTTGGCACATCACCATTCCCGGCATCCTGCCGACCTACTTCGTTCTGGTTATGCTGAACCTGGCAAGCTTCCTCTCCAACGGCATGGAGCAGTACTACGTGTTCCAGAACGCATTCAACAAGGAATACGTTCAGGTGCTGGATCTGTACGTGTACAACCTGGCAATGGGTTCCGGCGGTTATCCGCTTTCAACGGCCTTCAGTATTTTGAAGAGCGTAGTCAGCGTGCTCCTCTTGTTCCTCACGAACTATGCTTCTAAGAAGATCAGGGGCGAGAGCATAATTTAAGCAAAACGTGTGAGATGCTTGAAACCGTAGAACGGCTGGAAAGGAAGAATGAAAATGGCTATGAATTTTAAACGTAAGCGGTTTGACGATTTTGTACCGAAGAAAACCGTATATCACGCAAGCGTTGGAGACCGCATGATCAGTGTTGCTATTTACGTTGTATATGCAATCTTTGCTTTTGTGTGCGTGTATCCATTCTATTACATATTTATCAATACCATCAGTAACAACGACATGAGTGCAAAGGGAAAAGTTATCTTCGTGCCTCATGAGATTCACTTTAACAACTATGCGCAGGTGCTGAAGATCGAGGGTATTGGGCAGGCACTGAAGATTTCCCTCGAGAGAACGATTATCGGTACGGTTCTGACACTTCTGGTTGCGGCATTCCTGGGCTTCATGTTCACCAGAGAATCCCTGTGGCACAGAAAGCTTTGGTTCCGAATCGTGGCGGCAACCATGTACTTTAACGCAGGTATCATTCCTACGTACATTACCATGATGAACCTGGGACTGCTGAATAACTTCTGGGTGTACATTTTCCCCGTGGCAGTGCAGCCCTTCTACATCATCCTGTGTAAGACCTACGTGGAGAGCGTGCCGAAGGAACTGCAGGATGCGGCGGAGATCGACGGCGCCGGAACGTTGCTCTTGTTCTTTAAGATCATCATTCCCGTTATCAAGCCCATTCTTGCAACGATCGCAGTCTTCGCTGCAGTTGCACAGTGGAACTCCTTCCAGGATACGCTGATCTACGTTACGGACAAGAGATTGTTCCCGTTGCAGTACTTATTGTACACTTACATGAATTCCGCAAGTTCCTTGAAGGCATTGGTAAGTAGTACGGCTTCCGCTGCATCGCTGGCTGCTTCGCTTGCACACGCACAGACGGCTACTTCCATCAGAATGACGGTTACCATGGTAGTTGTAGCGCCCATTATGCTGGTATATCCGTTCTTCCAGAGATATTTCACAAAGGGTATCATGATTGGTGCCGTTAAGGGTTGATTGGGTTTTTCTAAAGGGGTAACTAAACAGTCTAAACTGTTTTGTTATATGTTTTAATTGCGCTATGCGCAGGAAAGGGAGGATACAAAATATGAAAGCAAAAAAGATTATTTCGCTTCTTTGCGTAGTAGCAATGTCTGCAGGCTTACTCGCTGGATGCGGAAACAAAACTGATGGCGGAGAAGGCGGTGCTGGCGGCGCCGGCGGCGGAAAGTCTGGCGGAACCCTTACTTTGGAATTCTTCGACGTTGCAGCAAACTATCAGGGCACTCAGCCTGGATGGTTCGCAAAGATCGTAAAGGATAAGTTCGATCTCGAGCTGAACATCATCGCTCCTCAGGTTGGCGGCGACGCTCTGTATCAGACCAGATCTGCTACCGGTAACCTTGGTGACGTTCTGATCCTTGAGGCTGGACAGTTCCAGGAGTGCGTGGAGCAGGGTCTCGTTAAGGACATTACCGCAGACATTTACAACTATGACAGCTTCAAGACCTTCAAGCAGCAGATCGATGCTCTGAACAATGGTCTTCCTAACAATGACGGTAAGATCTATGGTATTCCTACTGAAATGATGAATACCTCACCTACTTCTTACTCTCAGGACGTTATTTATTCCAGCCCTCAGCTTCGCTGGAATCTGTACAAAGAGATCGGCAGCCCTGACATCAAGGATCTGAACGGACTTCTTGACGCTCTGGCTGCAATGCAGGAAAAGCATCCCCAGACCGAGACCGGAGATCCCATTTATGGTGCATCCCTGTGGCCTGACTGGGACGGCGGCGACGACATGATCGGTATTGCAAACGTTGTTCAGCTGACCACTTGGTACGGCGAGAAGATTAAGCAGTCCCTGATCCTGAAGCCCGACGGAACCTTCATTCCTCTGACTGACAAGAAGGGTTCTTACTACAAGATCCTGAAGTTCTGGAACGACGCTTACAATCGTGGTCTGGTTGATCCCGATTCCTTCTCCCAGGGTTGGAACGAGGCATGTGCTAAGATGCAGAACGGTCAGGTTCTGTTGTTCTGGTACAGCTGGCAGCAGGGCTTCTGGAATTCCAATGACAGACTGAAGGACGGCAGCGCATTCATCTTCGTTCCCGTTAAGGATCAGAAGTATTATGCAGACGCAGACTCCTTCTTCGGAAGCGGCCGTGTATGGGCAGTTGGTTCCAAGGTTGACGATGAGAAGTATAAGAGAATCATGGAGTTCCTTGCTTGGTATGCTAGCCCTGAAGGCGCTATGATCCAGCATGACGGTATTGAAGGCTTCAACTATGAGAAGGGTTCTGACGGCAGACTGTATCAGAAGAACGACAACGCTCTGATGGATAACCTTCCCGTTCCCGCAGAGTACGGCGGCGGCGGTTACCAGGATGGTAACAACGCGATCAACCAGTGGATCGTAAGTGCAAACTCCACCAACCCTCTGACCAACGAGCCTTATGCTAAGCAGTATTGGTCCACCTACAAGGAAGAGATGATGACCGATATGAAGAAGGAATGGCAGCAGAAGTTTGGTGCACAGGAGCCCGCTGAATACATGAAGAAGAACAACGTTCTCGTTATCAGCCCTAACGTATCCGTTGCACTGCCCGTTGATACCAACGACATCGCAGTGATCCGTAACCAGTGTAAGGTTGCAGTAAACGACTGGTCTTGGAGAATGATCAAGGCTGCTGACGATGCAACGTTCGATTCCATGTGGGATCAGATGACCACCGAGCTGGATGGTCTTGGATTCCAGGATCTGATGAAGTTCGATAAGGATAAGTACACCATCGAGCTGAATGCAAAGAATGCAGTAAAATAATAGTAGTCATAAGAACAAGCGAGAAGGGGTTTGTGAAAGAAATTTCGCAAACCCCTTTTTTAAGGCAGATGCCGAAGCGAACAAACTTGTAACGGCATAAGGGAGAAGGAAAGCAGTGGAATTATTTGCGGAAATGAAACTTCAAAGGGACGGTTACGCAGGCGGTTTTTCCTGCGGCATGACCATGCACGGCAGCCAGACCATGGAGCGCTTTGCGCTGACGGAAGGAAACGGAGAGCTGGAAGAAGGGAAAATGACCTATGAGACGCCGGAAGGCCTCCGGCTTACCGTCGATAAGATCAAAGATGGCGATGCCTTGCGGATCCGGACCAGCGTTCATAACGGGACGAAGGAAGAAATCACCTTGGAAGCCCTCACCAGCGTTGGACTTAATAACATTCCCGTGGATAAGGTACACAGGATGCAATCCTTTTGGAGCGCTGAGGGAAAGCTTCGCACGGAAACCATAGAGGAACTGCATTTGGAACCTTCCTGGAACCGATGCGGCCTTCGGTGTGAGAAGTTTGGCAACGTGGGTTCCATGCCCGTAAGAAAGTATTTTCCGTTTGTGGCATTGGAGGACGGGAAGACTGGCAGTTTTGTGGGAGCGCAGCTGTATCTTGCCTCCAGTTGGCAAATGGAGCTTCTCTGCAGGGAGGATGACTCCTTGACGCTTACCGCGGGATTGGCGGACCGGGATTTTGGGCAGTGGATGAAGAAGCTCATGCCGGGCGAGACCTTTGATGCACCGGAAGCCGTGATCGCCACGGGCACTTCGCTCCTGGACGTATGTGACCGTCTTGTAAAGGCACAGCATCCCTTGATCTCAAAGGAAGATCAGGAGATGGCGATTTTGTTTAACGAGTATTGTACAACTTGGGGAAATCCCTCTTTTGAGAACGTGAAAAAGATCTGCGACAAGATCGCAGACAAGGGAATCAAGTTTTTGGTGATCGATTCCGGATGGTATGGAAGTGAGAGATGGTGGGAATGCGTCGGTGACTGGGAAGTGAATGAAAACAGGTTCCCAGGCGGCATGAAACCCATCGCGGACTACGTAAGGTCTAAGGGGATGATCCCCGGACTTTGGTATGAAATGGAGGCAGTTTCTGCCGGAAGCAAGCATTATAATGACGCGCAGCACCTGGTAAAAAAGGACGGCGTTCCGCTTACCGTAGGCGGACGACGCTTTTGGGACATGGAAGATCCCTGGGTCGTGGATTATTTAAGCGAAAAGGTGATCGGAATCTTAAAGGATGCCGGATTCGGATATCTGAAGGTGGATTACAATGATACCCTGGGGATGGGGTGTGACGGCGCGGAAAGCATGGGAGAAGGTCTTCGGAGAAAGATCGTTGCCTCCCAGAAATTCTTTGAGAAAATAAGAGAGGAGATTCCGGGGATCGTGATCGAAAATTGTTCGAGCGGCGGTCACAGACTGGAACCCTCCATGATGCAAATATGCAGTCAGGCAAGTTTTTCAGATGCCCATGAGATCAAGTCGATCCCGCTGATCGCAGCAAACGTCCAGCGAGTGGTCCAGCCACAGCAGAGCCAGATCTGGGCGGTCCTTCGGGCAAAAGACTCTAAGGAGAGAATCGAGTATTCCTTGATCGCCACCTTGTTTGGCAGAATGTGCCTGTCGGGTGACATTTATGATTTGTCGGAAGAACAATGGGAATTGGTGAGACAGGGCATGGAGTTCTACAGGCAGGCGGCAGACGTGATCCGTTATGGTAAAACAATTCTTCATGAATATGAGGAGACGGGATATAATCGTCCGCAGGGCCAGCAATTGTCCGTCCGGGAATGGAATGGGAAGGGGCTGGCAATCCTGCATCGCTTCGAAAATTCCAAGAAGCTGGTTCCCAACTTCCCTGAGGGAAGCAGGATTGTGGCGGAATATGGTTCCGGAGACGGCGATTTTAGTGCGAAGGCATGGCTTTATGACAAAGGAGAGAAAGAGCTATGATCACGGTAAAAGAGATTGCAAAAATGTGTAACGTATCCCCTAGTACGGTTTCCAACATTTTGAACGGAAAGCCTAACGTGAGTGACAAGACCAGGGAGCGCGTATGGCAGGCGGTGAAGGATACGGGATATCAGCCGAATTACTATGCGGCCAACATGAGAAAGCAGAGCACCAGGACCATCAGCATCATCGCAGAGGATCTTGGACAGTTTAGCACGACTCCCATTTTGGAATCTGCCATGGCTTGCTGCGAGGAGCATGAATACAGAACGGTCATCATGAACCTGCGTCTCTATGACAAGTGGCGTGACACCTGGTACAATGACGAGGTGAAGCTTCAGAGCGTGCTCAGCCCCGTACTGAACGAACTGAAATCCATCAAGGTGGACGGACTTCTTTACGTTGCGGGACACGGAAGGGCCATCAAGTGCCTGCCGGAGGATTTTAGCCTTCCAACCGTTGTGGCTTATGCGACTTCTGAAAATAACAGATTCCCGTCCATCGTGTTAAATGACGAAAAGGGCGGTTATGACATGATCAAGTACTTGACGGGCATGGGCCATCGCAGGATCGGCATCATTGCGGGAGCGCCTGACAACGTGCACACCAGGGACAGACTTCTTGGATGCCAGAGAGCCCTCTTTGAGGAGTCGATCCCGTACAATCCGGAGTGGACGACGTATGGCGACTGGGAGAAACAATCCGGATATGAATGTGCCAAGAAGCTTGCGAGCCAGAACCTTACGGCTATTTGGTGCATGAATGACCTGATGGCAGGCGGAGCCTATGACTACGCGCATGAGAAGGGAATTGTGATCGGCAGGGATCTGTCCATTGTCGGATATGATAACCGTCAGGTTTCCGAGTATCTGTTCCCAGGGCTTACCACCAATCAGCTTCCGCTGAAGGAGGTTGGATATGCGTCTGCGGAGAAGCTGATCCACATGCTGGAGAATCCGGAAGAAGAGGCAGATTCTTGTGAGACGATCAAAATTGACGGCTCCATGGTAATCCGTAATTCCGTTGCAAGATTATCGTAAACGTGATATGATCTGCATGCAAAGCAAAGAGACGTAAGTTGGAATTGGGTAGGTGCTAATGAAGAAACGATCGCAAAAGTGGTTCTTTGCATTTATCTGTATACTTATGACGTTGGCCCTCGGCAGCTGCTCTGACGAGGGCAACGTTCGTTATGCGGATGACGCATTTATCCGGGAACTCTGCGGCTTGCCTCCCGTCACGGAGGAAAGCGCCACGGAGCCGGAGGAGACGGGCGAAGCAACGCAGGAAACGACGGAGAGCACTAGCGAACCGCGGGAGACGACGGAAAGCACTGGTGAAACACGGGAGACGATAGAAAGAACTGCTGAAACAGAGGATCCTTCTGAGAGCACGGTGGAAACTGCGGAACCTTCAGAAAGCACGTCTGAAACGGAAGTGACCTCGGAGAGTGCTTCTCAGGAATCAACCGAGATCCCTGAGATCGAGAAGACTCCCGGGGACTTAGAGCTAAAGAATTTGATCATTGGTTCCTGGCGAAGTGAACCCATTTCCGTGGAGGCCATGGTGAAGGAGGCTGTGCAAGGCGAGAGCTGGCTTGTGCCATACCTGACGCTTGACCCGGAGAAACTGACGGTGCACGTGACCATGGACTTTGCCGATGACGGCAAGGCGACCTTAAACGTGGAGGAAAAGAGTTATCAAGATCTGATGGCATATATTAAAGGGGCTGTCAGTGATGGCGTACTTAAGTACTTTGAAAGCTACGTAAAGGCTTTGGGTTTGAAACTCAGCGTAAAACAATATCTAAAGATGGCGGGTATTTCCATTGACAGTTACGTGGCAGACGTGATCGAGAAATCTGCAGGTGACCTCAGCATAGAGTCCATGCGGTATCAGTGCCTTTTCGACGTGTTAGACGGCAAGCTCTGCGTGAGCGAAACCGCCATGGGCATCTATTTACGGGAGTGTTATTTTGAGATAAAGATCTCAGATTCACAGCTTGAGCTGCTACAATACTTTGAAAATGGTAAAGAGGGGAATCGTCCCTTGGGTTTGGACGTAAAGCTCCCCATTTTGTTACATAAGGTTCCAACCTGGAAAGGAAATAATTGATAGAAGCACTGAATAGTGACGTTGGAAATGCCAGGCGGAGGCCGGCAAGGGAGGAGAAAAGAATGAAAAAGAAAAGTTACTTGTGGTTGTTGATCGCGTTGCTTGCGATGGCGCTTTGCTTTGGCGGTTGCTCAGACAATGCATCGTCTGATGAGGAGGAAACGCGTAAGGAACAGCGGGACAAGAAGGATGATGACGATGATGACGACGATGACAAGAAGTCTGAATCTGATGAGAAGTCTGAATCTGATGAGAAGTCTGAATCCGAGGAACCTTCAAAGTCCACAGAGAAGACGGAGGAGTCATCCGAGTCCATAGAGACGAAGTCAGAAGAGCCTTCCTCGTCTGCAGAGAAGTCTGAAGAGCCTTCCGCGTCCAAGGAAACAACGGAAGTGGTTGAAACGTCGGAGCAGAATCCGAACGGCGGCGTTAGCGTGACGGATCAATCGATCGTTGGCAAGTGGGTAAGTGATCCCATCGACGGTTTGGCAGACAAGCTTTTAGAAGAGCTTGGCGGTTTCGAAGAGATGGAAGACTACGTAAATCTTGATCGAAATAAGATCCGGTTCTGCATTTATTTCGAGTTTACGGCAGACGGCAAGATGATCTACGGCATGGATGAGGAAAATCTTGGAGTAACCATGGAGTACATAGCATCCAGCATGATCGACGGAGTAAAGCTTTACATCGAAAAGATGTTTAAGGATGCAGGCATGGAAATGACTTTCGCGGACTATTTGGCAGCTTCCGGAATGTCTGAGGAAGAGTTCGAGAAAGAGATGCGAGACCAACTTTACCAGTACGTTGATCAGGAAGAAATGAAAGAAGAAGGCATTTACGTTGTCAAGGATGACCGCCTGTATGCTGCCGAGGCAAGCGAAGGAACGGTTGACGTCAATCATTCCGAGTCGATTTCTTATACGATCTCCGGAAATAAGTTGACGCTCCTGGCTTATTTTGACGAAAACGGACAGAGCCAAAACGTTGATGTTATGGACGATCTTCTTAAACTGCCGATGACGCTTACCCGCAAGTGATCTGTTTACGTAAGTCGTTGTGAAGCTAATTAAGGGAGAAAAAGTAAATGGCTTATGGCACTGTTGAATCCATGTGGATGGGTTTGCTGGCAATTGTTATCTTGATTAGCGGTTTAAGCATGGTTATGGCACTTGAATTGAGAGCCAAACGATGCATGACGATTGGCGTGGATTACGGTGCCATAAAACGACAGTTGCAGGATTGTCTGGGCGAAGAGAAAGAACCTTATTACGTCCTGGCGGGATGGCGCAGATTGTCTTTTAGAAACCGATTGGAGGATACGGCCTATCATCAGTGCCTTTGCATGGCAGTCATGCAAGATAAAATTTCCGTTTTTACGCTTTGGAAGACAAACGGATGGCTACAGATAAAGCAGATTCACGTTGAACGCAAGGATTATTTGCAATACGTTCTTCGGAAAAACAAAGCGGAGCTATTCTTTCACGTGCCGGGTTTTCAGGGGGAATTGATCGTCTGCGTGGAACCAAAGTTCTTCAGTCAGGAGGACTGGCATGCTTACAATGCCATTGGGATCAGCCAACAGCTGGCATTTGACCGGCTCACGGAGGAATTGAAGGCGAGTAAAGCACTGCGTGCCCAGACGTCGGACTGGGTGAATGGAAAGCTTTCGGGAACAAACCTGTTCATTAGTGGTTGCGGACTTCTTTTTTTCGCCATAGGCGCGTTCCTGTTCCGAATGTTTTGGCCTTTTGCCGAAGAAGAGAGAAAAGATCCCGTTCTGTTAACGCCATTTGTGATGGACGCGGGTGATTACTCGAACGGTACGCCGGTGATCGTGGATATGGGATCGGTTTTGACGTTGATTTATGAAAAGCCGGAAACGTATAACTATCTTGCCAAAGCCGGTCGCAAAAAGAGTCCAAGAAAGCTGTATTATCTTATGACCGTGGGAAACGGGGAGGATATCCGTTACGTGCTTCTTTCTTCGGGTGAGGAGCTACTGTTTCAAAATGGTTCAAAAATTGCGAAGCAGGAAATTGGATCCATACAGCCCATATCTGATTCCAACGCGAAAAAAAGTTACCGTGAATGGATCGACAAAGCCCAATACGGACCAGACGGAATGAATGGAAAAACAGTGCAGGGATGGGATCATCAGGTGACTATTTCACAGCCGATGGAACAGGGAGACGTGACGCCCTTCGTCATTGCATGTGCCACTTGGATGGTCACCGGCGCAGCGTGGTTTATTCTTGGCTTTAATAGAAAATTGAGTTAAAAAGCTTGACTTTTTGAAAGGCAGGCATTATATTTTTCACTATAAGAAATATCCAAGAGTAAAGGCCGTGAGGAAGAAGAGTACGCTAGAGACCGCCTGACAGAGAGGATGCCTGCCTTTTACGATCGGACCAGGGATGATTCATCCGGGGGAAGAGGAAGAAAGGCGCTGTGAGGGCATTTGAGGAAAGGAAAGCGGAAGGTAGCTTCGGAGCCGGAGAGCTGAACAAACCTGGATGCGCAGGATGCCCGCGTGGACATAGGCGCGAAGGATTCAGTAGGCTTTCACGAGTGATTCCCGTTACAGGATCAGACTTTGAACTGGACGTTCAGGAGAAGTCATGGAGAGGATGGTCGTGAGGCCTTCCGAAAACAAAGGTGGTACCGCGTGAATAACGCCCTTTGCAAACCAATCGTTTGCAGAGGGCGATTCTATTTTTAAACATACCTTTGCAAACTCAATAACGTCGCGAAGCGATTAAATTAGGAGGAGCAAAATGAGTAAGGAACTGGCAAAAACCTATGATCCTCAAGGCATTGAGGACAAACTCTACCAGAAATGGCTCGACAAGAAATATTTTCACGCGGAGGTGGATTATTCCAAGAAACCTTTCACCATCGTGATCCCGCCCCCAAACATCACGGGACAGCTCCACATGGGTCATGCGCTTGACAACACCATGCAGGACATCCTGATCCGTTTTAAGAGAATGCAGGGTTATAATGCCCTTTGGCAGCCCGGCACCGACCACGCTTCCATCGCGACGGAAGTCAAGATCATTGAGAAGCTGAAAGAACAAGGCATTGACAAGCACGACCTCGGCAGAGAGAAGTTTCTTGAGCGCGCGTGGGAGTGGAAGAAAGAGTACGGCGGACGCATCATTTCCCAGCTGAAGAAGATGGGTTCCTCCTGCGACTGGGACAGAGAGCGCTTCACCATGGACGAAGGCTGCAACAAGGCCGTGACCGAAGTGTTCGTTAAGATGCATGAAAAAGGCTATATCTATAAGGGCTCCAGAATCATCAACTGGTGTCCCGTTTGTAATACCTCCATCTCTGACGCGGAGGTTGTTTACGAGGAGCAGGCCGGACACTTCTGGCACATCAAGTACCCCATCATGAACGAGGACGGCACGCCCTCCACGACGGAGTTCCTGACCTTTGCGACCACCCGTCCGGAGACCATGCTCGGCGATACTGCAGTAGCCATCCATCCCGAGGATGAGAGATACCAGCACCTGATCGGCAAGAAGGTGATGCTTCCTCTCATGAACCGCGTGATCCCCGTTGTTACGGATTCTTACGTAGACAGGGAGTTTGGTACCGGCGTCGTAAAGATCACGCCCGCACATGACCCGAATGACTTTGAGGTTGGCAAGCGTCATAACCTGCCCGTGATCAACGTGATGAATGATGACGCGACCATCAACCAGAACGGCGGAAAGTTTGCCGGCATGGATCGCTACGAGGCGAGAGCGGCCATCGTAAAGGAACTGGATGAGATGGGACTTCTCGTAAAGATCGAAGATCACGTTCACAACGTAGGTACCCATGACAGATGTAAGACCACTATCGAGCCCATGGTAAAAGAGCAGTGGTTTGTAAAGATGGACGAACTGATCAAGCCCGCCGTGGAAGCAGTAAAGACCGGCGACATCAAGCTCATCCCTGAGCGCATGGAGAAGACCTATTACAACTGGACCGACAACATCCGCGACTGGTGTATCAGCCGTCAGCTCTGGTGGGGTCACAGAATTCCCGCATATTACTGCGACAAGTGCGGCGAGATCGTTGTTGCCGCTGAGGAGCCGAAGGTTTGTCCTAAGTGTGGCTTCGAGCACTTCACGCAGGATCCGGATACGCTGGATACCTGGTTCTCCTCTGCACTCTGGCCGTTTGAGACGCTGGGCTGGCCTGAAAAGACGGAGGATCTGAAGTACTTCTATCCCACGGACGTGCTGGTAACCGGTTATGACATCATCTTCTTCTGGGTTATCCGCATGATCTTCTCCGGATTCGAGCAGATGGGCGAGAAGCCTTTCAAGACCGTATTGTTCCATGGTTTGGTTCGTGACAGCCAGGGCCGCAAGATGAGTAAGTCCCTGGGCAACGGCATCGATCCTCTCGAGATCATCGAGAAGTACGGCGCTGACGCGCTTCGCCTTACCCTGATCACCGGCAACGCGCCCGGAAATGACATGAGATTCTATTACGAGAGAGTGGAGAACTCCCGTAATTTTGCAAATAAGGTATGGAACGCTTCCAGATTCATCATGATGAACATGGACGGCAAGACCGTGACTGCTCCCGTGGCAGGCGACCTTCAGCCCGTTGACAAGTGGATCCTCTCCAAACTCAACACTTTGGTGAAGGACGTTACTGACAACATGGAAAGCTTCGAGCTTGGAATCGCGGTGCAGAAGGTGTATGACTTCATATGGGATGAGTTCTGCGACTGGTACATCGAGATGGTTAAGCCGCGTCTTTATAATACGGATGATGCCGTGAGCCAGAATGCGGCGCTCTGGACCTTGAAGACCGTTCTGATCGACGCGCTGAAGCTCCTTCATCCCTACATGCCGTTCATTACGGAAGAAATCTTCTGCACGCTGCAGAGCGAGGAAGAGTCCATCATGATCAGCAAGTGGCCCGTTTATGACGAGGCAAGAAACTACTCGAAGGAAGAGAAGGCCATCGAGATCATTAAGGAAGCCGTTCGCGGCATTCGTAACGTACGGAGTGAGATGAACGTGGCACCTTCCCGTAAGGCAAGCGTACATTTGGTGAGCGAGGACAAGCACATTCTTCGGGCATTCACGGAGGGCAAGCTTTTCTTTGCATCCCTTGCATATGCGAGCGAAGTATTTATTCAGGAAGACAAGACCGGTATCGCGGACGACGCGGTATCCGTAGTGATCCCTGGAGCGACCCTCTACATTCCTTTTGCGGAACTCGTTGATATTTCTGCTGAGATCGAAAGACTTGAAAAGGAGCAGAAGCGCCTAGAGGGCGAGCTTGCCAGAGTTAATGGCATGCTTTCCAACGAGAGATTCCTTTCTAAGGCTCCTGAGGCGAAGATCGCCGAAGAGAAGGAAAAACTTGTGAAGTACAATAGGATGATGGAGCAAGTGACGACGAGACTTTCCCAGCTGCGGTAAGACATAGGGACGGGGTTGATGGACCACAAAATGGCCTACTAACCCCGTCCCCGGAGGAAAAATGATTAGGCAAGAGATCAAGACGTATGAGGAGGCCGTGGAATATTTGTTGAATATTCCACGGTTCACAAAGAAAAACAGCATGGAGGATACGAAGGCGTTCTTGGGACGGCTGGGGAATCCGGATCGGGATCTGAAGATCCTGCACGTGGCAGGCACAAACGGCAAGGGAAGCGTTTGTGCCTACTTGCGGTATATGCTGGAGGAGGCGGGATACGCCGTTTGTTCCTTTACGTCGCCGCATCTGGTGGACGTGAGGGAGAGGTTTCTCATCTGCGGGGAAATGGTGGGCAAGGAGGATTTCCTGAAAGCCTTTCTCGCGATCTATGATCTGATTCCCTGGGAGATCCTTGCAAAAGAGGACGTCTTTAACGAGGAGGGGAAGCTTCCGGAAGGATTCTACCATCCTACTTTTTTTGAGTATTTGTTTTTTATGGCAATGCTTCTTTTCCGAGAGGCAAAGCCGGATTATTGCATTTTGGAGACGGGGCTGGGCGGACGATTGGATGCCACGAATTCCGTTGGGAAAAAAGAGCTTTCCATCATCACGAGGATCAGTTTGGATCACATGGAATACCTTGGTGACACGGTGGAAAAAATTGCCGGGGAGAAGGCAGGGATCATCGCTGCAGGGACCCCCGTGATCTATTTGGACGACGAAAAAAACGTAAGCGCGGTATTTGACGAAAGGGCGAAAAAACTTGGCGCCAAAGCTTGTCCTACGTCGAAAAATGACTACGCGTTAATAAAATTTCAGAATAAAAACATTGATTTTTCTTTACGTACTCGTTATTATAAAGATATTAGCGTGACTCTGCACACGGCGGCTCTGTATCAAATGGAGAACGCCGCTTTAGCCGTGCGCGCACTTGAGGAGCTCGACAAGGGACGCACCTTAAGGGCGGAGCACGTGACCGCCGGGTTGGCAAAATGCTTCTGGCCTGGCAGGATGGAGGAGATCGCGAAGGACGTGTTCGTGGACGGCGCTCATAATGAAGATGGCGTGCGGGCATTCCTCGAATCCGTGAGGGCGGATGGCTGGCAGGGAGAGAGGATCCTGCTGTTTTCTGCCGTAAAGGATAAGCAGTTTGAAAAAATGTTGGGAAAGATCATATCTTCCCGACTGTTTACGAAAGTATTCCTTACGCACGTCGATTCGGGACGCGCGACGAAGACGGAAGTCTTGGAGGAAGTAACGGCCCGCCTTCTCAAGGAGAGTTATGCGGGTGAAGAGGAGAAGCGTTTGGAGACGGGAACCTATGAGAACGTTCTGCAGGCGCTGGGGGACTTACTGGAGAAGAAACAGGCGCACCAAAGGATCTATATTGCCGGCAGTCTTTATCTCGTAGGTGAAGTGAAAGCAAGTTTAGGAGTTTTGAAAAATGATCAATTTCGAAGAAGAACTGAAGAAGTTCCATCCGAGCACTGAGGTGGAAGAAATTCAAGATGACATATATAATCGTAGCGCGACGGACATTGCGGGCGTGTTTGAGCAGATGTTTGTGCGGAAGGAAGAAGTACAACAACAGCAGGAGCAGATGATAGGAGGTTGAGCATGGTTTGTTACCAGTGCGGTTGCCAACTGTCTGAGCAGGATTACTGTACCTCTTGCGGTGCTGACGTTTCCTTGTACAAAAAGATCATATGCCTGTCCAACCATTATTACAACGAGGGTTTGGAGAAGGCTAAGGTCCGGGATCTGACCGGTGCCATAGACAGTTTGGAACACAGCTTAAAATATTACAGCAGAAACGTGGAAGCCAGAAACCTTTTGGGTCTGGTATACTATGAGATTGGGGAAAGCACGGAGGCCATGAGTGAATGGATCCTCAGCATGAACGTGGAACCCAAGAAAAATATTGCGTCGGATTACATCCAAAGGATCCAGAACAATCCTTCCAGGTATGACGTGATCCGGCAGACCATGAAGAAGTTTAATCAGGCGCTTTCTTATTGCCAGCAGGGCAGTAAGGATCTCGCCGTGATCCAGCTTAAGAAGGTTCTTTCCCTGAGCCCCAGATTTATCAAGGCGCATTTGCTTCTCGCCTTGTTACATATTGACAATGAGGATTGGGAAAAGGCCAGACGCGAGTTGAACAAGACGCTCGCCATCGACCGCGGAAATACCCAGGCGCTTCTCTACATGCAGGAAGTGGACAAGATGCTGGCGCCTGACGACATTGAAAAGAATGACAAGAAGCGCAAGAAGGAAGAGACGGTACGCTATCAGAGCGATAATGAAGTCATCATCCAGCCGGCCAACCTTGCGGAAGGAACCAGAGGAGGTTTGGCCACGATCCTGAACGTATTTATTGGTCTGGTTCTCGGCGCTGCCGCGATGTATTTCCTGGTGCTCCCCGCGAACCGTAAGGCGGCGCAGGACGAAGCACAGGAACGGGTGGAATCCATTGCAGGGCAGCTGGATTCCAAGACAAACCAGATCCAGCAGCTGGAAAACCAGGTGAAGGCATTGGAAGCCGCAAAGGCCCAGTTGGAAGCGGACCTGGACGTTTATGAGGGAAATGAAGGCAAGCTTAAGGAGATGGATCAGCTCTTTGTGGCAGCATCCACGTATCTCTCCACAAAGGACGTAAGCCAGACGGCTGAGCGTTTGGATCACGTGCGCGAAACGATCAAGATTGAGGAAACCTCCGAGGAATTCCAAAGTCTGTACAATTCGCTGCTGGCACTGATCGGACCGGAGCTCGCGCAGACCTATCGCGATTCAGGATACGTATCCTTCAGAAACAAGGATTACGGTTCAGCCATCGAGAGCTATTCCAAGGCAGTTTATTATGATCCCAACAATGCAGACGCGCTTTTGGAGCTGGGTGACGCATACCGCATGAATGAGGATTCGGTGAATGCGGTGACGATCTACAACCGCGTGATCGAGCTGTTCCCGGAATCGGATACGGCTAGACGCGCAAAGCAGTGGCTGCACGATTACAGCGAGGGCGACGCGGAATAACGCATGCCGCGCCTTAAGCAAAAGTACAAAAGAAATCAAATACCTTACGAAAGAAGAAAGCTGACGGGAGATTCCCGCCGGCTTTCTTGTGCGTTCGGGAGAAATATTCGCATTCCGGAATAGTCTGGCGGTAAAGTAAGGAGGAATCTTGGCATGGAAGAGTTTCAAGTCATCGATCATTGCTTGATGGTGAAGCTTCCAAAGGAGGTGGACCATCATCAGGCAGGGTACTATTGTAAAAAGGCAGACACGTTCTTGTTTCAGCCGGAGGTCAATCACGTGGTCTTCGATTTCGAAGACACGGAATTTATGGATTCTTCCGGCATTGGGATCATCATGGGGCGATATAAGAAGATTGCGCCCCTTGGGGGAAAGGTCTATGCCATCAACGTGGGAAAACAGGTCAAACGGATACTGGACCTGTCGGGGATGAGTAAGCTAGTGGAGGTACTGTGAAGTGAGCGGAAAGATGGAAAACGAAATGGAACTGATGTTTGACGCGGTATCTTATAACGAGGGGCTGGCGCGCGTTGCGGTGGCGGCATTTGTGTCAAATCTGAACCCGACGCTGGAGGAACTGGCGGACGTGAAGACTGCCGTGTCGGAAGCTGTGACGAATGCCATCATCCACGGCTATGGGAACGTGGAAGGATATGCGGGAAAGGGACGACCGGTCCAGCAGCCGGCAGACGGTAAAAAGCCGGGAAAGGTCAGAATGCTTTGTAAACTGGAGCGAGGCGTACTGAAGGTGCTGATCGAAGACCGCGGGAAGGGGATCGTAAACGTGGGAAAGGCCATGGAGCCGTTGTTTACCACGCGTCCGGACCTGGAGCGCTCCGGCATGGGTTTCGCGTTCATGGAAGCCTTTATGGATGACCTTCAGGTGGAGAGCGCCCCTGGCGTCGGAACCATCGTGCGCATGCAAAAGAAGATGACAAACGATCCCTGGATCGAGGATGCGCGGTAGCCATGGAAGACAGGTCAGTACGGAATCAGGATGCACTTGAGGAGGAAGGGAAAACCAGGGAAGTACTGATCGAAAACAATTTGGGACTTGTCCGTCACGTGGCAAAACGTTTTGCCGGAAGGGGCACGGAGCTAGAGGATCTGATCCAGATCGGAACGATCGGGCTGATCAAGGCCGCAGACCGCTTTGACAGAGATCTGGGGCTTGCGTTTTCCACGCATGCCGTGCCCTGGATCATGGGGGAAATAAGGCAATTTCTTCGGGATGACGGGCCGGTCAAGATCGCAAGGTCCATCCGGGAGAATGCCGCGGTGTTAAAAAGAATCCGCGACCGGGAGTATGCGAAGTATGGCAGGGAGCCGGGACTCTTGGAGCTTGCCGAGGCAGCCGGGATGCGCAGGGAGGACGTGATCCTTGCCCTGGAGTCAACGGGCGTCGTGCTTTCCTTAGAGGGTACGGCGGTTGGCGCGGATGGGGAAATGGCGCCGTTGGCAGAACGGATCACGGAATATGGCGGAGGAAGCGTTGGGTTGGCGGAAGGGAAAATTGGTCCTTTGGATCCGGAAAAGGAGCGGCTGATCGACCATATTACGCTAAAACAGGTTTGGAACCGCCTGGAACAGCAAGAAAAAAGACTTCTTTTTTATCGCTATTTCCGGGATGCTTCGCAGGCGGAAACCGCAAAAATACTGGGCGTAAGCCAGGTACAGGTGAGCAGGAGGGAGCGGAAAATACTGAAAAAACTGCGTGAGATGATAAAATCTTAAAGCTAGGACTATCTTTTTTTGGAAAAATGAAGTAAAATAGAATAGCATGTGATTATCATCGCAAGAAAGAGGAGTCTATGAAACGCACGAAAGAAAAGAAAAACTACAATGAAGTCGATCTGGAAGTAGTCGACGAAGAACAAGACGGCGTGGATGGGGAAGAACTGGAAGAATATGAAGGAGAACCCTCCGACGAAGAGTATTCTGACGAAGACTACGTGGAAGAAGAATACGAGGAATACGGCGAGGGCTTTGACGAGGAAGAGGGCGGCGAGGAATACGTGGAATACGTGGACGAGCCGGAGAAAAAGAATCCCTACAGCGGTCCCCTGACAATCCTTGGAATGCTCTTAATGCTTGCAGTGGTGGCCTTGATCGGGGCGCATATGTATTTTAAGTACTGGAGCCCGGAGGCGAGAGAAGCCGCGTCCGGTGGAAAAGTGGACGAAGAGGCGCTTCAGGCTGCCATAAACGAGGCAGTCCTTGCGAAGGAACAGGAAATGCAGGCAAGACTGCTTGAAGAGTATGCGCAGGGACTTAGCGTTGGCGAGCAGCAGGTGCTTGACATGTTCCGTCAGAATCTGGAGGATGGCAAGAGCCTTGTGGACACGCTTCGCAAGATGTACGCCGACAAGCTGGTGGTAGCGAGCGGCGGACAGTATCACTTTGTTCCGATCAACGACAAGCTGGCGAAAAACGACTACGCCATGGAGAACCTGGTTGTTACGGGAGATGGCGAGATTCAATACGTTCAGGGCGGTAACGTGGTTTCCTATAAGGGAATCGACGTGTCGAAGTTCCAGGGCACCATTGACTGGCCGAAGGTTGCGGCTGACGGAGTGACGTTCGCTTACGTCCGCGTGGGATACCGAGGCTACGGCGAGGCCGGAAAGCTTGTGGAGGATCCCTCCGCGAGGGATAACCTTAAGGGTGCCAATGATGCAGGAATCAAGACGGGAGTATACTTCTACACCCAGGCCATTACTGAGGCAGAGGCGAAGGAAGAAGTCAACATGCTCCTGGGGATCATTAAGCCCTACCGGATCGATTGTCCCGTCGTTATTGACGTGGAGAGGGTTGCCAATTCCAGCGCGAGAATGAACAAGCTCGACAAGAAGACCAGGACCAAGATCGTAAAGGCGTTTTGCGAAGCGGTCAAGACGGGCGGTTATCGTCCCATGATCTATTGCAATCTGGAGATGGCTGCAGTAATGCTTGACATTGCCGAACTCGAAGAGTATGACAAGTGGTTTGCTTTCTATACGCCTGAGTTTTACTATCCCTATGCTTACAGGGTTTGGCAGTATTCTGACAAGGGCAAGGTTCAGGGAATTGCCGGCGACGTTGACATGAACGTTGCATTTGAGCCACTTTGGAAATAAAACATGCATAAAAAGAAGGCATTCAGGAAATGCTGAGGGAAAACCAAGGCTGCGAGGAATGCTTTCATGAATCAAGTAAACGTATATCTAAAATGTCTGCGAAGCGCAAAGGTTTCGTCAGCGGACGTCTATCTGAAGGACGTCTGCAGCCTGCGCTGCGCAGACGTTTTTGTTTCTGCAAAACTCCGGGCGATCAAGATCTGGCACTTTGGGAAAAAGGATCCAAAGCGCCACGTGGTGAGTGCGCTGAGGCTGATCGAACTGATGGAGGAGACGTGTCCCCAGATCAGCGTGGAGGTCATCGGGGAGACAGACGTGCTGATCGAGAGGGACGGCGGGAAAAAGCCTGCGGCGCCGCTTCAGTTTTTGAAGATCGCTGCGGTCTGCCTGATCAGCTTTATGGGAACCGCATTCACCATCATGGCTTACCATAATGACATTGGGATCAACGCCATCTTCACGATGGGCTACCGGATGCTGCTCGGCGAGGAGCCACACGGCATCAATGCCATGGAGGTGGCCTATTCCGTGGGCGTTGCACTGGGCATGCTTCTCTTTTTTAATCATGCGGGAGGCGGCACCATCACGGAGGATCCGACGCCGATCCAGGTGGCCATGCGCAATTATGAAAAGGACGTGGACAGTGCCCTGGTGGAGACTGCGGGAAGAGAATCACTGGAGGAAGAGAATCAAAAATGAGAAAACTTTTTCTGGTTTTTGTGGGGAGCACCTATGGCTTCCTGTCGGCAGCAGGCGTGTTTACCGTGCTTGCCGCGGTGGGGCTGGTGCCGCGTTTTGCGGGCAGAACGCATACGGCAGACCGCGTATGGATCTATGAGGAAATGGTGATCTGGGGGACGGTGTTTGGATGCCTTGTCAGCGTGTTTGAGGAACGGTGCGGTCTGTATGCATGGCTAATGGGACGCATGCCGGAATATGCTTACGTATGGCATTTTGGCGGAAGCTTTCTGCTGATCGTTACCGGTCTTTTCGCGGGTACCTTCGTCGGGTGCCTGGCCCTTGCCATAGCGGAGATGCTGGACAGCATTCCCATCTTGGCGAGGCGTCTTTCCTTTCACGGTTACGTCTTTTGGGTGGTCTTTTCCATGGCGTTGGGGAAGCTGGCAGGCTCCCTGTTTTATTTTTGGACGGAATTTCACAGAACGGCGGATTGACCATGGGATGAACAGGCAGAAGGCGAGACGGGAAGGAGAGAAGAATGGAGACGGAGAAGGAGAGAAGAATGGAGACGGAGAAAGAGAAACGGGATTATCAGGAATACGTTGGTAAAATGACGCCGAAGGCCAACGCGGGACTGCAGATGGCGAAGGCGTTTGTCCTCGGGGGAGCGATCTGCTGCCTGGGGCAGTGGATCATAAATATGGGCATGGAGCACTTTGGACTGGACAGGCAGGCGGCGGGAAGCTGGTGTTCCCTGATCCTGATTGCGGTTGCCGTGCTGCTGACGGGATGGAACGTGTATCCAAGTCTTGTGAAGTGGGGCGGCGCGGGGGCGCTGGTGCCCATCACGGGATTTGCGAACTCCGTTGCCGCGCCTGCCATTGAGTATCAGGCGGAGGGGCAAGTGTTTGGCGTGGGCTGTAAGATTTTTACCATTGCGGGGCCCGTTTTGCTCTATGGCATTCTGGCAAGCTTTCTTCTGGGATTGGGTCAGTTTTTGCTTGGATGGTAGGAGCAAAGCACTTTATTGACAAAAAATAGGGCGTACTAAACACGAAAAAAATAGAAAGTCCGTTCTCATAAATGCTATAATTTTCTTATGAATTGCAGAAAAACCGGCGGACGTCGCCGGGAAACGTGGGATTGCAAATTTTGTCCTGAAAGGAGATTTTATGAGAAAGGCATTGTTTATTGGGGGAACGGGAACGATCAGTATGGCCATCACGAAGCTTTTGGCCGAAGGCGATGAGTGGGAACTGTATCTGCTCAACCGCGGCAATCGCAGGGAGGAGCTTCCGGAGGGCGTGAAGGTACTCTGCGCTGACGTGAATGACGAGGCGAAGGTGCTGGAGGTGATGGGAGACCTTCAGTTTGACTTTGTGTGTGATTTTATAGGATTTGTTCCGGAACAGTTGGAGCGTGACTACAGACTGTTTAAGGGAAGAACTAAGCAGTTTGGATATATCAGCTCGGCGTCGGCTTACCAGAAGCCCGTCGGGGATTACCGGATCACGGAGGGAACGCCCTTAGCAAATCCCTATTGGGAGTATTCGCGTAATAAGATTGCCTGCGAGGAGCTGTTGATGAAATGGTATCGTGAGGACGGCTTCCCCGTGACCATCATCCGCCCGAGCCACACCTATGACGAGCGCAACGTCCCCATGGGCGTGCATGGCGACAAGGGAAGCTATCAGGTACTAAAGCGTATGATGGAGGGCAAGCCCGTGATCGTACACGGTGACGGGACCAGCCTTTGGACCATGACGCACAACAGCGATTTCGCAAAGGGTTTTGTGGGCTTGATGGGCAACGTGCATGCCATTGGCGAGTGTTATCAGATCACGAATGACGAGACCCTGACCTGGAATCAGATCTACCAGGCCATCGCAGACGCGCTGGGGGTGGAATACAAGCCCTATTACGTGTCGTCGGATTTCCTGGATGCTGCAGGAAAGTATGATTTCCGCGGCGGTCTCATTGGCGACAAGTCGAACTGCGTTGTTTTTGATAATACCAAGTTAAAGAGGGCGGTTCCGGGGCTTTGCATGAACGTCCGCTTCGAGCAGGGCGTAAGAAAGACCATCGAATACGTACTGTCTCATCCGGAGTGTCAGGTGGAGGATCCGGAGTTTGACGCATGGTGTGACAAGGTGATCGGGGAACTTGAAGCGGCGAAAAAGCGGATCCTGCAAGGCAGATGATAAAAAAGGAGTAAGGAAAACATGGTTGACGTAAGAGGAAAATGGGCGCTGATCACGGGCGCCAGCAGGGGAATCGGAAGATTGGCGGCGCTGTTCATGGCAGAGCAGGGATGTAATCTAATCTTGCACGGCAGGACGAAGGCGCATTGCGAGAAAGTGCTTGAGGAAGTGAAGGCGAAGGGCGTAGAGGCATATGCGGTGGAAGCGGAGCTGACGGATCTGGATGCCGTGGCAAAAATGCTTGCGGAGATCGACGAGAAGACTCCGGTGGTTGACGTTGTATTGAATAACGCTGGATTGCAGATCGCATACCGCGTGGATTATTACGGAACGCCGGTGAGCGATTATTTGGAAAGCTATAAGATCAACACGGTGGCACCCGCGATGATCTGCTATCACTTCCTGCCGAAGATGATCGAAAGAGGTTTTGGCAGGATCGTGAACACCACCAGCGGCATCCGCTTAGAGCCCGAGCAGGCGGGATATTCCGCGAGCAAGGCGGCGCTGGACAAGATCACCATCGATTTGGGTTCAAAGCTTCAGGGGACGGACGTGATGATCAATCTGACGGATCCCGGGTGGTGCAGGACGGATCTGGGCGGACCCCATGCGCCGAATGCACCGGAGAGCGCCATTCCCGGCGTGGTGGTTGGCGCCTTCGTGGATGACAAGAAATCAGGGCGGTGCCTTGCTGCCGGCCATTTCCACGGCATGACCCTGGAGGAGGCCGTAGCAAAGGCGGAGAGAGAATTTGCAAGTCCGTATTAGGTTTTGAATGAACCGAAAATCATAGGCCGGCAAAGTTCAAAAATATTTGAAAAAATTTAGGGAATAGGGGTTGCATTTCTCAAAAATGCGAGTATAATGTTAGATAGCTAACAAAGATGTTAGTTATCTAACATTTTTATTTTCCAGAAAGGAGTTGTCATGGCAGAGGAGCAAAAGCGTGCAATTGGTTTTGAATTGGGTATGATCAATAATCTGATCCGAAGGACCCTGAATCAGAGGTTTTCCGAGAATGGCTTAGAAGACCTTGGCGGCGTTCAGGGACCTGTGATCGGTTACGTTTATCAGAATAGCCAGAAGCAGGACGTGTTTCAGAAGGACATCGAGAAATGGTTTAAGATCCGGCGTTCCACGGCGACGGTGATGCTTCAGAACATGGAGCAAAAGGACCTGATCGTCAGGGTGCCCGTGCCGAACGACGGTAGACTGAAGAAAATCGTTCTGACGGAAAAGGCGAAGGAACGGCACATGCGAGTGAAGGATCAGATCGAGCAATTCCACAAGGAGTTGGAGGAAGGCATTTCTCCTGCAGAGAAAAAGCAATTCCTGGAGATTCTGGACCGCATCCGCGCGAACCTGGAATCCGGAAAATAAGACCAGTCGTAAAAGACGAATGGTAATGCAATCAAAGTGAAATGCAAGAAAGGGTAACAAGATGGTAAAGACGTTATTAAAACAAGTCAAGGAATTCAAAAAGGATTCCATCCTGACTCCATGTTTTATGATACTGGAGGTCTTGATGGAGACGCTGATCCCCTTGCTCATGGGTTCCATCATCAATGACGGAATCGAGGCGGGGAACATGACACACATTTATCTCATGGGCGGCGCGATGCTGATTGCGGCTGTAATGGGACTGTATGCCGGCGCCATGGGAGGTAAGTACGGCGCGAGGGCGTCAACCGGTTTTGCGAAGAACTTGAGGGAGGCAATGTTTACCAGAATCCAGACCTTCTCCTTCGCAAACATTGATAAGTTCTCCACGGCAGGTCTCGTGACGAGACTTACCACGGACGTAAGCAATCTGCAGAACGCTTATCAGATGATCCTTCGCATGTGCATCAGGGCTCCGTTTTCCCTGGTGATCGCCATGACGGCTGCATTCTTCGTAAGTCCCAGGATCGCAAGCATTTATCTTGTGGCAGTGGTGATCCTTGGAATCATCCTTGGCATTATCATGAAATGTGCCATGAAGTACTTTTCTCACTTGTTCGAGAAGTACGACGCGCTGAACGAGAGCACGCAGGAGAACGTCAATGCGGCGAGAGTGGTGAAGGCTTACGTGCGTGAGGATTATGAGATCGAAAAGTTCAAAAAGGCCAGCGGCGACGTGTATGACCTTGGCGTGAAGGCGGAGAAGATGATCATCTTAAACAGTCCCTTCATGCAGGCAACGGTTTATACCTGTATCCTTCTCATCAGCTGGATCGGCGCACACATGATCGTTTCCAGTGAACTGCGAATTGGCGATCTTTCAACGCTTCTTGCATACTGCATGAACATCTTGATGAATCTGATGATGCTCTCCATGGTATTCGTAATGATCACCATGAGCATGGCCAGCGCAAAGCGTGTCAGCGAAGTGTTGAATGAGGAGCCAACGATCACGAATCCTGAGAACCCGGTCATGAACGTAGCTGACGGCAGCATTACGTTTGACCACGTGACGTTCCGTTATAATGAACATTCCGAGACGCCCGTGCTCGACGACGTAAACCTGAAGATCGCATCGGGTGAGACCATCGGCATCATCGGCGGTACCGGCAGTTCCAAGACGAGCCTTGTGAACCTGGTCAGCAGATTGTACGACGTCTCCAAGGGTACCGTCCGCGTTGGCGGTCAGGACGTGAGGTCCTATGATCTGGAGGTTCTTAGAAATCAGGTTTCCGTAGTGCTTCAAAAGAACGAACTCTTCTACGGAACGATCTTGGATAATCTTCGCTGGGGCGACGAGAACGCAACGGAAGAGGAGTGCAAGAGAGCATGCCGCATGGCCTGTGCGGACGAATTCATCGAAAGAATGCCTCAGAAATATGAGACCATCATCGAGCAGGGCGGCGCGAACGTATCCGGCGGACAGAAGCAGAGGCTTTGTATCGCAAGGGCGCTGTTAAAGAAGCCGAAGATTTTGATCCTGGATGACAGCACCAGCGCGTGCGATACGGCAACGGATGCAAAGATCAGGAAGGCATTTGCGGAGGAAATCCCGAATACCACGAAGCTGATCATTGCACAGAGAATTGCCAGCGTGGAGCATGCTGACCGCATCATCGTCATGAATGACGGTAAGGTGGACGGCATTGGCACCCATGAGGAATTGCTTGCAAATAATGCGATCTACCGCGAAGTCTACGAGGCGCAGACGGGCGGTAACAGAGACTTTGATGAGAATGGAGGTGAGCACTAATGGCAGTTAAGAGACCAGAACCTATGATGAAAATGGGCGGCGGTCGCGGCCCTGGAAGCAGACCTCCCAGAGGCGTAAAGGGAGCCAAGGTGGAGAATGCCGGAAAGATCTTTAAGCGATTAGTGGCTTACGTGGGAAAGTATTACTGGTTCCACTGGATCGTGGTGGCCGTCTGCATTGTGGGAAGCGTATTGGCGAACCTGCAGGGTACCATGTTTACGCAAAGCTTGATCGACGATCACATTAAGCCCTTATATGCGGCGGCTCAAAATGGCGCCGCTCCGGATTATGCGGGACTGCTTCACGCGATGATGCGCGTCGTGATCTTTTACGCACTTGGCATCGCATGTACTTACACCCAGGCGCGCGTTCTTTTGGTCGTGACCCAGGGTACCATGAAACGTCTTCGTAACGAAATGTTTGAGCACATGGAAAAGCTCCCCATCAAGTATTTTGACACGCACGCTCATGGAGACGTGATGTCACTTTACACCAACGACGTGGACACCATGCGCCAGATGATCAGCCAGAGCATGCCGCAGATGTTCAACTCGATCATCACCGTGGTCGGCACATTTATCGCCATGATCGCGCTGAGCGTTCCCCTGACGGGACTCACCATTTTGATGGTGCTCGTGATGCTCTTTACCTCCGGTAAGATCGCAGGACTTTCCGGAAAGAATTTCATTGCGCAGCAAAGAAATCTCGGCATCGTGAACGGTTACATCGAAGAGATGATGAGCGGCCAGAAGGTGATCAAGGTTTTCTGTCACGAGGATCGTGCCCTTCAGGATTTCAAGGAACTGAACAATGACCTCTTCGACAGTGCCTACAAGGCAAACAAGTTTGCGAACATCATGATGCCCATCAACGCACAGCTCGGCACCGTTTCCTACGTGCTCTGTGCCTGCGTCGGCGGCGTCCTGGCGATCAGTGTCGGTGAAACGGGATTCTTTGGCCTGTCCGTCGGCAGTTTGGTGGCGTTCCTTACGTTGAACAGAAGCTTTAACATGCCCATCAATCAGGTGAGCATGCAGATGAACTCCATCGTTATGGCAATGGCCGGAGCGAAGAGAGTATTTGACCTGCTGGATGAGAAGCCTGAGGTTGACGAGGGTTACGTAACGCTTGTCAGCGTGAAGAAAAAGGATACGGACCAGATCGCGGAAGTGTTGGAAGAGACCCAGGAGCGCACCGGTCTTTGGGCTTGGAAGCACACGCATCAGGCAGACGGAAGCGTTACCTACGTGCCGCTGCAGGGTGAGGTGGTATTTGACGGCGTGGACTTCGGTTACAACGATGACAAGATGGTTCTTCATGACATTAAGCTCTTTGCAAAGCCTGGACAGAAGATCGCTTTCGTAGGTTCCACCGGCGCCGGCAAGACGACCATCACGAACCTGATCAACCGTTTCTATGACATCCAGGACGGTAAGATCCGTTACGACGGCATCAACGTCAACAAGATCAAGAAGGCTGACCTTAGAAGGTCCCTGGGCATCGTTTTGCAGGAGACGAACCTGTTCACCGCAAGCGTTAAGGAGAACATCCGTTTCGGTAAGCTGGATGCGACGGACGAGGAAGTCATCGCGGCAGCGAAGCTCGCAAATGCGGACACGTTTATCCGTCAGCTGCCTAACGGTTATGACACCGTGCTGACCGGCAATGGCGCAAACTTAAGCCAGGGCCAGAGACAGCTCCTTGCCATCGCCCGCGCGGCGATCGCGGATCCTCCGGTACTGATCCTGGATGAGGCAACCTCCTCCATCGATACCAGAACGGAGAGGATCGTGCAGGACGGCATGGATAAGCTGATGCACGGCAGAACGACCTTTGTCATCGCACACAGACTCTCGACGATCCAGAACAGCGACTGCATCATGGTCATGGAGCAGGGACGCATTATCGAAAGAGGCAATCACGAGGAGCTGCTTGCGGAGAAGGGTAAGTATTATCAGTTATATACGGGAAGTACCGCTTCTGCTTAAGCGGTGCGGAAAAGTGAGGGAGCAATATGGAGAGATTAGATCCGACGGAACGGTTTTTGAGATACGTAAAGGTGGATACGCGGTCGGATGAAGATTCCGAGACGAGTCCGAGCACTGCGAAGCAGCATGATCTGGCTAAGCTGTTGGCGGCGGAGCTTAAGGAGATTGGGGCGAAGGAGGTCGTTTACGACAAGAAGCATTGCTACGTGTACGCGACCATCCCCGCCACCAAGGGGTTTGAAAAGGCGCCAACGCTAGGATTTATCGCACATATGGACACGTCGCCGGAGGTGACGGGAACGGGCGTAAAGCCCAGACTGATCAAGAAATATGACGGTAAGGACATTGTGCTGAACAAGAAAAAGCAGATCGTCATGCGGGTGGAGGAGTTCCCGGAGCTTGCAGAGCTGGCGGGAGAGTCCCTGATCGTGACGGACGGCACGACGCTACTTGGCGCGGATGACAAGGCAGGTGTCGCTGAGATCATGACGATGGCGGAGTTCCTGATCAAGTATCCTGAGATCGGACACGGAAAGATCCGGATTGGATTTACGCCGGACGAAGAGATCGGAAGGGGACCGGATCATTTTGACTTAAAGCTTTTTGGCGCGGATTATGCGTATACCGTTGACGGCGGCGCCCTGGGCGAGCTGGAGTTTGAGAATTTCAACGCGGCAGGAGCAAAGCTGACAATAAACGGACGCAACACGCATCCCGGCAGCGCGAAGGGAAAGATGATCAATTCCATTTTGATCGCGCAGGAGTTCCAAAGCCTGCTGCCGGCGTTCGAAAATCCCACGTTCACGGAAGGGTATGAGGGATTTTACCACTTGAACGGCATCAGCGGAAGCGTTGAGCAGACGGTCTGCGAGTACATTATCCGCGATCACGACCGGAAGCTTTTTGAAGAGAAAAAGCAGTTCTTTGCGGAATGTGCGGAGTTTTTGAACCGGAAATACGGAGAGGGCGTCGCCATCGCGGAGATCAAGGACTCGTATTACAACATGCGGGAGGTCGTGGAATCTGACCTGCACCTTGTGGAAACGGCAAAGGCGTCGATGGAAGACCTGGGGATCGTCCCGAAGGTCGTGCCCATCCGGGGCGGTACGGACGGCGCGAGACTGTCCTTCCTCGGTCTTCCCTGTCCGAATCTGTGCACGGGCGGCGCAAACTATCACAGCAGGTTTGAGTACGTCCACGTGCAGGGCATGGAGCGCACGGCGCAATTGCTCGTAAGGATCGTGGAAGCCTACGCAAAGCGGGAGAAGGCGTAAAAAGCACAAATGTGACTACGTGCTTGTTATTTGAATAAAGACGTGTTAAAATGATCATGGATTCGTGCGTTGAATTCATGATCATTTTTTACGTGCCGGAGTGGCGGCGGAAAGGAAGGTAAGTGAAGTTATGAAAAAATTAGTGGCAGAATTTATCGGTACTTGCGTCCTTGTGGTGTGTGGTTGTGGAACGGCGATGTTGGTTGGGTGTGATGCGGTAAACGGCGGCGGATATATCTTGACGGCGCTGGCATTTGGCCTTACCATTGTGGCAATGGCTTACAGCATTGGCAATATTTCCGGATGTCACGTTAACCCTGCAGTTTCTCTTGGCGTGTTGATGACGGGCGGCATGAAAGTTGATGAATTCATTAAGTACGTGGTTGCACAGTGCCTTGGCGCATTGGCGGGCAGCGCAGTTCTGGCAGCGATCTTTGGACTTGGCGGCGTTACCGACGCAACCGGCGGATTTGGTTCTAATGGACTTGGCGGCGTGAGCGGAAGCGCAGTTGCAGGACTTTTGGTTGAGGTTGTGCTGACCTTTGTCTTTGTAATTGCAATCCTTGGCGTAACTTCAAAGAAAGCAAATCACGGTTCCTTTGCGGGCCTGGTGATCGGCCTGTCCTTGGTACTGGTACACATTCTTGGCATTGGCCTGACCGGCACGTCCGTAAACCCGGCGAGAAGCCTTGGACCGGCTATCGTGGCTGCAATCACTGGCAATACGGCACCCATCGCGTGCGTTTGGGTATTTATTGTTGGACCTTTTGCAGGTGCGGCTCTTGCGGCAGTGACTTATAAGTTCCTTGCAGCAGAAAAATAGAACGTTATAAAAATTTATATATATGACGGAGGGAAAAGACAAATGATAGTATGTCCTAAATGTGGAAAAGAGCTTCCAGACGGAACAAAGTTCTGTAGCAAGTGTGGAGCAAACCTGGCTGAGTTAGCGGCTCAGGCAGCACCTCAGGATGCAGCACCCCAGGCAGCAGCACCCCAGGCAGCAGCGCCTCAGGCGGCAGCACCCCAGGCAGCAGCGCCTCAGGCGGCAGCACCCCAGGCAGCAGCGCCCCAGGCGGCAGCACCCCAGGCAGCAGCGCCCCAGGCAGTACCTCAGGCAGTGCCTCAGCAGGCAGCGCCTCAGGACGGCGAGGCTCAGGAAGCCACAAATGAGAAGAAAAAGAAGATCGTAAAGTTTGCGGCCATTGGCGTGGCGGCACTGGTTTTCCTGTTCCTTATCATCAGCCTGTTCTCAGGGAAAAAGAGCGGAAAGCATTATGCGATCTATCTGAAGGATAGGGAGCTTACCTATTCTATGTTGAAGGCAAAAGGTTCCTGGCAGATTACGGAAAAGCTTGCCAAGGACAGCGACATCGGTACTGCTTCCCTGATGGGTGAGAGTGATATCTACGAGTGCGTTTTATCCAAGGACGGCAAGACTATTTTCTTCCCTGACAAGAAGGAAAGATCTGACAGCGGCACCAATCTGTTCTACAGAAAGGTGAAGAGTAAGAAGGATCCCGTGAAGGTTGACTCTTCCATCGCCGTGTATTACGTAAATGATGCCTGCAATCTGGTAACCTACCAGAAGACGTCCTCCGATCTTTACCAGTATAAGGTAAAGAAGGAAGAGAAGGAAAAGATCGCTTCCGAAGTATCTGATTTCAGGGTTTCCGATGACGGTAAGAGGGTTGTATACCGCAAGTCTACCGGAGAAGTTTACGTTTGGAACGGTAAGGACAGCGAAAAGATTGACAGTGATTCCTCCCGCGTAAACTCCGTAAACGGCAACGTTGTTTACTATACGAAGGATAACTCCCTTTACAAGAAGAGTGGTTCCAAGGATAAGGAAAAGATCCTTTCCGACGTAAGCCGCATTCTGTATATCTATGACAGTGGTGAAATTTACTACGTAAAGGCTGATGACAACGAGAAAAATCTTTACTATTACAACGGTAAGGAATCCGAGAAGATCGCTGAGAATTATACCAGCGCGAGTGCCCTCTGCTACAAGACTCCCGTCATTGCGTTTAAGGCCAAGGAATCCGAAAGCAGCAGCAAGGCTACCGCATACGTTGCAGTAAAGAAAAACGTAGTGGAGTTTGAGCAGGAGGACGTTACAAACGTTCAGTTCACTGAGAACGGAAAGACCGTATTCTTCATGGCTGAAATGTCAAAGGATGGAGACAAGGGCGAGCTTTACAGCGCATCCGTTTCTTCCAAGGGCATTGGTAAGGCTACCAAGATTGACGAGGACGTTTTTGCCGGCTTCTATGGCGTTACAAACGCAAATAAGGCGTACTATTTCAAGGATTGTAACAAGAAGGCAACTGGAGATTTCTTTTATAACAAGAAACAGATTGACACGGATGTTTACGCTTACGGCGTACAGTACTGTGAAGATGCTAAGAAGTTTGTTTTCCTGACGGATTTCAACTCCAATAATAATTCCGGTACGTTGAAGATCAGCAACAACGGCGGCAAGGCTAAGAAGATTGCTGACGATGCGTTCCAGCCCGTGGCGCTTCCGAACGGATTCGTTCTCTATCTGTCTGATTACAGCACCAAATCCTATAAGGGTGACCTTTACTTTACCAAGGGTGGAAAGGCTACGAAGCTTGACGAGGACGTAAACGTAATTCTGAGCTTTGAATAATTTGGTGACGTACGACAGAGGAGGGAGAGAAAACCATGTTTTGTACAAACTGTGGAACGCGTTTGGACGATGACGCGTTGTTCTGTCCTAATTGTGGCACCAGGCTGAAAACCGTCGAGGAGAAGCCTGAAGAGAAGCCCGAGGAAGCGAAGGCGGAAGAAAAGCCTGCCGGGAAGCCGGAAGAGAAGCCTGAAGAGAAGCCTGAGGAAACAAAGGCGGAGGAGAAGCCTGAGGAAGCAAAGGCGGAAGAGAAGGCGGAAGAAAAACCTGCGGAGAAGCCCGAAGAAAAGCCTGAGGAAGCAAAGGCGGAAGAGAAGGCGGAAGAAAAGCCTGAGGAAGCAAAGGCGGAGGAGAAGGCGGAAGAAAAGCCCGCGGAGAAGCCCGAAGAGAAGCCTGAGGAAGCAAAGGCGGAAGAGAAGGCGGAAGAAAAGCCCGCGGAGAAGCCTGAAGAAAAGCCTGAAGAGAAGCCTGAGGAAGTAAAGGCCGAGGAGAAGCCGGCACCGGTACCTCCCGTAATGCCTGCCGTTCCCGTGGCACCGGCGCCTCCCGAGATCCCTTCGGATGGGAAGGCGGATAAAAAAGCAAAGAAGGCAGGACTTCATCCCAAGCCTTCCGGAGGCAAGAAGTTCCTTTCCGTTCTGCTCTGCATCGTGATCTTTGCGGCAACGGTGACGGCGGGTCTGGTCCTGGCACTGCGCATGAGTTGTTCGGGAGCAAATCTGAGAAAGACCTTGGAAAACATAGAAGTGGCTTCCATTACCATGCCTGATCCGGAATCGAAAGAGGCAGTATCCTTAATGGATTTCCTGGAAAGTGCCAGCGGATTTAATTTCGAAAAGACGGCAGGCATCAAAAAGTCTGATCTTGAGAAGTTCCTGGCAAAGCCGTACGTGGTAGAGTTGTTTACGGATACGGTTGTGGGATACGTCAACTATTTTATGGAAGGAAAGACGCCGGACGCTTTTACGAAGAAGGATGCGCTTAAGTTCATTGAAAAGCACAATGATGATCTCTATTCCCTTACGGGATTTTCCTTCGTGTATCAGGATAAATCCACCGGAAAGAGCATGGTGTATGACGTGGACGTGAGCAATGCCTTTAAGGATTTGGGTACGGATGAGGTGACGCCCGAATTTTTGGAGAAGAAGCTTGGCATTTCCTTTGCACCTTTCAAGTTTGCGCTTTCCCTGATCGGCGTGATCGTATTTGCGGCAGTGGCAGTATTCTTTAGCCTTTTGGTTTTGCTTCTTCACAAGAAGACCAAGCACAGCGGATATTCGTTTGTGGGCATGACGATCATCTTGTCCGGTATTGTGATCGCAGGTCTGGCAGGAGCAGGTAAGCTGATCCTTGGCAAATGGAACAGCACGTTCCTGAACGCTCTGCTTTCACCCCTTACGACCAACGCGTTGACCATCGGAGGCTGCATTTTTGCACTCGGTTTCCTGATCTTCGTGATCGGCAGGGGAATCTGTACGGCAAAGGCTAAAAAGAGATTAAAGCAGGCCCAGGCATAATCTAAAACCAATCATAACAGTCCCATGAAACTTCCTATAAGGGAGTTTTATGGGACTTTTTTTGCGCTAAGATAGGCTCAAGAAAAGCAAAGGAAATGCAAAGGAGGATTAGCGCATGGAAAAGAGAAAGGCATCCGTATTGGGAAGAGTGTTGCTGGTGGTGTTGGGAGTGGCGTTCCTGATCCTTTGTTTGGGAGTGACGGCATCCGCCAGAGGCAGGAAGCTGGCGCGGGAGGAGAGACAAAAGCAATACATGGAAAGTAAGGAAACGGTAGTCCGGGAGATCCGTGAATACCTGGGAAAGAAAGGGTATCCGAGCAGCGGCGTGACGCTGACCAAGAGGGAGTTTGGGGAGGATGAGGAAGAATACAGGCTCACGGTACACCATGGGAGAATGGAGCATTTGAGCCAGGAGGAGCGCGACGCGCTGACTGAGGAATTGTCGGGATTTGCCAGTGGCTTTGGGCAGGATGCGGTCATGCTTGTGACAATCAGATAAAACGAGGATTTGTAAAAGAACTACGTGACATTTGCCGTCAAATGGGGTATACTATCTGAAAGGGCGTTTTGCCGCTCTGCTTAAGGAGGAAAAGGCAATGTCATATGTTCCAAGACCCCAAGAGATTTATAAACATTTCAAAGGAAACCTATATCAGATCATTACGGTGGCAGAGCATTCCGAAACTGGGGAAAAGCTGGTAATCTACCAGGCCCTGTACGGAGATTTTAAGATTTATGCAAGGGAGCTCGGCATGTTTACCAGTAAGGTGGACAGGAGTAAGTATCCTAACGCCGCGCAGGAATATCGTTTTGAACTGCAGAACTTGCAGGCGAGCCAGCCGGCGCCCCAGAGCGTGCAGGCGAGTCAGTGGAGCACACAGGCGAGTCAGCCGGTTCCGCAGGCCATACAGACAAGTCAGCCGGCTCTGCAGGCCGCTCAGGCAAATCAGTGGAGCGTGCAGAACGCACAGGCGGACCGGCAAGCTACACAGGCCGCGCGGGCAAATCAGCCGGCTTCGGCGTCCTTCATGGATGAAGTGACGGAGGCGGAAGCGAACCTGGATCCCCTGATCCTGGAATTCCTGGATGCGGATGATTACGAAGCGAAGCTCAACGTTCTGGCCGCGCTGCATCACCGCATCACGGACGACATGATCACGATCATGGCCGTGGCGAGTGACGTGGAGGTGGAGGAGGGCGATCTGGAAGATCGTTACTCCCAACTGAGAAACTGTCTGCTGACCTTGGAAAAATATGAAAGCAGCCGCATGAGATGACGTAGGGTTCCTGAAGGCGCAGAGCCGGAAAGGAGCTGGAAGCATGGCAAAGGCATTGACGGATAAGATGGTGATCGGAGTATCCTCCAGGGCGCTGTTTGACCTGAGCGCGGAGAATCACATTTTCGAGACGGAAGGAACGGAGAGCTATTGCCGGTATCAGGTAGAGCATGAAAATGACGTGCTAAAGCCGGGACCGGGGTTTGAACTGATCCGCTCATTGCTCACGCTGAACCAGGTAAAGCCTGGCAGGGAGCTTGTGGAAGTGATCGTTATGTCGAGAAACAGTCCGGATACTTCCCTGCGCGTGTTTAATGCCATACGGCATTACGGGCTCCCCATCACGAGGGCCGTTCTTGCCAGCGGGGCTTCCCTTGCGCCTTATCTCAACGCATTTCATACGGATCTGTTTTTGTCCGCCTGTGAGGATGACGTGCAGTCAGCCGTGGACAGTGGGATTGCGGGCGGCATCATCTGCACGGAGCACGTGATGAAAGTGAAGGCTTTTCCCGACGCGCAAAGAGAACCGGCGAGGATCCGCATCGCGTTTGACGGGGATGCCGTTCTTTTTACGGACGAGTCGGAGCAGATCTTTCAGGAAAAAGGCTTGAAGGCCTTTGAAGAAAATGAGAGTAACTTGGCGAAGACGCCGCTTCAGGAGGGGCCTTTTGCGAATTTCCTGAGAAAGCTTTCAGACTTGCAGCGGGAGCTTGGGGTGGAGGATTGCCCGATCCGCACGGCGCTTGTTACCGCAAGGAGCGCGCCTGCGCATGAGAGAGTGATACGGACTCTGAGGGCGTGGAACGTCAGGGTGGATGAGGCGTTCTTTCTGGGAGGCCTGGAGAAAAAAGAGATCCTGCGGGCTTTTGGAGCCCAGATCTTCTTTGACGACCAATCCATTCACACCATGAGCGCATCGCAGGCAGTACCAGCCGCAAGGGTACCTTATCGAAACAGAAAGAGACCACTTACGTCGAATGAAGAAACAAACGTCAAAACAGGATGAGATTTTAGAAAATCTTAAGGAAGAATTTAGCTTAGAAGCGTTAAAACGCATTCCCAAGCCGCTACTGAAATGGTATGATGGTAACAGACGGATTTTACCGTGGCGGGAAGAACCGACGCCTTACCGGGTCTGGGTTTCGGAGATCATGCTCCAACAGACCAGGGTGGAGGCGGTGAAGCCTTATTATGAAAGGTTTATGCTTGCGCTGCCAACGGTTGCGGCGCTCTCGGAAGCACCGGAGGAAACCTTGCTAAAGCTTTGGGAAGGGCTTGGATATTATAATCGCGTCAGAAATCTGCAAAAGTCTGCCCGCGTGGTGATGGAACGCCACGGCGGGAAGATGCCTGCGGACTATGACGCGCTTTTGGCGCTTCCGGGGATTGGAAATTATACGGCCGGCGCCATAGCGTCAATTGCCTTTGGGATTCCGAAGCCGGCGGTGGACGGAAACGTGCTCCGGGTTCTTGCAAGGGTGCGCGCGGACGGCCGGTGTATTTCGGAGGAGAAGGTCCGCAGGGCCGTGGAGGCAGAGCTGGAGAAGGCAATGCCCAAGGACCGTCCCGGTGACTTTAATCAGGCGATGATGGAGATCGGCGCCTGCGTATGCGTGCCAAACGGGCAGCCGCATTGTGAGAAGTGCCCGCTTGCCGCAATCTGTAAGGCGCGCGAGGAAGGAACCGTCCTTAGTTATCCGCGAAAAGAGGCCAAGAAGGCGCGAACGGCGGAAGAAAAGACGGTGCTTGTGATCAGGGATGAAGGGAGAGTGGCGCTCCGTAAGCGTCCGGCCAAGGGTTTGCTCGCGGGGATGTACGAGTTTCCCTGCCTTCCCGGAAAGATCTCTGAACGAGAAGTGATAAAATACCTGTCGGAAAATGGCATGAAGGTGCTTAGGATCCTTCCCATGGGTGAGACAAAACACGTCTTTACGCATAAGGAATGGCACATGCAGGGCTTTCAGGTCAGAGTGGATGAATTGGAGAAAAACGCATCTGGCGGCGCGGGAGACTGGATCTACGTCGAACCTTGGGAGACAAGAGAAAATTATCCGATCCCTTCTGCATACGAGTTTTACGCGAAGGCCCTGTCCATGATCCGCGGGAAAAATAGATTTTTGGAGGACAAATGAAATGAAGCTTTTATCCATTGCCATCCCTTGTTATAATTCGGAAGGGTACATGGCAAAGTGCATTGAATCCCTGCTTGTGGGAGGGGAGGACGTGGAGATCCTGATCGTGGACGACGGTTCCGCGAAGGACCGGACGGCGCAGATCGCAGATGAATATGCCGCGAAATATCCTTCCATTATCAAGGCAATCCACAAGGAAAACGGAGGTCATGGTTCCGCAGTCAACTCGGGGATCGATCATGCGACGGGACTGTATTTTAAGGTGGTTGACAGTGACGACTGGGTGAAGAAGGATGCCTACCTGAAAATATTGGAAAAGCTTCGTGAGTTTTCCGGGGAGCAGGAACCCTTGGACATGATGATCAGCAACTTTGTCTATGACAAAGAGGGCGCAACCAAGAAGAAGGTCATGCAGTATCGCAAGATCCTTCCGGAAGGTCAGGTGTTCACCTGGAGTGATTGTCATCATTTCTCAAAGGGCCATTACATACTGATGCATTCCGTGATCTTTAGGACGCAGCTTTTGAAGGATTGCGGCATTCGTTTGCCGGAGCATACGTTTTACGTAGATAATCTTTACGTGTTTGAACCGCTTCCGTACGTAAAGAGAATGTATTACCTGAACGTGAATTTTTACCGTTATTACATAGGGCGCGCGGATCAGTCGGTGAATGAGTCCGTCATGATCTCGAGAGTGGACCAGCAGTTGCGCGTCAACAAGATCATGATCGATTACATGGCTGCCCACAGGCAGGAGATCATGCCCAACAAGAGGCTGTATCAGTACATGAGAAGCTATCTGGAGATCATCATGGCGGTGTCTTCCATTATTCTGATCCGGTCGGAAACGGATGAAAATCTGGAAAAGAAGAAAGAATTGTGGAGATATTTCAAGGAGAAGGATAGGAACGGAAAGCTTTATCACTATATCCGCAGCGGATTCCTTGGTATTTTGCTTCATCTCCCGGGAAAGCCGGGCAGGAAATTCTGCGTGGGATTCTATCATATCGTGCAGAAGATCTTTAAGTTTAACTAAGGAAAAGGATAAAATAAAACCAGCGTTTGGATTTCATGATCCAGACGCTGGTCTTTTTCGTTTACCGTTTATTTGTGATATGCCAACAATTCTCTCTTGTAGATAAGTACGTACATCACGGCAGCCAGACCAAATGCGGTCAGCACGTCGAAGAAGGAATGCTGCTTGATGAACATGGTGGAAAGGATGATGGACAATGCCAACGTAAGGGAGGCGTTTTTCAACAGCTTGTGATTCTCAAATGCCTTACTCTTGGCGATGGCAAAGTGTGCGCCTAAGGAATTGTACACGTGGATGCTGGGCCAAAGGTTCGTGGGCGTGTCCGATTGCCACAGGGCGGCGATCATTCTCGTAAACACGTTGTCCCTGGGCATGACCGCGGGACGCAGCTGGTGGCCGTTTGGCATGATCGTGGAGATCAATAGGAACAGCGTCATGCCGGTAAAGAGGAAGGCCAGGCACCGGTAATAATCTCTCTTCGTATCATCCTTAAAAAACAGGGCCAATACCGTAACGGATACGTAGGCAAACCAGGCAAGATAGGGGATGATGAAGATCTCCAGGAAGGGGATGCGGTCATCGATTCCCATGTGGATCACGCGGAACTGCGTGGTCACGGTGTCCTCTAAGTGGCTCCACCAGGTCAGGTAAAATAACATGTATGCCAAAAGGGGAAGCAAGTGCTTGTACTGTTGCCAAAGCTTTTGGCGGTTCGTCTTCTCGTGAATCAGTTGTATAATCTTTTCTTTCATTCTTTTTCTCACTCCAAATCCAGCGATTAGTATACCACTTGTTAATTTATTGTCAATATCTTTAAGAAAAAGTTAAGATTTAAAAAAACGTGGCATTCCGGGCGCGAACGTGGTATACTTTATTCGCGCGTGTTTTTGGAGCAAAACAATGAAAAGAACCAAGCGTGTTTGCAGTAAAAATGGGAGGTTGCGCCATGTCTTCAGACGTATTGAATTTTTATCTTCCGGACTTTTATACGAACGTAAATCTTTTCTGTTTCTTTCACGACATGCAGCAGAGCGCGCCGTCTTGTTTTTATGACGACGTTAAGATCACTTCGGCATACGGCAGCTTTCCGAACTGCATCTGGAATGGCGGAAGGGTAATCTTGGACCGCGTTTCCAAGGACATGATCGAAGCCGTTCTGAAGCAGTATCGCGACAGAGGGATCAAGGTTCGTTTTACCTTTACGAATCCCTTGATCGAAGAAAAGCATTTGGCGGATCATTTCTGCAACATGGTCATGGAGCTTGCAGACCACGTCGGAAACGAGGTGTTGGTCAATGCCCCCGTTTTGGAACAATACATCCGTGAAAAGTATCCGGATTACGCGCTGATCTCGTCCACGACAAAGTGCTTAAATGACTTTGAACGCATCAAGGAAGAGCTCGAGAAGGATTATTCCCTGGTGGTGCTGGATTCAGCCCTGAACAACACGCCAGAGATTTTTGCCATGGATCACAGGGACCGCGTGGAACTGATCGTCAATCACTATTGCGCGGACAACTGTCCCAGGAGAAAAATGCATTATAACGTCATTGGAAAGGCTCAGCTGGAGTATTCCAACACGCCGCCAGACTGGCAGTGCAACAACGTAAACCGTGAATTCTTCCGGGTGATGGAGAACCGCTCCTTTATTTCGACGGAGTTAATGTTTGGCAAGTATCGTGAGGCAGGGTTCCGCCATTTCAAATTGGACGGAAGAGGCTTCCCGGCCCACAGGCTGATCGCGGCGATGCTTTATTATTTCGTAAAGCCGCAGTGGCATGATCAGTTTTGGCAGATCATTCTCCGTGAGATCTACAAGATTTAGATTCGGAATCTCCGGTGGGAGAGTTTGAATAGAAGACTACAGAATTGAATGGAAAGCAGGAGGAAAAAACATGTATTCTTTGGATGAAGTGAGAAACGTGGATCCCGAGATCGCGCAGGCCATCGTAGACGAGCAGGCTCGTCAGAACAGCCACATTGAGCTGATCGCGTCGGAGAACTGGGTATCCAAGGCCGTTATGGCAGCAATGGGCAGCCCTTTGACAAACAAGTACGCGGAAGGGTATCCCGGAAAGAGATACTACGGCGGATGCGAGTGCGTTGACGTGGTTGAGAATCTGGCTATCGAGAGAGCAAAGGAACTGTTCGGCTGTGATTACGCGAACGTTCAGCCTCATTCCGGCGCACAGGCCAACATGGCAGTGCAGTTTGCGGTTTGCCAGCCTGGTGATACCATCATGGGCATGAATCTTGCTCACGGCGGACATCTGACCCACGGCTCACCGGTAAACATGTCCGGTAAATATTTCAACATCGTTCCTTACGGCGTAAATGACGAGGGCTTTATCGATTATGACGAGCTCCGCAGAATCGCCTTGGAAGCTAAGCCGAAGCTGATCATCGCAGGTGCGTCCGCATATGCGAGAACCATCGACTTCAAGAAATTCCGCGAGGTTGCTGACGAGGTTGGCGCCGTTCTCATGGTAGACATGGCTCACATTGCCGGCCTGATCGCGGCAGGACTTCATCCTTCACCCATTCCTTACGCAGACGTTGTTACCACCACGACCCACAAGACCCTGCGCGGTCCCAGAGGCGGTCTGATCCTCTGCAACAAGGAAGCGGCAGATAAATTTAACTTCAACAAGGCAATCTTCCCTGGCATCCAGGGCGGCCCTCTGATGCACGTGATCGCAGCAAAGGCAGTTTGCTTCAAGGAAGCCCTGTCGGATGACTTCAAGACCTATCAGAAGAACATTGTTGACAATGCTCAGGCACTTTGCAAGGGTCTCATGAGCCGCGGCATCAAGATCGTTTCCGGCGGCACCGACAACCATCTGATGCTGGTTGACCTGACCAACTTTGGTCTCACCGGCAAGGCTGTTGAGAAGCTTCTTGACCAGGCACACATTACCTGCAACAAGAATACCATTCCCAATGATCCTCAGTCTCCTTTCGTAACCAGCGGCATCCGTCTTGGCACGCCTGCAGTTACCAGCAGGGGAATGAATACGGAGGACATGGACAAGATCGCAGAGGCCATTGCCCTCGTGATCAAGGGCGGCGAGGAGAAGGTTCCCGAGGCAAGAGCCATCGTTCAGACCCTCACCGACAAGTATCCTTTGATCTAATCAAAAACGACAAAACTCCGACTGCCATTGAGGCGGCCGGAGTTTTTTTGTACAGATTAACGAATGAAAATGCCTTGAAAATGGAAGCGCTTTCAGCAACACGCACAAAAAATGCCATAAAAAAGACAGGCGTTATTGTTGAAAAACACAAAATAGGTAAAAAAGATGCTTATTGAAGTAAAAGAATTCCATTTACTTCAAAATAGTGCTGAATTATACTTGAAAGCAAGGTAAGGGTTTCTTATGGGGTATTTTGTATAATTTAGGAAGAAGAAGATGAAAAGAAATCGATTAATTACCTTAGGATGCTTGGTCATTTGCCTGATGATTCTTGCGTGCGGTTGTGAGAAGGAACCGGACCATAAGAAAACAGGCGAGAGTTGGGCCTACGTGCATGAACCGGCAGCAGAGATCCTTTGGCTTGGGGACAATGGAAAGGCAACGTTTAAGGGAAAAAGCTATGATTACGTTAAGGATGATGGGTTCATCACCTTGACGGATGAAAACAAGCAAACCTTGAAGATGCATTATTCCATGAACAAAGATCAAATGTTGCTGTTCGAGATCAATCAGTATCATTTCGTCGCATCGGAAGGCATTGGGGAGCCGGATGGCCTTGTGGGGACTTGGAAGGGCGGCGAAGAGGACAGAAGTTCTTTCCAGTTTACGGAGGAAGGCATCTTCATGGAGGATGAATTTTTCCCAGGGCACTATACCGTAGACGAAAAGAACGGAACGGTCAAGTTAATGTACGAGGATCATTTTGCTGACACCGTCTTTTATTTTCATTTGGATGGGGAAAAGCTGACGATCGAATATCCTTGGCCCATGGTTAAAACGGATTTTGAAAAGAAAGATTCTGCTAAGGAATGACGAAAGTCATCCGGACGCCCGGGAGGGTACTAATTTTGGTCATTAGGCAATAAAGCCTGTGATATAGTTACTATAATGGGACATTCCCCATTACACGTATTCAAAAAGGAGGAGAAAGTATTATGAAACTGAAAAAAGTTGCAGCAACTCTGCTTGCAAGCGTAATGGTTCTTTCCATGGCAGCATGTGGCACCGGTTCCGACAAGGGCGGTGACGGCAAGGGCGGCGCAGCTCAGCTGAGCAAGGACGACAAGATCACCCTGAGCATGTGGTGTATCGCTACCGAGAGCGATTCCAACCGTAATTCTTACGAGCTGGCTATCGACGAGATGAAGAAAGAGTATCCCAACATCACCCTGAATTGGGAAGCTTTTGAGAACCAGTCTTACAAGACCAAGATTAAGGCAGCAGTTGCAGCTGACGAGCTTCCTGACATCTTCTTTACCTGGTCTTGCGCATTCCTTGGCGATTTCGTAAAGTCCGGTAAGGTTTACTGCCTGGATGAGGCTTACAAGAGCTATGCAAGCGAGCTTCCTGAAGTTATGATGGGCAACTCCACTTACGACGGAAAGCACTACGGCGTGCCTCTGACCATGAACATCGTTGGTCTGTTCGCTAACATGGACCTTCTGAAGGAAGCTGGATACAACGAGATCCCTGGCACCTATGATGATTTCATTAAGTGCTGTGACGCTCTGAAGGCTAAGGGAATCATGCCTTTCGGATGTGCTGGTTCTGAGACCTGGTGCGTAACCGAGTACCTTGAGTCCGTAATCGAGAAGTCCATCGGTGCTGACGCGCTGAACGACATCTTCCTTGGCAGAGCTACTTGGAACAATCCTGACGTTGCTAGCGCAGTTGATACCTTCCAGAAGATGGTTAACGACGGCTACTTTGATCCCAACGGCATCTCCCTGACCAACGACGAAGTTAAGGCTAACTTCATGAAGGGTCAGTATGCATTCTACATGAACGGTACTTGGAACTGCGCAGACTTCGCTGCAGATGCAAACTTCTTCCCTAAGGTAAAGGTTGCTGAGTTCCCTGTTATCAACGCAGACAAGGCTAAGCTTGGTCAGCTTATCGGCGGTCCTTCCGATACCCTCGCAGTTGCAGCTTCTTCCAAGAACGCAGCAGCAGCAGCTACCTACACCTTCGAGCTTGGTAAGAGAATCTGCCACTATGGCTATCTTGATGGTTGTGGACTTCCCGCTTGGACGCCTTACGGTGATACCAGCAAGGTTAACGGCCTGACCCAGGCAGTTGCAGAGATCTGTAACAAGGCTAACGGTTACGTTCTGTTCGGTGATACCGCTATGAACGCTGACGAAGCTAATACCTATCTTGATTACGTAGCACAGGTTTACGGATGCAAGGTTGACGGCGCTGGCTTCATCGCTGGACTTTCTAAGGACATCAGATAATTGATTTCCTTAATGGAACAGTAATTAAATAATGATTTGCGGTCTTTCCCAATCCTCCGTAAGGGGAACCGGAAAGACCGCATTTTTAATTCACCGGAAGGTAACGATTGGAATGAAAGAGAAAACTTTTAAGAAAATAAGCATATTTTTGTTCTTATTACCTGCATTACTCTTATTCATCGGCGTGCTGATCTACCCGATCATCATGTCCGTTTGTTACAGCTTCTATGATCTGAGAAGCGTTTCTACGACTGGAATGCAATGGTGTGGCCTGGATAACTATAAAGAACTTTTCACCAGCGGCTCCATAAGTTTCTGGCGGGCACTTGGAAATTCATTACTCTTGGCTGCACTTTCCGTATTTATACAGTTACCCCTGGCTTTGGGACTGGCGCTCATGTTGGGTAAAGGAATCAAGGGAGAGAGAGCTTATCTTTCCATTTACTTCCTGCCCGTATTGATCTCCACGGTAGTAATCGGTCAGTTGTGGCGTAAGATCTACAACCCTGACTACGGTATTCTGAACGCGGTATTATCCTTGCTTGGAATCAACAACGTGATGCCGAGCGGCGGTTGGCTCGGAAACGAAGCTTCCGCTCTTTGGTGTGTATTTATCCCCACGTTGTGGCAATACGTTGGTTATCACATGCTTCTGATGTACGCGGGCGTTCGAAGCGTTTCCCCCGAACTTCGCGAAGCAGCAAAGCTTGACGGTGCAACGGATGCTCAGGTTGACTGGTACGTCGTGATTCCCGTCATCAAACCCATCATTAAGGTAAGCGTAATCTTCGCAGTAACCGGTTCCTTGAAATCCTTCGACTTGATCTACGTCCTGACGAATGGCGGACCTTATCATGCGACGGAAGTGCCGAGTACCTTGATGATCAACATGCTGTTCCTGCGTAACCGCTACGGTATGGGCAGTACGATCGCGGTTATGCTGATCTTGTTGTGTTTTGCCTTTGCATTACTGATTAACTGGGCATTTAAGGAGAAGGATATCTATGGAAAAAAAGAGCATGTTGAATAGTAGCGTTGATCTGGATCAATTTCAGGTCCAGAAGACGAATAAGTTTGTAAAGGTATTGATCTACATTGGCTTAGTGGTTTGGGCCTTGATCGACCTGTTCCCCATTTACTGGATGTTTACGTTCTCTTTGAAGAATAACGAAGAAGTGTACGGCATGAACGTTATGGGCTTGCCCAAGCAGTGGCTCTGGTCCAACTATGAAAGAGCCATGACCACCGGTAACATGCCGCTTTATTTCATGAACAGTATCATTGTTACGGTATGTGCGATTGCATTGTGTCTGATCGCAGCATTGATGGCAACCTACGCGATCACGAGAATCATTTGGAAGGGAAGCCAACTGATGAACAGCTTCTTTATGCTGGGTATCACGATTCCCGTACACGCATCCGTCGTTCCGATCTTCATCACGCTGAGCAGAATTCACATGGTGAATTCCCGTATCGCGTTGATCGTTCCTTACGCGGCATTCTCGCTTGCCATGGCAATCCTGATCTGTACCGGTTTCATGAACGACATCCCGAAGGATCTGGATGAGGCAGCTTACATCGACGGATGTAACGTTTGGAAGACTTTCGTCATGATCATTTGTCCGCTGATGAAACCCGCGCTTGCAACCATCACGATCTACACGTTCCTGCAGTGCTGGAACGAGCTGATGTTCGCAAACGTATTTATCAGCAAGAACGCACTGAAGACGCTTCCCGTTGGTATCCAGGCATTGTCCGGACAGCATACCACGGACTGGGGTCCCATCGGTGCGGCACTGGTTATCGCAACGTTCCCTACTTTGCTCGCATACGTATTCATGAGCAAATCCATTCAGGAGAGCTTCATTGCGGGTGCAGTTAAGGGTTAACGTAAAAATTGAATCATCCTAAGAAAAAATAACGGAAGAGGGCAGACGAAAACGTCTGCTCTTTTTCGTTTGCCAGTTTTCAAAAAAAGTGTTAGAATATAAAAAGTGGCAACAAAGGCTCTTGTGGATGGGAGAACGTCATGGAAGAAACGCCGGTGGAGGGAAAAGTTAATCAGGAAAAGAAAAAGCATTGGTCGTTGTCGGCGAAACTTCGAATGGTCGTGTTTCTCATTATTTTTATCATTATCACGGCTTTTTTGATATCCATGTTTTATTTTTCCTTAAGGGAGCGCATCGATAATGCAGAGCGCCAGGCTGACAGCCTCCTCAACACGATCTCCAACAGTATCGTCTCCGACGTTGACGGATACAAGGAACTGTCCCGGCTGATCATGATGGACTCTACGGTGGTTACCTTTCTTCGTTCCAGCACGAAGAAAGTGAACGACGATATGAAAAACAAGGCCAGAAACGGCATTTTTAACATTTTGAACGTCACGGAAGACGTGCATGCCGTGTTTGTATTCCGCGAAGACGGAAACTACGTGAGCACAAACCGGAATGCGTATTATTTCGACGTGGAGCGAATGGAAGCGGGAAAGTGGAAGTCAGACATTTTAGCAAGTCTGGGACGCGCAGTCATTTCCATCAATAGCAACAACACGATCTTCAAGACGCGCGGAGGCTCCGTGCTTACCATAGGGCGTGCCATTTATGACATCTACACGCAGGAAAGAATTGGAATGCTTTTGATGAACGTCTCTGATGCCGTATTGGAGAAAGAAATCCATGCCACCAAGAATGAAAACGTGTGCATCACGGACTTGAAGGGGAGTTATCTTGCGGGGGATGAAAATCTCGTAAAGTATTATAGCGTGGATTTTGCCAATACCAAGGTGATCCACAAGGAGGTTCGCACCACGACGGGAAAGAGATTGATCTCCGGATGCCGTGTTCCGGAGATGCCTCTGATCATCATCACTTCCGCGAATCTTAACACCGGCCGCATACCGTATGAGACGGGTTATATTTTGATCTTCCTGCTGATCACCGTCATTATTGCGGCGTTCAGTGCGGGAACCTTTATTACCAGAAACATCACGACTCCCGTGTTTGAACTGACGAGGGCCATGGAAAAAAACAGGGAAGAAGGGAAGCTGGAACGGGTTAGCGTCGTGTCCGTGGACAATGAGATCGGCATGTTGGAGGAAGGCTATAACAACATGATCGATCACGTAAATGACCTGATCAAGAGACTGATCGAAAACGAGAAGATCCTGCAGAAATCGGAAATGCGGGTGCTTCACGAGCAAATCAAGCCCCATTTCCTGTATAATTCACTGGAGACCATAGGCTTTCTGGCCATGGATGCCGGTGCCGAGGAGGTACATGCCGCGCTGGAGACGTTGGGAAGCTTTTACCGGAATTTCTTGAGCAAGGGTGACAGGGAGATTCCCCTAAAGCGCGAGATCTGCATCGTGCAGGATTACTTGTCCCTGCAAAAGCTTAGATATGGTGACATTCTGCAGGATGAATATGACATTGCGAAGGATACGGAGAATTTTGTCATCCCGAAGCTGATCCTGCAGCCCCTGGTGGAGAACAGCATTTATCACGGCATTCGATTAAAAGGCGAAGAAGGTATTATTAAGATCACAAGCTGGATGGAGGAGGGCGTGCTGCACATTTCGGTGCGGGATACCGGCGTGGGCATGACCCAGGAACAGATCGAGCAGGTTCTCAGGAAGCGGAATGAAAGCGAGATGGAGATTTCCTCCGATCCTTCCGAGAGCTTTGGCCTGTGGGGGACCATCGAAAGGATCCGGTGTTTCTGTGATGAAGATGACGTAGTAAAGATCCGAAGCGAAGAGGGCGAATACACGGAGGTGGAATTCGTCATACCGCCTAGGAGAATGGAGAGGGATAACGGTAACGATGAGAAAGTACAGAGTGATGCTCATTGACGATGAGCAATCAGCGAGGAAATTAATGCGGGCCTCCATTGGGTGGGAGAGCCTGAACATGGAGGTCGTGGGAGAGGCCGCCAGCGGGATCGAGGCGATCAACGTCATTGATGAGATGAAGCCGGACATTGCCTTTGTGGACATTTCCATGCCATTTATGAACGGGATTGAGTTTACGGAGGTCGCGACGACGCGCTACCCCAATCTGATCATCATTATCATGACGGCGCTGGATCAGTTTGAATACGCAAGGAGATGCGTGAGCCTGCCGGTATTTGAATACATGCTGAAGCCCTTGGTAAGGGCCGAGGTGACGGCAGTCTTAACCAACGTGAAAAAGAAGCTGGACGCGACGCTCGACCTGGAGAGTGAGAGTGCGGCGGAGAACTCGCCCGGACCGGAGATCGAACCCAACACCATTGAGCAGATCAAGAAATTCATTGAGACGGGTTATACGGATTCGAAGATCAATCTTGCCTCCGTGGCGGAACAGTTTGGCTTTAGCGCCAGCTATCTGTCCCGTAAGTTTAAGCAGGAGACGGGGAAAAACTTCGTGGAATATCTGACGGAATGCCGCATGGAGAAGGCAATCAAGCTGGCGGAGGCTGGAAAGAAGATGTTTCTCGCGTCGGCGGAGGTTGGCATCCCGGATCCCAATTACTTTGGACGGTGTTTTAAGAAATATGCCGGGATGAGCTATTCGGAGTACATGGCATCCCATGCAAAATAGGAAGGAAGGACTCAGGGCCGCAAAAGTCGTGATTCTTCGTCAAAATAACGAAGACCCATGGGAGGGTCTTCGTTTTTTTGTGGGTTTTCCCCTCTTGCGCTTTTGGGGATGCCATGATAGAATATCTTTCGTTAGCATACAATTGTCTTTCCCAGAAAAACATTTACGGTGTTTCGGGAGTCGCTTTCGCCGGGAAGTCAGGCGGGAGAAAACGGGGGATGGAAATATGCCAGCGAATGAAGCGGGTTATTACGTAGTGCGGAAAAAGGCCGTTCCGGAGGTGCTCTTAAAGGTTGTGGAGGCGAAACGCCTGATAGAGTCGGAAAAGGTGGCGACGATCCAGGAGGCCACGGATGCCGTTGGGATCAGCAGAAGTTCGTTTTACAAGTACAAGGATGACATTTTTGAGTTTCATGAAAATGCCAAAGGGACGACGGTGACGCTCCTGTTCCAAATGGAGGATAAACCTGGGATCCTGTCGGACGTGCTTAAGCTTGTGGCACAGTACGGCGCGAACATCCTGACGATCCACCAGAGTATTCCCATCGGGGGAATGGCATCCCTGACGCTCAGCATTCAGATCCTGGAGACGACGCAGGACGTTTCAGGAATGCTTGAGCTCATGGAAGGATTAAATGGAGTGCACCGGGTGAAGGTGCTGTCAAAGGAATAAGACGAAGAAGACGGAAGATAGAAGACAAAGAGAAGACAGAGAGGACGTTAGTATGGTTAAGGTTGCAGTGTTTGGGTATGGTACCGTGGGAAGCGGCGTTGTGGAAGTGATCGAAAAGAATAAGGAGCAGGTGAGCAAGAAGGCCGGCGAGGAGATCGAGGTTGCATACATTCTGGATCTCAGAGAGTTCCCCGGGGACCCTTATGAGGCGAAGGTCGTGCACGACGTGAACGTGATCCTGGAGGATCCTGAGGTCAAGATCGTATGTGAGACCATGGGAGGCACGAAGGCTGCATATAATTACACAAAGGCTGCATTGGAGAAGGGTAAGAGCGTTTGTACCTCCAATAAGGAGATGGTGGCAAAGTTTGGCCCCGAGATGCTGAAGCTGGCGAGAGAGCATGGCTGCAATTATCTTTTTGAGGCCAGCGTAGGCGGCGGCATTCCCATCATCCGTCCTCTGAATGACTGTCTGACGGCTGAGAAGGTGGAGGCCATCACGGGCATTCTGAATGGCACGACGAACTACATCCTGACGAAGATGGAGCGCGAGGGCGCAGACTTTGACAAGGTGCTTGCAAGAGCGCAGGAGAAGGGTTACGCCGAGCGCAATCCCGAGGCTGACGTGGAAGGTCATGATGCCTGCAGAAAGATCGCGATCCTGTCTTCCCTCATGATGGGTAAGAACGTGGATTTCGAGAAGATTCCCACCGAAGGCATCACCAAGATCGTTCCCGAAGACTTTGATTATGCTAAGGCAGCAGGCAGGACCATCAAGCTCCTTGCCCGCGCAAAGGTGATCGACGACAACACGCTGGAGGCTATGGTAAGCCCCGTGATGCTGGATAAAGAGAATCCCCTGGCTATGGTCAGCATGGTATTCAATGCCATTTTGGTCAAGGGTAACATGCTTGGCGAGGCCATGTTCTACGGCAAGGGCGCAGGAAAGCTTGCGACCGCAAGTGCCGTTGTCGGCGACGTGATCGATTGCGTGCGTCACCTTGGTAAGGAGATCCCTTGCTTCTGGGATGCTGAGGAAGCAACGATCCTGGATGCGGGAAAGCATTCCTACGCATATTATATCCGTGCAAAGAAGAGCGCGAAGGAAGTGCTGGGCGCAGTTCTTCCCGGCGGTGAGATCATGGAGCTTCCCAGCCGAGATGAAGATCTGGCATATTTCACGCAACCCATGAAGCAGGATGCATTTGAGAAGGTTCTCGAGGGCCTTGGAGATCTGGTACTCGGCACCATCCGCCTGGGTTAAGCTGATAAAAACGCGGCTGGATCCGCGCCTTGCGACGGTGAGGCTGCGCGAATATAGAAAAGTGATTTTAAGGAGAAGAGGAAGAGATGTCTAAGGTAGTGAAGTTTGGCGGGAGTTCTCTTGCCAGCGCAGAACAGTTCAAGAAGGTAGGTAAGATCATTCGGGCAGATAAGGACCGCAGGTTCGTGGTTCCCTCCGCACCCGGAAAGAGAGATAAAAAGGATACCAAGGTAACCGACATGCTGTACGCATGCTATGATCTTGCAGAGAACGGCAAGAGCTTTTCCAAGGAGCTTGCGGCGATCAAGGCAAGATATCAGGAGATCATCGACGGATTGGAGCTTACGCTCTCCCTGGATGCGCAGTTCAAGGAGATCGAGAAGCAGTTTAAGGCAAAGGCCGGCAAGGATTACGCTGCATCCCGCGGCGAGTTCTTAAACGGCATCGTGATGGCGAATTACCTTGGCTATGAGTTTATTGACGCAGCGACGGTGATCTTCTTTGACGAAGAGGGCAATTTTGACGCAGAGAAGACCAACGAGATCCTTTCCAAGAGACTTACGGGTCTTAAGAATGCAGTTATCCCTGGCTTTTACGGCGCAATGCCTGACGGTAAGGTGAAAACCTTTTCCCGCGGCGGTTCCGACGTGACGGGCTCCATCGTTGCAAAGGCTGCAAAGGTTGACGTCTACGAGAACTGGACCGACGTATCTGGCTTCCTCATCGCGGATCCCCGCATCATTGACAAGCCCGTAGGCATTGACACCATCACCTACCGCGAGCTTCGCGAGCTTTCCTACATGGGGGCCGGCGTACTTCACGAGGATGCGATCTTCCCCGTTCGCCAGCAGGGCATCCCCATCAACATCAGAAACACCAATTCGCCTGAGGACAATGGCACCTGGATCGTTGGCAGCACCTGCCAGAAGTCCAAGTACGTGATCACGGGTATCGCAGGTAAGAAGGGCTTCTGCGCGATCAACATTGAGAAGGACATGATGAACTCTGAGATCGGATTCGGCAGAAAGGTTCTGCAGGCATTTGAGGAGAATGGCATTTCCTTCGAGCATGTTCCTTCCGGCATTGACACGTTGACCGTATTTGTGCATCAGGACGAGTTCATGCACAAGGAGCAGAAGGTGGTTGCAGGCATCAATCGTCTTGCAAAGCCTGACATGATCGACATTGAGGCAGACCTGGCGCTGATCGCAGTCGTTGGACGCGGCATGAAGTCCACGAGAGGTACTGCGGGCAGGATCTTCTCCGCACTGGCACACGCCAACGTCAACGTGCGCATGATCGACCAGGGATCTTCCGAGCTCAACATCATCATCGGCGTTGCCAACGAGGACTTTGAGACTGCCATCAAGGCAATCTATGACATCTTCGTACTTACCAAACTGTAAGACCACAAAAGCGCGGCCTGCGGCCGCGCTTTTTTACG
>JAFZNO010000127.1 GCA_017552985.1 Lachnospiraceae bacterium
ACGGTCTTTGCCTTTATGACGCAAGGGAAGGAGAAACAAGAATCCTGTATGAGTGGTCGAGGCACGGATTTGCGAATGGGGCAATTGACTTGGCGGTAGGAGCTGACGGTTCCGTGGGAGCGATATGTGATATTGACGGCGTCAGGAATTACCTGTTGCTGGAGGCGACAGGGGAGAAGAAAGAGATTCCCGCCATTACGTTTGCGGTGGCGCCAAAAAATCTTCTTAGATACCAAAAAGCCGTGACGTATTTCAACAAAAGATATCCGGGATACGGCGTGATCATTCGGGACGACTGGGATGAAACCAGCCTGCTGACCCAGCTTGGAGTGGGGGACGGGCCGGTTCTTGTGGACACGGACCTTACGGGGTTTGAAGAATTGGAAAAGTTATGGCAGCCGCTGGACGGATTTTTGGAATGGACGCATCTGGCGGATGAACTGCTCCCGGCGGTTTTGGAATTTGGGAAAATTGGAGACGTTACCTATGGAATATCCGTGGGTTATGACATCCACACGATGCTTGTTTTTGATCCAGAGCTTAATGACTGGGACTATGAGGGGTGGCTTTCGGCACTGGAGGAACGGAAGGGAGCCGCGTTTACCTATGGCTGGTTAAACAATCAGGCGGATGAGCGGAAAGACTTTTTTGAAATTCTCGAAAACGGATTGGACAATGCTTATTATTTGAATTCGGAAACGGGAGAAACCATTTTTGGAACGAAAGAATTTGAACGCGTCGTAAGGCTGGCGGAAAAAGCAAAAAAATGTCCGGCGTGGGATGACGGTAAGGCGCTGCTGCAGGGCAAGGTTGTTTGTGAAATCCAGTATCTGTACGGCCTGTGGCAGGTGCTAGGCTTGAGAAGAAGGACGGAAAGTGACGGAGTTTCAATCATAGGGTATCCCGGTAAGGACGGAGGCCGGAATCTTTTGGTGGCAAAAAGTCCCGTTTGCCTTCGTTCAACCGCAACGGACGAAGAGAAAAAGATCGCGTACACGTTCCTGAAGGTTCTTTTGTCTGATCAGGAGGCCACTGACCGTGCCCTTCCGCTTCGCTGGAGCGAAGTTGACGGAATATTTGAGAATTACGGGGAAGCAATAGAGAATTCAAAGGTCGTTGGAACGTATAATCCAAATGAAATGCCGGAGCTTGAGGAAGGCGACAGGGAATTCTTCTTGGAATTGCTTGCAAACTCAATGCCCAAGAAATCATTTCCGATGGCCTTAAAGAGGATGTTTAACGAAGAGATTGACAACTATCTAAACGGTGAAATTGACGGAAAAGTATTGGCAGAACATTTGAAAAACCGCACTTGGTTGTATTTAGAAGAGCAAAAGTGAAATGAAGACATGTATGCTGAAAATAAGAGTGCAAAAGAAACGGCGAAAATTATACAAAATCGTGTACAATTAGTTCTTGACGAAAAATAAGAAATATTTTGGATACCTTAAATAGTGTGACATACGGAACCGGCAGAGGATTTTAGAATTCGCTGCCGGTTCTTTTTATGTTTCAGTAATTAATTTTGCTCGTTAAGCACGTAATTTTGCTCTTTTCAAAATAAGAAAATTAACAAGGTAATATAGATTTTGTAAACTAGTCGCCATCAGGACAGGATACGTGAAAAGACTTTATAACCTTCATCAGAATTTCGCGTTCGTTAGATGAGGTATTCTTATAGATTTCAATAAATAATTGCATGTCGGTCGACTTAATTCCAGAGGCAGACGTACTTGACATAAAGTCTGGAGTTAAGGAATCCAGAGATACTTGTAACGCCTGGGCAATGTCGTAATACACTTGAAAAGAAGCAACGGCACCTGATTCAATGTTTTTGATGGTGCCTTCAGCTATGTTGATTTTTTCTGCCAGTTGTTCGGTGCTGATATGTTTTAGTTTTCGAAAAGCCTTAATATTTTTCCCGATGCCTTTATAAAAACGAATGTTTTTTGCTTCCATTGAAATCTCCGTTGAAATATTGATGCATTATAAAGTTTTTGCTGAAATAGCGTTTTTATGCGAAAAAAGCTTTATTAAAAATATTTTAGTCAACGAAAACATAAAAATATATCACTATATAAATGACAGAATCACGAATAAGATGATTTAAGAAATAATAAAAGGAGGGGTCATGGATATTGCGAAGGTGATTGTAACGGAACTGAAGAAAAAAGAAATCATTTCGGAAGAAGAGTATGAGGTTTATGTCTATGGAATGGAGATTCTTATATTAAAAGGCATCGCTTCTATTATTGCTATTGGGCTAAGCTTTATTCTTCAAACGACGGAATTCTTATTTCTGTTGTTATTGTTTCTAGTACCTATAAGAAAATATGCGGGCGGAGCGCATGCATCCAGTAAAGAAGCGTGTTTATTTCTGACGGAAATGATATTAGTGATCGCCCAGATAGCTTGGAAATATGGGATAGGGAAAGAAATGTTTCAAACATGCTCTGTGACGATAGGATTGCTGATGGTTATTTTGTTTTCTCCGGCAGAAAGCAAAAAAAGACGATTAACCATGTTAAAGAGAAAAAGTTTTCGGATACGCTCGATCCTGTTTGGATGCATAAATGTCTTGTGTTATTCCGTTGCATGTGTTTTTGGGTGCGACATTGTGAAAAGTGCTGTGAGTGTTGCCATGATGATTGAAGCAACATTGATTGTTTTGCAGAAGGTATTAAAAGAACATGAATAAAGTGATCTAATCACAAAATAGATGATGCAGATGCTTGATTTTGTCAATTAACGGCGTAAATTTGCTACTTCCATAAAAACCTTCTTTCAAAGGCTAGAATGGTCTTGAAGGAGGTGAGGTCATGAAGACGTTGTACTTGCGATTGTTAAGTATCATCGCGGCAGTGGCAGGAGGAGCTGCGTTAGTAGCGGCGAACTCAGCGTGCAGTCTTGTATTGTACGAGCC
>JAFZNO010000128.1 GCA_017552985.1 Lachnospiraceae bacterium
GTTGGTACGGCCTAGAAGGGGGAAATGACTGCCAGGCGGTAGTGAGAGTGCGAGTTGGTACGGCCTAGAAGGGGGAAATGACTGCCAGGCGGTAGTGAGAAGGCAAGTTGGTACGGCCAGGGAAGGGAAAATGGCCTATCAGGCGGTAGTGAGAGTGCGAGTTGGTACGGCCTGGGAAGGGAAAATGGCCTATCAGGCGGTAGTGAGAAGGCAAGTTGGTACGGCTTGGAGACGGAATGGAGTCGTTTGGCGGTAACAAAGAGTAAAAAATGGGCTCCCAATGCGATTAAAGAGAAGATAATCAAGAATGGATAATCGGTGGAAAGAAAACAAGAGAAAAGATCAAGAGAAGAAAAAAGAATAGAAAATCAAGAATGGAAAATCAAGAATAGAGAATAAAGAGGAGAGGAAGAGAACGTGAGTTACGCAGATACAATATTTATCAACATGTGTAAGGATATTTTGGAGAATGGAACGAGCACGGAGGGTGAGAAGGTGCGTCCCCACTGGCCGGATGGCGCGAGTGCCTATACGATCAAGAAATTTGGCGTCGTAAACCGCTATGACCTGACGAAGGAATTTCCCATCATGACGCTTCGCAAGACGGCGCTGAAGTCTGCGACGGACGAGATCCTTTGGATCTGGCAGCAGAAGTCCAACAACATTCACGACCTGCACAGCCACATCTGGGACGAGTGGGCGGATGAGGACGGTTCCATCGGCAAGGCCTACGGATATCAGCTGGGCGTGAAACACCAGTACAAAGAGGGCATGATGGATCAGGTGGACCGCGTACTATATGACCTGAAGAACAATCCCTTCAGCCGCCGCATCATGACGAACATCTACGTACATCAGGACTTGCATGAGATGAATCTATACCCCTGTGCCTACAGCATGACCTTCAACGTAACGCAGAAGCCTGGCGCGGACAAGCTGACGTTGAATGCGGTCTTGAACCAGCGTTCCCAGGACGTGCTGGCGGCGAACAATTGGAACGTGGTGCAGTATGCAGTGCTCTTGCACATGATCGCACAGGTGAGCAACATGGAGGCCGGAGAATTGGTTCACGTCATCGCGGACGCGCATATTTATGACCGCCACGTACCCATCATCAAGGAGCTGATCTCCCGGGAGCCTTATCCCGCTCCGAAGTTCTGGCTGAACCCGGAAGTAAAGGATTTCTACAAGTTCACGCGGGATGACGTCAAGGTGGAGAATTACGTGACGGGAGAGCAGATCAAGGACATCCCCATTGCCATTTAATCACGAGGAGGTTTATTTGCAATGCCAGTCAAGAAGAATTCCGAGATAAATGAATTCTTGATACTTGCCTGCTTGATCTTTGCGGGGAGTGTAGTGGAAGTATTTGCTGCCATAGATGACGTGCGGGTATTCGGCTACAGCATGTTAATTCTGTTTGTGCTTGCCGTAGTCTATGGGGTAAAAATCATCTCACTGAGAGAATGGCATAAGGGATTTTTGGTGGCAGGCATTTTACTATTTCTCCGAGGGATCGCATTCGCTTTTTATGTAATTCTTACGATTAGAACGGGAGACTCTGCAACGTGTTGTATTGTTGTGGCTGGTATTCTGTCAATACTCGCGGATCTGCTTTTGGGCACCGGAATGGAAGGCGTAGTCCAAGAGGATAGCAATGGACTGAAATGGGCATGGGCGATCTGGAAATATGCAGGCGTGATGATTGGGATTGTCGTCACCTACGTAAGTTGTGTTTGTGTCATGAAATTCTTTTCATTTGACTACTCTTTAGACATGATCAAGATGCAAAAACTATTTTTGTATGCGTTCCTGGCATATTGGGTATTTAGGGTCATACAAGGCATTTTAATGGCGATTACGGCAAAAGTCATGAAGTAACCAGGAGGATCATTCGCGATGCACCTTCATCCGGTTCTTAAGAAAAATGCATTTCGGGCGCTTTTCTATGCGGTCGTTTCGTGCACGGTAACGTACGCGCTGGGCGTTCCGATAGTTTATGGCCTTGGAATATTAGTGATCCTCATTGGAGCTGGGATTGTCGCCGATTACGCAGAGAGGACAGTTGTACTGAGGAAATGGCACCTGGAAATCTGGATGTCATGCTTTTTGTTCGTTCCCAGCGCAATCACGTATTTCTGGGAGGATCTGGTTGAAAAATTTTTAGTCGTAGGAAATTATATTATAGTGAGTGGAATCCTACTTTTGCTTGCGGATCAGTTTTGGGCTTTCGGAATGGAACGCATGCTCCGGGAGGTAAGACGGCTTCAGGCGCGGACGTGGAGAATCTGGAAATATGCCAGCGTGATCGTTGGGATTTTTTGCATACACGTGGATTATGACATTAGCCAAAATGGCAAGGACTATTTCGTGACTTTCGATCAAGAAAGAATAGCATTAGCAGCGTATGCACTTTTGGCGTTTGTGGCACTCCGGTGCATACAGGCATTTTTGATGGTATGCATGCTTGACGCCATGACTGATCCGGAAGAACCTGAAGCGACAAAGAAAGAAGGTTCCATCGGCAAAACCGAAGGAGAGAGGTCGAAAGACGGTGAGCAATAAGCCGTAAAATGAAAGGAGCATCAAAAGAGATGGATGGACAGGGCCCATATAATGACGAGCGGACGGCGCTCCTGATGAAGCAAAGAAAGGAATTGATCGCTCTTCGGAGCCGTGACGTCGGCGATAACATGAAGTGGATTTTTTGGCTGACGATCATCTCTACGCTGGCGAATTTTTTTGTTACGATGGAAGCAATGCTGATCGTGTTTGGCGTGATCAGATATGGTAACTTCATGGAGATTTCAGCCATCGCGGCTACGGTCGTCGTTGTGCTCTGCGCAGTCTTTTATGCCGTGAAGCTGCTTGCGCTGAAGTGCCATTCGGAATCCTTTTATTATGCGGGAATTTTATATGGCATTTGTCAATTGATGAGCATGGCAAAGAATTCCATCGAAGATTACTCGGCGATGGCCCTGGTTTCCATTGTTTATGCCGTTTTGCAGATTTTACAACTGAGATTCTTTGTGGACGGCGCGACCTCGAGCCTAAAGGAAGTGAACAGGAACGTTGAGCTCGGATGGATCTCCTTCTGGAAATTATACGTGAAGGTGTTGTACGCCATGATCCTTTCCGCAGTTTGCATCTTCGTCCCGATCATTAACCTGATCGCGGTTCTTGCGCTGGCGATCATTGGCGTCATTTCCGTCGTACTGGCCATCTGGCAAATCATTTTGATCTGGCAGACGGGCGTTGCCCTGCAAAATTTTGCGTCACTGAACGTGGGGTAAAGGGGGAACGAGGCTTTCGTGATTCCAGAGAAAAAGGAAGGAGAAGTATGATTAACGTTAAGACATATTTCAAGGAAAACGAGTTTCAGTTACTTTCCTACGTGATCATTGCGTGGATGGTGATCGACATGCTTAGTGGCATTCTGATGGTATTTGACAATGCTATTTTTTATTTGACGGTTGGTCTTGGAGCGGTGTGCGTCTGCCTTTATGGAATAAAGACCGTGTCGCTGAAAAAAAGGTTTAAGGGATTTGCGGTGGTAGGCATTATGTGCATCCTGGGTGGGATTTTGAACCTACTTCTATGGTTTGATGGCGCGGGAAGCCGTTACGTATCATTAGCAATTGCGTTTGGAAGCTTGCCCATTCTCGCGGATTTAATTTTTGGTACCGGAATGGAACGCGTGGTTAAAAGCGTCAGCCGTCGACTGAAGCGGGCATGGATGATCTGGAAATGTACCGGCGTGATCGTGGGGATTTTTGCCCCCTATAGTATTTATGAGTTATTTACGGTTAATATTAGATATGGAGGTATTAGAGGGGACCTCGGATGCGGTCAGATTGATTGGGGAGACTTCGACGCAAAGGTTAAGCAATTATGTTTCGCATTCCTGGCGTTTTGGGTATTCCGGATCATACAGGCAGTTTTGACGTTGATTACGGCCAAGGTTATGAAGAAACAAGAGGGAGAATGCGTAGTGGAATCCGAGGATGAAACCGATCCAACAGGCGAATAAACAAAAGGGAGAAATTAGAATGAATTTGATCGTGGCAGTAGATAATAACTGGGCCATTGGCAATAAGAATAAGCTTTTGGTGTCCATTCCAAATGACATGAAGCATTTCCGGGAGGAGACGACGGGGAAGGTCGTGGTGCTTGGAAGGAAGACGCTGGAGACGTTTCCCCAGGGGCAGCCTCTGAAGAACCGAACGAATATCATCCTTTCCAGAAATGCGAAGCATGAGGTGAAGGGGGCGGTCACGGTGCATTCCGTGGAGGAGCTTCTGGAGGAATTGAAGAAATATGATGACGAGGACGTCTACGTGATCGGCGGGGACAGCGTGTACAAGCAACTGCTGCCGTATTGCAACGTGGCGCACGTGACGAAGATCGATCACGAATATGAGGCGGACACGTATTTCCCGAACCTGGACCGGGATCCGGAGTGGGAGATCACGGCGGACAGCGACGAGCAGACCTATTTTGACCTGCCCTATCAGTTTTTGAAGTACGAGAGGATCAAGAAATAGAGAATACTTTAGGAGAACCATGAGGGATGCTTTTTAATTCAACTGAGTTTTTGTTCTTCTTTCCCATAGTGCTTGCAGCGTATCTTGTGATGCCAAAGAAAGCCAGGATTCCCTGGCTTTTGGTCGCAAGCTATTTTTTTTATGGCTGTTGGAATTATAAGTATCTGACGTTGATCCTGTTCTCGACCGTTGTCACTTATGCATCGGCGCGTCTTCTGGAAAAGAGTTCTTCCGCCAAGACAAAGAAATGGATTTTGGGACTTGGCATTTCGGCCAATCTGTTTGTCCTGTTTTTCTTTAAGTATCTGGACTTTGCGTTCATGAACGTGAACCGCCTGCTTCGGGCGATACACGTAAATCCCGTGGCAAATCCCTTTGATTTTCTGCTTCCCGTGGGCATTTCCTTCTTTACCTTCCAAGCGGTCGGCTACGTGATCGACGTCTACCGCGGGGATGTGCCGGCGGAAAAGAATTTCATCAAGTATGCTTTGTTTGTCAGCTTTTTTCCCCAGCTGGTGGCGGGTCCCATCGAGAGAAGTAAGAACCTTCTGGGCCAGATCAAGGCACTGGAAGAGAAGCGGACCTGGACGAAGGACGGGCTGGTCTCCGGCCTTGGCATGATGCTGTGGGGCCTGTTTATGAAGATGGTGATCGCTGACCGGGTGGCGATCTTTGTGGATGAGGTTTTCGCCAATACTTATGCGGCGGGAACGATGGAGATGGCTGCTGCCGCCGTGGGCTTTTCCCTGCAAATCTACGCGGACTTTGCGGGATATTCGGTCGTTGCGATCGGCGCCGCAAGAATGCTGGGCCTGAATCTGATGGAGAACTTCAATACGCCTTATTTTGCAACGAGTATCGCGGAGTTTTGGAGGAGATGGCACGTATCCCTCAGCACCTGGTTTCGCGATTACGTTTATATTCCCCTGGGCGGAAACAGGAAGGGAAAGCTTAGAAAGTATTTGAATCTCATGATCACGTTTTTGGTCAGCGGCCTGTGGCACGGTGCTGCCTGGAAGTACGTCGCCTGGGGCGGACTGCACGGTGCGTACCAGATCGCCGGAGATCTGACAAAGCCTTTGCGCAAAAGGATAAACGAATTCCTTGAAGTGAAGGAGGACACGTTTGGGCACCGGCTGGGACGGATCGCAGGGACGTTTTTCCTTACGACGTTTGCCTGGATCTTTTTCCGTGCGGATTCCTTAAGGCTTGCCATCGATTACGTCATTGGCACGTTCACCAAATGGAATCCCTGGGTGTTGTTTGATGACAGTCTTTACGGGTGGGGCCTGAACCACTTTGAGATGAATCTTCTGGCCATGGCAGTGTTGATCCTTTTGGCCGTCTCCTTGCTTAGGAGCAGGCGGGGAATGGATCTTGGACAGTATCTGCTCACGCAGAACGTCCTGTTCCGCTGGGCCGTGATGCTTGGCCTTGCGCTGCTGATCCTGGTCTTTGGGGAATACGGCGTGGATTTTGATTCCAACAAGTTTATCTATTTTGACTTTTAACTGAAAGGTCATACGTAAGAAAAGATGGATTAAGAGGTACGCATGAAGAAGGGTAGGGTACTGAAAAACATAATTTTATATGGCTTTATCGTGGTGGCCACGGTGCTTTGCTTTGCCGGCGCCTATCGCGTCCTCAGCTGGAAGGATACCTCCGGATCGGACTTGTCGTCGCTTTCGCAGCTCTACAACACGGAGAAGGATCTGATGGACGTGGTGTTCGTGGGGTCCAGCCATTGCTATTGCGGCATTTATCCGCCGTATTTTTGGGAGGATGCCGGGATCGCGGCCTTTGACCTGTCCGTGTCCGCGCAGGACAGGATCTCGGCGCTGCATCACTTAAAGGAATTGTTGAAGACGCAGTCGCCTAAGGTGGTGTTCTTTGACGTCTATGGGATCACCTATGCGGAGCAGATGGTGGTGTCCAACGAGTACCGCAACATGCTGTCCATGCGGCAGAGCGTTAATTCCATGGAGCTTGTGGCAGAGTATGCGCCAAAGGAAAAGTGGCTGGACTATTGGTTCCGCTTTCCCATTATCCACGGCCGTTACAAGGAGCTGAAAAAGACGGATTTCGTCACGTACGCGCCGAACCGTTTCGGACGCGGGGAGCTTGTGAATTTCCGGCTGAATGACTCCGGGATCGGTGAGCTTTTAAGCCTAGAGGAATTCCATCCCGCAACCCTTTCCGCGGATCAGACAAAGTGGCTGGAGGAGCTGACGGAGCTGTCGGAGAAAAAGGGATTCCAGCTGGTGTTCTACAGCGCGCCCTTTTATATCTCCCAGGAGGCGCAGGATCAGATGGATGCCGTGGCAGTTTATGCGGAGGAAAACGGCATTCCGATGTTTGACTTTAACAGGATGCGGGATGAGCTTGGCTTTGACTTTTATTATGACCTGCAGGATCCGGAGCACTGTAACGCAAACGGCGCAAGGAAGCTGGCAAACTTCTTTGAAGGGTATCTTGCGGAGAACGTGGCGCTAACAGATCACCGCGGCGACAAGAGATATTGGCAGTGGGACCAGGACCTGGAATGGTACCGGCACGTCAGCACGCTAGACGAACTTACAAGGGAGGCGGATCCCGTGGAATATGCGCGGATCCTGGCGCAGGAGAAGAATTACAAGGTCATCATCAGCCTGGAGGGCAGTGACTTCGCGAGCATAGAGGGCGTGGATTATCCGGCGGCGCTCATGGAGTTTGGGATCGCTGACGAGAAGGGCGGAAAGTGGCTGTATGAGGACGGCAGGGCCGTGAAGGTTCTGGAGAACCAATTGGATGCTGAGCCTTATTACGTAAAGCTGAACAATACGGATACCGTGCGCCTTCAGTATCAGGGGGATTATCTTTTCCCGGAAAACGTTATGATCGGCAGGCAGAGCTATTACAATAACGGGCACAGACTTCTCATCATCGTGTACGACGAACTGCTGGAGAAGGTGGTGCACTGCGGATATTTTTAATATTGACTTTTTATGCAAAAAGGATGATAATTTATTACAGCCATAAATCTTTAGACGAAAAGAGGGAACCTACATGGAAAAGAAAAACATTGACTGGGGCAACATTGGCTTTGGATACATTCCTACGGATTATCGTTACGTATCCTATTTCAAGAACGGCGCGTGGGATGAGGGACAGCTTACCACTGATTCCAACATCGTCCTGAACGAGTGCGCAGGCGTTCTTCAGTATGCTCAGACCGTGTTTGAGGGCCTGAAGGCATATACGACTGAAGATGGTCACATTGTCACCTTCCGTCCTGACCTGAACGCAGACAGACTGGAGCAGTCCGCACAGAGACTCGAGATGCCCGTATTTCCGAAGGATCGTTTTATTGAGGCGGTAAATCAGGTGGTTGCAGCGAATGAGGCATTTGTTCCTCCTTACGGCAGCGGCGCGACCCTGTACATCCGTCCTTACATGTTTGGAAGCAACCCCGTCATCGGCGTTAAGCCCGCTGACGAGTATCAGTTCAGAATTCTGACGACTCCCGTTGGCCCTTACTTCAAGGGCGGCGCGAAGCCCATCACCATCAAGGTAAGTGATTTTGACCGTGCGGCACCTCACGGAACCGGACACATCAAGGCCGGTTTGAACTATGCAATGAGCTTGCATGCGATCGTTACCGCTCACAAGGAAGGTTTCGACGAGAACATGTATCTTGATCCTGCAACCCGCACGAAGGTTGAGGAGACCGGCGGTGCGAACTTCCTGTTCGTAACGAAGGACGGCAAGGTTGTTACGCCGAAGTCCACCAGCATCCTTCCTTCCATCACCAGAAGATCCCTTGTTTACGTTGCAAAGGAATATCTCGGACTGGAAGCTGAGGAGAGAGAGGTTACCCTCGCAGAAGTTGCCGACATGGCAGAGTGTGGCCTTTGCGGTACCGCAGCCGTTATCTCCCCCGTTGGTAAGATCGTTGACCACGGCAAGGAAATCTGCCTGCCCAGCGGCATGCAGGAGATGGGCCCCATCACCAAGAAGCTGTATGAAACCCTCACTGGCATCCAGATGGGCCGCATCGAGGCTCCTAAGGGCTGGATCCACGTGATCAAATAAGGGACCATATGAGAAGAAGAAAGAGATTTTTGCGGATGCTGATCAGGTGGATGCCAATCCTCCTGATCGGCATTGTTATTATTATCATAGCTGGAATCCTGTTTTCGGGATGCGGAAAGAATAAGGACGGCGTGGGGCGCGTCTTTACGAAGACGCTGGGAAAGACGGATATCTTCCGCGTCGGTGACGAGTTCTGCACGAAGCCCGAGATCATGGTGTTCCTGACGACGACGCAAAGTGAATATGAGAAGGTCTACGGGGAGCAGATCTGGAACACTTCCCTGGACGGCGTGACGCTGGAGACTTACGTAAAGGATAAGGTCCTCGAAAAGGCGGCGCAGATCAAGTCCATGTACCTTCTTGCAAAGAGCAAGAACATCGAGCTCGACGAGCAGGAAGTGAGCTTTGCCAAGGCGGCTGCGAAGGATTACTGCGGCCAGATCGGCGCAGCGCAAAAGGAAGAGCTTGGCATCACGGAGGAGCTTGTCCAAAAGCTCTTTGAAGAGTATGCCATGGCGAACAAGGTGTACTTGGCGGTGACGGGTGACGTGAATCCGGAGATCAGCGACGACGAGGCCAGGATCGTAACGATCCAGCACGTGCTGATCCGCACCAGCAGCAAGGATGCGGACGGAAACCGCGTGGAATTCATGACGGCACAGAAGGATGCGGCCTATGAGAAGGCGCAGAAGGTCCTGGAGGAAGCGAAGGCGGGAAAAAAGAGCTTTGAGGAGATCGCGTCCCGCTACAGCGAGGATTCGAACCTAACGTATTCCTTTGGCAAGGGGGAGATGGATCCCGCCATCGAAGCGGTGGCGTTTCAGTTAGAGACCGACGAGATCAGCAACGTGGTGGAGAGCGAGAGCGGCTATCACGTGATCAAATGCATCAGCACCTTCGACAGCGACGAGACGCAGGCCAACAAGAAGAAAATCCTTGAGGAGAGGCGTAATGAAGCCTTTGGACTGGAATATGACGCATTCGTGGAAGGTCTGACAAAGAAGCTGAACGAATCCGCCTGGGAAGAGGTGGGACTCCTTCGGAACGGTTCCCTTCCCGCGGCAGACTTCTTTGACGTCTACGACAAGTTTTTCCAGAAAAAATAACGGATTTTCTTTGTTTAATGAAAAATTTAGAAATGCGCAATCCCTTATGTAATAAGGGGTTACAGAGAATTGTTAGCACTCATGCAAAATGAGTGCTAATTTTTTGTTGACATTTAAAAATGAGAGGACTACACTAGTATTTAATGAGGAACTTGGTGCGCGGATGCTTATGGCAGAGCCTGGATTTTTGGGGTACGCGTCAGGTTCGAAAATGATTTGAAAAGAGGTAAGGAAACATGGCAACAAAACAAGGAAGTCTTTCCATCAACAGTGAAAACATTTTTCCCATCATCAAGAAATGGCTCTATTCCGATCACGACATTTTCTACAGGGAGCTGGTATCCAACGGATGTGATGCCGTGACGAAGCTGAAGAAGCTTGACGTAATGGGCGAGTATACCCTTCCCGAAGGATATAAGGCACGCATTGACGTGATTGTGGATCCTGACAAGAAGACGCTGACCTTCAAGGATAACGGTCTTGGCATGACCGCTGACGAGGTGGAGGAATACATCAATCAGATCGCTTTCTCCGGTGCGACGGACTTTATTGAGAAATATAAGGACAAGAGCAACTCCGACCAGATCATCGGTCATTTCGGACTGGGCTTCTATTCCGCATTCATGGTGGCTGACGAGGTGCATATCGACACCCTGTCTTATAAGGATGGCGCGAAGGCCGTACATTGGGAGTGCGACGGCGGCACGGAGTTCAGCATGGAGGACGGTGACCGCGCCGAGGTGGGCACGACGATCACACTGTTCCTCAACGAGGATTGCCTGGAGTTCTGCAATGAATATAAGGCGAGAGAGGTTTTGAAGAAGTATTGTTCCTTCATGCCGACGGAGATTTATCTCTCCAAGGCAGAGACGAAGGAGACGCAGATCGTGAAGGAGAGCGAGCTCCTTTCTGACGATCAGGTGATCGAGGAGATCCAGCCGGAGAAGAAGGACGAGGCTGCTGATTCCGAGAAGAAGGAAGAAGAGAAGAAATTCAAGATCAAGAAGCGTCCGGAGCTGATCAATGAGACGCATCCCCTTTGGGCAAAGCATCCAAACGAGTGCACCAAGGAGGAGTATCAGGAGTTCTACCGCAAGGTGTTCCATGATTACAAGGAGCCTCTGTTCTGGATCCATCTGAACATGGACTATCCTTTTAACCTCAAGGGAATCCTGTACTTCCCGAAGATCAACATGGAATATGAATCCATTGAGGGAACCATCAAGTTATACAATAACCAGGTATTTATCGCGGACAACATCAAGGAGGTCATTCCTGAGTTCCTGTTGCTCTTAAAAGGCGTGATCGACTGTCCGGACCTGCCGCTGAACGTATCCCGTTCCGCACTGCAGAATGACGGTTTCGTAAAGAAGATCGCGGAGTATATCACGAAGAAGGTTGCGGACAAGCTGGCCGGCATGTGCAAGACCGAGAAGGAAGAGTACGACAAGTACTGGGACGACATCGCTCCCTTCATCAAGTACGGTTGTCTTAAGGATGACAAGTTCTGCGAGAAGATGAATGATTACATCCTCTTCAAGAATCTTGACGGCAAGTATCTGACCTTGCCGGAATGCCTAGAGACGAAGCCGATTGACGTGGAAGACGAAAAGGCCGAGGGCGAGGCTTCCGAAGGCGCTGCAAGGGATGAGAACGGCGAGAAGGTGGAAGCTGAGGTTGTAAAGGACGATGCAGAGGATGCAGGCGAGGAGACCGCAGAGGACGAGAAGAAGGAAAAGATCGTTTACTATGTGACCGACGAACAGCAGCAGAGCCAGTATATCAGCATGTTTAAGGCTGCAAAGATGGATGCAGTCATCTTGACGCACTCCATTGACCAGCCCTTCATCTCCCAGCTTGAGAGCAAGAACGAAGGCGTGAAGTTTATGCGCATCGATGCCGACGTGACGGACGCCATGAAGGCAAAGACTTCCAAGAAAGCAGAGAAGGAGCTTGAGGAGCAGACGGAAACCCTGGGCAAGCTCTTCCAGAAGGTTTTGAAGAAGGAGAAGCTGACCGTAAAGGTGGAGAAGCTGAAGAACAAGAAGGTTTCTTCCATGATCACCCTCTCCGAGGAAAGCCGCAGAATGGCTGACATGATGAAGATGTATTCCATGCCCGGAATGAGCATGCCCGGCATGGGAGACGAGGGCGAAACGCTGATCCTCAACGCAAATCATCCGCTGGTACAGTATGTGACGGAGAACCAGGAGGGCGAGAACGCAAAGCTGATCTGCGAGCAGCTCTATGATCTTGCGAAACTGCAGCACGCACCCCTCGGCGCAGAGGAGATGGCGAGATTCATTGCAAGAAGCAATGACGTCATGATGCTGTTGGCGAAATAAGGCAAGAGGCAGTACGGCGTGATGCCGCAGGTGAGATAAGGCAAGTGGCAGTACGTCATGATGCATAGCGTGAAATAAGACGCGAGGGCTTTTAATATGGGCCCTCGCATTTTTATACTTGCCCAAAGCGAGAAATAATGGTATGATATATTGAGATTTGTGAATTACTAAGTGAAATTAAAGTTATGTTTTAGGGCGGGACCCTAAAATGGAATAGGAGGCAGGAATGCCCAGGCAAGTTAGGGAAAAAGCAGATAATTACGCCGATCTGGAAGAGGATCAGGGCGGATTATTAAATATGTTGATCACGTTTGTCGTGTTGATCGCGATAACGGCGCTGATCTGTACCATTATCTGGAAGGTGACGCATAAGGAGCCGAGGGCTGAACTTGGAAAGGTTCAGGTGCCCTTGTCACAGACGAACGTTTCGGAGACCTTGGTATCCGAGGATGAGCTGGCAAGGCAGGCAGCGGAATCGGAGGTCGAGATTGAGCCGATCGACGGTGACGCCCACATGGCGTTTGAGGAAGTGGACGAAGAGGTTACCGCAAAGGATGCAGCCATCATCCGTACGCTCCCGAACAATGAAGGTATCGTGACGGTGGCTGGTCAGCTTCGTAACGGACAGATCCTGAAGCGCATCGGCATAAACAAGGAGACGGGCTGGTCCAAGGTAATGTTCAATGGCCAGGAAGGCTATATTGTAAGCTATATGCTGACGACTAACAAGGAATACAAGACGAAGGCTCCGGAGAATCCGGATAACCGCGTAGTGACTTCGGACGGATATATTATCCTCTTCAAGGATTGTGAAGACACCGTAACGACGCAGGAATTCGTAAATCTTCGTACGGAGCCCAGCACGGCGCAGGGCCATTCCAGCGTAAGCGCGCAGCTGAAGGTTGGCCTTACCGCAAAGCGTACGGGCATCAGCATCGATTCTGGCTGGTCCAGGGTTGAGTTCAACGGACTTGTGCTCTACGTGGCCACGGCATACCTGAAAGTAGTGGAAGAATAAGATTTAAGATTTGATAAGAGCCATGAGGAAAACCTCATGGCTCTTTTTTTATGAAGTTCAAGCGTGGGTAAAGAAGAGGAAAGGGGTAAAAATACCCACGTGAAGTTGAGAATGTGGGTAAGGAAAGGAAAAGAGCATCAGAATACCCACGTGAAGTTGAGAATGTGGGTAAGGAAAGGAAAAGAGCATCAGAATACCCACGCGAAGTTGAAAATGTGGGTAAGGAAAGGAAAAGAGCATCAGAATACCCACGCGATATGGGAAATATGGGTAAGGAAAGGAAAAGAGCATCAGAATACCCACATAAATTTGAAAACATGGGCAAGGAAGAGAAAAGAGCGTGGAAATACCCATTCAAATTTGAAAAAGTGGGCAAAGAAAGGAAAAGGGTGTCAAAATACCCAAGGAATAGGAAAAAGTGAGGGTAAAATCATAGACAAGAGGTGCATATACCCATGGAAGTTTCTTCGAAGAGAATAAACGACATGGCTGTGGAAAAAATAGATAAAAGAAAGCTGTGTGGAAAGAATTGATGAGAAAATGCCATACGGAAGGCTAAGAAGCAGGGAAGAACAAAGTCGGAGAAGCAAGATGGCACGGAATTGAAGGAGCGAGGAAAAGATGAAGGAGCAGGGAATGGGGGTGAAAGAGCAAGGAATGGAATTAAAGGAGCGAGAAATAAAGTTGAAGGAACAGAGAATGGAGCAGTGCGTGGGAGAGGCGAGCGTAAAGTTTAGGGAGCCGGTGGAGTTCATGGCGAGTGCGAGCGTCGTGGGAACAAAAGAAGGGCAGGGGCCTTTGGGGGCGCTGTTTGATAAAGTTGGGCAGGATGATTATTTTGGGGGAAAGACTTGGGAGGAAGCGGAGAGCAATCTGCAGAAGGAGGCATTGCGGATGGCACTTGCGAAAGCGGAGCTGGAACCAAAGAACGTAAGGTTCCTCTTTGCGGGGGATTTGCTGGGGCAGTCGATTGCCAGTTCTTTTGGCGTCAGTGAATTTGGCATTCCGCACTTTGGATTGTATGGAGCGTGTTCCACCTGTGGAGAGGCGCTTTCGTTAGGGGCAATGGCGATCGCGGGAGGCTTTGCAGAGCGGGTCGCCTGCGTTACTTCCAGCCATTTTGCAAGCGCGGAGCGGGAGTTCCGCTTTCCCTTGGAATATGGGAATCAGAGGCCACTTTCCGCAAGCTGGACCGTTACGGGAAGCGGCGCGTTCTTGTTGCGTCGCGCAGGCCTGCAGGAGCATGGAAGAGCAAGGATTCTTGGCATGACGGCAGGAAGGATCGTGGATTATGGATTGAAGGATTCCATGAACATGGGGGCGTGTATGGCGCCTGCGGCAGCAGATACGCTGGTCCGGCATTTTAAGGATTGGGGGCGGAGCCCGGCGGATTATGATCACGTCATCACGGGAGACCTTGGAAGCATTGGTAGGACCGCGTTCTTGGATCTGCTGGCGATGCGGGGGATCGATCTCGCAGAGAAGCATTTGGACTGCGGCATGCTGATCTATGATGCCGAGCGTCAGGACGTGCATGCCGGCGGAAGTGGCTGCGGATGCTGTGCCGTCACGCTGTCGGCTTGGATCCTGAAGCAATTGGAGGAGGGGTTTTGGAAAAGAGTGCTCTTCTTGCCGACGGGAGCATTGCTTTCCAAAACCAGTTTTAACGAGGGAAAGACGGTGCCCTGCATCTGTCACGCCCTTGTTTTGGAAGGAGCATAAAGTGGTAAAATAATTGCGCGGGAAAGACAACGTTTTCCCTTGTAAAAATGAGCGCAGGCTGATAAAATAGGCTGTGGGAGCGTCGAGAGAAGGGTGAAAGATTGACCCGTTTGGACAATGACGCATGCCCGGAGGAGGCGATCCTTTTGAGAAAGATGGAGTTTAAGATGGAGCGGCCTGGACTGGTGGAAGCGGGACAGAAGGTCACCGTGACGGAGGGCGTGCTTCCGAGCAATTATTACTATACGATCGATCCGTCGCTCGCCATGTCGCCCAACATTCCTTTCCGCAATCGCTTGAAGTCGAAGGAAGGAATCGTTGCGAACGTTGAGGAGAATCCTCGGGGATTCTACGTGACGGTTGAATTTGACGAGCCTGAAGTGAATTAAACAATAAGGAGATAAAACGATGAAGAAGATTTCAACGGAAAAAGCACCTGCAGCCATTGGCCCTTATTCTCAGGGAATCATTACGGGAAACCTGTTTTTTGCGTCAGGGCATATTCCCATCAATCCTGCGAATGGTCAGATCGAAGCGACTGACATCGTGGGACAGACGGAGCAGGTGATGAAGAATATTGGAGCTCTTTTGGAGGCAGCAGGCACGAATTATCAGAAGGTTGTCAAGACGAGCTGCTTCCTTGCGGACATGAATGATTTTGCCACGTTTAACGAGATTTACGCGAAGTATTTCACGGAGAAGCCTGCGAGAAGCTGCGTAGCAGTAAAGACGCTTCCGAAGAACGTCCTCTGTGAGGTGGAAGTAATCGCGGAGATCTAAACCGCGAGGAATTGCGGAGAATGCGTGCGAGCCTTAGATGCGAGGAATTGCGGAGAATGCGCATGGGACAAAGACTCAAGGAATTGCGGAGAAAATGCATACCGACGAAAAAATTGCAGAAACTATGGGACAAAAGGAGAGAAGATGCCTAAAGTGGGAGCGGAAGCCCCAAACGGGAGAAAAGCCTCTCCGGCGTTGAAGGGAGATCTGCAATGGATTACGTTAAAGCATTTTTGATTGGCGGTTTGATCTGCGCGCTGGTGCAGCTTTTGATGGAGAAAACGAAGCTGCTGCCGGGGCGGATCATGGTGTTATTGGTGGTCAGCGGAACGGTGCTGAGCGCACTTGGTTTGTATGAACCGATGCTGGAGTTTGCCGGTGCCGGAGTCAGCGTGCCGCTTCTTGGCTTTGGGCACGTGCTGATGAACGGCGTTCGCGAGGCGATGGCGGAGGAAGGGCCCCTGGGGCTGTTTGCGGGAGGCTTTCGGGCAGGAGCCGTCGGGACTTCTGCGGCCTTGATCTTTGGATATCTTGCGAGCCTTGTTTTTCGCTCCAAGATGAAGAAATAGACGTAATTTTGAACAGAAGATGCGGGTAACGGAAAATGTTGATGATTTGGTTAAGTTTGTCAGGTTTGATCATATGGACGGAGATCATATATCACGTCAGCGGTTTCGGGTGGAAGCCCGGAAACTTGCTCTTTACGATATCTGTTGCAATGACTTGGGCGGCAGTGGAAACAATGATCGTCATGATTGCGAAGCGCAAGGCGAAGAAGGTATTCTTCCTGATATTTGTCTGGTGGTCCATCCTATGGACGGCAGCGCAGATCACGTATCTGCACATCTTTAAGCAGACGTTGCTTTGGGAGGCCGTTTTCCGCGGCGGACAGGATGCACTGACAAACTATTGGAGGGAAGCGCTCACGGGAATCTTCCAGGTTTCTCCGTTCTTGCTTCTCATCATTGCGCCCGGCGTCGTGATCAGCGTGATGCTTCACAAGAAGAAGCTGAAGCTCCCCAAGATGAACTCCCTGAAGTTCATGAGATGTCTTGTGGCTTTTGTGGTTTGCCTTTTCGCCTGCATCATCAACATGGCGGTGGGCAAGGCAAAGGAAGCCAATTATTACGAGGATTACAAGGATTTTATCGAGCCGCTGTACGTGGCAGAGGACCTGGGCGTACATCCCTTATTGCAGCGGGATACGGCCCTGTCCGTCGGACGGATTTTTGAAAACCTGGGATTCGCGGGAAAGAAGAATCCTGGTCAGGGCCCTGCGGGGCAGCTTGGTCAGGCGGACGTGCCTTCCCCGACGCCTGGCGTGAAGGTGACGATCCCGCAGCAGACGGCAAATCCCGGAACGGAAGACGGGCAGCCGGGGGATGGCGAGGGAAACGTGGAGACTACGCCGGAGCCGGAGGTATTCATTCCCAGCCCGCACGTCTTTGCGCTGGATCAGGAAGCACTCCTCTCCATGGCGGACAATAAAAAGCAATCTTGGCTTGCTGAGTATATCTTGAACGAGCAACCCACGATGACGAACGCGTACACGGGACTCTTTGAAGGCTATAACGTGATCTTCCTGACGGCGGAAGGCTTTTCCACCTATGCCGTGAGGGAGGACATTACGCCGACGCTGTATCACATGATCCACACGGGTTTTGTTTTCAACAATTATTACGTGCCGCTGTGGCAGACGAGTACGAGTGACGGCGAGTACGTGAACAACACGGGCCTGATCCCGGATGGTCAGTTCAGCATGAGAAAGAGCGCGGATAACGTGATGCCGTACACGCTTGCGGGATTCTATAACCGCACGGGAATCCAGAGCCGGGCTTATCACAACAACACGCTGTCCTATTATGACAGACACAGGACGCATCCGAACCTCGGGTATCTCTTTAAGGCCTGCAACTTGGGTGATCTGGATGCGAAGGAGTATGGTCAGTACGTCTTCCAGATGGAGGGCGCAAAACGTTGGCCTGCGTCGGATTACGAGATGATGGTCAGCACGATGCCGGAGTACGTAAATGACGAGAGATTCTTTGTTTACTACATGACGGTGTCAGGTCACATGAATTATAACTTCCGCGGCAATTCCATGTCGGCGAAGAATAAAGATGCGGTGAAGGACCTGCCGCTCTCGGAGAACGGGCAGGCCTACATTGCCTGTCACGTGGAGCTCGACAAGGCGCTTGAGTACATGCTGCAACAGCTCAAGGATGCCGGACAATTGGAGAAAACGCTGATCGTTATGAGCGCGGATCATTATCCCTATGCCATGACGACGGAAGAGTATGACGAGCTGGCGGGAAAGAGCCTGGCATACGGCAAGGACGTGTTCCGCAACAGCCTGATCATGTGGAACGTGGCATTTGAGGAGAATCCCATCGTGATCGATAAGCCTTGCTGTTCCGTGGACCTGCTGCCGACGATCCTGAACCTGCTTGGCATGGAGTATGATTCCAGAATGTATGCGGGAAAGGATATCTTCTCGGATCATGAGGGATTGGTCATCTTCAATGACAGAAGCTTTGTGTCGGACGGCGTGATCTACAACCGCAAGACGAAAGAGGCGATCTGGCTCAAGGATGAGCAGGGCAACTATATCGTGCCTGAGGATCAGCAGGAAGCGTATCTGAAAGACAAACAACAGGACGTGAAGGACCGCTATCAGTTCAGTGCGTATATCCTGGAGGAGAATTACTATGCGGACGTAGAAGCCGCAAGGATTTCGGAATAAGAAGGACATAAGAAAACCGGCCTGCCCGTGCCATTGCCATGGATTCATGGTGAGATGGCGTCATCGGGGCAGACCGGTTATTTTATTACAGGATTTCGAACTGGATGCCTTTCATGGCAAGGTATTTGCTGATCTGGCGGTCCCAGACCACGTCCGCCGTCTTATCCATGACGAAGGTCTGATAGGAGGAGCCGGTTGTGAGGATGGCCTTGCCGCCGTCGTACTTGATGGTGAGGACCAGGGACTTGAGTGACGCGGCCTTGGAGGCAAGTTTTTCCTTTTCGAGCATGGCCTTTACCTTGTCAGGTTTCAACTGCATCACAAACTTTAGATTTAGGGGCGTGCGCTTTCCTTTGATGAGGTCGAAGCACAGGCCTTTCATTTCGCTCCAGGGCTGGTATTCATAGGGCAGGAGCTCCGGCGTTCGCTCGGCGATGGGATAGAAGTCGACGTTGACGTGACCATCGATGGAAATCGTGATCGCGGTCGAGATCGTTGCCTCCTCGAGAAGAAAAATGTCGAAGGCATCGCCGGTCAGTAGCTCATTCATAAATTGTTTCATTGACGTGATTTGCAGGGCTATCATGGAAATCTCCCATCCGTATGATTGATTATACCGTGAGACAACGACACGCACGTGCCGTTAAGGAAGATTGACGAACGGCATGTCGTCTTAAACGCGATTGTTAAGTTGGAACATTCGTTGGTTAGGCTTCCTCATCTTCCTTCTGCGACGCCAGGTGCTCCATCAGGAGGATGGCATAGGACTTTGTTGAGTGGGAGAGGAAGAACTTCTTCCCGTCTGACATGGTTGCAGAGGCGAAGCCTAGCTTCTTGATATGATTGCAGTTTAGGATAAAGCGATTTGTGGGCGGAACGAAACAATCATGATTTGCGGCCCACTGGGAAAATAAGTTGAGAAGGTCCGTGCGAAGGGGCTTCGTGCGGCCGTTTGTCAGCGTGACAAGAACGACGCGGCCCTTTGCCACGGCGTAGAGGATCTCGTCCTCCGTTACGTAGATCGTGCCTTCCTCGTCGCGAAGCTCCAGGACGGAAGGGGCGGAATCCTTGATGGCTAAGGCCTGATCAATGCTTTCTGACAGTTCAGAGACCTTGATGGCCTTATCGAGAAAGAAGACGTTCTCGGGAAAGCTTTGTTCGCGGTAATTGATCTTAGAAGAGCAGAGCACGATGGGGGCGGTGCTGCCTTTTTTTCTAAGGCCGTCCACCACGTCGCTCACGCTCACGCCGGGCGTCAGACAGACGTCGACGTAAAACACGTCATACATGAGCGCGTTCGCCAAAAGCGCATCCACGTTTCCGTAGGAATCCACGTAGAGCACGCCCGTGGTCGCCGCGCGCTTATCCGACTCGCGCTTTAGAAGACGCTCTAATTGCTTCCGGTCTGCACCATTGTCATCACATATTGCCACGTGCATCTTTGCTTTCTCCTTTGCGATTTTATGCAAAATTTATTTAGCGACAAAGTACCAGATCGCGCCGGCCGCAATGAGCTGAAGGATCAGGATTGCGGGCATGCCGTACTTGAAATACCAGTGCTTGGTCTTGTGGCGGAAGACTTGCATGCCGGCGATCGCACCGATGCTGCCCCCGAGGATGGCGGGCAGGAATAGGGTTTTCTCCGGAATGCGCCAGGCACCGGCCTTGGCCTTTTTCTTATCCGCACCCATTAAGATAAAGCCAATCAGGTTCATGATCAGGAGATAAACGATTAAGATGATGATCACGTACTGTTTCATAAACACCTCCATGCTTCTGACTCATTAAGTTCATTATGCGGCAAATCCCTGAAAATATCAAGAGAGAGAAAGACGCATTTCCCCAGATTTCCTTGCGGGGTGGTTTTGGAACACGGGTTGGGGCACTGCGTACTCTGCGGCAAGTTTTGAATTACGTTACCATTTATGCAAAAAGCCGTAGGCCAAATGCCTACGGCTTTTTTTACTTCGCAAAATGTGTCAGCAGATACGCTCCCGCGACTCAAAAGTGAGTTGACTGCGATCCCGAAGAAGCTGAGGGATGAGCCGTAGGGAACGCGTGGCAAATTACATGTCGAGGAGGTCGATGCCCTGCTCCTGAAGCTTCATGGCGCGAACCTTGCAGGAGAGACCAAAGAGGTTGATGAAGCCTTCTGCGTCGTGGTGATCATAGAGGTCACCGGTGGTGAAGGATGCGATCTTCTCATTGTACAGAGTGTAAGGAGAAGTCGTGCCGGCCTTGATGATGTTGCCTTTGTAGAGCTTGAACTTTACTTCGCCGGTTACGTGCTTCTGGGTTTCCTGGATGAATGCCTGCTCAGCCTGACGAAGGGGAGTGAACCACTTTCCTTCGTAAACAAGGCTTGCGAAGCGGCTGCCCATTTCCTTCTTCATTGCGTAGGTGTCGCGGTCAAGAATGAGCTCCTCAAGCTGCTGATGAGCCTCCATGAGGATCGTTCCGCCAGGAGTCTCATAAACGCCGCGGCTCTTCATGCCAACAACGCGGTTCTCAACGATGTCGATGATGCCGATGCCGTGCTTGCCGCCGAGCTCGTTGAGTTTGTGGATGATGTCGGAAACCTTCATCTTCTGGCCGTTTACGGAAGTGGGAACACCCTTTTCAAAGGTCATGGTCACGTACTCGCCCTGATCGGGAGCCTTCTCAGGAGTGGTGCCAAGAACCAGCAGGTGATCATAGTTGGGCTCGTTTGCGGGATCCTCCAGCTCAAGACCCTCATGGCTGATGTGCCAGATGTTGCGGTCGCGGCTGTAGGAGGAGTCTGCGGAGAAGGGCAGGTTGATGCCGTGCGCCTTGCAGTACTCGATCTCGGACTCACGGGAATCCATGGTCCACTTGTCATTACGCCATGCAGCGATGATCCTTAAGTCGGGAGCAAGAGCCTTGATGCCCAGCTCGAAACGGATCTGGTCATTACCCTTACCGGTAGCGCCGTGGCAGATCGCGGTAGCGCCTTCCTTGCGGGCGATCTCAACCAGCTTCTTTGCGATCAGGGGACGAGCCATGGAGGTGCCCAGCAGGTACTTGTTCTCATAGATGGCATTTGCCTGAACGCAGGGAACGATATACTCGTCGCAGAACTCGTCAACCACGTTCTCGATATACAGCTTGGAAGCGCCGCAGAACTTTGCTCTCTCTTCCAGACCGTCAAGCTCCTCTGCCTGTCCGCAGTCAACGCAGACGCAGATTACTTCGTAGTCAAAATTCTCCTTGAGCCAAGGAATGATGGCGGTGGTGTCAAGTCCGCCGGAATAAGCAAGAATGACTTTTTCTTTCATGATGATTCCTCCTTGTGAACGTATAATTATCAAACTTGAATCCACTATACAACAGGTTCGCGGGAAAAGCAAGAATAATATTGACAAAAAATACAAATTCCGCGGATAAATATTCAATAAATATACTAATTATTTGAATATAAAGTGTATATAATGTATAATTATACATTTTCTGATTGGAAAAGGAAAAATGGGAAAAGAAATCGTTTGAAGCTGGTTTTGCAAGGCGGGCAAGCAACTCGACGAACCTTGGTTTGTGGGGCTAAAGTGGGCCATGGGGACGGGGTTAGTGGTCCAAAATAATGCCCCACTGACCTCGTCCTCAGAGCTCATAGCCTACCGTTTTTTCTGATGAGGTGGAAGGCAACAAAATAGGCAAGAATTCGGGAAATTGTTGCTTCCGCAGGCGAGACGGAATGCAGATGGCAACAAA
>JAFZNO010000129.1 GCA_017552985.1 Lachnospiraceae bacterium
AAGGAACTGATTCCTGGACTAGTGGGCTGGATCAAGGCCTGCGGCTATGATTGCAAGGTGAAGCCGGAGTCCTACGCGGCAAGTTCCATCGCCGACAGAATTAGCAAGTAGCATGATAATGAGCAAATAAGTGCCATTCAGTAGCGAGATAAGTAGCAAATAACTGCCATGAAGTTGCGAGATGAGAAGAAAACAGCTACTATGAAATGGCATGATGAGGATAAAAAGATGATATTATATGAACAAGTGCCCGTGATAGACATGAAGGCGACGGGCGAGCGAATCAATGAATTAAAGAATGCGGCAGGGATCACCGTGAAGGACATACAAATGGTGATGGGGTTTTCCTCGCCGTATCCGGTATATAAGTGGATCAACGGGAAGAACCTTCCCACGATCGATAACCTCATGATATTGGCGACAATGCTGGGGGTAAAAATGGATGACATAGTTATGTCGAAGGCATAAGTTTATTGGGCTTGATCCGCGGGATGACCGGAAATTGGGTAAGAAGGCAAGGCGTTAGCGCCTTGTCTTTTTTTGTGTCTTGGTCCAGCCAGAGACACGCTGGCCCCGCTAAGTAATTGCCTGAACCCGCCCGAAACCCCGCCCGAAAACAACCTAGGCATTTTTATAGGACAGCACGGGAAGTATCCTTAAGACAGGATAGACAGTAAGGCAGTAAGACAAACTGGAAAGTAAATAAGCCAAACAGGGAAGGGAGGCTGGGTATGAATACTGCAATAGCGTTAAAGGCGGTGCAGGATTATTATGATAGGTCCAATCCGACGGAAGATGATGAGTTCACGTTTACGGAAGCGTTGGGGTATTTGATCGAGGAGACAAAGGAGCCAAAGTACATGTGCGAGCTGGCGTGGCACTACTGCAGCAAGAAGCGGTTCGACGTTGAGATCAAGTACTTGGAGATGGCGGCGGAGTATGGGTACAAGCCGGCGATGGAAGAGCTTGGATACATGTTGTACTATGGACAACACGGGGAAAAGGATTATGAAAAGGCATTTTATTACTTCTCCAAGGGAGCGGAAAATGAGGACGGGAAGGGAAGTCTGTGGTGTAAGTACAAGCTGGCGGACATGTACCGGTTCGGGTGTGCCGTGGAGAAGGATGAGGAGAAGTACTGCGGGATGATCGAAGAAATTTATGAAGAGATCAAGAATCCCATGTTTCTAAACGATCCTTATCCGGAGGTTTGCCTGAGGCTTGCGGGGATCCGGGCGGAGCAGGGGAACAAGGCGGAAGCCATAAAACTCCTGAGGAAGGCAAAGCAATTCATGGCGGAGCGCCTGGCCGCAGAAGCGTTCTGGGGGCACATTGAAGTCATGGGGCGGATCGTGCGATTCCTGTACGGGCTAACGCCGTTTGACATGAAAAGAGCGGACTTCTACGACCTGTTCCACCTCACGGAGAAGCCTGGAAAATATGCGATGAAGTACAGAGGCAAGAGGATCGGGATCGAAGTGACCGAAGAAAACGGGGAGCGGGCGATCGGCCATAATGGCAAGTGGTACAGAAGCTTTGAGGACTTTTGCCAGAAGGCAGTGATCGGCAAGTATAAATTCACGGAAGTATATGATGAATTCTATGATTTGGAGGTAGTGAGATGAGCGGGAATAACATGATCAAAGTGAATACGGATGAACAGGCCAGATATGAGGAGTATGCGGAGCTGTTGGTCAGAAGGGATCAGCTCTTCAAGGAGGCGGAGTCCTACATGACCTCCTACACGGCGGAATTCGGTGATCTCATCACGGCGAATTTCGAACTGAAGATAGAATGCATCAAAAAGAAAAAGACCATCAGTTACTGCAGGCGGAGGATGAACAGGGGACTTGCAATCGACGTGGAGCGGATGCATGCGGAAATTGAGCAGGAGATGCAGCTCTATCACGCGCAGCTGAGGGAGATGATTACGGATACGGAGAACGCGAAAAAGGCTGAAATCATTGGCTCGTACCGCTTTAACCGGGCGAAGAGGATCTACCGGAAATTGGCGAAGCTCATCCATCCGGATGTCAATAAAAAGACCATGGAGAATGAGAAGCTAAAGGATCTTTGGATGCGGATCGTGGTCGCGTATCAGCGCAGTGACGTTGACGAACTGGATGACCTGGAGGTGCTGGTTCTCCGGGCGTTGGACGAACTGGGAGAGAAGGGCTTTGAGCTTAACACGAAAGACATTGAGGAGCGCATCGAGCGGGTGGAACGCCAGATCAACGACATCCTGAACACGGAGCCCTATACCTATGGCGAGCTGCTCAGGGACGAGGAGAAAAAGGCAGCATACAGGGAGCAGCTTGTGGCGGAAGGAGAGGATTTTAAGCAATACCTGGAAAGCCTGACGAGGACGCTGGACGACATGCTTCGCGAAGGAGGTGCGAAAATCATATGGAAAATGGATTGACGATCAGCAAAAAGAACATGGTTGCCCTGGTGAGGGACAATCCCCTGGGAGACCTGATCAAGCCGCTAAGCCATGAAATACTGCTGTTTGACTCCTACGTGGCGGGGACTGCATACGTGAAGGATGAGACGGTTTTTGATGACCTCAAGGTCGGAGATAAGCTGATTTTACAGAGGGAACCCGAGAACCGCTTTGATGAGAATGCAATTCTGGTACTGGATGAAAAGAAGAGAAAGCTTGGCTACGTTCCTGAGAGGGACAACATCGTTTTCACCAGGCTTATGGATGCAGGGAAATACCTGACGGCAAAGGTCAAGCGCAATGAGCCGAAGGGGTCCTTCCGACAGGTCAACATCAGCATTTACCTGGTGGATTTTTAACGCAATTCCTTGGCAAATATTGCGAAAACTCTATCGCGAACAACTGAAATGTGATATAATAGAACATATTTATCATGAATTGTCACGCGAGGAGGTGCTTCCATGCCGAAGGGAACAAATCAGAAGCTGAAACTGTATTACCTGAGCCGCATTATGACGGAAAAGACGGATGACGAGCACATGATCACCATGCCTGAAATCCGGAAGGCATTGGAGGCCTATGGCGTTACGGCAGACAGGAAGAGCCTGTATGATGATTTTGAGACCTTGCGGGTGCTTGGGATCGACGTGATCGGCGAGAAGGTGGGGCGGAATTATTATTATCACGTTGGCAGCAAGCAGTTCGAACTGGCGGAGCTGAAACTCCTCGTGGACGCCATCCAATCCTCGAAGTTTATCACGGAAAAGAAATCCAATGAGCTGATCAAGAAGCTGACCAGCATGGCCAGTGAGTACGAGGCTGCCCAGCTGAAACGCCAGGTCGTGGTGCAGGGCAGAGTGAAGACCATGAACGAGAGCATTTATTACTTCGTGGATGACGTGCACCGGGCCATCGCCGAGAACAAGCAGATCCGTTTCGAATACATGAAGTGGAATACGGAAAAGAAGCTGGAGCGATACCGGGAGGAGCCTTACGTGGTAAGCCCCTGGGCCCTTACCTGGGATGACGAGAATTACTATCTGATCGCCTTTGACGAGGAGGCAGGCCGCATCAAACATTTCCGCGTCGACAAGCTCAAGAGCATCCAGATCCTTGACGTGAAACGCTCCGGCCGTGATGCCTTCAAGGACTTTAACCTCGCGAAATATGCCAAGATGAGCTTCGGGATGTTTGGCGGCGAGCCCGTCAAAGTGAAGATCGGCTTTGACAACGAAATGGTGGGCCTCTTTATCGACCGCTTCGGAAAGGACCTCATGATCCGGCCGTCGAAGAAGAAAGGATGGTCTGAGATTATAGTGGAAGTGGCCTTAAGCGATCAATTCTTAGGGTGGATCTTTGCGTTGGGGGAGAAGTGAAGATCTTGGGGCCGGAGGAGGTCGTGGAGAAGTTTAAGGGGGAGATAGAGGGGATGAAGGAAGTGTATGGAAGCTGATATAATAATACTTCTAATATTATTTTTCACATGCATACTCCTGTATTTTGGCTGGCTATTTACCAAGTTGGGCCCGAGCGGGATCGAACTGCCAGAGAAGCGCGCAGGCCGCCTAGGGGAGAACTTCGCCAGCACAGTCATTCAGGAAATCTTGCACGATGATGACATTATGCTCACGAATGTTAGGATCATGGCGGAAGGGAAAGAAACGGAGCTCGACAACCTGATCATCAACAAGCATGGTATCTTCATCATCGAGGTTAAGAATTACTCCGGAGAGCTATTCGGGGAAGAGGAAGACGATGATTGGATCAAAACCAAAATGACGCCAGGCGGATCCTTTTATCAAAAGATTGTGCGCAATCCAATCAAACAAGTGAATCGCCAAATCTATATCCTGTCGAGATTCTTAAAGGAGAACGACATTCATGTTTGGATCGAAGGTTATGTTTTCTTTGTACAGAACAACAGCCCGATCGAGAGCAAGTACGTGCTGAGAACGCAGAGGGACATTGATGTGGCGATACATGGGGGCGAGAACATGGTAAGGGAAGAGGATGTTGGAAAAATAGAGGAAATCTTCTGCTAAGATGTAGAAGAAGGCGTTATGCAGAGCAAAAAGATATAGATTGGTAGAGATTTTTATATGAAGATTCAAGTGAAGAACGATTTAGAGCGAAGTATGAATCGAATCGATTAAATGAAAAAGTAAGTTCCACTTTATCTGCGTGCCTCTTTTATCATAAATAGCTGAATCTAATATTTCTATCAACGGTTTTGGATAAATTTGTTTAGAACTAAATGCATTGTATTCCATAGACGAAATTTTTGGAGTTTAAAGATCTTGCTGACATTTGAGAAGAAAAATAGTATAATATTACTAGTTTTCACAAAGAAAATAGCGGTTCATTTGTGAAAGATTTTGCGCGGGCAATTAAGCTTCAGCGGTGTCTTAATATGTCCGTTGAAAATAGTCGTTTGACAGGAAGATCTATAAATAAGTTTTCGCAGATAATCTTAATTTAATTTTCCAACCATTGCTAAAATGTGAAAGGATTAGTAAGTTTTATGTAGGTAATGGGGCTTGAATTGCGCCACGGGAAAAATAATGAGCTTTGAGAAAACAAAATAAAACTGCGCTAGATTAACATTTCTACCTACTGATAAGGTAGCAAAATAATTGGTTTTATGGAAATTTGGTTTAGGTAAATAGTTTGTAATATTATGGCAGAGGTACCTACGATGGAGAAAAAAATAGTACTGAATGAAAGCTTTTTTGAGTGCCTTGTTAAACTTGGGAATCAAGATAGAAAGAGTGTAATGAATACAATTAAGATGATGAAGGATGATATCACCACGCCTTCTTTGAGTGTTCATAAGATCGAAAAAGAAAAATGTGATAGTAGATTTAGAAGTGCGAGGGTAAATTCCGATTTACGAATCATTTTTTTAACGGGAGGAGAGTATTGCGCTGTCGTCTATGTTGATCATCACGATGCAGCATATGAATGGTGCGTAGGAAAATACTATAAGGAAACTGTCTTTGGCGCGGGGTATATTTATGATGAATTGCGTGAAAATGAACAACGAGAAAGATTGGATACCCTATTAAATGAAAATTCTTATTCGTATGAAAAACCTTTATTCGAAAATATACTTACGAAAAAAGAAATAGAGA
>JAFZNO010000130.1 GCA_017552985.1 Lachnospiraceae bacterium
GCATTTTTCGAAATAGGGGGGTAAATGCATGAATCGGGAATGGGCGGAAAAAAACAAAAAAATGCAGGAGCTCATCGGAAAGGAAAAGACTTTTCCGGAAGGGATCGAGGTTCTTCTTGAGCTTAGAAAGGATTTGTTTGAGCAGATCGCGTCGATCGTTAGGGAATACCCGGCGGAAGCCTTTTGGCAGATGCCTTTTGCAGGGGCGGAAGGATATCATTCCAAGACCTTGGTCTATTCCATCTGGCATATTTTCCGGATTGAGGACATCGTGGCGCATTCGATGATCCTGCAGGATGAGCAGGTCCTTTTCCGAGAGCATTGGCTTAAGAAGACAAAGAGTCCCATCATCACCACCGGCAACGAGCTTCAGGGCGAGCAGATCGCCGAGTTTTCAAAGAAGCTGGACGTGAAATCAGTTTTTGAGTATGCGAAGGCAGTCATGAATTCCACGAATGAACTGCTGAAAGGCTTGGAATATAAGGAACTGAAGCGTAAGTTCACGGACGCTGACAAGGAAAAACTGATCGCCGGAAATTACGTCAGCACGGATGAAAACGCATTCTGGCTGATCGACTATTGGTGCGGAAAAGACGTAAAGGGTTTGATCAAAATGCCGTTTTCGCGCCATTGGATCATGCATATCGAAGCCATGTGCCGGATAACGAGTAAACTGAGTCAGAAGGCAAAAAAATCATAAAGCAGGATCTGGAAAGAGATTGAAAATTCTGGAGGAGAATCGAGTTGAAAAGTGACGGCATGCAATTAGAGCTTCGGGATGAGGAATGGCCCTTTGAATATACGGATCATGACAGAAGGATCGCGAGAGGGATCTGTTTTGACGAGGATGGGTATTTTTATTTTGTGAGAGCCAGGAGAGACGATGACTTTGGAAAGGCAACCATCATTGAGACGGCAGGAGGTGGCGTCGAGGCGGGGGAAGACCTGCTTGAGGCGATCAAGCGCGAGCTGAGTGAGGAACTGGGCGTCACCGTCGAGGTTCTTTGTCAGATCGGAACCGTCAGCGACTATTACAATTTGATCCACCGCCATAATTTGAATAATTACTTCTTGTGCAAGGTGCTTTCCTTTGGGGAGAAGCACCTTACCCAGGATGAGATCGAGAGCTTCCACCTGTCCACGCTAAAGCTCAAGTTTGAAGAGGCAGTCGCCGAGTATGAAAAGCGCAGGGAGACAAAGATTGGCAGGCTGATCGCCAATCGTGAGTTGCCCATACTGCGGAAGGCGAAGGAACTGATCGACTCGGATTATGCGTAGTAAGCAGAATTTCCCAGGGAAAGTGAGAGAGTTCGTTTGGCTCAGACATCGTAGAGTAGACGACATTTTCAAAGGGAAAGCGAGATACGTCGTAAGGAAAGCATGTTAGGAGAGAGAGAATGAAGATAGAACACGTTGCCGCATACGTAAATGACTTAGAGAAGGCAAGGGATTTCTTCGTAGAGTTTTTGAATGGAACGTCAAACGGAGGATACCATAATCAAAACACGGGCTTTCGGTCCTATTTTATTTCCTTTGAGGACGGGGCAAGGCTTGAACTTATGAACAAACCTGGCATGGCGGAGGAAGGAAAGTCTCCGGACCGCACGGGCTATGCGCATCTCGCCTTTTCCGTTGGCAGTAAGGAGAGGGTGGATGAACTGACGGATCAGCTGAAGGCAGCAGGCTATGAGGTTCTAAGCGGTCCCCGGACGACAGGCGACGGATACTATGAATCCTGTATCGTTGCGATCGAGGGAAATTTGATCGAACTGACGGTATAAAATTCTTGATATAGGTGTTTGCAAAGCTTTTGCCCAAATGAGCGGCAGGCATTAATTAATCAACTTCCCAGAGGAGTCATAGATGGATAAGACTTGCAAGAGGATTGATTTATCAAAAGAGAATATGGAAGAAGCGTTTCTGAGATATTTGGAAGAAATCTTTACCCTTCCCGAGATTCTAAATGCGAAAGTCAGAGACGTGATCATCAACCGCGATACCATGAAAGACGATGGCAGGCGCGCGTTTGAAGCAGGCTATCATGACTGTTTCAGCGACGTTGACCTGTCTGTAAAAGTGCGTCTTCCCAAGGATGGATCAGTCACGGCAGAAGATTATATGAAGCGGATCGATCGCTTTGGCGTGACGGAAGAGACCGCGCTAGGATGGTGTTACGTCCCGGAAAACCGGATGTACCGCATGATCTTCAAGAACGGAATGCGGTATGATTTTGGATTTGATTTTGAATTTAGCGAGGGTGTGGAGCGAAACCCTGGGGAAATTGGCCCTGGGCTTGGAGAACCAGAGTTTAACCATGAAGAGCTAAACATTGGGGATCGAGACGTGAGCAATGGAAGCATTGTAATAAGTATTGAAAAAGAACGTGCTCCCGTAGAAGAGAATGCAAATTGGCCCATGGAAAACGTCAACCGCTTTTGGTTCGTACAGATCCAGGCCCTTGCGAAGCTTTACCGCAGGGATTATCTGATCAGTAGCCATCTTGCGAACGTGAATTGTAATGAAACCCTTGTGATGCAGATGGTCCTGCGGGATTTGGAGTATGGAACCAATCATCACCGGTATGGCTATGCGGAAGAACTGGAGTACGTAAAAGCTTTGGGGAAGATGCCTTTCCAAATGAGTGATGCAACCGCACGCCGGATCGCAGACCATCTCTATGCGGCCGCCCTAACCTACGACCAGCTGACCAAGAACTTTTATCCCGGATACGCTGACAGAAGCAGTGACTTCTTCGCCATCTGGGATTGTTATCAAGCAATGTTAAATAGCTAGAATACCTTTTCGTATTTTGGTAAAAGAAAGATGAAAATTTAGAGGCAAGGAATTCTGTTCGGGAAATCGGGGTTTGTGGGGCTGGTTTGTTTGGATAAATCGCTGTTTGCCGTGATAACTCAGTATTTATTGAGATGTTTGAGCGTTGTTTATCAATGTGATTTGTTCTTTTGCACGGGATTAATCCCGGCATAATGCCATCAAAAAAGAAGCATGTGTGCCCGAGCTGAAGATTTCTTGCGTGCAGGGCACAAACTCTTTGGCTTGCTGAGGTGTTGATGGATGGCAGAGTCAAGAAGAAAAGAAGCTTTTGTGCCCTAGAAAGCGCTTTTCTTCGACCAGGGCACAAAATAATTTGTTTGTACTGACGCTAGTGCTGCTGCGGTCAGAAAATGAAAAAATTTTTGTGCCCTAGAGGGCGTTTTTATGCATCTCGGGCACAAAATAGATGATTTTCGGAAAAGGCTTTGGACGAAAAAACAGGAAACTAAGAAGTCTTTGTGCCCGAGCAGGCAGGGCACTGAGGCGACAAATCGAGGGTTATCGATTGGAAGCATAGAAGTCGATAGCTTCCAGTTTGTTGAACATAGGTAAATAAAGAGACGAAGAGTTTCCAATTTGTCGCATAGAAATTAATCAAACCCAAGCAAGAGATTTAAATACTTTCAAAAATTACTCAATTCGAGGTGAGACGTTAGCCACTTCTTTACGACTAATAGGAGAAGGGAATCAAAATTCCTTTTGGAAAGGAGACAGTCGATGGACAACGGTGTAAGTAGCTACCGCCGTTTCCTGGATGGCGATGATGAAGGCATTGTACAAATCGTCGGAGATTACAAAGACGGTCTTATTCTCTATCTGATCAGTTACGTGAAGAATATTTACGTTGCGGAAGAGCTTGCGGAGGACACGTTCTTTCGTCTGATGGTCAAGAAGCCCAGATTTTCAGGAAAATCTTCGTTCAAGTCATGGCTGTATGCCATAGGGCGGAATGTGGCAGTTGATTACCTGCGGCATCATTCCAAGCAGGCAGACACGCCCATCGAGGACATGGAAGCTTATCTTAGCGATGAATCCAATTTAGAGCAAGCTTACCTTCGGGAAGAACGGAAAATCCTGGTTCACAAAGTGCTAAAAAGGCTTTCACCGGACTATCAGCAAGTGTTGTGGCTTACGTATTTTGAAGAGCTCTCGAACGAAGAAACGAAGATAGCAATGAATAAGAATTCCCGTCAAATAAGAAATCTCCTTTATCGTGCAAAACAGGCCTTAAAGTCGGAGCTGGAAAAGGAGGGCTATTCTTATGAAGAATTCTGAGGAAATGGTAAAAGATTTATTTGAGCGACGGGAAGAATACCGCGCAAAGCAGGCACAAAGACGCAAGACTATTGGAATGGCATCAGCGTGCGCGGCATTCATATGCTTTGTCCTGCTGGCAGTTTTTGTGAATTGGAAGGCTTCGGGCGGAACGCAGGAGGGAAATCACGGGCTTACCGCGGATAACCGGGCAGGTGCTTCAACAAACAAGAACTCAGCAAAGAATCCTTCGTCCGAAGGAAACCAAGTGGTTATTTCAGACAAGGAGGGCGTTTTCATACCCGCCAAGGAATTGCCAAAATCTTCCGAGGGCGTCGCCATGGACATGATTGGACTTGTGGTTTATCAAGGCCGCATCTATACGCAGGGGCCTGATTACTTTGGAGAGGATGCGGAAAAGATCCGGTCCCTTGTGGGTGATCACTTAGGCACGGCGAAGGGTAATATCGATGAATGGTCTTCCCAGGAGGATTATGCCACGGAGTTTGCCTCGACCATAGGGGGAGAGGTGTATGCGGTAAAGGGATATGATGCGGGCTTTCGCATTTGTACCTGCATGGAAACCCCTGATGAAAATGGTCAGCCAGAGCTTTGGATCCAGTTTTATGAATGCTTAAATGGCATCACGCTCACAAAAGGCAGAGACCTTTTTGAAGACAGGCTGAAGATTAGCGGAAGAATAGCGAAAATGGAATACCAAACCCATGAGGATTGGGATTACGGCATGGGTACTTATCACGAAGTTAGTTTCGCTGCCGACGTCTGGGATCAGTTTATGGAGCAGGCGGATAATTGCAGTTTTGTTGACACTTATGATCCCAAGGCGTCTGCCGGGCAGTCCATCTATCATCACAATCAGGCGCACTTAAACCTTACCCTGGAGGATGGATCCGTAGTTTGTCTTCGCCTGTTCGAAGGCGGTTACGTTGGTTACGAGCCTCTTGGTTGGTACTTTGTGAAGATTCCGGAAGACATATTTAACAAGGTCTATGACGCATGTGGAGGAGAACGTTGATCAAAAAAACTCATAAGCTAATTTACGTCATATTCTGTGTTCTTTTCTTAATCCTGCTTGTCCTGTTAATCATTTTACGGCATGGCTTAGGAGAAAAACCGGAAAAGAAAGAGGAAGTCGTCGCTAGCTGTGATTATTTTAATGGAGAGGTTGTAGAGATCACGGAAACATATTTTGTCTTAAAACCCATTGCTGAGTGGAACTGGAAGGAAGTGACAAGGGTCAAAATACCGAAGACGAAAGCCTCTTTTAACGTTGGCGATTTGATTCGCGTCGCTTTTAACAGTAAGGCGATGGAGTGGAAGGAGGACGAGGTTTTGATTCCGATGACCTTCGCATGCTATCCTCTGACCGAAGACGGACAACTCAAGTGATTTAGGTAATTTTTGAAAAAGTGACAAAACAGGAAATCTTTTGTTCCCCAACCTGAGATATGATTCTTACGTAGCTACAAAAAAACTCGTAGGAAGGGGGTAGCAGCGTGTATAAGGAAAGCATACAGAACACAATTGATTACGTCGAGAGCAATCTTCGGGCGGAGATGACGGCAACGGAGCTGGCTGAGCTTGCGGGATATTCGGTCTTTCATTTTTACAGGATTTTCCAGTCGGAAGTGGGAATGCCGGTCATGCAATACATCTTGAAAAGAAAGCTTCTGAATGCCATTTATGAGATCGGCACCGGCCGCAAAAAGATTGACGTGGCGCTGGAATATGGGTTTGAGACCTATGCCGGCTTCTATAAATCCTTTGTGCGGGAGCTGGGATATACGCCTGCTGATTACCTCCGGAAGTTTAAGGTGAAAAAGCCTTACAGGATCAATTTATTTCAGGAGGAACAGATCATGTTAAGTCATAAGAAAATTGCGGAAATGCTGACCCTTTGGGGAATGCAGGACGAAAAGGTAGCCGACGTAATATACGGCGAGAGCGGAGAGATCAGCGATACGGCGAAGTACGTTGGAGAGGATTACGTCATCAAGTACACGAACAATCTGGGCAACGTGCTGAAGACCATCAGCATTTCCAAGGCATTGGAAAACGTGGGACTTGCGTCCCTCACCGTCATTCCCACCACGGATGGCAGGGAGTACGTGGAAAACGGAGAGCTTTATTTCTTCGTATCAAAGCGCGTCAAGGGCGAGGGCATCCTGGCAAGCCATGTTTATTTGGACGAGTATGAAATGAAGGCGCGCTTTATAGGTGAGATCGTGGGACAGCTTGACCTCGCGCTCGAAAAGATCGACATAGAGGTAGAAGAAGTGGACCTCCTTTCGAGAGTCCGCGACTGGGCGCTTCCCGCATTAAAGGAAGTCATTGGGATGGACGAAGAAGCGACAGAGAAGTATCTGCAGGCCATGAATCGCCTGTATCCCAAGCTCCCCCGCCAGATCATTCACAGGGATCCCAATCCCAGCAATATCATTGTATCCGGGGACAAGTGGGGATTTATCGATTTTGACCTAAGCGAGCGGAACGTAAGGATCTATGATCCCTGCTACGCCGCCACCGCAATCCTTTCGGAAACCTACGAAGAAGGGAACGAGGAGAAGCTAAAGAAGTGGATCGCCGTTATGAAGGAGATCACTTATGGCTATGATGCCGTCGTTTCTCTTTCGGATGAGGAGAAGGAAGCGATCCCATATATCATTCTATCCAACCAGTTTATCGCGACGGCGTGGTTTGCAGGGAAAGAAAAGTTTCAGTCCATCTTTGAAGTGAACGTAAAGATGACAAATTGGATCTTGCACAATATTGAACAAATGAAATTGTAGAGGAAAACATGAACGAGTTAGATTTCTTGAAGGAACAAAGTTTTAAAGGCAGCCGGATCACAAAGGCATATTCCACTCATTTTGAAAAAAGCAACATTACACACATATGCTTGAGAGGAGACTTTCTGAAGGGAGAGTATCCCTATTGGGATTTGTATTTTAATGAGATCCGATTTTCAGAGGGAAAGGCACAATTAAAAGCTTATCTCAACGATCTCGACTGCTTTCAGGGAGGGATCCTGAAAAACGTGGAAGTGACGCCGCTCCAGGAAGGATACGATGTTCTGCTGGAATTGGCCGCGGAAAATTGCGCCGTGTCCATGCACTTTTTCTGCAAGGAGTTTTCGGCAAGCGGTAAGAAGTACCGGGGCATGGATTATTCTAACGTTTATCAGGAGAAATATCCTGCCCTGGACGCGAAATATGCCTATCTTTTCGATGCGAAATATCTGCAGAAGGAGGAACGGGTCGAGCTGACGGAAGGGTACTGTCTGATCGCCCGGGAATATGGTCATAAGCTTCCAAAGGGCGCTCAGGTCTATGGAAAGCGAACGGAGCTTTACAAGGATGAAACATGTCTTTATGCATATACGAATTACGAAGGCCATGACCGGATCCATAAGGAGATCCTCCATCATAAGAATGGTCACCGTTACTATGCCTTTCACGTAAGCCTTTACGGGATCAGTTACCTGGATCTGGACACCCTGCAGGTTTATCATTACGTGCCGGCGGGATATGAGCACGACGCCAGGTGGGTGGTGGGAGAATCCTTTATCGTCACGGATCTTCATTATGATCCTGAGAGAAATCTTATCGCCTACGGTGGATGCTACTGGGCAGATTGTTATAACGTCATGGTAGGTCTCCTGGAGGATCCTCTGAATTTTGACCCGCACCTCATCAGCATCCGCGCCATCCTTGATCCGGAAAATGAACGCGAGAATTGGGATGACGTGGATTTTGAAAGCTGGTGCGCGGAGGGACTTAACGTCAAGACGGATAATGGAAAAATAGAGCTGATCGGGAACGAGATTTTATTAAAAAAATGACGTTGAAGGGAACTCGAAAGCCTTAAGGGGAAGTCCTCACTCTGGCAAAAGTCCGGATGAGGGCTTTTTCGTGCATTTTTAGGATGAACGTGATAAAATAATGAATTAAGAATCGTCGAGAGGTTGAAATTATGAAGAGGAAAACCATATCACTTTTCATCGCATTTATAATGACTGCACAAATATGTGCATGCGGAACGAATCAACAGGAGGAAAGCATAGTGACAAGCAGCAGTGAAATAACCGAGGTTACCGAAGAAGGAAAGGCATCCGAAGAAGGAAAAGCATCCGATGAGATGAGCGCGGAGGACAAAGGTTCTTTTGCGACCGGTATCGTGACGGAGGATGAGACGACGGAAGCCTCATCGGAAGTCGCGCAGGTTGGCGAGGATCCCCTAAGTGTCCTAAATGACGAGATCGAAGAGCGTTGTCCCGTAACCGTTACGGCGACCCGCAACAACGTTGCGTACGGGAAGTTTTCCCATGGAACCTATGATTCCAAGACCTGCGGACTGGAGAGGGGTTACAGCATTCTTCTTCCCGCAGATTATAATACGGACAAACAATACCCCGTTCTCTATCTGTTGCACGGCATTTTTGGAAATGAGTATTCCTTTTCCGGGGACGCAAGCAACAAGATTAAAGAGATTGTCGGAAACATGGCGGCAGATGGGCTGATCGAAGAGACGATTGTTGTCTGCCCCAACATGTATGCGTCTTCTGATCCGAAGCAGCAGCCTGGGTTTGACGCGGAGAGTTGCCTTCCCTACGACAACTTTATCAATGATCTGGTATTTGACCTGATGCCCCATATCGAGAGTGAGTATTCCGTTCTCACGGGCAGGGAGAATACCTATCTCGCAGGCTTTTCCATGGGTGGGCGCGAGACGCTCTTTATCACCCTTCAAAAGCCGGAGCTCTTTGGATACGTATGCTCGATATCGGCGGCTCCCGGGATCGTGGCCACCACGGACAAGTTTATGACGCATCCGGGACAGCTTCCTGAGAGCGAAGTCAAGTTTGCGGACGGCGCGGTTGTTCCCAAAAAATTCATTCTCTGCTGCGGAACCAGGGATTCCGTTGTGGGAACCTATCCCAAATCCTATCACGAACTGCTTGAAACGAATGGTACGGACCATATCTGGTATGAGGTCACCGGCGCTGATCATGACAATAACGTGATAAAGAGCGGTCTTTACAATCTGTTTAAACAAATCGCTTACGACAAGGCAAATCCGTAAGGCAGGAAGAGAGGTTACGGGAAGCACCTTCATAACCGGCAAGGAGTGAAAAGAATTGAGGGGAACTTGGAATTCTTACAAAAACGTAAGGAAATTGTAAGGAGATCCGATGGAGTGTTTTTTTGCCATATGCTATCTTAAGATTACAGACAGGGAAACCTGAAGGAATCGGAGGACAGAAAAATGAGAGAAGCAGTGGCAAAGAAATATATGAGCATCCCCATGGCAGAGAGATTATACAGCAGGGCAAATTGCAAGGTCATCGCAGAGCAGATCGCAAGCGAAGAGAAGATCACCGGCATGTCCCTTAGCCAGCTTTCCTGTGAGATCTTTGCACACGCATATATCTATTACAATTTCAAATTCGTACCGAAGTTCCTTCGCGGCGCAAAGATCTTCAAGTCCATCTACAACAGCGTTGAGAACGGCGTTGATCTGGAGGACAACGGGGATAAGTGGTACAGAAGGATCGCTTACAGAATGATCTGGTTGTTCCCTGCATTCTAAACGATGTTTATTGAAAAGTATAAAAAGTATGAAAAGGAAGAGGCTAGTCCTCTTCCTTTTGTAGTTTGGAAGGCTTGCAAATCATAACAAGTTGTGTACAATAAAGAAGGAAGGCTTTGGCCTAGGGGAATGATAATCAAAAGAGGATGGGGTGAAACCGGAATGAGCAATGAAACCGGACAGAAAAAAGAAAAAAAGATCAGGCTGACGGTGGTCAGCACGTATCATTACGTAAGATTGGTAGCACGATCCCTTACGTTTCTGGTGCTTTTGGTCTATTACGTGATCTACCGGCTGTTGGGCGGAGATGACATTGAACAAGTGATCGAGAGTCATCCGGCCGTGTTGGTTTTCATCTGGGCGTTTTTTATCGTGGAAATGATCCTCCGGTTCTTTCCGTCCAAGTTTGAAAGCCCTGGCTGCCAAAAGCAGTTTGCCAAAAACTACGTAAAGACCGGCAATACAAAGATCGAAATTCAGGATAACAACGCCGTGATGCTGGTGGCATTGATCTGGATCGCGTTTAACGGCGTGTTTGGCGCCCTGCACATGCAGGGGATCTTAGATGACGGCATCATGATCCTGCTGTGTTCCTTTTATTCCGTGTGTGACATGATCTGCATCCTGTTTTTCTGTCCCTTCCAGTCCTGGCTTCTGAAGAATAAATGCTGCTGTACCTGCCGCATCTACAACTGGGATTACGCCATGATGTTCACGCCGCTCTTCTTTGTGCAGAAATCATATACCTGGAGCCTTCTGGTGATTTCCATGGCACTTCTCGCGCGGTGGGAGATCACGTTTTATAAGTATCCTGAGCGCTTCTCCGAGACGACGAACGCTTATCTTCACTGCCAGAACTGTACGGAAAAGCTCTGCACCCACAAAAAGCAATTAAAGTCTCTCTGGCAAAAGATTGCGGAATACACCCAGGAACGCATCAAAAAACTGAAACTTTAAATAATTTCTTAATATTGCCCACGGAAACTTTACAAAGTTTGAGAAAAGTGACATCATGAATATGATATGCGCTTCGGCGTAAACTTTAGAACGCAAATAAGGGGTGTCACATGAATAACGTGGAACGACAAAATGCAATGGCCGTGATCACGGAAGTATCAAAGGCCGTAACGGGAAAAGATGATTGTATCAGGAAGGTATTTGCGGCCGTAATCGCCGGAGGACACGTTTTGATCGAGGACGTGCCGGGGGTTGGAAAAACGACATTGGCGCTGGCGCTTTCCCGCGCCATGAGATTAAAAGAAAACCGCGTCCAATTTACCCCCGACGTCATGCCGTCGGACATCTTGGGCTTTTCCATGTACAAAAAGGAATTGGACCAGTTTGAGTACCATCCCGGTTCCATCGCGTGTAACTTATTTCTTGCGGATGAGATCAACAGAACCTCACCGAAGACGCAGTCGGCTCTTCTCGAGGTCATGGAGGAAGGTGCCTGGACCGTGGACGGCGTAACGAGAAAGGTCATGGATCCCTTTATCGTCATTGCGACCCAGAATCCAAAGGGCAGCGCCGGAACTCAGCTTTTGCCGGAATCCCAGCTGGACCGTTTCATGATCTGCATGAGCATGGGATATCCCGTGCTCCAGGATGAAGTGGCCATCGCAAAGGGACGCAACAACGGCATCTCCGTTGACAGCATGGAGGAAGTGATCGGCGCAAAGGAACTGATCGACATCAAGAATAAAGTGGCGCAGGTATACGTACATAATAACATTTATGCCTACATCGTGAAGCTTGTCCAGGCGACGAGAGACAATCCCTACGTCGAGCTTGGCGTCAGCCCGAGAGGAACCATCGCATGCAGCCGCATGGCAATGGCCACGGCATTTATGGAGGGCAGGGATTACTGCATTCCCGAGGACGTGGAAAAAGTATTTAAGGACGTTGCGTCACACCGCATCGTCATGAACACGAAGGCAAGAGTGTCTAAAATAAGCCGCGATGACGTGCTCACGGAGATCCTTGGCAGCGTGCAGCAGCCGGCTACCTTTATGGAAAGGAGCCAGAAGTGAAGCGCTTTTTGATCGTCCTGCCCATCGCATTGGTTTTGATCTGGCTTGCCCTGATATTTGAAAGCACCGCATTTGCACTGCTGGCATTCACCGCAGTGGCTTTTGCCGTGCTTTCTTTTATTTGGCTTACGCTGACCCAGGGGGGGATAAAAGTGCAGCTTCAAATACCCGCAAGGGTTGCCGACCGGGGTCAGGAGATCGGACTAAAGGTGACGATCCAAAACAAATCCATCTTTCCCGTCGGTAAGATCAAACTTTTTCTCGCGTACGGCGAAAACCACGTGATCAAGACGGAAAAACGCGTGCTGAAATTATATGACTTAATGCGCGGCAAGACCGATGCGTGGGAGCGGTTCGCCGTATTCCGTTCCGGTTATTACGACTTTAGGGTCAAAAAGATCCAGATCTTTGATCCGCTGGGTCTGTTCTACGTGACGCGCAGGAGAAAGAGCGTGGCCCACGTGATGGTGCTGCCAAAGCTGGAAGAGGTACCCGTTAAGCTTGGCGACAGCGTAAAGCATTTTTACGGCGAGACCATGGATTATGATGAGGATCATCCGGGAAAGGATTCCAGCGAAGTGTTTGGCGTCAGGGAATTTCAGGACGGCGATAAGTTACAGAGGATCCATTGGAAGCTTAGCGCCAGGATGGATGATCTGATGGTGAAGGAAGACTCTCTGCCGAAGTCCTGTGCGATCGTGTTGTTTATGCCGGAGAGTGCGGCGGAGAACGGGGAAATGCTGGATTATGCGGCTTCTTTATCCTTCTCGTTGATGGATGCCAAGTGTGCCCATTTCGTCGCATGGCAGTCCAAGAGCCGGAGCGACGTTATGCGCATGCGCGTAACGGACGAGGAGAGTTTTTATGAGGCCCTCACCACGTACATGCAGGACGCTTCCTCTCAGACGGTTGAGGATTGCATGGAGAGATATAAAGAAAAATATAAAGGAGAACAGTTCCTTCACAGTATCTGCGCGTTTGCAAACGGCACGGTGGTGATAGACGGAGAAGCTGCAGGCGGCATTGAGGAAGTGCGAAAGGAATTGTTTTTGAAATAGAATGAAAGCAAAGAAGCAAAAGTTAAAGAAGGTTCAATGGAAAAAACAAAAAGAGCTTCCGCAGATTGGCGGAAGAGGGCTGATCATTGGGGCCGTATGGGAGAGCATCGCCACCTTGATCTTGTTTTTTGTTGCCATTTCCATGCTCGGAAAGTTTTCGTCGAACGTAGTGATCGACGTGAACGGAGGCCTTCTCTTGATCGCGTTGGTTTTCGGAACAGTCTTCTTTTATGAGGTCTTTGTGACTCACCTCCTTAACCGCGTGGAAGGAAAAAAGAAGAAATGGTTCCTCCGGATTGGCAGCAAGGTCCTGCCGGCCATCGCCTTTGTCATGATCTTCCTAAAGTATCAGGCGGATCACGAATTGGAACTTGAGGGTGGATACCGGATGTTCACCAAGTACTATTACAGGGCTTATGATTTTCTCTTTAACACTACCCACGTCGTAAGGGAAGCCCCCACGGAATGGATCCCTATATTTATCGGTTTTCTGGCGACCTTCGTCTTTTTGGCACTCTATCTTTTGTCTTGGATCGGAAGGCGCAAATGGCTCATGCTCCTCGTGCCTGCCACGTCACTCTCCCTGATCATGTACGCGGGACTTGCTCCGAAATTTGGACATGTTTTGGCAATGGCACTCGGGCTTTTTATGATCTATAAAAGCCACAGGCGGAGTGAGGAGGCCTACGTCGGAGCCGCCTACGTGTTCGGTACGTTGCTGGTTTTGTTACTCCTTATGGGGAATCTCTTTGGCGATCCGGCGGACAAACTGCTTAAAAACTCCGCTAAGGCGAAAGCTTACGAGGAAATCTTCGAGCAGGGCGTAAAAAATATCTTTTCCGGCTTCCATTTGGTAAAGAAGCAGACCATAAACAATGCAAGGCCGGAATACAACGACAAAAAGATTTTGAAGATCCGTGCGGACAAGCTGCCGCAGGGAAATCTGTATCTGCAGGAATTTTATGGCGAGAACTATGAAAATAACACGTGGACGTTTTCCAAAAAGGATTTCTCCAAGGCGTGTGAGGAGCATGGAATCAGCGAGCAGCAGGCAGCGATGGAATTGGCTTCCTCGATTTATAGAAGATATTACGGTAATCTGGGAGAATACTATAGTGATTTACTGGGAGTTCCTTTCAATTATAATGGAGAAGAAATATTTAAGAATTATGAGGTGATGGGATTTCAGACGGACTATTTGAGTCTTTTAAGTTCCACCATGCTTCTCCCCTATGGCATGGACGTGCAGGGGATTTCAGGAATAAAATTCATGCGGGACGCCATTGCCCAAAAAAGCGGATTGAAACAAGGCATTACCTATCAGGGATGGGATACGAACGAGTTTGACATAAACGCATTGGCATTCTTGGGCACGTTGGAGGATGATGACGTCCAGTTTTGGGAGTGGTATAACGATTACGCAAAAGAGCATTATCTGGACTATCCCAAATACGTGAAGAACTCGCCGGCCTTCGACTATGCGGAAGCCATGGCAGACGGATGGAAATATGGCGGCATGACCGAAAATGAACTCCGGTATCTCTCCGTGGTGGCCGTCCAGAGTATCCTCACGGGACCGAATTCCACTTATACCTGGGATCTGGATGAGTTGGAGAGCGGAGAGGATCCCATTAAGCATTTTCTGGAAAATACCAGAAGGGGATATTGCATTCATTACGCGTCCGTGGGCGTCATGCTTTTAAGAAGTCTGGGCGTCCCGGCAAGATATGCCTCCGGTTACGTCGTTAAGCCTGCATCGTTTGTGCTGCAGGAGGACGGTAGCTACGTGGCAGAGGTGATCGACAGAAACGGCCATGCCTGGGCAGAAGTTTATTACGAAGGCATCGGCTGGGTTCCCATAGAGGTGACGCCAGGGTATTCCAGCTCTTCTGAGAACCTACCGGCGCTTCAGGAACAAAACCAGCAGAAACTTGATGATTTCCAGGAGTCGTCGGAATCGGAAGAAGAGACGTCGTCCAGCGAGGAGCCTGAAGAGACGCCGGAGCCTGAAGAGACGGAAACGCCCCAGGAGACTCCCGACGTGGAAGAATCCTCCGAACAGGCAGAGGATAAAAAGCCCGGCTCTGGTTCCGGGGAAGGAGACGGAGACTCGTGGAATGGCGCCTTCGTGGCAGTGATCGTTCTCGCGGGACTTACCGTAGTTGGAATCGTGCTTATCATTGTGGGAAGTAAGGTTGCGGGCGAGATGAGATTGGAAAGGGCAATGGTCGGAAAGTATTACAAGGCCGCAACGCTCATGATCAACCGTAAGGTCTATCACATGGTTAAGGGCAAGGGAAAGCTTGTGAAAAAGGCAAGGACGGACAAGGAGTTTGAGATGGCGCTAACGGAGGTTCTTGGAGAAGAGCAGGCTCCGGAGGTTACAAAGTATATGTGGATCGTTAGGAAAGCAGCCTTTTCCAAAGAGACCATCTCCAAGAGCGATTGCCTGTATGCATGGCATATATACAAGGATTTGAAAGAAAAGAAGTAGGACGTAAATTGTGCGACTTTTGGGGCGTTTGGAAGGGAATTGTAAAGAATTTAGTTTCGTGGTATAATAGAATGGCGTAAGTATTTCACGTGACAGAAAGCTACGGGAGGGCGCGACTATGGTTGGATTTTTAGCAAAGTACATGAACGCGATCATCATCACCGGCGGTGTGATCGTACTCTTTTTCCTGATCAAGAATTACATCAAGCTATACACGAAAAAGAGTTTTATCCATGACGCCATGAACAGGAAGAACAAGGAGACTTACCTGAATGCGGCGACGGGCGAGGTGGAGGAGCGCGAGAAGTCAGAGGCGGTAACGCCGGACACGGTCCGCGACTATGAGAAATCCTTTAATGAAGTGGTTTCCGGTTATAATGCCTGCACGCAGTTCATTCCCCTGTTCCCGCTCCTTGGTATTCTGGGAACGGTATCCGGTCTTGTGGAACAGTTGAAAGCGCAGAACATTGACGAGATGTTCAAGTCCCTCGACGTCGCACTTACGTCCACCTTCTGGGGCCTGATTGTCACCATCATTTTGAAGATCTGTGCAACCATCTCCGCGAAGCTGATCGAGGATACGGAGATCGTTTTGGATGACTACGACAAGAAGATTGATAACTCGGTGAAGCTCGGCAACATTACTTCGGAAGAAAAAGGCTGATTTCTGGAGGGGAAAACATGAAGAGACGACATCGGGCGAAATCGGACATCCTGATCGACCTGACCTCGTTGCTGGACGTAATCTTCATCGTGCTTTTGGTTGTCATCGGACGGCAGCAGACGCTGACCGAGAAGCAACAGGAACAGATGAATGCCGGCAATTACGTGGAAGAGGCGACGGCAAAGGCGGAGGATGCCCGCGCAAAATACGAATTATACGTAGATCAGTTAGACACGGCGGACCAGCTGCAAAACATTGTCTGCGCGATCTCCGTCTACTGCTACTTTGAACAGAATGACGTGACGGAGAGACACATAGAGATCCTTCGCAAGGGTTCCGACAAGGCGATCCTTACCTTTGACCTTCACGGAAAGGGAAAGGACGTGGACGATGCTTACAGCCAGTTTGAGACGGCCCTGAGGGATTACGTTTCCGCCAACGCGGAGTTCCCCGTGATCCTTTCCCTAAATGAAAACGATGAAAAGATCCTGTATCGTGATCAGGAGAAGATTAAGGGAATTTTTGATAAGCTGATGCAAGAGCAAGATAACGTGTACGTACACCGGAAATAGGAGTGATAGCCTATGATCGCAGTGATTATGATGGTAATCGGCGCCATTTTGGCCATCGTGGGATTTCTCGGACTCCTGGCACTCATGACGGAGCCCGTGTATACCATGTACATGGTCATCTTCAAGCGTAAAGACGATTACGTGTATTATGAGACAAAGCCAGGCAAGGCGCTTCTCCAGAGAAACAAGAAGAGCCTTTTCAGTTCCTGCCTTTTTTTCCTGATCGTCGGCGTGCTGTTGTTTGCCGGGGGCTGGTTCTGGAAATATGGTCCCAGGGGAACGGATTCCCTGTTTTCCAAGCAGGTGGAAGCCGGAACGAATCAGGGCGACGCTGCCGCGCAGAATAACGTGACGCAGTTCGTAAATCCTAACGGAAATTACGTGGACGGCAAGGGCGTGGAGCATGCGTTTTTTGTTATTGTAAATGAAAAGACCATCAGTTACTGCAAGGAGTTTCAGGGAAATGAGGCGGCGTTTGCAGAGTTTGTCAAGGGACTTGACGGTAAGCGTGACGTATTTCTCGTGGATGAATTTGCGGTAGCGAATACTTATGAGGCGGTAAAAAAGATACTGGACGATTGTGGCATGAACGTTGAAGGAGAAGAGATTCGATAATGAAGAAGTGGAAGAAAAAGCTATTGATTCTTCTGTCTTGCATGGGATTATTGCTCCTCGCAGGTTTCGGGTCGCAGGCGGTAAGATTGTTGAGTGAAAAGCCTCCGTTGCTCGATCTCGACAAAGCCATTCAGGATGCGCAGTTTGGGAAGAACGGGAATGAGGCCTCCCAAGACGGAAAAGATCCCGAGAACCCGGCAGACGGAAAGAATAAGGAAAAGACGATCACCATCCGCGTTCGCGGAGAGGAAATCTGGTACAATGAGCGGAAGTGCAACAATCAGACGGTCTTGGAAGCATGGCTCCGCGGAGACTGTAAGAGCCAGGACACCGTCGTGTTGGCAGACGATTATGCAGAGTCTCATTGTTACGACAATACTGCCGCTGTGATCGAGACGATGCGTGACAAGGTGGGTTTCAATTACAGGGAAGAAGAATGGTAGGAGGATGATCATGAAACAAAAGAGAAGAATCATGGTTTTGGTCATGCTGATCCTCATGAGCGCGTTCCTGAGCGGTTGGGTTTGGAATAGCAAAGAAACCGTTATGGACGTGGATAAGGTTTTCGTATACCGGAATGAGCCCGTGGAATACTTTTTGCTTCGTTCGGCCAGCAACAGCGACAGCTTAAAGGATGAATATCAAAATCAGTATTTCATGATGTATGGCAGGCTCAGATCCAAATCCAGCGACAATTCCAAGGTGGAAATTGGAATGACGACGGTCAATACCTCGCGCGTACTGGCTTGCGCGACCTCGGATGAAGACGTGATCGCATCCATCGCCGACGTCCGGATCGGTGATCTCGTAAAGGTTTACGGAAAAATGACGGTTGGTCTTCTGGACGGAAAATGGACCATGACCATTCACAAGATCGAAAAGACCTATGAAAAGAGTGTTTCCAGAACGGCTTATTCCGTGATCAGCGGAAAGACGATAGACAAGGAAAAAGCCGAAAAAAGAGTTTTAGATGACGGGAAGGTTACGTACTATATCCCTACCTCCTGGAAGACGGTGGAAAAGGATCTGTATCACGCGGATAAGGCGGAAGACAAGCTTGCGACCATGGAATGCTATCAGTATCGCCTGAACGAGATCGACCGCCAGGCCGTGGAGCCGGAAAGCCTGTTTGTATGCTATTTTGACAATGATACCCTGCTTCTTCGCAAAAGCGACAAGAGCAGAACGGAGCAGATTGAAAAAACGATCTTGGATAACATTCTGAAAAATCCGGAGAAGAAGATCATCAAAAAGACGGCTTCCTACGGGGCAAACTATCATTACTACAACGAAGCATATACCAACAACGGCCCTACTTACCATGCGGAATTCATTTTCCAGCCGGTAGGCACGGAAGGATTCGTCATTTATATCTATATTTGCAAGAACAAACCGCAGCATCTGGATGAGATCATGACGATGCTCCGCATGGTCGAGATAGAAGAGTAGGAAGAAACCCTTAATTGAAATTTGAAATTATGGTTTTTATGTTAAAACCATAAATTACTCAGACAATGATATAATGGGTAGGTATCCTCCTGAGAAGGAGAAAACATGCCTGCTGAAGAACGAGAAAAGGGAAAGCATTTAACA
>JAFZNO010000131.1 GCA_017552985.1 Lachnospiraceae bacterium
AGATGATGCGAAGTGCAACGGATTGCACTCTTCCCGCACTGAGGCCTCTCTTGATCTTCGCCCAGAGAAGCGGCGAGATCCGGTAGCCCACCATGCGGTCAAGCATTCTTCTGGCCTGCTGCGCGTCTACGAGATTCATGTCGATCTCACGGGCATTCTTAAGGCTTTCCTTCACTACGTTCTTCGTGATCTCGTTGAACGTAATGCGGTAAACCTTTTTATCATTTAATTTTAAGGCATGATAGAGATGCCAGGAAATTGCCTCTCCCTCACGGTCAGGGTCAGTTGCGAGATAGATCTTCTCTGCCTTCTTCACTTCTTTGCGAAGATTTGCGAGAATGTCGCCCTTACCGCGGATCGTGATGTATTTCGGTTCATAATCATCCTCCGGCGAAAAGCCCAGCTGACTCTTCGGAAGATCTCTTACGTGACCGTTACTTGCTACCACTTCAAAATTACTTCCCAGAAATTTTTTAATGGTCTTTATCTTAGAAGGTGACTCCACAATTACGAGATTTTTTGCCATCTTTTCTTCCCCTTTACACTGCCGCCTTGTACGTTTTGCTCCAACAAAATTGACCTAGCGCCAATCGTGAAACACTATACACTAAAAAAATCGGCACGTCAAGGGCGCAATTTCAGAGGTTGAAGAAAGGAGCCACGTCTGACCCAAGCCAGACGCAGCCCCCTAACTAACGTTACAATATGACGATGCTCGCGCATTTCAAGTCTTCCGCAAGCTTATAAACGCGACCGGATTGCACGCCCACGACCGTGGGGCGAAGCATAAATCCGGGATTATTCTTTACGACCTTCGCTTCCTCACCATTACTTAAGGTAACAATGCTGTCAACAGGATACAGGATCACGCTGTCAAGGAAGCTCTGCATTACAAAAATGTCTAGTTCAGAGGTCATTGCCATGATGATTTCTATGGAATCCCGCTTCGATATTTTTTGCTTATAGGCCCGCCTGGTCACCAAGGAATCATAGATGTCGGCTACTGCAATGATCCTTGCATAAAGGTGAATGTCCTTGTCCACCAGTCTGTCGGGATATCCACCGCCATTCAATTTCTCATGATGCTGCAAAACCCCAAGCAAAATGTTGTTATTAAAGCCTGTCTTCTCCCTCAGCATGTCGTAGCCATACCGTGCATGCTTTTTCATGATCTCAAATTCCTGTTCCGTAAGTCTGGACGGCTTATTCAAGATTTCCTGAGGGATTCTCATTTTTCCAATATCGTGAAGGAGTCCCGCGATTCCAACGTCATGGATCTCCTTTTCATTTAGACCATATTTTCTGGCGATGATCATCGCCATGGTCGCCACGTCCACGCTGTGCCTAAAAGTGTATTCGTCACTGACCTTAAGGGATCCGATGTCGACTGCGATGGCATTATTGGCCTCAAGGGTTCTCATTAATTCATTGGTAATATTACCCGTCATCAGCGCAAAATTATCGTCCGTCGTGCTGCTGAACAGGTATTGGATTCCCTTGCCGACGCGCTTTTGCACGTCCTCCGTGAGGTTAAGGCTTGAACGGTCCTCCACGCGGATCTGATCGATCTTCTCCTGTACTTCCTTGGCAATGACCGTGGGTTCTTTTTCTTCCAGATGATCTTCCTCATCGCGAACATAGATTTCCGTGATTCCGTCCCGGAGCAATCCTTCAATATGAAAATCATCCAAAAAAGAGCCTTTTTTAAATAAGGCCCTGCCGTTTGCGTCCATGATGGTCTGGTCCACGACCTTTCCTGCCGCGAGATCTTCAGTTTTCATTGAACGAATCTCTGCCAATGCCGTTTACCTCACAATCTTAATTATATTATGAC
>JAFZNO010000132.1 GCA_017552985.1 Lachnospiraceae bacterium
ATGACGTAAAATCGGTATTTTTTCAAGTTGAATCATTGTTAGAAATATAGCAGGGGTGGGTCATGGGGACGTATCTGCTGACACAATTTGCCATGGAAAATTATGTAAGCAGACACGTCCCCGTGACCCACCCCGAACAAGATCCTTAGTTTTGTTCAAATTTGGGTATCACTCTCAGCTTATGAAGATTCATTGCATGCATTCTGTCAATCTTCTTCTTGATCTCTTCATCCTCGCAAATGCCTTCGCGGATATAACGATCCAAGGTCGCATAGGTGAAGCCAAAACGATCTTCATCCGTCATGCCGCAAAGACCGTCAGACGGCGCCTTGTGCACCAACTCCCTGGGAAGCTCCGTAAAGGTATCTCCCACGGCTCGAACCTCTTGTACCGTCAGATCGGAGATCGGCGAGAAATCTCCGGCTGCATCGCCGTACTTCGTGCTGTATCCAATCCAATCCTCAGAGAGATTACAGGTATTGGCAACGCGTCCTCCCTCCGGAAGGCTTGCCGCCACGGCATATAACGTAGCCATACGCATTCTGGGAGGCGTATTGATGCCCGCATCCCTGGAAGGTTCCACTCCTCCAGCCTTTACCGCATCCAGGAGCGCATCCACGGCTGCCCCCACGGATATGGTTGCATGCCTAATGCCCAAAGCCTCCACGACCTTCTTAGAATCATCAATGTCCGGCTGCACGCCCTGAGGCATCATCACGCCAAATACGCGATCCTTACCCAGCGCCTCAACAAGAAGTGCCGCCACGATGGTGGAATCCTTTCCGCCCGATATTCCGATCACGGCCGTGGCCTTCGGACCACTCTCCGCAAACCAATCCCGGATCCATTCCACGATCTCTCCTCTAACCTTTCTGGCATCAAATTCCTTCATCTTCATCACTCCTTTCCACCCCACGCATCTTCTAACTCTCTTGGCAAGTTCTTATCTGTCATTCTCCATGCGCCACTTGATGGATCTCTGGAGGTATTTCACGTATGCTTCGTTCTTGCACATGCCCTTGCCGGGAGTGTCGGAGATCTTTGCCACGTCCATGCCGTTGCAGGCCGTGGTCTTCATTACGATGTTGAGGGGTGCAACCTTGGTATCGTTTGCAATGTAGGTACCAATTCCAAATGCCACTCGTGCGCGCCCGTTAAAGTGACGGAAGATCTCGTCAGCCTTCTTGAAGTCAAGGCTGTCGCTAAACAGCAGGGTCTTCGTCTTCGGATCGATCTTCATCTTCTCATAGTGTGCGATCATTTTCTCGCCCCACTCAATGGGATCGCCGGAGTCATGACGAACGCCGCTGAACAGCGTCGAATAAGTCTTGTCAAAGTCACGCAGGAAGCAGTCCGTGGTAATGGCATCCGTCAAAGCGGTTCCGTTCAGTACGCCATACTCATCTACCCATGCGCGAAGTGCGTAGTAGTTGGAGTATGCGGGGTTATGCCTGTGGTCACCCTGTCCGGTACACATGATCCACTCATGTGCCATGGTGCCAACGGGCAAAAGCTGATACTTCTTTGCAAGGAACACGTTACTGGTTCCAACAAACTTGGAAGCGCTGTGCAGCGTGTCATTCAAGTGAGAAAGCTTCTCCACCGCCAGTTCCTGTGCCTCGGCGGAAAGTCTTCTTCTCATGCCAAACTCAGAAAAGCTTCCAATGTAATACTTGTTGGTCTTCAGCCATTCATATTTCTCATCCAGCTTCTCCTTAAAGCTCTCAAGAAGCTCATTATAATCATACTGCATTCTAAAATACACTTCATTGACGATCGCCAGCGTCGGGATCTCATACATGGAGGTGTTCAGCCAGGTTCCTTCCGTCTCAATGGCAAGACCGCAATCCGCATCCGTCGTGATGGTGAACTCGTCATATCTTGGCTGCCAGAGTCTCAGGAAATCCACGTAGGAACGCTTAAACCATTCAATCCCCATCAAGTATTTCAGCTCGTCTTCAGTAAAGCGAAGCTCGCAGTATGCCTTGATCTGCTCCTTGATCTCCTCAACCATTTCCGCCGTGAACTTCACGTCCGTGTTTCTGCACTTAAAACTCCAGGTCGTCTCATAGGAAGGGAACTGATGATAAATGGCCTGCCCCATGCTAAACTTGTAAAGATCGGTCTCTAATAAGGAATTGATGATTCTGGGTAACTTCATGATAATATCCTCCTATTCCATAAAATGATTTTCGTTAGATGATTTCAATCTGGCAGGTCTGCATGGCAGCCAGCGCAGTATTGTGAGTGTCAGGGGTAACGCATGCGCAAAGGTTTGCAATAACCTTCACGGGAACTTCCGTTGCAAACGCCTTGATCAGCGTTGCATTATTCAAAACGCAGATGCCGGTGCACACGCCGCACAGGATCACTTCGTCCGGTGCTTCCTTGGCGATCTCGGCAGCAAGCTCCTTGCTTCCGAAGGTAGGCTTTTCGAACACCTGGCACTTCTCAGCGATGGCGCTCAGCTCAGGAATGATCTTCCAACCATCCGTACCCTTAATGCAGTGGGGAACGGGAAGCTTCTTTCCTTCCTGGGTATCCATGTAATTCTCCTGATGCGTATCCTGGGTAAAGATCACGGTGCCGTCAAAGTCTTCCACGTATTTCACCATCTCAGGAACGATTGCCTGCGCCTCTTTGCTTCCAAGGCATCCAGTCACAAAATCATTTTGCATGTCGACAACGATCAAATATCTCTTCATAAGATTCTCCTCTCTTTCTGCCAGGTCTCCCTCAGCAAAAACTTCTTAATCACATTTACCTAGATTTCTTCCTCGGTGAGCTCTTCCGTCAGGGAATAAAGCATCGCGGGTCTTTTGGAATTGCTCTTTTTGTTTAAGGAACAAACCCTTCCGGCATCCACGTAATCCCTTAAAAATGCTTTTCTAAAGTTGGCCAGATCCAGCTTCTCGTTCAAAATGCTCTCATAGATCACTTTTAATTCGGAAATGGCAAATTCCTTCTTGTCTTTCAAGAGCCAAAAGGCATCCGGTTCGTATTTGATCCTGCTCCGAAGCCTCTTGATGGCCATCCGGATGATCTTCGCGTGGTCAAAAGCCAGGTCTTCCTCCCGCACCAGCGCTGAATCACTTTGGAACGTCATGCCGTCAACGTCATAGGAAATCCGGAAAACCTCCGCCTCCCAAGCATCGTCTCCCGCCCTGACCTTAAGACTTCCCTTCGGTACCAGCGCCGTGTATGCCACGGATACCACGTGCATCCTCGGATCCCTTCCCGGTTGACTAAAGGTATACAGCTGTCTCAGGGATACGTCCTGCACGCCAGTCTCTTCAAAGAGCTCGCGCCTTGCAGCCTGTGTCACGGACTCTTCATCCGTATTCATGAAGCCGCCGGGCAATGCCCATTTCCCCTTGTAGGGATAGCCGCCTCTTTTGATCAAGAGGATGCAGAGCTGATCCTGTTCATCCACGGTAAGCGTTACCACGTCAGCCGTCACGGATGGTTTCTTGTATTTGTCCGGATCGTAATTCTCAAGAAATGCCTTTTCTTCTGCGGATATCTGGCCAGATCTAAGGTATTCACTGTCCTTCATCCATCTCCCTCCTCTCTCGTGGTATCTTTTACTATTTGTATAATAGTACATTGTACCATCATTGTCAAGAGGAAAATAAAAAAAATCTCGTAAGCACTTAGAAAAGTAATCTTACGAGATTTCCGCAGCTGATAGGGGAATCGAACCCCTGTTTCCGCCGTGAGAGGGCGGCGTCTTAACCGCTTGACCAATCAGCCACACCGTTATTTTGTATTCCGCATCTGCGGTACTTTTGTATATTACACTATCTCGAAAAAAATTGCAAGTATTTTTTTAATAATTTCTACAATTTTTCTCCGAAATAGCTTTTATACCCTTCTCCATAGATCTCCGTGGCGTTCGTAACGATCAAAAATGCCTTGGGATCCTCTTCCTTTACAATGGCTTCCGCCCTGGGAGAAAGGGGTTTTCTCAGAACGCAAAAGATCACCTGCTTTTCCTTACCGCTGTACGCTCCCGCGCCTTCAAAATAGGTAACGCCAACGTCCAGCTCTTCCAAAAGCCTTTTCGCGATCTCTTCGGGATGATCGCTGATAATGTAGATTAGCTTCGCCCCGTCCCTTCCGTACAGCACCAGGTCCAGCACAAAGGAAGTCACGCCCACGCTGATGCCGGCGTAAAGCGCCCTTTCAATATCCCCAAACACAAATGCCGAGGCAGTCACCACGATCACGTCCAGGCCAAGCATCAAAATTCCCGTCTTCAGGTAAGGCATCTTCTGGCGAAGATACTTCACAATAATGTCCGTGCCGCCAGTCGTGGAACCGGCATGAAACGTAAGTCCCAGTCCAACTGCGGAAAGGCTGCCGCCAACCAGCGCAGCCAAAAGCGGCTCCTGCGTCACCGCGGGATACTGGCTAAACAGATTGACGAAGGTGGATGCCAGCGTCGTTGAAAAGATGGTGGAGATCATAAATCTAAGGCCAAACTGCCAAAGTCCGAACAAAAAGATCGGAACGTTCATGATCAGCATCAGCGTACCAGTCTCCAAGGGCAACACGCGATTCAAGATCACGGCCGTACCTGCCACGCCGCCGGGCGCCAGCATGTTCGGATCCAGAAACAATCCGATGGCAATGCCATAAATGGCCGCCGCCAGCGTCATCACCACGTAATCCAAAACCCTGCGGACACCGCGATGCTTTGATCCCCGTACGGGCGCCGCCGTCTTATTTTTTATTAATTCTTTCTCTTCCTTCACAATGACTCCTTGGGAAAGCCACTGCAAACGTCAGAAGCTTTCCATTAAATATTTGTGCGGACAAGTCTCGGCTTGTAGCCTTCCTTCTCCAACGTTTCCATAATGCGGTTCTTGTGGTCCGTGCCAAATGCCTCCATGGTGATGCGAAGCTCCACCGCGGCATTTCTGTTGATGGATACAAACTGATTGTGCTCCAGCTTGATCACGTTGCCGTTCTCCCTCGCGATGATGCCGGACACGCGATGCAACTCGCCTGGCTTGTCCGGAAGCAGAACGGATACGGTAAAGATCCTGTCGCGGAAGATCAGTCCCTGCTGTACCACGCTGCTCATGGTGATCACGTCCATGTTACCGCCGCTTAAGATGGAAACGATCTTCTTGTCCTTTACGTTCAAATGCTTCAGCGCGGCAACCGTGAGCAGTCCGGAATTCTCCACAATCATCTTGTGATTCTCCACCATGTCAAGGAAGGCAACTACAAGTTCCTCATCCTCCACGGTGATCACGTCATCCAGATTCTTTTGGATATAAGGGAAAAGCTTACTGCCGGGCGTCTTTACCGCCGTGCCGTCAGCGATGGTGTTGACCACGGGAAGCGTCGTCACCTTTGCATTCTTTAAGCTCTCCTGCATGCAATTTGCACCTGCGGGCTCCACGCCGATCACCTTGATTTTCGGATTTAAGAGCTTTGCAAGCGTGGAGACGCCCGTTGCCAATCCGCCGCCTCCGATGGGTACCAGAATATAATCCACCAACGGAAGCTCCTTAACGATCTCCATGGCAATGGTTCCTTGTCCGGTTGCCACCGTCAGGTCATCAAAGGGATGAATGAAGGTATAGCCGTGCTCGTCCGCCAGCTCATAAGCCTTTGCGCAAGCCTCGTCATAAACGTCGCCGTAAAGCACCACCTCTGCACCATAGCTCTTCGTGCGATTCACCTTCATCAGCGGCGTGGTCGTCGGCATCACGATGGTCGCCTTTGCACCATAACATTTTGCCGCATACGCAACGCCCTGCGCGTGATTTCCGGCGGAGGCCGTGATCAATCCTCGGCTTCTCTCTTCCGGCGTAAGCGTGCTCATCTTATAGTATGCCCCGCGAACCTTATATGCACCCGTAAACTGCATGTTTTCCGGCTTTAAATAGATTTTATTTCCCGTCTGCGCACTGAAATAATCACTGTAGACCAGCTTCGTCTCCAGCGTCACCTTGCCAACCACTTCCGTGGCTTCCTCAAACTTCTCCAGCGTCAACATCTGCTCCGTCTCGCTCATCTCAAACTCCTTTTCATTCCTTGCTTTCGTCGGCCATCATATCATCCTCGCCAAGGTCCACGTCAAAGAGGGCGCGCACAAACTCATCAGGATCGAATTTCTGCAGATCTTGGGTAGTTTCACCAACGCCAATATATTTCACGGGAATGCCAAGCTCCGACTGGATCGCCACCGCGATTCCGCCCTTTGCCGTGCCGTCCATCTTCGTCAGCACGATGCCGGTAAGATCCGTAACGTCGCCAAATTCCCTCGCCTGTGCCAGCGCATTCTGACCCGTAGTGCCATCCAGCACGATCAGGTTCTCGCGATGCGCGTCCGGATACTCCTTGTCAATAATGCGGTTCATCTTACGGAGCTCTTCCATCAGATTCTTCTTGTTGTGCAGTCTTCCCGCGGTATCGATCAAAAGAACGTCAACGCCTCTTGCCTTTGCCGCATTCACTGCGTCATACACAACGCTTGCGGGATCTGCACCTTCCTTGCCGCCAATCATGGGAACGCCTGCCCTTCTGGCCCATTCCGCCAGCTGGTCGCCTGCTGCCGCGCGGAACGTATCAGCCGCCGCGATCAGCACCTTCTTCCCGTCATCCTTCAACTTCCAAGCGAGCTTACCCACCGTCGTGGTCTTTCCAACGCCATTGACGCCGATCACCATAATGATAGACTGCTGCGTCTCAAAATCATAAGCCGTCTCGCCGACCTCCATCTGCTCACGGATGCTCTGGATCAGCAGATCCTTACACTCCACCGGCTTCTTCAAGTGACGCTCCTTCACCTGCTCCCTTAGACGCTCAATGATCTCCGTCGTGGAATTGACGCCGATGTCTCCCATGATCAGAATCTCTTCCAATTCCTCATAAAAGTCCTCATCGATCTCATTCGCCGTAAACAGCCTGTCAAATCCCCGGGCAATGTTAGCCCTCGTCTTCGCAAGCCCTTCCCTCAGCCTGGCAAAAAAGCCCTTCTTTTTCTCCTTTACGGTCCCGGCCTCTTCCTCAGCATCTTCCTCTTCAGTCTCATCCGCCACGGCATCTTCGCCTTCAGCTTCTTCCTCACCATCCTCCGAAGCTAAGCCATCGTCATAACCTTCCGAAACCACATCTTCACTGCCTTCAAATGAACCATCCCCGCCTTCACTGCTTCCAGATGCCGCACTTCCTTCCTCAAGCCCTGCGTGAACAAAATCATCATCCGGATCATGACCATAGTTTTCCCCGAATGACTGATTCCCATCCTCATCATACTTCACTGCATACGGCGGCTCACTCTGAGGCTCAGGAACATCACTAGCTTCTCCACCCCACTCTTCCTCATTTGAAGAAACCTCGCCTTCCTCCGAATCTGCCTCTCCAGCCTCTCCGGCCTCAGCATCCGACTCCATGCCTTCCAACACTTCCTCTTCCGCCTGCTCTTCCTCTACCTTTTTCTTCTTCCAAAACTTCCACATAAACCAAATCTCCTAACTACACACTCTATCCCTAAACTAAAATTACCTTCCCATTCACCCGACCGCGTCGCCATGGTAATTTCCCTATCGCGCCGCCAAATTAATTCCCTGCCCTCGCCGCTATGATACTTCCCCGTCCGCGCCGCCATGATACTTCCCTGCCCGCGCCGCTTCGATACTTCCCTGCCCGCGCCGCCATGATACTTCCCTGCCTGCGCCGCTATGATACTTCCCTGCCCGCACTGCTACAATCATTCCCGTCCGCGCCGCTACGATACTTCCCTGCCCGCGCCGCTACGATACTTCCCCGCCCGCGCCGCTATGATACTTCCCAGTCCGCGCCGCCATGATACTTCCCTGCCTGCGCCGCTTCGATACTTCCCTGCCCGCGCCGCCATGACAATGCCCGCTTGGAACAATTAGCCGGCAGCACTTAGCGAATCGATGACCTCAAAAGCCAATTCCTGAGGTTTATAACCGAAGGATTGGCTTTGCCTGAGGGCAGAAGATGAGCTTAGTGCAGTCCGTGCCGTTCCAAGCGGACATTGCCTGGGCGGCGCGGACCATGAATTCCTGGGCGGCGCGGACTTGATTTAATCAGTCAGATCCTTATCGATGAGGCTTACGGAGACAAGCGTCGACACACCCTTCTCCTGCATCGTGATACCATACAAACGATCCACCTGCTCCATGGTTCCACGCCTATGCGTGATCACTATAAACTGCGTATTCTTCGTCAACTTATGCAAATACTTTGCAAACCTTCCCACGTTCGAATCATCCAACGCCGCCTCAATCTCATCCAAAAGACAGAACGGCGAAGGCTTCAAATTCTGAATGGCAAACAAAAGCGCAATAGCCGAAAGCGCCTTCTCACCACCGGAGAGCTGCATCATGTTCTGAAGCTTCTTTCCAGGCGGCTGCGCAATGATACGTATGCCTGCCTCAAGGATGTCCTCATCCTCCTGCAACTCCAGCGTACCCTTACCACCGCCAAACAACTCCTTAAACACCTTGTCATATTCCCGGTTGATCTCCGCGAACTTCTCAAGGAACTGCTTTCTCATGGCAGCGTCCAGCTCCGCGATCAACGCCTCCAAAGCCTTCTCAGACTCTACAAGGTCATCATGCTGCGTCTTCATGAAGGTATAGCGCTCCATCAGATTCTTATAGTCCTCGATGGCATTCACGTTCACGTTGCCAAGCTTGCGGATCTTATCCTTCAGGGATTCGATCTCCCTCTTCATGGCACCGAGATCCGTCATCTCTTCATTGCGAAGGGATGCCGCATCCGAAAGCGTGATCTCATATTCATCCCACATGTAATTGATCTGATTCTCGATCATCTCATCCAGTCGTTCCTTGGAGGAATTCAGGCGGAATACCTCCTTGTCAAGACTGGCATTCTTCTCCGCCAGTTCCTCACGACGCTGGAAGAAATTCTTCTGCTTTGCGGAAAGCTCTTCCTTCTTCGTCGCAGACTCCTTCAAGGTCGTTTCCGATTTCGACTCCGCGTCATAGGAAGCCTCGATGGTCTTTCGGATCTCCTGAATGTTCTTCTTCTTCTCTTCCACTAGAGATTCGTTTTGAGTCAGGGCATCCAGGATTTCCTGCAATTCCTTGCCGGCGCGCGTGATCTCTCCGTCTATACGGTCAACGTTAGCCTGCTTAAATCCCTGGGCCTGACGCATCTTTTCAACCTTCAGATCCCATTCGGAGCACTTGTTTACGGCCTCGGATTCCTGGCCTCTCTTTTCCTCCAATTCCTTTTGGAATACAAGGATCTTCTCCTGCGTCTCTTTTTCCAGGGCTTCGCTCTTTTGCAGCTCTTCCAGAACGCTCTCCTTGCCGCCCGTCATCTCGAGGACCTGCTTCTCCAGATCCTGTGCCTCGCGACGAAGATCCTGTACGCCCTCTTCTTCCTCTTCCATACGCTCGCGGGATTGCGCGATGCTGATCCTGGCAGTATTCTGCTCAATGGATTTGCGCTGGATCTCGGCGCGAATGTTCTCTAATTCCAGACGAAGTCCGTTTCTTCTCGTCTTGGTATCTTCAATGTCCTTGCCGATGCGTTCCACTTCCGCAAGGAGTTCCTTTGCTTTCTTCTCAAGCTCATCCAACTCACGGCGACGTCCAAGCAGATTACTGTTATTCTTAAACGCACCGCCGCTGATGGCGCCGCCAGGCACCAGAAGTTCTCCCTCCAGCGTTACCATGCGGATGCCATACTGGAATTTCCGCGCGATCTTTACGGCATTGTCAACGTTGTCGACCACGACGATCCTGCCGAGCATGGCCTTTGCCACGTCCTTATACTTCTCCTCAATGTGCACCAGCTCGTCTGCCATGCCGATGGCACCCTTTTCATTCAAGGCCTCAGGGTTCTTAAACTCCTGCGGATCCTTGATGCTGGTGAGCGGAAGGAAGGTCGCCCTTCCGAGTCTCCCCTCCTTGAGGAAGCGGATCATCTTCTTTGCCGTCTCCTCGTTATCGGTAACAATGTTCTGGATGTTACCGCCAAGGGCCGTCTCAATGGCCACTTCGTACTTCTGATCCACCTTGATGATGTCAGCAACTACGCCAATGATGCCCTTTTCTTTCTCCTTTTGTTCCATCACCTTCTTGACGGAACCGCCGTAACCTTCATAGCGCTCCGTCAGATTGGCAAGTGCCTCCAGTTTTGATTTTTCCTGATGGTAATTGCCCTGGGTCTCTCGCAGCTTTGCATCCTTTGCGCCAAGGCTTTGACGGATCTCGGCCAGCTCCGCTTCCTTTGCCGTCACCTGGCCATTCATCTCGCGGATCTCATCCGTCAGTCTCTGGAAAGTCTCCTCCTGCTTTTTCAAGGCCTCGCCTCTCGACTGTTCATCCGATTTCGCCCGAAGGAGCTTCGACTGAAGCTCTGCCTTGCGGATGCTCACCTGCTCCATCATGGTATCAAAACGACCCAGACGGGACTTAATGGATGCCCTCTGGTTCAATTCGTTCATGATGGTATTCTTGCCATCCTCAATGGATGCATTTAACTCTTCAATTCTTTCCTGGATGGTCTCCAGTTCCTTGCGCAGGTCAAGCGCGGTGGCAGAAAGCTCCTCCACCTTTGCGTCCGTATCCACCTTGTCATTCAAGATGTCCTGCTTTTCCTTCTCGTGCCCGCGGATCTCGCCTTCCAGCGTCTCCTTACGGTTATTCAGGTGTGCCTTGCTTGACTCCGCGGAATTGATCTGCTCATTCAGGACGCCGATCTCACCCTCAAGTCTCTCCCTGTACAAGCCTGCTTCGCCGAGGATCTTTCTTGCCTCTTCGATGGAAGCATCCAGACTTTCAATCTCTTCCTGAACCTTCTCGTACTCTTCCTTGATTCCCTGATATTCCTTGGTGCTCTCCGCATAATCATTGCTGGCGATCCGCCACTTTTCCGTCACGTCGTCCAACTGCTTTTTCAGGCGGTTATGCTCCAACAGAAAGACGTTAATGTCCAGCGTTTTCAAAGATTCCTTGTGCTTCAAATAAATCTTTGCGGTCTCGGACTGTTTTTCCAAAGGAGCGATCTGCTTTTCGAGTTCCGCCAAAATGTCGCTGACGCGAACGAGATTCTGCTTCTCGCTCTCCATCTTCTGGATGGCCGCGGTCTTTCTTCTCTTAAACTTTACGATGCCGGCCGCCTCGTCAAAAAGCTCTCTTCTTTCCTCCGGCTTACCGCTCAGGATCTTGTCAATCTGGCCCTGACCGATGATGGAGTAACCCTCCTTACCGATACCGGTATCATAGAACAATTCGTTTACGTCCTTTAGTCTGCAGGAGGTGCCGTTTAACAGATACTCACTTTCACCGGAACGGTAAAGTCTTCTCGCCACCGTCACTTCATCATAATCGATGGCTAACTGATGATCCGAATTGTCCAGCGTAATTGCCACGTAGGCATAGCTTAACGGTTTTCTGAGCTCCGTGCCGGAAAAGATGACGTCTTGCATGCTTGCGCCGCGCAGCTGCTTGATGCGCTGTTCGCCAAGCACCCAGCGGACGGCGTCCGCCACGTTACTCTTTCCGCTTCCGTTCGGTCCCACGATGCCGGTAATGCCATTGTGGAATTGAAACGTGATCTTATTCGCAAAGGACTTAAAGCCCTGTACCTCAATGCTTTTTAAATACATATCCCTTTTCCCTCAACTTCAGAAGCGCCTGATAAGCAGCTTGCTGCTCCGCCGCCTTTTTTGTTCTGCCAGAACCCTCTCCGAGGATTTCATTTCCCAATTTCACCCGGAAGGTAAAGGACTTATTGTGCTCGGGGCCGTTTTCGCCCACGGGCTCATAGGAGAGATCCGCCTTGAAGTTCGCCTGCACGACCTCCTGAAGGTTACTCTTACTGTCATAAAAGAGCTGTTTGTTTTCCAGATCATTTAAGATGAAACGGTAAATAAACTTCCGGGCTTCTTCCATGCCGCTGTCGAGATAGATGGCACCGATGAGTGCCTCCATGCCATCGGCTATGATGCTCTCGCGGGTTCTTCCGCCCGTGCTCTCCTCACCCTTTCCCATGCGCATGAATTTCCCAAGCTCCAGGTCTTTCGCACAGAAGGCAAGCGACGGCTCACACACCATGGAAGCCCTGCGTTTCGTCAGTTCTCCCTCCGGCAGGTTCCCAAAGTTCTGGAACAGGAATTCGCTGGACACCAGTTCCAACACCGCGTCCCCAAGGAATTCCACGCGTTCGTAATCCTGCGTCTTTTCCTTCTTTTGCTCATTCACGAAGGAACTGTGGGTGAGTGCCTGCAAAAGCAGTTCCCGATTCTGAAAATGATAGGATATCCGCTCTTCTAATTTTTCCGTCGTATACTCCTTCACGCCTACACCTCCAAGCCCTGCGGCTATTGGTGAACCTGCTTCTGGACCAGTCTCCAGACGTCATCCACCGTGCGAAGTTTCTCCGCCTTCACCGGATCCACCTCTGTCCGCAACTCTTCCTCAATCTTGATCATGATCTGAAACACGTCCAGGGAATCCGCTCCAAGATCCTCTTTCAACCTCGATTCCCGTTTGATCTTCTCCGGTTTCAGGTTCAGTTCGCCCGCGATCAGATTTACCAGCTTTTCATATTCCATGTTGCCACTTTAACCCTCCGGCAAAATCCTTTCTTTCCCTTTATTGCTCATGTTCTCTTTGATTTTTTCATTGATTTTTTGCTCTTTGAATGCAATGCATTGCAAAACGGAGTTCTTGATCTCGATGGTCTTACTGCTTCCGTGGGTTTTTACAACCAGACCGTTCAATCCCAGAAGCGGTGCGCCGCCGTATTCTTCCACGTTAAATCCCTTGAGGGTCTTCTTGAGCGTAGGTTTGATCATCAAAGCGCCTATCTTGCTCTTGAGGTTACTCATCAAACCCTTTTTGATCAATTTCAGCATAGTCATGCCAACGCCCTCATAGGTTTTCAGAAGCACGTTACCCGCAAATGCCTCACAGACGATCACGTCTGCCACTCCGGCAGGTACGTCGCGCGCCTCCACGCTTCCAATGAAGTTAATTTCCTTTAATTCCTTGAGGAGAGGGAACGTTTCCTTTACCAGCGCATTTCCCTTTTCTTCCTCCGCGCCAATGTTCAGGATGCCAACGGTGGGATTCTTAACGCCCATGACGCTTTCCATGTAGATGCTGCCGATTAGTGCAAATTGAACCAGGTTTGACGGCTTTGCGTCCACGCTTGCCCCACAGTCGATCAAAAGGCTCACGCCCTTCTCCGTCGGGATCAGCGGTGCCAGCGGTGCTCGGTCCACGCCCTTGATGCGGCCTACGAGAAGTTGTCCGCCAACCAAAGTTGCACCGGTGCTGCCTGCAGTCACCATGCCGTCGCAGGTGCCTTCCCGTACCATCTTCATGCACTTAACCAGGGAAGAATCCTTCTTGGTACGAATGGCCACCACGGGAGGTTCTGCCGTCTCGATCACCTCAGATGCATGAACCACTTCAACGCGAGCGGGATCATATGTATACTTGGCAAGCTCCTTGTTCACCTCATCCTGGCGTCCAACCAGAAAAACCTTGATGCGATTATCTTCATTTACTGCCTCTACGGCGCCTTTCACCAATTCTGCGGGCGCATTGTCTCCGCCCATTGCGTCTACTGCCACGTTGACCATCTCTGCCATGTTCTGCCTCCCCAACTTCCCCTAAACTAAATACAAAATTGCATCTTATTATACTAAAAAAAGCGCCAAAAATCAATAGTCAGAAGGTGTATTAAGACAATAAAAAGAGCTTTCCCCTTACGGAAAAAGCTCTTGTCAATTCATGCTCTTCTTCAGATTAATCCTCTACGGAAACAACCTGCTTCTTGTTGTAAGAACCGCAGTTCTTGCATACTCTGTGGGGAACCATCAGGGAACCACACTTGCTGCACTTTACGAGAGTAGGAGCAGTCATTTTCCAATTTGCTCTTCTCTTGTCTCTTCTAGATTTAGAAGACTTATTCTTGGGACAGATCGACATGATTTACACCTCCTTACACGCTTTGAAAAGATCTTGTATTCCTGCCAAGCGCGGGTCCGGTACGAATCGATCGCATCCGCATTCCCCCTCGTTGAGATTCCTGCCGCATACGAGGCATAAGCCCTTGCAGTCTTCCCTGCAGAGAATCTTTGCTGGCCAGTTTTCCATGATTTCATTGTACAAAAGAGTTTCCGTATTCAGGTTGTAACCTTCCATAAAGCTTAGGTCGTCAACCTCCTCATCCTCCGGATCCAAGGTTTCCGGCGGTACCACGTAACGCTCTGGCGTAAGCATAAGCTCAACCTTCACGTCCTTTAAGCACCTGTCACAGGGAGCGGTAAACACCAGCTTCGCGTTGCCCTCAACCTTCACCCTTCCGGGCTCGATGTTGGTAAACGTCCAGCGTACGTCGCTCTTTTCGCAAAGCGGATACTTCGTACCCATGCTTTGGAAATCTTCAAGTTCCACCGCCACGGTCTCTTTCAAGACCTTTTCCCGTTCCTTAAATACGTCGGAGAGATTTATTAACATGGCAACTCCTTTTTACGCACTTGCTTAGTATACATAAAAATTTCTTTTTTGTCAACTAATTTTTTACTTTACCAGTCTTACGGTCTCTCTGGCGATCGCAAGCTCCTCGTTCGTCGGGATCATCATGACCTTTACCCTGCTGTCAGGAGTACTGATCACAAGCTCTTCACCCTTCTTTGCGTTTGCATCGGGATCCAACTTCACGCCAAGGAATCCAAAGTACTCGCACACCAGTCTTCTTACCAGGGGACCATTCTCGCCAACGCCCGCCGTAAACGCGATCACGTCAACGCCGTTCATTGCCGCCGCATAGGATCCTACGTACTTTGCAACGTGATAGCAATAGGTCTTCATGGCACGGATGCAATTCTCGTCGCCATTGTCATATCCGGCCTCAATGTCACGGAAGTCGGAGGAGATTCCGCCGGAAAGGCCAAGCACGCCGGACTTCTTGTTCAGCACGTTCATCAGAGCCTTCAGGTCCATGTTCTCCTTCTTAGCCACGTACTCCATGATGGCGGGATCAATGTCACCGCTTCTGGTGCCCATGATCAGACCCTCCAGCGGGGTAAGACCCATGGACGTGTCAACGCACTTGCCGTTCTTTACTGCGGAAATGCTGGCGCCGTTGCCAAGGTGACATACGATGATCTTTAAGCTGTCGTAAGGAACGCCAAGGATCTCGGCGGCACGCTTGGAAACGTAGGAATGGCTGGTGCCGTGGAAGCCGTAGCGGCGAACCTTGTACTTCTTGTAATACTCATAGGGAAGGCCATACATGAAAGCCTCCTCCGGCATGGTCTGGTGGAAGGAAGTGTCAAACACGGCAACCATGGGCGTGTTCGGCATCAGCTTCTTACATGCATTGATTCCAATGAGGTTCGCGGGATTATGTAAAGGCGCAAGATCGTTGCACTCCTCAATGGCCTTCATCACCTCGTCGTCGATGATGGTGGATTCCGCGAACTTCTCGCCGCCATGCACGATTCTGTGGCCAACTGCGTCGATCTCGTCAAGGTTCTTAACAACACCCGTCTTGGGATTGGTCAGCGCCTCCAACACCAGTCTGATTGCCTCGGTGTGATCCGGCATCGGCGTCTCCTTCTTCTCCTTCTCTCCGCCGGCAGGCGTATAAGTGATCTGACTTCCGTCAATTCCGATCCTCTCGCACAACCCCTTCGCGATACACTGCTCGCTGTCAGAATTGATCAACTGAAACTTTAACGAAGAACTACCACAGTTAATTACTAAAACGTTCATTTCTTATCACTCCTTAAGATCCTGTCTTTTGCTTCTGTCTTTTGCTTCTGTCTTTTGCTTCTGTCTTTTGCTTCTATCTTTTTTTTATTTTCGTTGTACTGAAAGACTTTTTCGCCTCTTCAAGGCAACAATTTCAAGCTTTTTTACTGTTTTTGTTGCTTTGCGATGAGCATTTTCCTCTTCACGGCAACAATTTCATGCTTTTTTACTGTTTTCGTTGCCTTGCAATAAGCATTTTCCCTCTTCAAGGCAACAATTCCAAGCTTTTTCCTTGTTTTTGTTGCTTTTTTCGGCAGTATACTACTGGGAATTCCGTTTTACCTTACTTTGAAAAGGGGAAGACCCTTACAGTACCTGCGCCTGCACGGCCGTTAGCGCCACAACGCCCACGATGTCCTGCCACGAGCATCCTCTGGAAAGATCGTTGACGGGCTTTGCAATGCCCTGCAGCATCGGTCCGTACGCTTCCGCACCGCCAAGTCTTTGTACCAGCTTATATCCAATGTTTCCTGCATCCAGATTCGGGAAGATCAGCACGTTTGCCTTACCGCCGATGGAAGAACCGGGCGCCTTGGACTTTGCTACGCTGGGAACCAGTGCCGCGTCAAGCTGAAGTTCACCGTCCAGCAACAGCTGCGGGTACTGCTCATGTGCGATCTGCGTAGCCTCAACCACTTTGTCCACCAAAGCGTGCTTTGCGCTTCCCTTCGTGGAATGGCTGAGCATTGCGATCACGGGTCTGGGACCAACGAGAAGACGGAAGCTCCTTGCCGAGCTGTCGGCGATGGCAGCCAGTTCTTCTGCACTGGGATCCTGATTCAGTCCGCAATCCGCAAAGATAAAGGTACCGTTCTCACCCTGATCCTTAAACTGGGTATCCATAACGAAAAACGCGCTGACAAGCTTTACGCCTGGAGCCGTCTTTAAGATCTGCAGTGCGGGGCGAAGCGTGTCCGCCGTGGAATGACAGGCGCCGGCCACCATGCCGTCCGCGTCATTCGCCTTAACCATGACAATGCCAAAGGTCAGATAATCCTTCGAAAGGATCTCCCTTGCCTTCTCCGGCGTCATGCCCTTTGCCTTTCTCGTCTCATAGAGAAGATTTACGTAGTATTCAAATTTTTCGCACTTCGTGGGATCCACTACCTTCACGCCGGAGAGATCCACTTCCAACCAGCCTGCGCCGTCCATGATCTTTTCTTCACTGCCGATCATAATGATGTCGGCGATGCCTTCTTCCATAATCTTTGCAGCCGCGATCAGCGTTCTCTTGTCGTTTGATTCCGGCAAAACAATCGTCTTCTTGTCTAATTTCGCGCGTTCCTTGATCTTATCAATGTATGACATGTCTTGCTCCTTTCAAAAAATACTTAACAAAAAACCTAATGTATATTATACTAAAGATACTTTTGCAAAACAAGCTAAAACAGGCTGTTTTCTTGTACCTTTTTTTGAACGTGCCGTTATTTTTTTCACGTTCTTTTACGCTGTTTTATTGCCATCAGGATCTTTTTTTGAACTCATGAGGAGGGTTTCATGATCGTAAACGGTATCATCGCAGAATACAATCCATTTCACAATGGACATAAATATCAGCTTGATCAGTGCCGCGAGGCAACAAACGCTGATTACGTCATTGTCGTCTTAAGCAGCAATTTTACCCAGCGCGGCGAACCCGCCATCCTGGATAAATTCACGCGCGCTAAAATGGCCTTGCAAAATGGTGCAGACCTGGTGATCGAACTGCCGATCTCCCACAGCGCCGCCAGCGCGGAATACTTTGCAAGTGGCGGCGTGTCCATCCTGCATCAGCTTGGCGTCGTGGACTACCTGTGCTTCGGAAGTGAATGCGGGGATGCCGCCATCCTGGACAGCTTTGCCCAGATCCTTCTTGAAGAACCGGTTGACTTCGTGCGCGACCTAAAGAGCGCCCTCGCCGCCGGTCACTCCTATCCCATTGCAAGGAACCGCGCCCTGATGGATTACGCACCGCAGCTTGCGCGTCATGAGGCCGTTCTTTCCTCTCCCAACAACATTCTTGGGATTGAATACTGCAAAGCACTGTTAAAGCTAAAAAGCCCCATGAAAGTGCATACAATAAAGCGTGCCGGCGCAAACTATCACGACAGAATGTTTGACGTGGACTTTTGTTCTGCCTTGGCCATCCGCGAAGCACTGCTCTCCGGCTCGGATCTGTCGGCGATCTCGTCGCAGATGCCAAAGAAGGCCTATCAGACACTCCGCGAAAGCCTCCAGGAAGTTCCCATCATCACTCTGGGAGACTTCTCTCACATGTTGCTTTACAAGCTTCTCATGGAGCAGGCGGAAGGCTATGACTGCTACGCGGACGTAACGCCGGATCTCTCCGACAGGATCCGCAATTGCCTAAAAGACTATGAAAATTATGCTTCCTTCTGCAATCTGCTCAAGACCAAAAACATGACCTATGCCCGCATCAGCAGATGCCTTTTGCATATTTTACTTAACGAAAAAAAGAGCGAGCTCTTGGAATTTGGCGAAGACGGCCTGATTCCTTATGCCCGCGTTTTGGGATTCCGGAAGGATGCAGCGCCTCTTCTTGCGGAAATCAAGAAAAAGAGCACCATCCCACTTCTCACAAAATTGGCTGACGCCAGGGAAGATCTCTCCCCCGGCGCCTATGAACTCCTTTGCCGCGATCTTCGCCGCGGAAGCATTTATGAATGTATCGCCGCCGAAAAGGCCGGCCGGAAAGTACGTGACGAGCGGCAAATCCCTCTCGTAATTCTCGAATAAAATAAAAGCACGGGGGCGTGTCTGCTGACGCGTCCCCGTAATTTATTAATTCTTGAAACTGTGGATCGGTGCGGGAATTCTTCCGCCGCGGTTTACAAACGCGTCACAGGAGAATTGGTTGACCGGCATGATCGGCGCATAGCCGAGAAGTCCGCCAAACTCTACCTGCTCTCCCACGCCCTTGCCGATCACGGGGATAATGCGGACTGCCGTCGTCTTCTGGTTCACCATGCCGATGGCCATTTCGTCCGCAATAATGCCGGAGATCGTCGTTGCCTTCGTGTCACCGGGAATGGCGATCATGTCAAGACCTACGGAACATACGCAGGTCATTGCCTCCAGCTTTTCCAGCGTCAGCGCGCCGGCCGTTACGGCATCGATCATTCCCTGGTCCTCGCTGACCGGAATGAATGCGCCTGACAGGCCGCCCACGTAGGAGGATGCCATCACGCCGCCCTTCTTCACCTGATCATTTAACAATGCCAGCGCAGCCGTCGTTCCGGGCGCGCCCGCATATTCCAAACCAATCTCACACAGAATGTCAGCCACGCTGTCGCCAACCGCAGGCGTGGGTGCCAGGGACAGATCCACGATGCCGAAGGGAACGCCCAGCATCTTTGATGCTTCCTGCGCCACCAGTTGGCCAACGCGCGTCACCTTAAACGCCGTCTTCTTGATCGTCTCGCAAAGCACTTCAAAATTCTCTCCGCGTACCTTTTCCAAGGCCGTCTTTACAACGCCGGGGCCGGAAACGCCGACGTTGATGATCTTGTCCGCTTCCGTCACGCCGTGGAATGCGCCTGCCATAAAAGGATTGTCATCCGGCGCATTGCAGAACACCACCAATTTGGCACAGCCAAGGGAATCCTGCTCCTTCGTGAATTCCGCGGTCTCCTTCACCATCTCGCCCATCAGCTTTACCGCATCCATGTTGATGCCGGTACGGGTGCTTCCAAGGTTTACGGAACTGCAGACGCGCTCCGTCGTGGACAGTGCCAGGGGAATGGAACGGATGAGAAGCTCATCGGCAGCAGTCATGCCCTTGCTTACGAGCGCCGAATAACCGCCGATAAAGTTTACGCCAACCTCCTTCGCCACCTTGTCAAGGGTCTGCGCGATGCTTGCAAAGTCCTGAACCGTCTTACATGCGGCGCCGCCGATCAACGCGATGGGCGTCACGGAAATACGCTTGTTTACGATGGGGATTCCAAATTCCTTGGAAATCTCCTCGCCTGTCTTTACTAGATCCTTTGCAGCATCATAAATCTTCCGGTAAATCTTTTCATTCAAGGTCTTTAAGTCACTGTCAATGCAATCCAAAAGGGAAATGCCTAGCGTGATGGTTCTCACGTCAAGATTTTCCTTCTCGATCATGTTATTGGTCTCCACGACCTCATATATATTGATCATAACGTTCTTTTCCTCTTGTCTCTTTTCTTCCGGGCGCCCATAAATTCCAACATTCACGTACCACGCCACGGTTCTCAAATCTCACTTTGTCAGCCAGGACCACCGTCTTAAATTCTGTGCATCTGGTCGAAGATTTCTTCCTTCTGGCACTTGATCACAAGACCCATGCCCTTTCCAAGCTCTTCCAGCTCGTCTGCAACGTCGCCAAAGCTCTTGGCGCAGCCGTTCATGTCCACGATCATCATCATGGTAAAATAATCCTGCACGATGGTCTGGGAGATGTCCTGGATGTTGATCCCGTTCTCCGCCAAATAAGTGCAGACCTTTGCAATGATACCCACGGTATCCTTTCCAACTACGGTAATGATTGTCTTTTTCATGTCCTATTCCTTTCGTATAAATACCTAATCTTTATCTATTTAACTACAAAACCCAAAAGAATGCAATGCTTTTCGTTAATTCTTAATGATTCCTTGCCTTTCGTAACGAATGTATGCACAAATAAATAAATCCAGTTACCGTCAAAGCAAAGCCAATCCTTATGCTTAAAAGAAACCAGCCATTTTTCAGTAACACCTCATCAAAAATTCCTTCCAGAAGCACCAAATAAAAACATGGCCAATAATGAATTGCCAATTCCAGATAGAAACAAAAGCAATCTCTATTCCCCACGGATAATATCCATTGATACACATTCTTTTCCCAATATATCCACTTATGATAAAAAACAAAGGTAAGTGAAATGAATGGATGATGCGTCCAATGATACCAGGTGCATAAAAATGACCGACGATTACAGCCAAAATGGCAATTCCCTTTGCCGCGTCCAAATAATCTATTCGCTTCTTTACGTTTTCAATCGTCATAACGCGCAATATGTCTCTTTTCCCAAACTACGGATTATTTACGTACTTCCCAATCATTTGATAACTCACTTCCATTACTTCAACTTTACAACCACTGGTTCCGAGTACGTAAAAACGCATTCCCGGCATGTCTTCCTTTAATTCCAGTCGAATTTCCAAGTTTACGTTTCCATCTTCCCGTCTCTCATTAGCATTCACGGGTTCCCTGTAAAGCGTTGTATAACCGAAATCTCCAACGATCAAAATCTCCGCAATCTCTTCGGAATCCTCATCCATTTCCGACACGTTCATGCTGACGTCAACGCGATAAATGCCTTTCCTAAGATATGCGTCTTCCGCAGTAGTAAGAGGAAGCTCTACTCTTGTCACTTCATCATAATAATCATGAACCGGCATGCCCTTTTGATTCAGATACTGCAAAACTCCTTCATCATTCGAATAAATGGCTTCCCGGTCAGAGATTGCGGCATATTGGAATCCCATCCTGAGCAATACGTAATATTCCGTGCCTCTTGGAACGATCACGGTAGCATTTTTCTTTCTTCCAAGATCATCTCCCGTCACGGTGACAAATCTGATCTTTTTCAAAGCCTTGTGATACAGCCATGGGTATTCCGTGGAATACAAGTCTCCCTTTGCCGCCTTGTCCAATTCCATAAGAACGGAAGCGTCAGCATTATAGATATCGGCAACGTCTTTTCTGGCCTGCCCCAACGACGCAACTGCAAAAATCACTAGCGCAAGGAATGAAACGCCTGCACCTGATGCGAAGACAATCCGCAACTTTTTTTGTTTCGTGAGAATGGCTGCCACAACGAATGCAATGATCATGACGCCAAAAGCATATCCCGCAAACGCCCACGCCAGCTCAAACCCGCCGTCCTTATGAAATCTCCGCCAGCCACAAATCGTTCTTACCAAGGAAATCCATACGGGCGATAACAGAAGCGCCGCAAAGATCACTCCTAAGGAGGCCAGTGGCTTCCATTGCTTCTTTGGAATTACTTCTGCATTTTCCTCTTTCACTTGAGGGAACGCAGCACACGGCACGAACAAAATAATATTATAATGGATCTCTAAAAAATGATGTTCAGCCAAGGCGTGCAAGGCTATCAAGGCAAGTCCAAAAGCAAGCCGGTAATCCTTATTTTTGATCGCTTCGAAGCTCATCCTTACGCAGAGGAACGTCAAAAGCAAAAAGAATACAATTCCTCTGGTCAAAAGGATCAATGGATAGCTGCTGTCCACAAACTCATAATCATGCACGGGAAAAGTCGTAAATCCATTCCCTGCCTGCTTGATGGCAACCCCTCCAAGACTAAATCCATATTTTCTGATCGCATTCAAGGTAAGCCCCAGCCTGCCTGTTAGCACGGAATTTAATTTCACGCAAAGCGGAAAACCCTGTGCGTATCCAAAGATCATCAGAAACATGAGCGCCGCAAATAGAGGGAATGCAAAAGCGAGCGGGTAATCAATGATCCATTTCTTCTTTGCGATCTGCGGCTTTTTCTGTACGAGCCCTTTGAAAAGTCCAAGCAACAAAATCACACTTAAAAGTGCCAAAAAGCAGATCGTACAGGTATCACTTTGTGCATAAACGTATACCACGTAAAGCATGCACGCGGATAAAACGGCTGAGATCCACAAAGGCAGCTTCTCCCAAGCGATCCAGAAAAAAAGAAAAGCAAAAAATACGTATGACGCAAAATCCGTCGGATAGCATACGCCAAAGGAATCCCGAATGGAGGTGCCATCCACGATCCACACCAAATGATTCGTTGCACCCGTAAACATCGCAAATGCGGTATAGGAAAGACCTATGCCCATCGTGATCACGTAGGCCTTTAGTATCTTCCGGTAATCAATGCCAACACATCCGATCATGATCGTTCCAAACTCTTTGTAAAATCCTGAAGGCAAAAAACAATTGATCACAAAAAATACGGCACAATAGATTACTGCCCGCTTGCTTTCCTTTACGTAAGAAAAAATAAAAGGAATCCTGCAAAGCGCAACGATGGAAAGGATGTCGCCTGACACGGTTTTGATAATGTTGCTGGAGTATACGCCATAAGTCGTTGTCAGCAGAAACCGCCCAGCCACGTTCATCATCAACAGAATTAAAAACACTAGCTTTAAATACTTATCAATTTTCTCGTATCTTTTGATAACGGTGCGATACTTTTCCGCTAACGCCTTAGCCTTCGATCCTAAACTTGTGAATTCCTTTTGCATCTTCTCACTCATTGATTCTCTCCAAACCATATTTTTCAAGCAAGTCTTTTCTTACGTAGATATACCGGGACTTAAAAGAATCACCGTAAGTCTTAAAAATCTTCCAAATGCTTACAAATCTAGGCGACATTTTATAGACAGGCACGTAATCGCCGTTTTGCACTTCATCGCCATAAATCTCAGATAATTCAATGAGTCCGAGCAACGCGTCCGGCGGCCCCATTTCCTTTAATTGCCGGAAGGCCTCACGGCTTTCCTCTGCCGTTGCAACGCGATGAATGGCAAATGCCTTATCATCCCTGCCGCCATTCAGATTCATGCAAAAATTATGATCAAAATACGGCAGGATCGCCACGGGATCAACCCCCACGTACAGGCCGTTTGCATTGATGTTTTCAAAATACTCTTCTTCCGTCCATTCCTCGTCGATCACTTCCCCCCACTCGGCAAGGAAGCTTGCGCTTTCGAGTCCGTGTGATTTGATGAATTCCGCCGTCTTTTTGCTAAAGAAATAATCCTCCGTCACTTCACGATAAGAAGCAACTGCCGTCCACGTAACGGGGATGCAGACAGGGATCAATCCAACCACGATCCCAAGCATCCTTAATGCTTTCGCATCCCTTTCCGACAGCTTGATCTTTCCTGATATTCTTTTCAACAACTGCGCTTTTTCCGGATCCCGAAAGGCGATCCAAAGCCAGAAAATGACAAACGCGATCCATATTGCCAAATGATGATTTCCAAAATACACAACACTGGCAAACAAGGAAAAGAACAAAAAAGGAATGAAAAAATAGAGACGGTTTCTCTTTGTGGAGAGTATTAAGAAGGCAAGTAAAAATGCAATGCCCGCAAGTAACATAAAGCCGTACAACATCGGATGCCCTTCGTGCGCGGTATTCGCTAGCAGCGTTCCTTCCGACGTCATGAGAAATACGGAATAAAACAAACTTCCAAGAATTCCCTGCAAGGATTTTTCCGTATATGCATAAGCTCTTTTGTTCGGAAGGATCTGCAGGATCAACAAGATGGCGATCGCGAGAAGCACCATTAAGGCTCTTACGCTCTTCTCCTTCCAGAAATCGGCGTTAAACATCTTCCATTGACGTCGCCCTAAGATCTCCATAAGCCATACCACGGAGATCCCGCCGGCCAAAACAATCCCATAACCACTTAACGAGCAAAGAAACGCAAGAGTAAAAACGAATCTCCACGGTCTTTCATTCCTCGTTTCGAAAAATAAAGCCAACAAGAGAAACGCAAACGTCATATATCCATAGGGTCTTGAAATTACGCCATTTTGATAAAAAATAAAATAGTGAAAGGGCAAAAGACACCGTACTGCCATCGGAAACGGAGAACGGAACAGCAAAAGCCATCCCGACGCTGAAATCGCCAGAAATGCAAAAAGAGCAAGGCTTAATTCATACGGGAATCCAAGCCTCGCCGGCAAGAAAAGCATAAGATGCCAAAGCGCAGGGTGCCCCTCGTAATGCGGCAGTTCAAAGAGAATTTCCCTTAAACTGGCGCATCTTGCGATCTGCCACGCCTGCGCTTCGTCAAACCAAGGTTCATGAAAAAAACTTACTATGGCAAGAGAAACGGCAAAAAGGACAAATACGGTCCATTCGATTTTTTGACTAGATCTTTTGTTTTGCATTTCCATGATTTGCCCTTCACCCGAATCATTTTTTCTCTTCATGATAAGATTTTTCCGTATTCACCGCCCAAAGATCTTCCTTTTTCCCCTTACCGCGGATCACGTCGGCGGCAACAAATGCCGTCACCATGGAATGGTCCATGTTGTTATAGCGGTGCTGACCATTCCGGCCAACGCAGCAAAGGTTCTGGATGCCGTTCAGCCAGCCCGTCAGCTGATCGATCTCCGAATACGTGTCAAAGTATGCGGGATATGCCTTCTGGACTCTCTCACGACACGTTTCAAGAATCTTTACGTTCTCGTCAATGACGCCGATCTTCCGGAGTTCTGCCGTCGCCATCTTCACGCACTCTTCGTCCGTCATGTTCCAGAAATCATCACCTTCGTCGCAGAAATACTCCAACCCGATCCAAACGGAGTGCTCCGGATCCGCCAGCATGTAGGGCGACCAGTTGTTAAAAATCTGGATGCGGCCAAGCTTTACTCCCGTGTCCTGCACGTAGATCCAACAGTCGGGAACAATGTTTCCAAGGGTCTTGATCTTCGTTCCGTTCTTTAACGCAAGGCGGTCAACCAACAGACCAACCGTAACAAAATCACGATAAGGGAGGCCATTTGCAATCCTGGAAATCTCCGCCGGAACGCTCGCGGAAGCCTCTGCGGAGCCATCGCCCGCCTGCAAGGCTGCGACGAGTTCCTTGACGGGCATGCTGGAGATGACTTCATCCGCCTCATAAACGGTTCCGTCTTCACACTTTACGGACGAAATGCGTCCATCCGCCGTCAGGGTAAGTCCGCTGACCTTGGCCCCAAAGACAACCTTCGCTCCCTTCTCCTGCGCCATGGAAAGTGCTTTCTCCCAGAGTTGTCCGGGACCATGCTTGGGATAATAGAACTCCTCGATCAGGGATGTTTCAACTTCCTTTTTCCCCGGCAGCAGTTTTCCAAACACGTTCTTCACCAGCGCCCAAATGGAAAGCCCCTTGACGCGCTGTGCGCCCCAGTCCGCGGAGATCACGCGCGGATGACGGCCCCAAAGCTTTTCCGTATAACCTTCAAAGAACATGGAATACAGCTTTTTACCAAAACGGTTAATATAAAAATTTTCCAGCGACGTCTCCGGAAGCTTGTGCATGCAGCTTCCAAGATAGGAAAACCCTGCCTTCATGCTGGTAAGGAATCCCATGTTAATGAAGGTCTGCGGCTTCATGCTGATGGGATAATCAAAGAATTTCCCCTTGTAATAAATGCGACTAACGCGGTGTCGGATCAAAAACACGTCGTCCGTCTGTTCGGGATCCGGTCCACCTTCCACCAGCCTTGACTCTCTTCCAAGGATCTTGTCATCCTTTGAAGGTGCGCCTTGGTATTTAAGGATTTGCTGCCACCACTCCATCACGCGGTCATCCTTGGAAAAGAATCTGTGGCCTCCGATGTCGATACGGTTTTGACCGTGACGAACGGTTCTGGAGATACCGCCAACCTTGTCAGAAGCTTCCAGAACTACGATCTCATATTGATCTGAATCCCTTAACAGCTCGTATGCTGCCGTAATTCCGGCCGGACCGGCGCCAATGATCACAATCTTCTTCATTGTCTTGATTCCTTTCTTCGAATCGTCAAACCCTTACCGTGTCACAATACCATTTATTTGAACGGGTTGCAGGTTATATTTCTCAAGCAGGTCTTTCCTAACGTAAATAAATCCCTTGTATGCAATGTTATATTTCGACGGAAATGCTTTCCAGATATTGGCGTATGGCGCATATTCATATACCGCGACGTAATCCGAAAGATTTACTTCATCTCCAAAGATCAATTTCAAATTCGTCTCATGGATGATGACGTCGGGCGCCCCCATCTTCTTCCATTCCGCCAGGGCCTTTTCGTTCTCTTCTTTTGACGGAACGATATGCAACACGTATCCCGCTTCGTCACGACCCATGTTCAGGTTCTTGCAGAAATTATGTTCAAAATAAGGAAGCACTGCCACGGGCCGGGCTACGATCTCCGTGTTCACGTAATCCATTATGTCATAGTCCGTGTCAAGCACGTCACTGGGAACGGATATGTCATATTCCGCCATGACGTTTAATTGCCAAAGGCCCGTATCCTTAAGGAATTTCGCCATTTCACGACCGTAATAATACGGCGTCGTGATCTCCAAAAACGAAGCTCCGACCGTCCAATAAACTGGCATCAGCATGATGATCGCCAAGGCAAATTTCCCTGCAAATTGAAGTGTCTTGCGATCATGCTCCCGTAAGGTAACCTTCGCCGTCATTTTCTTCCATGCCGCAAAGCGATCCTCGTCTTCGAGGGCGATCCATAACCAGAAAATCACAAATGCCAGAAGCATTCCCATGTGATGCGCGCAAAAGTATACAAGAGCTGCAAACACGGTGAATAATGCGTACGGGATTACAAGATAATGCAAAGTCTTTTTAGAAGATGCGGCATACAGGAAAAGAAGGTAGCCCGCGCCAACCACGATGCCTACCAGCATAATGGAGATGGCTAAGTGAGCCCTGCTTAGGAAAGCCGCACCCTCAAGCACCGTGATCACCGTGCTGTCAGGGAGCATCATAAAGACGGTATAGATCAGCCTCGTCAGAATGGAATTAGCACCCGCCTGCGACGTCGCGTAAGTATCAGACCTTGGCATGATCTGCAGAATGATCAAAAGGGCAACGATCAATAAGAAAAACAGTCCTGCAATCCTCTTGTCCAGCCAAAACTTAGCCGTAAAAAGCTTCCAATTCTTTTCCCTGCAAATGTCCCAAACCCAGGCAATGCAAATGCCGCCTGCAAGAACAATGCCGTACCCGCTTAAGGCACACAGAAACGCCATGGGAATCAGAAATCTCCAGGGCTTTTCGTTACGGCTCTTGAACGCCATTGCCATCAGGAAAAAGCACAGAACACTGAGTCCATAAGGTCTGGAGATCACGCCATATTGATAAAACAAAAAGTATTGAAAGGGAAGTAAGTAGCGGATCCATTTCGGAAACGGAGAACAAAACAAGATAAGCCAGCCATAGATCAGAGCGGCCATAACCGCTATGGATTTTAATCCAATCTCATAGGGTATGCCGAGCTTTGCCGGGATTGCCAGAAGCAAATACCAAAGGGAGGGATGTCCCTCATAATGCGGTATGTAAAAAAGCAGGTCATGAAGACTCGCGCCCCGCGCCATCTGCCACGCTTCCGCCTCGTCATACCACGGCTCATGAAAACAACTGATCACGATCAGGGAAACGGCATATGCGGCAAAGATCAGCCATTCAATGGATTTCCCCTTTTTTTCTTTCGCAATTGCCTGCTCCATAACCCAGTTTCCCTTTCTTAGTCCGATTTTGATAGCCTTTTTGAAAAAAGGTTTATAATAATATATCGACGTAAATCACAAATCATTTTACGCGATCTCGATCACCCTTGAAACGTCGTCCCGCTTCGCCACCGAGAGCTTGAAATCAGATGCCTTATAAGGCGTGTCACCCATGTTGATCTCCATGCGGACTGCTTCGTACGCAAGCTCTGGAAGATTGTTCTCCTTGCTAAGGTGACCCAGCACGATTTCCTTTAATCCGTCGTGCAGGATTTGGCTAAGAAGTCTCCCGGAATTCTCGTTTGAGAGATGTCCCCGGTCACCCAAAATTCTTTGTTTTAAGTAATAAGGATACGGCCCTACCTGTAGCATGTTCACGTCGTGATTCGCCTCGATCAGAACGGCGTCCATGCCCTTGAGGCAATCCACGGTATACTCGTTAAAAACGCCAAGGTCCGTACATATCCCAACCTTTTTGCTGCCATAGGAAATGCGGTATGCAACGGGCTGCGCGGCGTCATGGGAGATCTTCATTGGGTTCACGGTGAGATCCTTGATCGTAAACTTTTGATCCTCACGGATCTCACAGAACAGATCCGGCGCGATTTCTCCTATCTGTTTCATCTTTGTGATGGCTGAAATGGTACCCTTCGTCGCGTAGATCGGAATCTCATATTTCCGGGCCAAAACACCAAGCCCCGCAATGTGATCCGCATGTTCATGCGTGATCAAGATCCCGTCCACGTCCCTTCCGCTCAGTCCCAGCGTGTTCAGGCCGCTCTCCGCCCGCTTTCCGCTGATCCCGACGTCGATCAAAAGGTGCGTGCAATCTGACCCCACGTAAGTACAATTTCCGCTGCTCCCACTGGCAATGCTACATAATCTCATGTTCTTTTCCGCCTGTCCTTTTCTTCCAAGTCACGTTAATTACAATATAGCTTATAATGCATCCGATCAATACGACGATCAGAAACAAAAGCTCATTTCTTTTCTTCTCACTGCTGCCGTAAGTATCAAATACGTAATCCACAACCCAATATTCATCACCATCCAGACTGGAATCGCTGACGGCCTTCCGGTATTGCTCCGAATACTGGCTGAAATCATACACTCTGCCCCTATACTTAAATACCCGTTGCGGGCCGGCATCTTCATAAAGCTCTGCATTCTTTTTACTGCTCAAATGCAGGCAGACTACGAAATGTTCACCAGCGCCGTCTTCCGTCTCGTGGTCTATGACAATGGGACAAAATGCCCCGTCTGCTCCCTCGAGGCGAAACGTCTTGCCGGCAACCTTAAATTGCACGATCGCGTCCTTCCCGGAATCCGGTCCCACGCCGTTCACCAAAACTTCGTAAAGGTCATATCCCTTATCACCAAAAGCGGAAAAACTTCCGTCCACAAGGAATTTGATCAGCATGATTCCCACAAAGATCCCCATGACAACGTAGGCACGCATTCCGCCTCTGACCATATTGGGATTGTAGGTCTTTTTTGCAAACGTGTTTCCGCCATTTTTCTTATTCTTGTCCGGAATCATCATAATGATCGTTTCCGTCAAAAAGATCATCGTCATAACAATCATGACGATGCTGGAAATGTCTCCCATCCGTATACCTCTTTATGCTTAACGAAATCCTTCCGGATCATCAGTATTGATCGTAACCTCTTCCTTGGGACCGTCCGCAGTTTCCTTCCAAATCTTGTAGTACAAGTAAAAACAGCCAATGGAAAACGTCATGATGCCAAATATCGTATTCCCGATCATTCTTCTCAAAATGCCCTTGACCCTCACGTACTTGCCAACGTTCTTAATGACCTCAGCAGGATCATGGATCTGCCACTCAAAGAAAACGTGTGCCATGACGCCACCAATCTCCGAAACACTGATCAAAAGCAGGCTGATGACGATGCATATGATCAGCCCGGTTCTGCTGATGCTGCCCGCCAAAAGCACGTAGCCCTTGATGATCAGCTTAGCGAATACAAAACCTACAATTCCCGGGATCAGCCAATAATATCCGCAAGAAATCCAAATGGCAAGGCCCAGGAGCCCTCCAAGCAAGGCCCCGACCGTACCGAGTATCTTATTTTCATCACATTCGTACAAATTCTTCATGACACGTCGCCTAATCCATCTTTTTCAGCCGCTCGTCAATTGCGCGGCAGGCATCCTCCAGAGAGCCGCTGTTGTCGATCACGAAGTCGCTCCCCCTGCGGAATGCTTCCTCGGAAAGCTGTGCCTTCATGATCTGATCGATCTTTTCGTCACTGTAGCCGCGGCTTTCGCGAAGCCTTTTCCTGCGGACTGACTTCTTTGCATGAACGTACCACATCTCATCCACAAGCTCTCCGTAGCCACACTCAATAAGGAGCGCCGCCTCCACAAAAAATAGCTTTACGGTGCCCTTCTCCCTAGCTTCATTTAAGCGTTCCAGCAGATAGTCCTTAACGGCCGGATGGACAATGGCATTGATTTTTTCCAGAAGCTGATCGTCCGCAAAGATCTTCTCTGCCATGCGCTTCTTATCAATGTCTCCGGTTTCGTCAAGTACGTCCTCGCCAAGAATTTGGATCAATTCGCGAAAGCATGCCGTACCGGGTTTTTTCACCTCATGCGCAACCTCGTCCGCAAGATAGATCTCACATGGGTATTGCTCGCGTATATAAGAGAGGATTGATGACTTTCCGGCCCCAACGCCTCCCGTGATTCCAATAAATTTCATGTTACACCTTCTTTACCGCCTGTCCTTTAACGTTTTGTCCAGGAACCTTCAGCGGTTACTTTGCGTCGTACCAGTTCTCTCCCTCGTGGACGTCAACCACAAGCTCCACCGCCAGGTCAGCCGCGGATTTCATGCAGTCCTCGAGAATCTCACGTGCCCTTGCCGCCTCATCCTTCTTTGCCTCGATAATAAGTTCGTCATGCACCTGAAGGATCAATTTTGACTGCAGGCCGGCTTCCTTCAAGGCCTTCCATACGTTTACCATGGCAATCTTGATCACGTCTGCCGCCGTTCCCTGGATCGGAGAATTCATGGCAATGCGCTCGCCAAAGGAACGTTGCATGAAATTCGAGGATGCCAGTTCCGGAATGGGCCTTCTCCTGCCAAACATGGTAACGCTGTAGCCCTTCTCCTTTGCTTCTTGTACGCATCCGTCCAGGAAAAGCTTGATCCCGGGATAGGTCTCAAAATATTGCTGGATATAGGCTGCGGCTTCCTTAGGCGTGATGCTAAGATCCTGGCTTAGTCCAAAGGAACTGATGCCGTAGACAATGCCGAAGTTAACGGCCTTCGCGTTACGTCTTTGCAGCGGCGTTACCTCTTCAAAAGGAACGTGGAACACTTTGGAAGCCGTGATGCGGTGGATGTCCTGATCCATGTGATATGCCTCGATAAGCTGCGCGTCCCCCGACATGTGCGCCAAGATGCGAAGCTCGATCTGGGAGTAGTCCGCGTCAAGGAATACGTGATCCTTCGCGGGCACAAACACCTTGCGGATCCTGCGTCCCAGCTCCATTCGCATCGGAATGTTCTGCAGGTTCGGATTCGTGGAGCTGATGCGCCCCGTTGCCGTAATGGTCTGGTTAAAGCTCGTGTGGATCTTGCCGTCTTCCGCAATGCAGGCTGCCAAGCCGTCCGCATAGGTTGATTTTAATTTCGTTAGTCCCCTGTACTCTAAGATCTCGCTGACGATCGGATAATCCGGTGCAAGCTTCTCCAGCACGTCCGCCGCCGTGGAATATCCCGTCTTTGTCTTCTTTCCGCCGGGAAGCTTCATCTCATCAAACAAGATTTCCCCAAGTTGCTTTGGAGACAAAATGTTAAAGGGCTTCCCTGCCTTTTCGTGAATGGACGTCTCAAGCTCTTTGATCCTGCCGTCCAAAGCGTCTCCGTAAAGTTTTAATTCGTCCCGCCTTGCGATAACGCCTTCGCGCTCCATGTCATACAGCACAAGCGAAAGAGGCATTTCCACTTCGCGGAAGAGCTTTTCCATGCCCGTTTCCTGAAGCTTTTTCAGAAGGACGGGCGTGAGCCTTCGTGCCGCACAGGCACAGCTGCAAAGGTATTCTCTCACCTTCTCAGCGTCTTCCTTTAATGCCGCGGATGCGGATTTCTTTCCAAAGGTCTCCGTGATGCCCGGGAACATCATGCCAAGGTGCTCCGAACTGATCACGTCCATCTCATAATCGCTCTTTAAGGGATTGAGAAGATATGCGGCGATAAGCACGTCAAAATAACGGTCCGTGGATTCCTGATCCAAAAAAGCGTATTGATGTTTTACGTCAAAAGTGGATATTTTATGCTTCTTTGACTGTTCCCGAAGCAGAGTCTCCAAACTGCCCTCGTCGTCACTGCTTCCAGCGCCGAAATTGGCCTCATTTAAGGCTTTTCCCGCATTATCCGCATTTCCACCCATAAAGTCAAATAAACTCAGCTGTACGGGCTCTGCCTTCTTCACCTGGGGCACGTAATAAGCGACGCGACCGTCTTCCGTTGACAATGCGACGGCAAGAATCTTTCCATCTTCCATAAGGGGATGGAAACCGATTGCCTCGTTATCGTTTGCCTTCTTAACGTACGCTTCCAACTGTGCCTGAGTCTCCAGGACTTCCATGGTTTCCCACAACTTCGCGGTTCCGCTCTGGCTGCCTTCCTCAAAGCGCGACAGCATGTTCTTAAACTCTAGTTTTTTGAACAATACGTAGGCTTCCGGCGTATAGTATCCTTCGGCTTTCGCCTTGTCATAATCAAGCGTCAGGTCACAGTCCGTCTTGATGGTCGCCAATACCTTCGAGAGATCCGCCAGCTCCCTGTTTGCAGCCAGGGTCTCCCGGATGCTCTTCTTCGAAATCTCGTCCAAGTGGGCATAGATTTCATCGATGGAACCATAGGTGAGCATTAGCTCCGTCGCCGTCTTCTCCCCCACCTTGGGAACGCCGGGAATATTGTCCGCCGTATCTCCCATAAGGGCCTTTAATTCAATAAATTGCGTTGGCGTAACCTGAAGCTTTTCTTTCACGTCCGCAGCATAATAATCTTCGATCTCAGTGCGCCCCATCTTTGTCTTCGGAATGCGGATCTTTACGTGATCCGTCGCGATCTGCAAAAGGTCGCGGTCTCCGGAGACCAATGCCACGTCAATGCCGGCCCCTTCCGCCTTTCTTGCAAGGGTTCCCAGGACGTCGTCCGCTTCAAACCCTTCTTTTTCAAGGATTTCCACGTGCATGGCACGCAGAACCTCCTTGATCAGCGGCACCTGCTCGCGAAGTTCATCGGGCATGGGCTTACGCGTTCCCTTATATTGCTCATACATCTGGTGGCGGAAGGTTTTTGCGTGCACGTCAAAGGCGACCGCCAGATAGTCAGGCTTTTCCTCCTCCAGAATCCTGAACATGATATTTAAAAATCCATAAACCGCATTCGTGTGAAGGCCTTCCGAATTAGTGAGATCCGGGAGGCCATAAAATGCACGATTTAAGATGCTGTGTCCATCGATCAGTACCAGTTTTTGACTCATGTTTCCCCCTTTTAAGGCAAAGCTAACCACAGAAATATGCCGGCGATTATGCCAACGGCAAAAATCTCCAGCCAAAACCCCAACCGGATCACCCTGTCGCTGCGAAGGATCCTCCTTCGCGTTTCTTCAACCTTATTGCCCCATTCCTTGTGAAGATCATAGGCATCACCGTCCTCCAGCTTCTTAATGCCATCCGTCACAAGAAAATTAATGGTAAGCTCCTCTTTACAATCCGCACAGGATTCCATGTGGGCATAAAAATCTTTGAGCGTAAGATAATCCAACTTTTTGGCGACGTAATCCGGGATTAATTTTTCAAATTCCTTACAGGTCACGCATTCACCCCGCATTCTTAATACTACGATTTACATCGTTAGGATTCCGCATTTTTGGGTTCTACGTTCTTTGGCGTAGTATTTTTCTTCTTACTGTTCCTGCCAGAGGTCGTTTTAGACTTTTTTCTCGCTTTCGAGCTTTTTGCCTTTGATCCTCCTCGTTTGGCGCCCTGAGTACCGCCCTGGGCTTTTCCTTCTGCTTTCTCTGATGCATCATCGGCAGGTTCAGTGCTGTCCTTGCGTTTTACGTAGGCAACCGTATTATGCATGGTCACTTCAAATTCCGGCAACGCCTTCACAAAATTGCTAAACTTCCCGTATTTACCATAATTTCTGGCGTCAAAGTCTGAGTAGAGTCTCGTAAGCATGCTGGCGAGTTTTGACATGTGCATCTGTCCGTTTTCGTCAGAATTCTTATCGATAATGTCCAGCATGCTCTTTTTGATCACGGAAAGCTTCGTAATCGGCGTAGGTTCACTTCCGCCTTCGCTGGCGGCGATACCCTCAGCCGTCTTAGCCAACTTCTTTTCCTCTTCCTCCGAAATGGAATTCTTCAAAATGATGTCTAATACCTTAAATTCGTCGCAGGACTTTACAAAGGGAGAAGGCGTTTTCGACTCGCCCATGCCGATCACGAACTTGCCAGCTTCACGAAGCCGCATGGCTAATCTCGTAAAATCGCTGTCTGAGGATGCCAAAATAAAACCATCCACGTGTCCCGCATATAAAATATCCATGGCATCTATGATCATTGCGCTGTCAGACGCATTCTTCCCATAGGTATAGCTGTATTGCTGTATGGGGGTCAGGGAATTGTCCAGCATGACGCTCTTCCAGCTGTTCTTACCTGAGCTCGTCCAATCCCCATAGATTCTGCGAACACTCACCGTTCCATAGTTTTTTGCCTCACTAAGCATGATATTCATGTAGATTGGCGAAATGTTATCGGCATCGATCAAAAGCGCTAGTTTTCTGTCCTCTACGTCCATCTCCGGCTCCCTTCAAAAGCACGTCCTATTGTGGGCATAATACCACTAATACACTAATACTAGTATATACGTTCGCTGGAAATTATTCAATACGTTTTCCCATGATAATTGATTTTTCGGGCATAAAAAAGCAGGTGTCAAACTGACACCTGCCTTATGATTACGTTCATTTAATTACAGAGCGCCCATCAGCTTAGCCTTATGAGTGTTGAACTCCTGCTCGGTAAGCATTCCAGCCTTCTGGAGATCCATCAGGTTGGTAACTCTCTTCTTGAACTCATCCATGCCGCTGTAAGGAGCAAAGATGGCATCGATGCATTTCTTCTTCTGTGCTTCGTATTCCTGCTGCGTCTCAAGACCCATCTTAGGAAGCGCAACGTATACGGAAATTCTGGTGATGAAATCGGAAATGCCGTCAACCTTGGTAAGCAGAGCTTTCTTCTTCTCATCAAATTCTGCCTCGGTAAGCCACTTGCCGTCTTTCAGTGCTACCAAATCTTCGCCAATTGCCTTTACGTCATCGGGACCGGTAATGTTCTTGTTCATGCAGGCATCAATAACCGGCGTCTGCTTCTTGCGAAGATCTGCCTCGGAGATGATATGCTCTTCAGCAAGCAAAGGCCACTTGTTCATTCTGTCAACCATGCCGGTCAAAGGCTGTCCAGCCTTCACCTCGATCATGGAATACAGATTCTTCATGATCTGATCCTGCTCTGCCTTAGAGATCATCTGGCACTCAACCAGTACGGGCAGCTTCTTCAGCTTGCCGATAAATGCCTTAGGCTGATCATCCAGAGTCATAACAACGTCGTTCAACATTACCTGCTTATACTTGTTGTACTCTTCGGGAGTCAGGATGCCGCCGGCCTCCATGCAAACCAGCTTCTGGATGTTCTTGCGATACTCATTAGGATTGGTAACGTTAACGTCACAGCACTCCTTGATAATGTCATTGCAGTTGTTCTCGAATTCCTTCTCGGAAAGGAGTCCGCAATCCACAAGAACGATGAGCTTCTGAATCTTCTCGTTGAAGTCAACCAGATCATTATACTCACAAACAATCTCAAACTTCTTGGTGTAGTATTCCTTCTCGCCAAGAACGCCACAATCTCTCAGAACGTTCAGCTTATCAACTCTCTCGTTGAACTCTGCTTCCGTCATCTTCGTCTTAGGACCAGCGGTTGCAGGAGTTGCAGGTGCTGCAGGAGTCTCAGCAGGTGCTGCCGGCGTAGCGGGTGCTGCGGCCGTAGGCTGTTCAGCGGGAGTTGCAGGAGTGGCAGGCGCCGTGGGAACAACGGGCTGTGCAGGCTTAGGTTGCTCAGCAGGCTTAGGCTGCTCCTTAGGAGTGTTTGCGTTTCTAAGTTCTGCAACGGACTTAGCAGGCTCTTCCGGCTTTGGAGCGGGTTGCTCTTCCTGCTTAGGCTGCTGTGCCAGATCGCCAACCCTTGCGTTGTAAGCTGCTACCTTCGGTGCCTCGTCAACAAAGCCGCCATCAGCGCGAAGCTTCTTCAAAAGCTTTGCTGCAAGATCCATGTCCTTCAGCTGGGGAAATACCAACTGAACCTTCTTTGATCCGTACAAGTTGTCAAGGCTCGTATTGATTGCAAGTGCAGGTTCACCGGAGTACTCCGTCTCGAAAATGCTGCTGATCTTGCCAATGCTAACTTCGAACTCATCACTGTAACCATTCTTACCTTCGGTGTTACAGATATAACCCTTTCCGGAAATCTTATTGTTTTCCACTTTAAGGAACATAGCGGCGTCATTGTTCCTACTCAAGATGCTTCTTAAATTACCGCCCGATTTACAAGTGAAAACTTGTGCCCCTTCCATAAAAGTGACCTCCTTCCAAGTAACTTCATAAGCCCCCATTTCGTCGCATAATTCGTCACAAAATGACAAAAATACCCGCAATCCAAGATGGATGACGGCTATATGAAATCCTATGTCGATGTATTGTTAATACTATAATAACAAGGTACTACAGATTTTTCAAGGGCTTTTTTACAAATCACAAAACAAATTGTACGTAAAAATTTCAAATTCATGCAAAATTAAAAATAATGACTCAAAAAGTAAAAAAATTGCTTCGGGAATGCTTATCGCATTTCCCGAAGCATTTTTTTGTTTCAGAACTAATTGATTCTGTTAGATCAATTAATCGAGGTTGAACAGCGGCTGGGTCTTAAACTCGACGTAAGTCTTATCCATTTCACCAGTCGTTACTCGGTTGTTGTAGGATTCGAACAATACTCTGTATTTCGTCGTATTCAGATTAGATTTACTGAATCTGATGTAGTACTCGTCTCCTACCGTAAGCTCATAGAAGCCCTTTCCGTCAACCGTCTTGCTAACGGTCATCGGCGAATTATTCTTTGCATTAGTAAGCGAAGAATAAATCGGTATCACGTCCGTATCAGCAGTTCCGTCTGCCTTAGCAATGTGCGCCGAGGTGTAAATGGTGCTACATCCGTTGTTATCCATTGCCCTAAACTTCACGTAAATGTAATTGCCATCGATAAAGTCGGTGGAGGTGCCTCCGGTAATGATTTCAGAACTTGCCATGTTGATGCTTCCGTCTGCATTGTATGCGTAATCGATGGGAAGCGTCACGCCGTAAGTTCTGGGCGCATTCTTGATCAAGCTTGCCTCGGAGCTGGTTACCTGTACGAAAGGAAGTCCAAACTTAGGTCTGTATGCTGCAACCAAGGTATTAACAAACAGCTTCTTCTCTTCTTCTGAACCAACGTTACTGTGTCCCACGCCGGAATAGAAGATGTTACCTTTACTGAAGATGTAGAAGTTATTTGCTGCGTCATAAGGCACCGCACTGTACATCAAGCAGTTTTCCTGGCTTCCGCTGTTTCTAGCCTTATAAGTATTTGCATCTACGTCGGGTACGTTACATACGTAGGGATCATCCAGCGTATACCAAACCGTCAAATCCTCATCTTCCATGTTTAGCTGCCACCACTGACCATGCGTCTTACCAATCTTAAACTGAGTCGATTTATTTGCTCCGCTACCGGTAACAATGGTAAACGGATACTGAGTGATCTGACCTTCGTTAATCCTGGAAACAACTTCCGTCAGCGTATTACCACCGATGGTAAATGCGCCGCCATTACCAAACTGGTTATTGTCGCTCGGGCGAATAGCCATGTACTTGTTCTGCGTACGGCCTTCCTTACCATTATTCTTGCTTGCTCCGCCACATGCGTAACGAAGCAAATTGTACAAGCTGAAACCGTGTAAGCCATTCTTGCTGGTGGTATCGTAGGTAGTATCATAGGTAATTTTGTTGTCAACGTACTTCTTGATGTCTGCGGCCAGTCCGGAACGGAAGTTTACGTAAGTATTGGTATCGGTCGTCAGATTGGAGCTGTACTTCATGTAGCGGTTCATGCCCATGATCTCACGCATCATGGTATTACCGGTATAACCAAATCTTCTAACCTCATACCAAGGATTACCGGAGTTGTCCTTTAAGCTCTTTCCACTCCACAAAGTATTCCACTGGCTCTTGGAGGGATCACTCCACTGTGAAGTCGTATCATGCGTAAACAGGATACTGCATCCCTTCAGTGCGAAGTAATACAAATATTCTACGTTACCGTACATGTTGGACATATCGGTGAAACCATAGGCATCATCGAAACCAAGCACGATCATGTTGAAGTCTTCCAGCTTATAATAATTATCTGCAGTAGAAGCAACGTTCAGCAACGTGGCGTCATCCAAATTGTTAAATGCAATGGGAGTCTTTTCCACTCTCTCCAAAACGGTCTTATTAGGATTCGAAGTGGCATCATCCGTAATGTTGATGGCATCACCCATCTTGAAGCTAAATTTCTCTTGTCCGGCAGCCGGCTTGAACAGTTGCATGAACTGACGCCAGGTAATCTTCACCACGTCAATGTCGAAATCCTGAACCTGGCTATACAAATACTGCCAGCTTCCGTTTCTGTTGTTGTTAAGCTTGCCGTTATAAGCCTTGTTCGAAAGGTCTACCCAAGATTTGGACTTATCTGCAGCATTCTTGTCACTATCACTAGAGTTATGCGTAGGCATGATCTGCAATGCCACAATCTTTTTCTTTGCTCTGTCGCTGTTCGCAGGAGCCGTCGGATCAGCTGCCACTGCGGAACATCCCTCCAGGGAATATCTCTTTGCTTCATTGCTCTTATTTACAACTTCAATACGCCACTGAACAAAACCTACCCACTTATCCGGCATAGGAATGCTCAGAGTGTTGTGCAATCTCGTCAAAGGAATGTAGCCGGAGGTAATTACTTCATTCTTCTCATCATCCGAAGGATCAAAAGTAAAGTTACTGTCTCTGTTACGGTCAATAAATACGCGATACTTATAATCCGTCGTGTTCGGAACGTCTACTACGAAATTCAGCACTGCGTATCCGTCAGGTGCAGACAGATAAGAATGTGCCAGATCCGCGCTGTCATAGATCGTCGGTCCTGATACGATCGTCACCTTACCCTTCATGCGGTTACTGATCATCGTATCGATCTGGGAAAGCATTTTCTTTGTGTAATAGCAATCTTCCCATTTACCCGTTGCTGCATTAAGACCATGGAACGGATCATAATCCGTCAGGAACTTATGCATTACGGAACTGGGATCCACGTAGGTCTTTTCACCGGAACTAAGGTTTCTGTTATATAACTTATCCGCAATTACAATAGGGTAATCGGCATGCAGGTAATCAACCAGCTTAGCCATCTTCTTGTTCGTAAGGTCATTTCCGGACTGGCGGGTTATTGTCTTTGCCGTTGAATCACCACTTAAAAATCCTGAAGAATTCTTGTAGTCATCAGCAATGTTCAATATGTCGCCAATATGGAAATATACCCAACCGTCCATGTCATTATCGACGAAGTCCGTTCTGGACATGTCAGAAAGACACGTCTGCTTGTCACGTCCATAAGTGTCTCTTACGGCCTGGCCAGTCCACAGACCGCCAACGTCATCACCAATGTAAATCAGGTCATAGGTACTGTTAAGGTCTTCGTTCTTCGCAACGAATGCCTGCATAACCTCATGCTCGATCTTCTTTACTCTGGTATCCGTACCCATGCGCTTCGGGATCAGGGTATATACGTCTTTGTAACCGAATACCCATTCGTAGGCACGCTCACCAACAAGCTGGCTGTTGCTGGCCTTCATCTTAACGCTGGGCTCAATGTCCAATACGGTAAGTTCATTCAAATAGTAGTTTACGTAATGGTCTGCGTCAACAATATACTTGGTCGCAAGACTGGACGTAGCCTTATCGGCAGTAGTAGATACAGATCCACCGTAAACACCCAGGAAATCATTGAAATCTAAATATCTGTCGTCTGCAAGGTTAAGTGCGCTGTTGGAGTAAACCTTCGTATAGCCGTCAACAAGATTTGTTCCATAAGGCGTTACGAACACGTGACCCTGAACGTAATAACAATCTTCATCATGTTCAGCTTCACCTGCGTAATCATCCCAATAATCCCACTGTTTCTGAGATTCCCTTACGTCTCCGGCAATCTTATCTTCTGCACAGTAGAAAGTATAACCAGACCAGTACTCTCTCGCATTATCAGAATTGGTGCTCTCAGTACGTCCGGTAGGATACGGGCGGGAATTAGCTTTGTACTTAATGATACCGCTTGCAGCAACAACTTCCAACTGTCCCTTAGGATCCGTTCCATTGCCTGCTGCATCAAGACTTCCGTCGATCATAAATCTCTGAACCAGACCAGGGTTAGCGGAAGTACATGCCAGCCAAAGCTTTGCAACGTTCGTCCTGTATCCCGTTGCGCCATATCCGCCGTCAATTCTTGCTCTTTCAGCCTGACTACTGCCAAGACGATATCTGTAATAAGTAATTCCAGCCTTCGTGTCATTATAATCAGGATCCGTACAGTTCTGATCAAAGATCACGGCTACGTAATTCTCTGACTTCGTTACTCTGGTCAGGATCTTGTAGAATACGTCCAGCGTTAACTCTCTGCTCTTGTTAAGATAATTTGCCTCGTCTCTTAAAGTACTGTTTTCGGACGGACCCAACTTCGGAATGTGATCATAATCATACGTTCCCCTAAATCCCTTGATGGGATCCGGATCATCACCATTCAAGCTGTTACCGTAATGGAAACGGTTCATGTACTCTTTGCCAACGGCACTCTTGGACTGCCAAAGATCGATCAGGCCAGCTTCGTTCTTATCTTTCACGCCATCATTGTCTTCATCCATGAAAACCGTCAGATCTGCGTTGAAATAAATCAAATCAGCAATGTCAACCCAAGCCTGATTCTGAGAAAGCTCATAAGGGGTGATCGTCTTCACGGTGATGGAATAACGCTTTGCCTGCGCATCTGTAAGGCCAAGCGTATTCTTTGCAAACAGATCATAGCTCTGATATACGAAGAAGTCACCAGTCACGTCATAATAAGGATCCGTTGCGCTGGGAATTCTTTCCGTATAGAAACGGTTTCCAACATAGTCAGGATTTTCATTCAGATCGATCTTCAGCATCGGGAAGGCTATGTCATTGTTCAAGTTACCAATTGCAAGGAACATGTAGTTCGTATTAAAGCCTTCACTCTGAACCTGATTGATCTCGAAGGAATTCATCGTATGCCAAATGAGCGTTGCTTCACTCTGATTTGAAGAATCAGCTTTCACAATGCTTCTCGTGGTTACGGGATTTCCATCCGCATCCGTCGTGGACTCAATTTTAAGAACAAACTTACCATCACCCTTGGGAACAACTTCGTAATATCCTAAAATCTTATCATCAACGTTAGGAAGCGCCGTCTTCTTCTTGGCATCCCACTCATCGGTCGTGAAGCGAAGTGCGCTCTCACGTGGTGCAATGTCAACGCTATTAACGGTAACCGTCTCGCCAGTTACGTTTGTATTCTGGTAGAAGTTAATGTCTCCTTCCTCTTCATCCGGGAAAAAGTACACGTTACCAGCAGGTTTTGTGAATTTTCCAAAACCAAAGAAATCCCCATCGCAATCGGTGAGGTTGTCAATCAATAATTCATTTCCTCGAAGGGAATCCATGTTCATGGGTTCGCATCCATCAACCAGATATCCGATGGAAGAATAATCCTTCTGCGGGGTCACTTCCAAAATCACAAAAGGATTCTCCACGGAACCTTTATCCTTCGATGCATCCGTGATAACTCCGGTTACCGAAGTATCCTTTAATGCTTTTCTTTCGCGGATAACGTCCTTCGTATTCGAGTAATTACTGTACTCGTAAGTTACGTCTCCCGTCGCGGCGTTGGAAACAACCTTCTTTGCCGCAGCCTCTATGCCTTCAGAGGGAAGCATGGATAATATCATTCCCATGGCTAAAGCTGCAGACAAAATTCTCTTTTTCATGTTCCTGCTCTGTGTTTTTTTCATCTTTTTAGTTCCTCCCTGAGAGACTTATGGTCAAGGTGTCGAGGTGGGTACCGGGCTCGCGCTGGGCTCCGGCGTTACCGTATATACGGAATTACGAAGGCTAAATACGTTAGAAACAATGTAGCTCTGTCCCTGCGTCGTCTCGCCGCCTTCCTTCATGCTCAATTTGATCTCTACGGAATTTGCATTCGACGGATCCACTCCGTTCGGATAAGTCACGTCAAAGAACTCTACGTGTTCACCGATGCAATATTCCGGATTGGGACTTGTCGAAGCTGACAAACAAGGGAACGTAGAAGGCAGTGCCTTTACCTCATTTCTAAAGGTATCTCTGCTAGAGGTATTATCAACGTCAATGTAAAGCTTGCCGTCCCTTCCATACAGGATAAGCCTTTGACATGGAACCGTAGTCGCCACGGGCTCTGCTGCAGCATATACCAACTTCTCTTGAGGGATCTGATAAAGGACTAAAACCTTTCCTCCATTCATGATCTCCATGTGATTGCTCTCCAAAACCCAGTTGCTCATTTGTTCCATCAGCACCTGTGCTTCCATCTGAAGGTCAACGCTGTACTGTGAGATTCGATAACTGCGCTCTGCATTGTACAGAAAAACCGTAGCAGCCGCGATTACCATCGTCGCCATCGATATGGCAATAATCAATTCTACCAGGGTTAAACCCTTGTCATTGAGCTTTTTCAATGTCTGCTCCTCCGTTTCAGCTTGTTATTATCGTTTTTCTGCAACGCATTTACCGGTTTCGTGATTAATCCTTATTTCTACGTCAAAAGAACCTTTGATCACAATCTTACGAATGTCCTCGAGAGCACTTCCCGATGCATCCTTTTCCCGGATGCGGCCATCCTTTCTATAAGAAATTGCGATTCTTTTATTGCCAACAATCTCCTCTTCGGTTCCCCCGGCGCCAACAACTTTGAAGATCTTAATGTTACCGCCAAGGGAAGTTCCGTTCGTTCCCATGGACGAAAGGTACGTGGAGGACGTGGAAGTAATGTAGTAATACTCATCCCCCTCTTTATAGATGTGGAGATAATACGGATCCGACTTACTCATGGCCGTAATCTGAAGCTTTTTTAGAGCATCGTAGACGTAGTTGACCATCTTCTCCGTATTAGCATATTTTATTCTCCCCAACATGGTCAGCGAAAGCGAAGCCATGATGGTAACGATGGCCGTAACAATCACAAGCTCAACTATGGTAAAACCCTTCTGATCGTCCCGAAATCTCATAAAAGCCTCCTAAGCGTCTAAATCTTTTTATTCTATGGTCTTCGTCCAGTTATCAAACGTCATGTATTTCTCAATGGATGATCCGCTCATGATTTCTTCTGCAGACTCTGAATATCCCTTGAAGAGTTTAGCAAAAAGGGCGTTGCTGCGAAGCATTGCATCCTGCGAGATCATCTTGGAGATCAGCACTTCATCCGACTCGATCACGGCACTAGCGCCATCCAGGTCAATCGTTCCGCCGCTGATGATGGTTCCCTTAAAGTTCTTGGAAACCTTTACGTCACCGCTCGCGATTACAAGACCGCCGACAACGGCTTTACCGGCGATGGAATCCGGAATGGGATAAACTACGCCGCCCGCATTGTTAACCAATGCCAGGAGAATGCCGGAATCCTCATCGCTTTCACGTTCCTTCCAGCTCTTTTCAAACTTTGTACTATCCGTTAACTCACTTGCATGATCAGTAAAGAATCCAGCCCACTGTGCATCATCGATCAGGTTGTGATATAAGGTCGGATCCGTATCCTGCAATCTAACGTTGCCAGCCATGGAAGAATCGTTCTTGTCTTCCAAGGTCAAAACGAGAGATTTGTAACGAATTGCGTGATCCTTTGCAAATTCAAAGTAAGTTTCGCCCTGTCCCCAATAACCGCCGGGAATGTTCCACTTAGCCGTTACCAGATTTCCGGCACCGTCACTGAACAAATAATCTCCGCGCATCACGGCGTTGTTGGAAGTTCTGATCTGCAAAGAATAATGATCTACGGTTGTAGTACCTCCGCCATCAAGATTGATCGTCACGGTTCTGGGCGTCGTGCTAACGTATCTCTTCGCCTTTTCCATCATCGAGATCTGCTTGCTGTTAAAATACTCATAGTAGAAATTATTAGCTGCCTGATCACTCTGGAACTTCAAATAATAAGCAGTTACTTCATTGCCGTCCCTGTCTTTGTAATGATATTCCGTAACACCGTTTCCGGTCACGTATTGGTCTACGTTGGCAACGCCGGAATAATTCTCATAGGCGTCAAGGTTCAAAACACCGCCGACAACGCAATCATTCGGTACGTAATAAGCAATCTGATTGGACTTTACGGAAATCGTCTCGCCCATCAAAATGTCATTTGCGCCGGAGGAAACGTTCTTGTTTCTTCCGATAAAGGTACGGCCATATATCATAAGGCTGGTCAAGTCGTTAACGTCGATCATGGCATTCTTTCCATTGATCATGAAAGCGCTGGAATATGAAGAATCATTTGTAGCCGCAACGCTGTCATAATTCTCTTGGAAGTTGTAGCCATAATAAGCTCCGTTCAGCAATACAACGGAATCATTGCCGTCAACGCAAAGGTCATCTGCAATGTAGCTGTCGCCGGAAACATATAACTTTGCGCCGGTTCCGCCACTCAAAGTTTTATAGTTCCTAGCCCAGATCTGCGTGTAGCTGGCATTGTCCGGGTTTCCAATCTGCAATACTTTCGTGTTACTGCTACTGGAATAAGTTGCGATGTCACCTCTGGTAACAATCTTCTTTCCAATAAACTTTCCGCTCTTGTCAAGGTTACACAAAATGCCATCTTCTCCGGCATATACGTTTCCGTCTACGGTTACGTTATCCGTCGTAAGCACGATCTGCTTGTCGGCGATCAGGCTGTAACGCATGAACTCTTTTACCACGTTGCTGCCGTCAAGATTAATGTCCGGGGTATGGAAAACGAGATCCGTCTGAACCTTCGTAACGTTTCCAAAGTCATCTTCTGCATGAACGCAAACGTTGCTCAAAGTGAAAGTTCCGTTCGCGTAATCCGCATAATAGAAGCAATTCACGCCACAATCCGTTTCCGTTGAATGCGCCGTAAAGGAAAAACCATATTTTCCGCCGTCAGCGGGCAACGTCTTCAGATCAGCGGGTACCACGTCGTTAACTCCGGCATTCACGGCATCGTAAATCAAGCTCGTTATTGATGAAAGCTTGTAATATCCAACTTCATATACAACTTGTTCGTCAACTTTTTTCTGGCTGGGATTGGGACTGTCCGCACCAAATGCTGCGATCATCCTGTCAAGATAAGCCTTTGAAAAAGCCTGCTTGAGTCCAACTTCAGACTGGGAAACCGTCTTATACATGGCAAGCATGTCATTAAAAGCTTCCTGCAACTGTTTTGCGGACTTCACGTTGATCTGGTTTGTTAAATAACCCATGAAATCTTCAGCGCTATAGAAGTTCTTCTTTCCCTGCCGTTCAACTTCTTTCATCTGTAGGTTTGTAATGGTGAGCTGCATTACCACCGAACCCATCACGCCTACAACAACAATAGCGATCAACACTGCAATCAGTGATGCACCTCTGTTATTTGATTTTAGGCCTCTGATCATCTTCATAAGAACCTCCTGCGTGCTATAAGCTTACGTTTACTCTACTTTTGTCGACTTCAATTCAATCAACGGATCTTCGTGATCATCATATGCTTTCTTGTTTCTATACACCTTAATCTCTACGTCAAATACGCGAACCGGGATTCCCTCGCCAGTCAATGCCTTCACGTCAACGTCGTCCCTGGTACCTCCGTCCACAATTGCGAATTCTTCTGGATCCGTGTATTCCGCATTCAGATTATGGAATTCAAAATTGGTAGCTTCCAAATTGCCGTGCACCGTAAGGGCATCCGTTATGTTCATAAAACTTACTCGAAGGGAATAGCCTCCGGGGCCAGGCGTTGCCGTAGGAATCACAGTAGGCGCCGTGGTCGGTGTTGCAGCGGGATCTACGGTAGGCGTTACCGTAGGAGTGGTCGTTACCAAAGGATTAGGCGTTCCAGCCACTGCCACGTCATCTTGAACAATAAATCTGAAATCCGGATACTCTCCGGGAGCTCCGCCTTCTACGTCCCAATTGATCACGATGTCGTCAAAGTCAGGTCTAAACTTGTTGAACATCAGATATACGCCTTCGAGGTTTTGAACGTTCGTCTCAACCAAGTCAGGTGAAGTTCTGGACAGCTTTCCGGTTCCGTCGCCGTAAACGTCATCGCAGAAATACACGTAATTCGACTTAACGTTGTAATAGGTGTCTCCCGTGTGCTTCGTAACCGTAACGTAGATGATTCTCTTCATCTGTGCCTTGATCTCATCCTCAGTAAGGATTCTGGGATCCGGACCAGGCGTCGTGGTCGGGCCAGGTACGGGCGTAATGTAAATCAGTCCGTTCGGAGTAGAGGATGGCGTAGCGCTCGCATTAATTATAACCGCGCCGCTGTATGCCAGGTAATAGTTCAAATTAGCAGTTTCGAAAAACGTTAACGCATCTGCCTCTTCTGCTCTTTCTGCAATTACCACGTTTCTGGAATCGTCAATGCCAAGAATGGCGGGGCTGCTAACGGAAGCAGCATCCGTCGTGCACTGGAAGGAAGCTTCCATGTAATACTTGCCGGATCTCTGATCCACGTAACGGTAAATCAGTTTTTCCGGTGCAGCGTCCGTTCCAGTCGCTCCTGAAGAATAGAAATTGGCAGGAACAATTACGGTAGGCGTAGCCGAAGCACCAGCATAACCGCCAAACATGGTGATCAGTTCAGGTGCCAGATTGTAAGTCGTCGGCGGAACGGTGGCTCCGGGAGCTGCAGTTGCCGCAGTAACGGGCTTTACGATCTTCTTCTGCGCCCTAATGGTCTCCATGGTCTCCTGTGCGATCAGCGTGGCTTTCTGTTTTTCAGCCGTTTGAGCCGCATATCTGAGGGAATCCGAAAAATATTTCATTAAAGGCACTGAAATCAAGGCCAAGATTGCGATGGACAGCATAATCTCAACCAAGGTAAAGCCCTTGTCATTCATTTTTCGCATTCTACTCATATCCGTTTCCTCCAAAAGAGTTTAATCTCATTCTAGTCTCCAAATATTATATCGGACAGTTTTCACAAACTTTTATAGGGCCGCCTTTAAATTTATTGGCGGCCCTAACAAAAATTATTGTTGCAGTGCTTCTCCCATCTGCTCCAGCTGTTCCTCTAAGTCTTTTTGAGGGGAACGATCTCCGTAATAGAAGATGCCGGCCTTTCCGGAAGGAATGTCTGTGGGCGGGAACTCCTCATATTTCTTCTCGGAGTTCTCCAGATAATACATCTTGTAATTCAAGGTACCCTTCAGGCCTCCAGTTATCTCATCCCATGAAACGTTGATCACGGGCAACGTGGATCTGTCAGGGAAATCAGCGATGTAAGCTAAAAGCTGCTTAAACTGATCGTAATCAGAGCCAAAGGAAATCGTCAGCAAATCATATTTGCCGGCCGGAGGGTTGTCTCCGCTAAAGCTCTGGGCATGGTTTCTAAGCTTAAAAGAAATGGAAGATACGTCAAAGTTTACAATGTCCTGAGCCTGCTGAACAAGATAAATTCCCTTTTCCTGAGGAATGGCACTGGGATACTTCTTCTTTACGTTCTCGATTCCCGTCTTATATTCCTCGGTCTGTCTCTCCGTCTCTGCCTTCTTGGCAACCATTCCCTCAAGGTTATTTTTCTTTGCTTCATCCTGTACGTTGCTTGCCTCGATCGCAGCCGCTGCTTCATTCAATTTGGTGAAACCAAGAAAATATGCAGCTGCCAAAATACCAATTGCAAGAACGATAAACAATAACTTTTTCTCTGAATCCGTTATGCTCAATTTTTTCATGCTGTTATCTCCTTATCACTCTTTATTGCGCAATGGTCTCAACTACGGGATCGATCAAGTCAAACGTAAGCGTGTAGAACCAGGATCCGTAAGGATCTTCACCATAGCCGTAAACCTTTTCAGGCTCAGCTCCTTCCTCACCTTCGCCCTCGCCCTCGTTCGTGACGATCTGCTGCGTTACTTCCTCTTCGCCCTCGCCCACAATCTCAGTTCCGGGCATTACGTACAGACCTGCTTCTATGTCTTTCTTTCTGGTTTCTTCATCGATCTCTCGAGTGATGTTGTTGATGTTCAGGTTTGCAATATAATTTAAGTCACGCATGTTAAGAAGCATCTGTGCAACCGTCATCTTCATGTCACTCTCCATGGTCATTGCAACGTGGCCATCCGAGATGTTCATGTTCCTAACCTTTACGTAAGTAGGGAACTTCACTTCCAGATCAAGGATCAGCTGATATACCTTCTCGTTTTGCGTATTAGTTAATCTATCAAAGGAATCGTATTCGTTGTAACGGTTTCTGTAGAAAATGTTCTCTTCATAAACCTTTTCGATCGGCGAAAGTTCTTCAATACGTGCCCTCAACGCCTTCTGGGTCTGCTCTGCCTTCGTTTTCCTAACGTATGCGGTACCAACCAAAGCAAGGCTGGCCAATACGGAAACAACGAATACGCCGGAAGCAATCTTCGTAGTGTTTCTCTTGCTTGCCTTGTCAGCCAACTCCTTGGGAGTGATGTTCATGGGCTCAATTACGGCACCCATGATGGAAAGAAGGCCAAGGCTCTCTCCTGCAACCAGTCCGCTTGCCGCCGTTCTCTTATCCATCTTAACGAGGGACAGGTAGTCGCCTTTTTCAACTTCGATGTTGATCTTGGAGTCGAAGCTCTTGATCATGCCCTGAATGCGCATGCCGTCGCCGATCAGGTGCAGCGTGCCGCGAAGGGGCGTCTTATACTGGTTCTGATAGAACTCCAATGCAGATACCACGATCCTTACGTGATAATCCATGGATTCCTTTACTGCCTCATATGCCTGCTGAAGTGCATATAATCTTTCCTCGGGATCTGCGATCACGCTGTCAGGGAACGCTTCTGCCTTGGGCTTGTCCCTGGTAACGTTATTTGCGCACAAGAACTCAAACGCCTGCTGATCCTCTTTCAATCCGAGCACCGGATGATCCATGGCTGCCACGATCGTGGAGTCATAGCCGTGAGGAGCCACGCGCTGGAATACAAGCTTATTATCCTTTACGATGGAAACGATCGTGGAACGCTCCTCGAGCTGAACGATCACGGAGTCCTCGATAAAGTTCTTTGCAATGAACTGCATTGCACAGTTGCCCATATACTCAAAGGTCTCAATTTCAAGACCGCAGAGCTCTGCGAACTGTACGTAGTTGGAAAGCAGGTTGTCAGGAACCGCAAGAAGCAAAAGTTTCATCTGCTGCTTTGGGTCACCGTCAAGCATTCCCATCTTAGCATAGCTGATGGTATAGCTTGCAATGTCCATGGGGAAATTCTCTCTTGCCTGCTCCATGGCGAGGGTTTTCAGCTGTCTGCCGCTTACCTTCGGGATCATGACTTCCCTGGAGACTACCTTTGCTGAGTTGATGGAGAAAATAACCTTTCTCTCAGAGATCTTACGCTTGGAAAGCTCCGCACGAAGCTGATTGGCAAGACTCTCTCTCTCACGGATGTAACCATCCTCCACGGAATTGTCCGGGGAGCGGAAGGTAAATACGTCGAGTACTCTGGGATGCTTTACCCCGTACTCCATCAGTGCTACCTTTGTCCACCAGATACCAGTCTGGATACTTAAAACTTTTTTCGCCATAGATGTATTCTCCTTTATGTTTTGTGCCTTCCTTTTCTCATTTCCTAAATGAGCAAGATCCCCACCCTCTTTAGGAGATCAGAAAAGGAAAAAACAAATTTCCTTTATAGTCCCATCAGACCTAAATACCATGCGATCATTTGATCTCCCCAAAGCGCACACAGGTAAGATCCGATGCAAAGATATGGTCCCATCGCCAAAACGCGTTCCGCCTTGGAAATTTTCATCCTGGTTACGTGACATACGGAACCAATGATGCAGCCCAAAAGAAATGCCAAGATAACTTTCTGCCATCCAAGAATCAGGCCAACGGCCGCCATCAGCTTTACGTCGCCGCCGCCAATGGCCGCGCCCTTTGACAATGCGTAGAGCAAATACAAAATAAAACCAATAATCGCAAACCCAAGAACCCGGTTTAAAATACTTGAAAAATCTAAAACGCACATAAGGATTCCAATCCCTCCCACGAATACGTTGCAGGGCAATGGAATCTCTAAAGTGTTTTCGTCTACGGTGCTTATTACCAAAAAGGCAGACGTCATAAGGCAATAGAGAAGGCTATCAACGTTTACACCGTTCGCCATGATAACGATCACGTATAATATGCCATTCATCAGCTCCACAAAGGGAAACCTTTTATTTGCCTTCGCTCCGCAGGAGCGGCATCTGCCTTTTAGTAATAAGAATGATACTGCGGAGATTTTATCATACCACTTTGGCTCTGTCTTGCATGCCTTACAGAAGTACTGATTCTCACTTTGCAACTTCTTCAAAAAGTAACTGATCAAAGAATTTGCAAGAATTCCAACCATCATTCCGATCAAACACGTAAGAATTATTTTCAGAGCCAAAGTAGTCATGTTTTATCTCCAAGAAGCAATTAGCTCAACAAATTACTTGTTCTCGATGGGATCGAAGTCAGATACAAGTGCCTTTGCGTATACGGAAGTATCAACGCTCTTAACCTCGGTAACAACCTGGCCGTTTGCACCATTGATGGTGATCTCAACCTTGCTAATAGCCTTACCAGACTTGGAAGACATGTTGTTCTGGAAGCTGTAGGTGGTAACTGCGGAAAGGTCGGTCAGATCCTTGAAGGTCTTCTCGATCTTAGCGGAACCAGCGTTGCCGCTCGTCTCTTTGATCTGAGTGGTGGAAACTTCGATTACGTAGGACTTGGTTGCATCCAGGTTGCCAGCTTCGGTGGAGTATGCAGATACAGCTGCGGTATTCCAAGCGCTGAGGATCTGAACGTCCTTAGCCTTTCTGGAGTTCTCAAGGTAAGGAATAACCTGAGTACCAACTACGCCAACCAGAATTGCCATAATAGCAATAACGATGATCAGCTCAACCAGCGAGAAACCTTTGTTGTTTAACTTTTTCATTTGAATCATCCTCCTTGGAAATTAAATTGTTTATTATCATCAAACCCGTTCATGGCCCGGGCAAGATAACCAAAATTGATTTGCGCTTTAACCAAGAGCGCTGTACAAGCTGAACATAGGCATAAGCACTGCCAAGATAATGGGAACCACGGTTCCGGCCATTACGATGATGATCAGAGGCTCCATTGCCGCAACCAAAGCTTCGGTTGCAATCTCCACTTCTTCATCATAATAATCTGCGATCTTCGAAAGCATTTCCTCCAAGCTACCGGTTTCCTCACCGATCTTAACCATCTGAGGAACCATGATGGGGAATACTTCTGCTTCCATCAAAGGTACGGAAAGCGGGAAACCTTGCGTAACGTCCTCTTCCGCCTTAAACATCGCTCTTCTAACGACTTCATTCGTCATGATCTTACCAGTGATGTGGATGGCTTCTACCAGAGCCATACCAGAGGAGATCAGCGTACTCAGCGTACGGGTAAGTCTAGCTGATGCAGATTTTACGGTAAGGTTACCGAACAGTGGTGCGTGTAACATAACCTTTCCGAAGAACAATGCTCCTCTTTCCGTTTTCTTAAATGCCTTTAAGAAAACTATGATCGCTGCAATGACGATCAATCCGACCCACCAGTAGTTGACAATGAAATCACTGACTGCCATAACCGCCTTCGTGATGCCAGGGAGCTCAGCTCCAATGTCATCAAAGGTCGAAGTGAACTGTGGTACGATGACCGTCATCATCAAGATAACGACGCCAACGATAACACAGATCAAGATAATCGGGTAAACCATGGACTTTGCTACCAAAGCCTTTAAGTGAGCGTCTTTTTCAAAGTGAGTGGAAAGTCTTGCGAAGGAAGTTTCCAGGGAGCCGGAAGCCTCACCTGCGTTTGCCATCTGAACCATCATTTCGGGGAAGAACTTCGGATGCTTACCAAATGCACTCGAAAGCGTTTCACCCTTTTGCACGTCGTCGTGCACTTCTTCGATCACGGCCTTAAATCTCTTATTCTCCGTCTGTTCCGCCAACATCCCGAGTGCTTCGATGATCGTAACGCCGGCTGCCAAGATGGATTTGAACATGTTGCAGAAAACGGCAAGCTCTTTGGGTTTTACGGGTGCGCCAATCTGAATGTCGATTTCCTTATCGAGGGCACCTGCCATACCGATGGATACTAGAGTGCTTCCGTCGGTCTTTAGGGTTTGTCTCGCGGTCATCTCATCGTTGGCATCAATCGTACCTCTTTTATGTTTGCCTGTGGGGTCGATGATCTCATACTTGTAAGTAGCCATTCCAGTTCATCCTTTCAAGCTGTTACCCCTTCAAAATCTATATCGGTTCATCCAGGGAAGTATTTTAGGGATTATTTACAATTTCTTAACAAAAATTCCAAATTTTTGTAACCATTTGTCCAAACAAATGAGTAAATCGATTTAGTAAACCTTTTCCTGCATTACAAGAGGATCCTGTGCGAATTCGATACAGGTTGCGCCATCAATCTTGTGCTTCAGGTACAGCTCGAACAATGCATCATCCATGGTCTGCATTCCCATCTTCTTACTGGTCTGGATCATACCGTCGATCTGGTGGGACTTAGCTTCACGAATCAGGTTTCTGATAGCCGCGGTTGCGTGCATGACTTCGAATGCTGCCACGCGGCCCTTGCCGTCAGCGGTAGGACACAGCTGCTGAGAGATAACGCACTCAAGCACGGATGCAAGCTGCACTCTGATCTGATCCTGCTGGTGAGGAGGGAATACGTCGATGACACGGTCGATGGTGGGTGCCGCACCGATGGTATGCAACGTGGAGAATACCAAGTGTCCGGTCTCGGCTGCGGTAATTGCAGTGGAGATGGTATCCAAGTCTCTCATTTCTCCTACGAGGATAACGTCGGGGTCTTCACGGAGCGCTGCTCTCAGGCCATTTGCGTAGCTCTGCGTGTCAAGGCCGATCTCTCTCTGGTTAACGATTGCCTTATTATGGTTGTGGAGGTACTCGATGGGGTCCTCCAGGGTGATAATGTGCGAGTTGTAATTCTTATTGATAACGTCGATCAGGGAAGCCAGCGTCGTGGACTTACCGGAACCGGTAGGTCCGGTCACGAGAACCAGTCCTCTCTTTCTCTTGGTCAATTCTACTACGGAAATGGGAATACCCAGGGTCTGGGGCGCGGGGATTTCCGTACCTACCAGACGGAGAACGGCACCATAGGAACCTCTCTGCTTAAACGCGTTAACACGGAAACGTCCGATGTCGGGAACTGCATAAGCGAAGTCGACCTCACCGTACTTATCAAAAATTTCTTTCTGGCGAGGCTTGAACATGGATTCCACCAGTTCCTTTACGTCAGCGGGCATCAGGCGGTCAGCCACTGCGATCTCCTGCAAGGTACCGCGGATACGAACCTTAGGTCTAACGCCTACGGTCAAATGCAGGTCAGATGCTCCGAATTGTTTTGCCACCATTAAGAAACTGGAAATTGATGCATTCATAAGTTTCTTCCCCTCATAATTTATTATTGTAATGCGTTACTCCTCATAAGTTACGCGCTTCACTTCTTCTACGGAAGTGATTCCCTGCAGTGCATAGCTGATGGCTTGCATTCTCAGGGTCTTCATACCCTCTTCCAGTGCAGTCTTCTCAATTTCTTCCGGAAGTCCGCCACGGCTGATAACGCTCTTAAGCTTTGCCGACAGAGGCATGATCTCGTAAATACCAATTCGTCCGTGATAACCGGATCCGCCGCACTCCAGGCAGTTGTGATTATCGCCGGGATGCTTGATCATTACCGGGCCCTGCGTCGGAGAAATCTGCAAGAGCTGTCTCTCGTACTCATCCGCTTCCACGTCCACGCAACAAGATTTGCAAAGTCTTCTTACCAGACGCTGTGCGATAACGCCGATAACGGAATCGGCGATCAGGTAATCCTCAACGCCCATGTCCGCAAGACGGGTGATCGTACTTGCAGCAGAGTTCGTATGCAAGGTACTTACAACCAAGTGACCGGTAATAGCGGCCTTTACTGCGATTCCCGCGGTCTCCTGGTCACGGATCTCACCGATCATGATGATGTCAGGGTCCTGACGCAAGATGGAACGCAGGGCGCTTGCAAACGTAAGTCCTGCCTTCTCATTCGTCTGAACCTGATTGATGCCGAAGATGTTTGCCTCGACGGGGTCCTCAACGGTGATGATGTTAACGCCGATGGTATTCAATTCACTCAGTGCCGTATACAGCGTCGTTGACTTACCGGAACCGGTAGGTCCCGTAACCAACATGATGCCGTTCGGGCGGCTGATGATCTTTTCAAACTTCGTAAGTTCCTCAGGCGGGAAGCCCAAGTCCTTCTTGTCTCTCGACAAAGCTTTCTTCTGAGTCAAACGCATAACCACTTTCTCGCCATATACGGTGGGAAGCATGGATACACGGATATCATACTCGTTTCTGTCAACGATCGCGGTAGCACGACCGTCCTGAGGTTTTCTTTTCTCTGCGATGTCCATTCCGGAAATGATCTTGATACGGGCGATCATTGCTGAGTGAATGTCCATCTTATGTTCCATCTCCTGCTGAAGCACGCCGTCGACGCGGTACCTGATTCGAAGGACGTCTTCAAAAGGTTCGATGTGAATATCGGAGGTTCTCTTACGAACCGCCTGCTCAATGATCTGCGTTACCAGCTTAACGATTGGTGCCTGCTGCAACGCTTCATTTTCTTCGTCATTAGTCGTCTGTCCTCTTCCGGATTCTGCACGCTCCTTAGAGAACTGCTCTGCCATTCTCTTCGCCTCGGCACTGCCGTAGTAACGGCCGATGGCATTTGAGATGTCAGCTGCGGTAGCGATGTAGATCTCAGCCTGATGACCGGTTACAAGGAAGAAGTCATCCAAAGCTCTCAGATCCAAGGGATCGCACATTGCAAGTTTCAAAAGGTTCGGGTTGTTCGAACTAAAGCCGAACGGCATGATGTTGTTCTTGCGGAGGAAGCTCTCGTCCGTCATCGCGATGATCTGATCTTCCACCTTGAACTCTCGAAGGTTAACCCTCGGATATCCCAACTGATTCTGCAATGCATCCAGCATCTGATCCTCGGTGATGGAACCCATGTCGATCAACACGGCACCGAGCTTTTGACCAGTTTTCTTTTTCTGTTCGGCAAGGGCGGTTTCCAACTGCTCCTGCGTGATGGCACCGGCGTCTACCAGCAACTCACCAAGTCTTTTTTTTCGGGAATAAGTGACCCAACGCTCCATCATGGTGGCGGTTCCTCCAATACTTCCAGTCCGGTTTTTTCATATCATGGCAACCGCAACTAGAGTATTATACTACATACTTTAGTTTGATTGTAGACCTATCATGCGCGGCTGTCAATAATTGTTAGTAAAATATCACAGAATTGTTACTTTTTTGTAAATTTTCAGCAATGAAAAAAATCAACGATCTTCATTTTCTTAGTATTTAGAAAATCTTAAGGTTATTTTACATCATTTTTCGTTTTTTGAAAAGTCTTTTTTGCACTTTTAACCAATTTTTTGTGGATTGAAACGATTTTTTATCAGAATTGCACAATCAGCAAAAGAAAAAAGCTCCCCCAGACCTGCTGAGACAGCTTTTTAAGTTTTTTCCTTCATTTCTTCGGAAATCCATATGTTATCCTCATGCCGGCGGCGGGACTTGAACCCGCACTATGTCACCATAAACAGATTTTGAGTCTGCCGCGTCTGCCATTCCGCCACGCCGGCCCTTCGCTGCAAATCTACCGCAACAAAAGGTATCTTACCATAGTCTTATCAAAAAAGCAAGGGCTACGTAAAATTTTTAATCCACAAATTTATTTATGGAAATACGCAACGGATTCCTGCAGGATCCGCGCCTTATCGTTCATTTCGTCGCAGTCCGTCTTAACGACGCGCACCTCTGTCACGATCTCCGCCACGTTCGCGTTCACTTCCTGATGGCTTGCAGCATTCTGTTCGCTGATCGCGCTTAGGTCATGCACGTTCTCAACGATCCTTGCCTTATACTCGCTAAGTAGGTCCGCCTTCTCAACCAGCGCCCGGATCTCTCCCGCGGAATGTTGGATTTTCTGGCTGAGCTCCTCATACTGTCCCTGCGCAAGTTCCACCTTGTCACTGCCTTCCTTGATCAAGTCAAGCACCTGATTCGCCAGCGTCACGGTCTTCGCCGATTCCTTTGTGATCTTTTGTGCAAGGCGCCGGATCATCTCTGCTCCCTCCGCACTCTGTTCGGACAGGGAACGGATCTCTTCCGCCACGACCGCGAAACCCTTTCCGTAATCTCCCGCCCTTGCAGCCTCGATGCTTGCATTCAGGGAGAGCAGATTCGTCTGGTCGGATATGTTCAGGATCAGTTCCACGGCAGTATCGATCTCACGGATCGACTCATTGGCTTCCTTGATCTGGTTCGTAATGTTCTTCACCGCATCCAGGGAACGATCACTGTTCTCCCTGATCACGGCCATGTCCTGATTCGTCTTTTCATTCACTTCCAGCATATTCTCGGAATTTCCATGCAGGATGTCTACCTTGCCATAAATGTCATTGACGCAATTTCCGATCTCGATCACCTGCTGGTTGATGTTCTGCACGTTCTCCGACATGCTGTTGGTCGCATCCGTCAGATTCGTGATCACTTCCTCGATCTGGTTGGCGCGTTCGAACGTACTGCCCGTCAGGTCCGCAACGTCCTCAATCTTCTCTGTCAGGCTTTCCGTGGCAGTTTTCACCTTACCGATCGTTTTTTCAAGGCTCACCTGCAGCATCTTCGTAGATTCCGCCAGATCAGCAACCTCCTTAACGGAACTGTCCGAAATGTTTCTCTTTGCGAGATCCCCGTCCGCAAGCGCATCCATGGTTTTGCCGATCTGAAGGATGGATTGGATCAATCCGCGGCTAAAATACCATGAACCGATCACGAATAAGATCGGAAGCACAATGGCAGAGATCAGTTGTATTGTCATGACCGCGTCGTCCGTCATGCCGCTCTTTGACAAGACCACGCCGAGCCCGCCGACCGCCAAAAGCGTCACGACCAGCGGCGCCACGGATAGCGTCATCAATAAGACTGCCAACTTCGTTTTCGTCTTCTCAATCAAAATATCCGAATCTGATCCGTTCTGACTCATCTTCCGCCCTTCCTTTCTCATTTTGGTACACGTGTCAGCAAATGCTTCCCGTGACCCAATCCTTACTTCATTTCATATTTTATGCTTACGTCATTCCCGCGCACCTTCAGCTTACCGACGCTTCCGCAGACGATCGGCATCGCCGGCGGCAAATGTCCAAGATCCACGTCCATCAGAACGGGAACCTGATGCTTCCTGGCAATTCCCAGCACGGCCTCGTATTGATCCAGTCCCATCATTTCCTGTCCAAAGCACAGCGGCCTTCCGACCACGAATCCCTTCACGTGCCGGAACCAACCTGCCTCCTCCATCTGCCACATAGCCCTGCGGATGGAGAAAACATTCAAGTCACAGGATTCCAAAAACCATACAAATCCGTCTTCCTTATATTTCTCGGAAAACTCTTTCACGCGATCAAAACGCGTACCCAGCAGATTCACAAGACAATCCATGCATCCGCCGACCATGCGTCCCGAAATCTCCAAAACACCGTTCCAAGTACGAAGGTCAGGAATCCACGTTCCTGTATGCGCCTTGTTTTCCCCGTCTGCAGTAACAGTCACGTCCCCTTGAAGTTCCGTATCGCCAGGGATCCATAACTTCGAAATCCGCTCTTCCGTCAGCAAATATCCCGCCAGCGGATCCGTCTCTTCGGCAGGATTGCGATTCAGCTGCCACTTGTCATAGCCGTGAACCTCATTCACTTGTCCCGTCATAACCCCAAACGCATCGTCGATTGAGGGATGCCTGGGCTCCAGGCCAAAGCTGCGCGCTCCCGGTCCATAAATCGAAGCCACGTCAAACATCGTCGTCAAAAGGAACGTAAAATTCGTGTTGTCCGAATATCCCATATACCACTTGGGCTCTGCCTTCCCGATCCTCTCAAGGTCCACGCAGGACATGGCCTCACACATCAGTTCACCGCCTGCGCAGGAAATGATCGCGTCCACCTCCGGATCACAGTAAAAATCCGTCAGTTCCCTGCCACAGTTCTCTGGCGTCGAGCTGATGCCAATGCCGTCGCACGCGAAACAGTTTGGGCCCAGCTTCTCACCGTATCCCGCCTGACGGAATTTTTCCCGTCCGTGCGCAAATCCAGCCTTCCGGAAATCATCCGCCAGTCCAAAGGATGGTGCCACGTATCCAATTGTACCGCCCGCAGGCAAAAACTCCGGATATCTCATGCTTAAAATCCCAATTTCTTATAAATGTCAAACTGATCAAAGGTTGCAAAGTAATCCTTGGGCGTCTCCGCGCGGCGGATCAGCTGAACGCTGCCGTCTTCCTTTAGCAAAAGCTCTGCGGACTTCAGCTTTCCGTTATAATTATATCCCATGGAATAGCCATGGGCGCCAGCCTCATGGATCGCAATATAGTCCCCGATCTCCACCTTCGGCAGCATCCGGTCAATGGCAAACTTATCGTTATTCTCGCAAAGGGAACCCGTCACGTCATACTTGTGATCGCAGGGCTGATTCTCCTTGCCCAGCACCGTAATGTGATGATATGCGCCGTACATTGCGGGTCTCATCAGGTTTACTGCACATGCGTCCACGCCAAGGTACTCCTTATGGGTATGCTTCTCATGGATCACCTTCGTCACAAGATGGCCGTAAGGCGCCAGCATAAATCTTCCAAGCTCGGTATAAATCTTAACGTCACCCATGCCGGCAGGCACCAGCACTTCCTCATATACCTTGCGGACGCCTTCGCCGATCACCATGATGTCATTGGGCTCCTGGTCAGGACGATAAGGCACGCCAACGCCGCCGGAAAGATTGATGAACGCGATATGGGCGCCCGTCTCCTCCTTCAGCTTCACTGCAAGCTCAAAGAGCTGCTTCGCCAGCGTCGGATAATAATCATTCGTCACGGTGTTGCTGGCAAGGAATGCATGGATGCCAAAGTGTTCCACGCCCTTCGCCTTCATGATCTTGAAGCCTTCAAAGATCTGCTCCGTCGTAAAGCCGTACTTTGCGTCGCCGGGATTGTCCATAATGCTGTTGCTGATGGAAAAATATCCGCCGGGATTATAACGACAACTCAAGGTCTTCGGCAAATATCCGATCGTGTCCTCCAGGAACTGGATGTGCGTAAAGTCATCCAGATTGATGGTGGCGCCGATCTTTGCCGCATAAGCAAACTCTTCTGCCGGCGTGTCATTCGAAGAAAACATGATGTCCTCGCCAGGAATGTCCATTGCATGGCTGAGCATCAGTTCCGTCATGGAAGAACAGTCCGTACCACATCCGTAGTCCCTTAAAATATTGATCAGAAAAGGATTCGGCGTAGCCTTTACCGCAAAAAACTCCTTATATCCCTTGTTCCATGCGAATGCTTCCTTTAACTTCTTTGCATTTTCGCGGATCCCCTTTTCATCATATATGTGAAAAGGCGTGGGATACGTCTTCACGATCTCTTCGATCATTTCCTTAGTTACAAAAGCTTTCTTCTCCATGTCTCTTCTCTCCTAGCGTAAATATTCCATCCCCAATTTCATTCCCCAAACGTCGTAATGCTTTATCAGATATCCTCGATCTGCCAGTCGATCGGTGCCATCCCGTTTTCTTCCAGGAACAGATTCGCCCTGCTAAAGGGTCTGCTTCCAAAGAATCCTCTGCTCGCTGACAGCGGGCTTGGATGCGGTGACTCAATGATCAGATGCTTCGGATTATTCAGAAAGGCCTTCTTTTCCTGTGCGGGTCTTCCCCACAAAATAAACACCATGGGCCGGTCCTGCTCGTTCAATACTTTGATGGCGGCATCCGTGAATTCCTCCCAGCCCTTTCCCTTATGTGAAAAGGCTTGGTGCGCCTGCACCGTCAGCAGCGTATTTAGCATCAGCACGCCCTGCTTTGCCCATTTTTCCAGATATCCGTTATTCGGGATCTTACAACCCAGATCATCATGCAGCTCTTTATAGATGTTGACCAGCGACTTCGGCGTTGCTATGCCCGGTCTCACGGAAAAGCAAAGTCCGTGGGCCTGACCCACGTCATGATAGGGATCCTGCCCCAAGATCACGACCTTCACCTTCGAGAGCGGCGTTAAGTGAAATGCGTTAAAGATATCCTCCGCCGGAGGAAAGATCTGCTTGGTGTTATATTCTTCCCTGATAAACTCATAAAGCTTTTTATAATATGGCTTCCGGAATTCCGGTGCAAGCGCCGGGAGCCAATCATTATCAATCATTCCCATAATTACAGCCTCACGCTCACGCCCTTTGACCTTAAGTATTCCTTCACTTCCTTGATTTCCAGTTCCTTATAGTGGAACAGCGACGCCGCCAAAGCCGCCTCCGCTCCGCCCTCGGTCAAGGCTTCGTAAAAATGCTCCAGTGTTCCGGCGCCGCCTGATGCTATCACCGGTATGCCCACCGTCTGCGAAATGGCCTTCGTCAGTTCAATGTCATAGCCAGCCTTCGTTCCGTCGCAGTCCATGCTGGTGAGCAGGATCTCACCCGCTCCCATCTTTTCTGCCGTCCGAGCCCATTCCACGGCATCGATCCCCATGTCAACGCGGCCGCCATTCTTGTAGATGGTCCAACCGTCCCCGTTTGTGCGGCGTTTTGCGTCAATCGCAACGACAACGCACTGGCTGCCAAATTTCTCTGCCGCGTCACTGATGAGCTGCGGATTCATGATGGCTGCTGAATTGATGGAGATCTTGTCCGCGCCCTCGCGGAGGATCGCCTTAAAGTCATCCACCGTGCGGATGCCGCCGCCAACGGTAAAGGGAATGAACACCTTGCTGGCCACCTGGCGCACCCACTCAAGCTGCGTTGCGCGGCTGTCCGCAGATGCCGTAATGTCCAGGAACACCACCTCGTCCGCTCCGGCCTTGTCATATGCTGAAGAGACCTCGGCGGGATCTCCCGCATCCCTTAAATTAACAAAATTAATTCCCTTAACGACCCTGCCGTCCTTTACGTCCAGACAGGGAATGATTCTCTTTGTGTGCATGCCTCTTACCTCATATTCTTAGTCAGCGCGATAAAATTCTCCAGCATCTTCAGTCCCACCTTAGAACTCTTCTCAGGGTGATACTGACAGGCAAATACGTTTCCCTTCTCCACGGATGCGTGAATGGTTGCGCCATACTCCGTCGTCGCGGTCACAATTCCGGGATCCTTCGCCTTCAAATAATAGGAATGTACGAAGTATACGTAGGAATCCTCCGGCACGTCTTCAAACAATCTTCCCTTCTTGGGGAACTTTAAGTTATTCCAGCCAATGTGTGGGATCTTCAGTCCGCTTTCCGCCGGGAGCCTTACGATCTCTCCCTCCAGCACTCCAAGCCCCGTTGCTTCCGGGCTTTCGTCGCTGCGTTCAAACAAAAGCTGCAATCCCAGACAGATTCCCAGGAACGGTATTTCGCGCTTTACGCATTCATGGATTACCTCTACCAAACCATACGCATGAAGCTTGCCCATGGCATCTCCAAACGCTCCGACGCCCGGCAGGATCACGCCGTCAGCAGAAAGGATTGTCTCCCTGTCCCTGGTGACAACGGCCTCCTCACCCAAATACTGGATGGCTTTCTCCACGCTCTTTATGTTTCCTGCATCGTAATCTATGATGGCGATCATGTATTTCTCCTTTCGCGAGGCGATCTGCCGCGCGTGCAATTAAGTCATTAACTATTACAGTTTAACATAGCTTTGTCAGCCAATCAATGGCATTCTCAAAGTTTTCTGCCCCCAGCGCAAAATGCGAAGCCTTGGGATTTAACGACGTGATCTTTTCAAATGCGCTCTGAAATAAGCTAGGATAACTTTCTGCCGTTCCAAGCTCTATGACGACAAGATTTCTGCTCATGCTGCCGTACAGCCATTTTGCATAATGATCCCAGTCCTTTAAGTATCCCTTTTCATCATATTTCGTTGCCTGAAGAACGTTAAAAACCATATCGCCTCCGCAACGTTCACACTTTCCAAGGATCTTCCGCAGATCGTTTTCCAAACCCTTTACCGCTCCTCCGACTGCTTCTTTTTTCTGGATCATTTTCATGGCCATCCTAACTTCCGGCGGTACGTGCTCCGCGTCTCCGCGCAGGAAATCCTTCACTTCCCCTGACGCCTTCTCAAAGTTTTCAAAAGCACGAACGATCTCTGCTTCCTCTTCTTTTGTCAGTTCCAAAACTTCGTCCTCACAGCCGTTCTCACATTGCTTTTTACGGACGCAGCCGCATGGCATTACAAGCCGCCCTTCCCGCCATTTTGTTTTGCTGATCATTTTACTTTGGCTGACGGAAAGAATATAATAATTCTTTTTTCCAAGAAGCTCTGCCAGATTCCCCAAGGATTTTTGCATCTTTTCCCTTCTCTCAACCGCCTCTTTCGACGCGTCATATGATCTAAATGCGGGAATGATCCATTTCAGGTTCTGAGCCGTCATTTCACTTTCGGCAAAAATGGCATTTTCAGATCCATTGATCCGGTCAAATTCTTCACCGAGCCCAATGAGCACCATGTCAGCTTCCCTTATTTTTGTAGCATAAATCTCTTCTAAATTATTCACGCTTATACTCCCTACGAAAAACAGCCGGGAAGATTCCCGGCCGTCTTTAATCCTCCAGTTGATACTTTTCTACCAAAGCATCCATGACTTTCACTAAATTTCCCACTTCCGGCTTCGACAACTGCGCATCTGCGCCAAGCGCCGCGCCCTTTCTCTTCATGTCATCATTGACCAGCGAAGAAAAGATCACCACCGGAATGTTCGCCGTCGCCTCATCACTCTTTATAAGCTTCGTCAATCTGTGCCCGTCCATCATCGGCATCTCGATGTCCGTGATAACGCATCTGACGTTTTCTTTAAGAGAACCTTCCGCTTTGCATTTACATATCACGTCATAAGCCTGTTGTCCGTTTTCCGTATGAATTAAATTGACGTATCCTGCTTTTTTCAAGGATTCCACGATCAGTTTATTTAAGAGAGGAGAATCCTCCGCGATCAAAATGGGAACGTTTCTTTGCCTTCTCTCACCCAGCGCATCGATCTCTGAAATCTTAAGCCCCGTCTCTGGATTAATGTCACTGATGATCTTTTCAAAATCCAAGATGATGATCAAATGATCATCGCGCTTTATAACACCATTAATAATACTGTCCTCTAAGGAACCAAAGGATTTGTCCGGTCTGTTGATCTCGGTCCAGGACACTCTGTGGATCCCCAACACGTTCTCAACGTGAAAAGCCATGTTCAGCTTATTAAAGTTTGTTATGATAAACATGCCTCCTACGGGACCATCCATAAAACCAAGGCAATTCGAAAGGTCGATCGCAGTGATCATCACTTCCCTTGGCATAAAAATGCCTTCAATGCTGGGATGACTGTTCGGAATGGGCGTTACGCGCTCGTACGGCACGATCTCTCGAACCTTTGCCACGTTGATTCCATAAGAATAACCATTTAATACAAATTCAAGGATTTCTAATTCATTTGTTCCATTTTCCAATAAAATGTTATGATCCATAAGCCTTCCTTTCATAAAAGCAAAGACAACAGACATATTCAAAGAGCAAAAACAGAACGGATACGCAATGCGTATATACAAATTTAGTATAGCATACCAAGGAAAAAAAGCAAAATAAAACTACGTAAAATTTTCATTAGTAGTATAAAACAAGAATAATACAACAAAAAAAGGAATGGATGAACCATTCCTCTAAGAGGTATTGTACCCTCAAAACCGAAATCGAAGGAAACATAAAGACATAAACTAAATTTAGTAGGCCATGCGCGGGAAAATTTTTCCCGGCTATGGTTAAGCCCTCGGCCTATTAGTGACCGTCAGCTGAGCGCGTTGCCGCGCTTACACCCCGGACCTATCCACCTCGTACTCTCCAAGGGGCCTTTCTTCTTTCGAACGGGACGTCTCATCTTGGGGGGGGCTTC
>JAFZNO010000133.1 GCA_017552985.1 Lachnospiraceae bacterium
AAGGGCATGGAGCAGGATAAGATCAATGCTTACATGACGCTGTACACTGCGCTGGTAACCATCTCCAAGGCAGCAGCTCCCATGATCCCGTTTATGACCGAGGACATCTACCGCAACATGGTATGCTCCATCGACAAGAATGCGCCTGAGAGCGTTCATCTCTGCGACTTCCCCACCGTGGACGCTTCCATGATCGACAAGAAGCTTGAGGAGTCCATGGATGAGGTGCTGAAGGTTGTTGTCATGGGCCGTGCTTCCAGAGAGAGCGCAAGCATCAAGAACCGTCAGCCCATCAGCAAGATGTACGTAAAGGCCGGCGTTAAGCTGGATGACTTCTATACCGATATCATCAAAGAGGAACTGAACGTGAAGGAGGTTATCTACACCGATGACGTCCGCGAGTTCACCTCTTACACCTTCAAACCTCAGCTGCGCACCGTAGGTCCCAAGTACGGCAAACAGCTCGGCGGAATCCAGAAGGAACTTGCTTCTTTGGATGGCAACGCAGCCATGGATGAACTGAAGGCAAACGGTTGCTTGAAATTTGTGGTAGGCGACGTTAACGTGGAATTGACCGAGGATGACCTGCTCATCACCATGTCCCAGAAGGAAGGCTACGTATCCCAGGAGGATAACGGCATGACCGTTGTCCTGGACGCAAACCTTACCGAGGAACTCATCGAGGAAGGTTACTCCAACGAGCTCATCAGCAAGATCCAGAACATGCGTAAGGATTCCGGCTTCGAGGTAATGGACCGCATCCGCGTATCCATTCTTGGCAATGAAGTTTTGGCGAAGGTTGCCGAGAAGAATAAGGAGGCTCTCTGCGGTAAAGTCCTTGCAGACGAACTGTCCTATGACAAGACCTTCGCGATCGCCCGCGAGTGGGACGTCAACGGAGAGAAAGTAACCATCTCCGTCGAGAAGGCATAAAACGGCGGAAGCAAGTAAAATCTTGAAAATCGCCGTACTGAGAGCGCCGAAAGAGTTAAGAGTACGGCGAAAAAAAGGAATGTCAGAAATATCGGGGGGAAGAAAGGAGATTGGAGAATGAAGAGTTCAACAACGTCTACGAAGTCAAAGGCGAACAAGCCCAAGTTTAGCTTTGACAAGGAATTGTTTAAGAGGAGCGTTCTCTACAACGTAAAGACCCTGTACCGTAAGGATCTCGAGGAGGCAACGCCCCAGCAGATCTTCCAGGCAGTTTCCTATGCCGTAAAGGATCAGATCGTGGAGCGCTGGATGGAGACCCAGAAGGCTTACGAGAAGGAAGACCCCAAGATGGTATATTACATGTCCATGGAGTTCCTGATGGGACGCGCCCTGGGCAACAACATGATCAACTTAAAGGGCTATCAGGACGTGAAGGAAGCTCTTGAAGAGCTTGGCCTTGACCTCAACGTGATCGAGGATCAGGAGCCCGACGCAGCGCTGGGCAACGGCGGTCTTGGCCGTCTTGCCGCATGTTTCCTGGACAGCCTTGCAACTCTTGGATACGCGGCTTACGGCTGTGGCATCCGCTATCGTTACGGCATGTTCAAGCAGAAGATCCGCGACGGTTATCAGATCGAGGCTCCCGATGACTGGCTGAAGGACGGCAACCCCTTCGAGCTTCGCCGCCCTGAGTACGCAAAGGAAGTGAAGTTTGGCGGTTACGTAAACGTCCGCATGGACGAGAACGGCAGAAACGTCTTCTATCAGGAGGGCTATCAGTCCGTACGCGCCATTCCCTATGACCTTCCCATCGTTGGCTATGGCAATGGCATCGTAAACACCCTGAGAATTTGGGATGCAGAGCCCGTTGAGTGCTTCTCCCTGGATTCCTTCGACAAGGGTGATTATCAGAAGGCCGTTGAGCAGGCAAACCTTGCAAGAAACATCGTCGAGGTGCTCTATCCCAACGACAACCACTATGCCGGCAAGGAGCTTCGCTTAAAGCAGCAGTACTTCTTTATTTCCGCATCCGTGCAGGAAGCAATCGAGAAGTACATGAGAAAGCATGACGACATTAAGAAATTCTATGAGAAGGTAACCTTCCAGCTCAACGACACGCATCCGACCGTTGCCATCGCAGAGCTGATGAGAATCCTCATGGATGAGTATTATCTTACCTGGGACGAGGCCTGGGAAGTGACCACCAAGACCTGCGCTTACACGAACCACACCATTATGGCGGAGGCTCTGGAGAAGTGGCCCATCGAGCTGTTCTCGAGACTTCTTCCCCGCGTATACCAGATCGTGGAAGAGATCAACAGACGCTTCATCATTGACATCGAGAACAAGTACAACAACGTTCCCGGCGTCAACGTGCAGGAGAAGATCCGCAAGATGGCCATCATTTACGACGGACAGGTGAAGATGGCGCACATGGCGATCGTTGCAGGCTATTCCGTAAACGGCGTGGCAAGACTGCACACCGAGATCTTAAAGAATCAGGAGCTCAAGGACTTCTATGAGATGTTCCCGGAGCGCTTCAACAATAAGACCAACGGCATTACCCAGAGAAGATTCCTTCTCCACGGCAATCCTTTGCTGGCTGAGTGGGTGACCGATCACGTTGGCAGCGAGTGGATCACTGACCTGCCCCAGATCAGCCGCCTAAAGGTCTATGCGGACGATGACAAGGCACAGCAGGAATTCATGAACATCAAGTATCACAACAAGGTGCGCCTTGCCCAGTATATTTTGGAGCACAACAACATTGAAGTGGATCCCAGATCCATCTTCGACGTGCAGGTAAAGCGTCTCCACGAGTACAAGAGACAGCTCCTCAACATTCTGCACGTAATGTACCTTTACAATGAACTGAAAGAGCATCCCGACATGAAGTTCTATCCCAGAACCTTCATCTTCGGCGCAAAGGCGGCAGCAGGCTATCGCAATGCAAAGCTCACCATCAAGCTGATCAATTCCGTGGCAGACGTGGTCAACAACGATCCTTCCATCGGCGGCAAGATCAAGGTGGTATTCATTGAGAACTACAACGTTTCCAACGCGGAGCTGATCTTCGCGGCAGCCGACGTATCCGAGCAGATCTCCACCGCAAGTAAGGAGGCTTCCGGAACCGGCAACATGAAGTTCATGCTGAACGGTGCCATCACTCTGGGCACCATGGACGGCGCAAACGTAGAGATCGTGGAAGAGGTTGGCGCGGAAAACGCAGTCATCTTCGGCCTGACCTCCGACGAAGTCATCCGTTACGAGCAGTTTGGCGGATACAATCCGATGGAGATCTTCAACAATGATCCCGACGTCCGCAAGGTGCTGATGCAGTTAATCAACGGAACTTATGCGCCCCAGGATCCTGAGCTGTTCCGTCCTCTGTACAACTCCCTGCTGAACACGCAGAGCACGGCAAAGGCAGACACTTATTTCATCCTCAAGGACTTCAAGTCCTATGCGACAGCACACAAGAGGATCGAAGTGAAATACTTGGACGAGGCTGGTTGGGCGAAGAGCGCCATCCTCAACGTGGCATGCTCCGGAAAGTTCACCTCCGACAGAACCATTCAGGAATACGTGGATGAGATCTGGCATTTGGACAAGGTAGTCCTGAAGTAATTAGGGCCGTTTTATAGTACTTGATTTGTGCTACCTTCTTATTGTAGACAGGAAAAACAATAAGGAGGTAGCATGATGAAAGGATACGTTACGGCAAACGGATACATGGGACTGGTGGATGGAGTTTACGTTCTTTTTGCTTCAGAAATGGACTATTTGGAGTACTTGGAGAACTAGTTTCCAAAAAAATAAAAATTTTTTTTAAAAGGGTATAAAGTTTTTTGTGAAGTAGGCCGATACATTTGACGTAGGGTTTACAGTACGACTATGGGGTATACTTGTGAGAAAGGAGGAGGTTCAGATGAGCTCGGAGGCTTATTCGGAGATTTTTAAGAGCATAGCGCTTGGAAAGTCAAAGAAATTTGCCAACAACGTTGCATCAGAAGTAGTGGCAAAAGGACTTCGGATGAAGGATTACCAGAAGGCGATGGAAGCAGTGGCCGCCTGCCCTGACGTTAGGGAAGATCTCACGGCCCCCATCAAAGCCAAGATTCAGGAGGGCACTTATAAGGTGGATGCAAGTGATTTTGCAGACAAGCTTATGAGAAAGTATCAAGAGACCAGAAGATAAGTTCTTCAAAGCATTACCATTCTAACTTAGAAAATAACAGCTCTTTGGATTGCAAACGCAAACCAAAGAGCTTTTCTAATTTTAAAATCTCATTCAATTCTTTTCCTGGAACCATTTCTTGATGATCACCGGCATGCCCAGCATGGCCCATGCCATGATCACAAAGTAACGGAAAACGTCGGTGAGGAAGTGAGGGCCAAACATGGCGTTGAAGGAATGCTTGATGCCTTCTTTTAGGAGCAGAACGCCGGCAAGGCCGATGACGAACTTCAAAACCTGTTTCCAAACGGAGGAACACTTCACGTCAAAATTCACGTAGCGGGTCTCGATCACCCAGCAAATGATGAAGCCCAGTCCGCCGCCGCATCCCTTAAAGCTGTCCGCCGCATCCTTGTAGGCGATGATGCCGCCGGAATACAGGACGTAAGTGTAGATCATGGTGCCGATGGCGACGGGAAGCAGACATGCGGCGCAGATCAGTCGCTTTTTGTGATCAAAGGTGACTTTGTCGGCAAGAAGATTGATCCCAAACACGATGAGGGACGAAACGGCAAAGCTGGTGAGCACGTCCGCAGGCGTGTGCACGCCGAGATACATTCTCGAAAGCATGACCAAGGGAATGATCAGGAGAAATACGATCCGCAGGGTCTTTTTGCTCACGTAGGCCAAGGTCCCGAAGAGGGCGGTGGCGTTTTGCGTGTGACCGCTGGGGAAGGAATAGCCCGTGGCTGATTTCTTTGCCGACTCCACGGCCGTGAAGGACGGATCCCGTACCCAGGGCCGCTCCACGCGGCAGGTGAGCTTGATGATATTGACGGCCAGCGCCGAGGGCAGGTAGGCAAAGGTCATGCGGTAGGCGAGCTTTTTGTCCACGCACCAGAAGAGAACGCAGATAAGGCCGAGGAGCATGATCTCCTCACCGCCGTAGGTACATAAAGTAAAGAACAGATTTCCGAAGGGCGTCCGGATCCCCTCCAGTATTTTTAAAAATTCCATAAGTCATCCGCCTGTAAATTTATTGACGTTTTCTTGTGCGATCGCATTCCGCGCCGCACGTTTTGACAACGCCCTTGCAATTATACGACGTATTGCGCGGAAAAACAAGGGTTTAGCCTTTTTGGTTGTCAGTTTGACTACTTTGTGATAATATGATAACAAGGTCAAAAAGGGGGTATCATGACATGAAATTAAGTGATCTGCTGCTTTACAAGAACATAGTGATCCAGGCACATGACAATCCGGATGCTGACGCCATTGCCAGCGGATATGGCCTTTGGCTGTATTTCCGCATGAAGGGGAAGAAGGTTCGCTTCATCTATGGCGGAAGCAGGCCCATTCAAAAGAGTAACCTGACGCTGATGGTGGAGAAGATCCAGATTCCCATTGAGCACGTTGAGGCACTCTATGAGGATCCTGATCTCTTGCTGACCGTGGACTGTCAGTATGGCGAGCGGAACGTACAAAGGTTTTCCGCTAAGACCATAGCCGTGATCGACCATCACGTGACGATCACGGACTGTCTTCCCGAGCTGAATGAGATCAGAAGCAATTACGGTTCCTGCTCGACGATCGTATGGGACATGTTGAAGGAAGAAGGATATGATCCCTCCGAGAACGAAGAACTTGCCACGGCCATGTATTACGGGCTGTTTATGGATACCGGAAAGCTGCAGGAGATCTTCCATCCGAAGGACAAGGACATGCGGGACGAACTGGAACTCCGCCTGAACCGCGCGACTTTAGTGCTCCTTCAGAACAGCAATCTCTCCGAGGAAGAATTGAAGATTGCCGGGAAGGCATTGTCCGGCATTGACATTCATAAATCCGGTCATTACGCCATCGCGATGGCACAGCGCTGTGACCCCAACATTCTTGGCGTGATCAGCGACGCGCTGATCGAGGTTGAGGGCGTTGGTACCTGCATCTCCTATTGCGTGCTGGATGACGGGATCAAGCTCTCCGTACGCAGCTGTGAGCGTGAGACCCGGGCGGATGAGCTGGCAGCGTTTGTGACGGTGGGGATCGGATCCGGCGGCGGACACATGCGCAAGTCCGGCGGATTTATCTCCAAGGAGTTGTTGGAAAAGGAATTTCAGAAGAAATACGGCACTTCCTGCGGTAATGACTGGGAAAATGCCGTGCAGAAGATTTTGAATGACAGAATGACGGAGTACTTTGAGGATCAGGACTTCTATTATGCCGGGACGGACGACGTGCCGGATCTTTCCCAGGAGCCTTTTTATCAGAAAATGCCGTTGCCCATCGGTTACGTGAAGGCGACGGACATGTATCCGGTGGGTACCTACGTGTCCGTCAGAATGCTGGAGGGAGACATTCCCTTTGTCGTTAAGGAAGATACCTACTTCATGATCGGAATTGACGGCGAGGTTTATAAGAATGACGAGGCTTATTTCCTGTCGCATAATGAAGTTTTGCAGGAGCATTACGTGATCACGGGAGAGTATTCCCCCACGGTCCATCTGGCAGTAAATGCGTCTGACTTTGAGGAGGAGGCCGGCATGCGTCCCAAGAACCTGCAGGACTATGCGAAGACCTGCATTCCGAAGACCAGCTCCTATAAGCTTCACGCAAAGCAGCTGACGCGCCGGACGAAGGTGTTCGTGCCCTGGAGTGACAGCTACATGCTGGGCAAGCCGGGAGACTTTATTGCGGCACAGAAGGACAATCCAAAGGACGTGTACATTGTGGCGCGGGACATCATGGAAAAGACCTACAAGATGATCTAGTCAAATAACTGACAAAGCACTTAAGCAAATCGAGGAAGAAGTAAATGCAAGAGAACGAGAATCAAAATCAAAACCTAGAAGTTACTGAGCAGGCACAGACGGGCCAAAAACCCGCTAGGGAATACATAGCCTTTATCAGCTATCGTCACACGGAGCTGGATAAAAGGGTGGCAAAAAAAGTGCACTACATGGTGGAGCACTACGTGATCCCGAAGGAGCTTCGCGGACCGGACGGAAACAAGAGACTGGGAAAGGTGTTCCGTGATGAGGAGGAACTGCCGGTATCGAGCAATCTGTCCCAAAGTATCGAGACGGCGCTGGATCACAGCAAATTCCTAATCGTGATCTGTACGCCGAATCTGCCAAAGTCCCTGTGGTGCGAGAGGGAGATCAAGTATTTCATTGAAAAGCACGGCAGGGAGAACGTGGTGGGAATCCTGGTGGACGGAACGCCGGAAGAATCCTTCCCGAAGCCCATGACCCAGGCCATTGACCTGGATGCGGATGGAAATGAGGTGATTCGCGAGGTGGAGCCCCTGGCGGCAAATCTCACCGACGTGCATCACAGGTATCAGGAGAGCAGACTGCGCAAGGAGGCCGTGCGTTTGTACGCGGCCCTTTTGAGATGTCCTTTTGATTCCCTGTGGCAGAGGGAAAAGCGTCAGAAGATGCGCAAGGCCATGGCATTCATGGCACTTGGCATGGTGATCGCCCTTGCGTTTGGGGTTTCCATCTGGATGAAGAATCTGCAGATCCTTGCGATCAATAAGCAGGTGATCGAGCAGAGCGAAAAGATTAGCCAGCAGAGCGATGAGATCAAGGCGCAGTATGACGAGATCCAAAAGAAGAATGCGGATCTTCGAAGGAGTGAGGCCGCGGCTTTGATCAATGGCGGTGAATTGCAGTATGACAGCGGTAACGTAATGGACGCCGCCGGCAGTGCGATCCGCGCGGTTGCTTCCCAGGAAGGCCGCGAGGAATATGCAGCTGACGCGGAATATTTGTTAAACCGCGCATTGGGTGCAGGTACCTATGACAATTGCTTCCGCACCACCCTGAGCGTTGAACAGGAGACGGATATACTGGACCTTACGGTTTCCGATGACGGTCTGCAGGTATTTTCCTGGGACGAGGACGGATACGTAAGATGTTTTTCCGCGGAGGACGGAACGCTTCTATGGAAGGGAGACACAAAGGACGACAGCTATCACGGATATTACGTGGAGTGCCAGAGAATGCATTATTTGAAGGAGTGCGGTCTCCTTTTGGTATGCACTGAATGCGGTGTCGCTGCCCTCTCTTTGGAGGACGGATCCCTGGCATGGAAGCATGATTCCGGAGTCAGCGCGGAAGTAGACTTTGCCGTCCTTTCTAAGGATAAAAAGACGATTGCGGTTATTGACAATCATCAATCGATCTTGGAGAAGGAGGTTCCGAAATTAGTCATAATCGATGTTGCGACGGGTAAGGCAAAACAGGAGATTGAGTTTCCGGATATTGATGGAGTTCAGACTACTGTCGCCATCGGTAATATTTGCGGCGCGTTTTCGGAAGATGGCCGCTACGTTGCGGGCGTCATCTATCAAAGTGAAACGTTTATGTCATATTCAGAGTGGTTTCTGTTCGTGGCGGATCTTCAAGAGGGTACGATAAAGAAGGTATACACCGAGAAGATAGATTATGAATATTATGCAAGTCCATTTACCATTGGCGTCCGTTTTATCAATGATAACTCTGCAGTTTTGGTGATGAATTTCATTGATGATGACGTAAACGACGGTGCGGAGATTAAAGAAGACGGAAGCATTTATAGAGAAAATGATGATGATCTAGACTTTAAGGGCGTACGGCTGGAAACCATCGGAGTGGATGGGAAGCTTCAAGCATATTTCGAAATTTCGGAAACCCTGCCGGATAAAGAACTGTCATTCGCGTATCCGACCACGTTCGTTGACACGGATGAACATATCCTTTTGGCATCCTGTGCGGAATTGGTCATGTTTTACGACTTGGACAAGGAAGTGTTAAGTTATAACAGGTATTCCACGTCCTACGTGCTCCAGTCAGATTGGATGAATCAGCTGGGAAAAGGCTTTAAAGCCTATCTCTCGGATGATGGATTGCTTTATGCGTTTTATGGTGATCGAGGCAAGGCCATGTCCGGTTTCGGCGATAAGATTCATTTGCTCCAGCATGCCATTACGAAGGATTATCTGATCAATGATGGTGGGTATGGTCTTTCCTTAAAGCCGTCTGCAATGCGCGCGGTTGTATGTGATGACAACTTGAGACGCATCTACGTTCAGCGGCCTCAAAAGGATGAGGAGGTGACGGAGGTAGAATGGTATCAGGAAACCGGGGAGCGGTCCATATTTGATGATCTGGTCATTGATGCCATTGGAAATGGCAAACTGTGCCTTATGGAGACTAAAAATGATGGCACCTATCTTACGGTAAAATACGTTGACGCCGCAACGCAAACGGTGGAAGAGACTTTTGAAATTGACTTTGAGGGTGTAAAGCAGTACATGGAGAATGTCACTCCGTGGAGAGATGGCGTTCACATGACGGATCAGACCTATGGTTCGCTTGTCATGTTGAACGTACGGGATCAGTCAAGAGAGCAAGTATTTGGCGACGTGAGCATTTGCTTAAAAGATTTTTGTCTGACCAATGGCGGTGACGCCCTGCATGCCGTGATCGGCATGAAGTATGATGATGCTTCCGGCGCTTGGAAATATTCGCTGTGCATTAGGATCAATGACGGCGAGATCAAAGAGATTCCTTATGACGAGAGCCGCAACTGGCTGCTCGGTGAAGGCATGTACCGTGACGGTTTTATCAAGACGGGAGAGAACGGCTACGTGTTAATGGCGCAGTTTTCAAGCGCGGATGAAACCGTGGTGGACTCCTATGCCGCCATCAACGCCGTGAGCGGGAAGGACGTGGTGATCAAGGATCCCTGCCCCGGAAGCGTTGAACGTAAGCTGTGCATGGGCAAGGAGACCCCCGTATTGGCCATCGTGGAAGACGATAACGTACTGAGGCAGTTTTCCATGGAGACTGGCGAGAAGATCCAGGAGTTTAAGCTCCCCGTACCTGCGGAGCACGTGATCCAGATCGGATATTGTGACAAGGATCAGGTGATCGCGCTGTGGAGCGTGTACAAAGACTTGTACTTATATGACGCGGCTACCGGTGCGCTTCGCTTTACGGGCAGGTTTGACCTGTACGAGGAAAGCAACGGCAGGGATCCCGCATTCCGCAGCGTGGACGATCTTTCCAGAGACCGCATATATTTCGTGACCGAGGACGGCACCGCCATCTGCGTGAACGTGAAGTCTTGGAAGAAGACGGCAGATTTCATTGGACTGGATGCATTTTGCGCGGAGACAAATGAAATTTATTGCGTGAAGAATTCCATCGTGGATTTCGTGGAGGAGAAGGATGGAATCCTGCGTCGTAAGGCGTATACCCTGGACGAACTGATCGAAAAAGCAAAGCGGTCCGGCGTGAAATAAGCCGCAGGCATTGGGAAGGAACTTAGACGGTTATGGAACGGCAGTTAGATTTGATCTGCATGGGCATGGCCCTTGTGGATTCCATTATTAAAGGATTTGACCCGGAGCCAGTCTCGGCATCGGGTTACCGGGCGGTCTCCGGCACGCTGAGCGTTGGCGGGGAAGCCGTAAACGAGGCCATGGCGGCGGCAAAGCTGGGCACGAAAACGGGAATCCTTTGCGCTTTGGGCGAGGATGACGCGGGAGACATGGTCATGGGCGCGCTGGCGCGCTGCGGCGTGGACGTGGGTCTTGTCATCCGGTCAAAGGAGCATCAGACGCCGGTGACCACCATGTTTGTGAGTGAGGACGGCACGAGAAAATCCATTACGAACCAGGCCCACCGCTACAATTTTCATCCGGAGCGGCATTTGGAGCTGTTTACCAATGCAAAGGCGATCATTTTGGGTTCCCTGTTCCGGGCACCCTTCGACGATCCCGGGATCATATTGTCCGTGCTTCGCGCGGCAAAGGAAGCGGGCGTGCTTGTGGTGGCTGACACCAAGCTCCCTAACTTCCGGGTGCTGAGTCTTGAGGACCTAAAGGAAGCATTGCCCTACGTGGACTATATTACGCCCAATGAGGACGAGGCCAAGTACTTTACGGGAAAGACGGAGCCGGAGGAGATGGCGGACGTGCTACTTTCTTACG
>JAFZNO010000134.1 GCA_017552985.1 Lachnospiraceae bacterium
GGTGTTGTCAGGCCACGTGCATGGCGGCGTGGTAAGAATTCCCTTTTGGAATAAGGGAGTCGTTTCTCCGGCCGTAAAGCTATTTCCCAAATATGACGGTGGCCTTTTTGAAGAGGGGAATTCCCGCATGTTGCTTAGCCGTGGATTGGGATGCCATACCATCCCGTTCCGCGCGTTTAACCCTGGGGATTTGATCTTTTTGCAGTTTCAAAAGTCAGACAGGCAAGGCATCGAAAAGCTTTCCCGGAAATCCCGCAAGAAGAAAAAAGCGCTTTGAAAAAAAGCGGTTTTATGGTAAAATAATTACTGGTTTTTAAAGTTAGAGGTAAGTTGGAAAGGTACTTTGCGTTATGGCAATTTCGGTGAAACTGGAGAAGTTTGAGGGCCCGCTGGACCTTCTGCTCCATCTGATCGAAAAAAACAAAATAGACATCTATGACATTCCCATCGTGGAGATCACGGCCCAGTATCTGGATTACGTAAAACAGATGCAGGAAGAGGACATGAACGTCATGAGCGAATTCCTTGTTATGGCGGCCACGCTGATCGACATTAAGTGCAAGATGCTTCTCCCCGCGGAGGTAAACGAGGAAGGCGAGGAGGAAGATCCCAGGGCCGAATTGGTACAAAAGCTTTTGGAATACAAGATGTACAAGTACATGTCCCTGGAACTTAGAGACAGGCAGGTGGATGCTGCGAAGAACATGTATCGCAGCCAGCACGTTCCAGAGGAGGTCGCGAAATACAAGCCGCCACTGAATTACGACGAATTGGTTGGAGACCTGAATCTTGGGAAGCTTCAGGAAATCTTCCGGAGCGTGATCAGGCGTCAGGAGGACAAGATCGACCCCATTCGAAGCCAGTACGGACGCATCGAAAAGGAAGAGATCGACATGAGCGCCAAGACGCTGTACGTGGAGGCCTATGCGAGAGAGCACAAAACCTTTAGCTTCCGAAAGCTTCTGGAGAAGCAAAAGAGCCGTGCGGAGATCATCGTGACGTTCCTGATCATCCTGGAACTGATGAAAACCGGAAAGATTATGATCAGTCAGGAGAATTTATTTGACGACATCATGATCACGTCCTGTCATGATAAGAAATCTTCGGAAGAAAATGATTAAAAAGATCGGTGGATATAAAGATGAGTGAACGAGAGGAAGAAAAGAATCAATCCGCTTTGGAAGGACAGATTGAGGAGGAAGCGATAGCCAGCGGGGAAAACGCGGAGGAGCAAAAGCCATTATCCGAGACGGAAGCGGAGGCCGTGTTTGAGGCCATTCTCTTTACCATGGGAGATACCGTGGAGATCAGTAAGCTTGCGGACGTTGCGAGAATGGACCTTAGATCTGCGAAGAAGATCTTAAAGAAGATGGAAGAAAAGTATCAGTCAGAGGAACGCGGCATTATGCTCACGCAGTTTGAAAATGCGGTTCAGCTCTGTACAAAGCCGGAGACCTATGAGTATCTGATCAAGATAGCAAAGAATCCAAAGAAGATCGTGCTTACGGATACCGTGATCGAAACGCTTTCCATCATTGCATACAAGCAACCCGTGACGAGACTTGACGTGGAAAACATCCGTGGCGTGAATTGCGATCATGCCATCAATAAGCTGTTGGAATACGATCTCATCACGGAGCTGGGAAGGCTTGACGCACCGGGACGCCCGATCTTGTTTGGAACCACGGAGCAATTCCTTCGCACCTTTGGCGTAAAGAGCCTGGAGGAGCTTCCGGAGCTCAGCACGGTTCAGATGGAAGAGTTTAAGGCACAGGCGGAAGCAGAGGTAAAGATCCGCCTGGATTGATTGTAAGACATAAAACCGCACCCGCGTCATAAAATGTGTGGAGACACAGTTCATGGCGTGGGGTGTTTTTTGTTTCAAAGGTTTAGAAAATCATTTATGTTTTTGTTCCTGACTTTATTGCTTCTTGCCAACGGATTTCCCAGCCTTGCGGGAGGAGAAGCGGAGCTTTTCCTGTACGCAACCTCTGCCGTCCTTTTGGACGGAGAGTCTGGAAGGGTTTTGTATGGGAAAGCGGAGAACGAACCAATGCCGAATGCAAGCACGACAAAGGTTCTGACCTGCATTCTCGTGTTGGAAAACTGCGAACTGGGCGAGACCGTCACCATATCAGATTATGCGGCTTCCATGCCGAAGGTGAAGTTAGGCGCCTTGCGCGGAGAAAGCTACGGCGTGAGGCAATTATTATATTCCCTGATGTTGGAATCCCATAATGATTCCGCAGTCGCCCTGGCGGAACACGTTGGGAAACGGTCGGTTGCGGCATTGGCGCAAAAGGAAGAGAAGGAATTCACGAAGGAAGAGAGCAAACAGGCAGTCAAGGCCTTCGCGGATTTAATGAATCAAAAGGCCAGGGAAATCGGTTGTAAGGATACGTACTTTATTACGCCCAATGGTCTTGATGCGGAAGAAATCGTTCGCTATGAGGATGGGAGCAACGGCGTTTTGACGCATCACGTGACGGCAACGGATCTTGCAAAGATCCTCGCCTATGCGATCCTGAAATCTCCGAAGAAAGAAGAATTTTTGGAGATCACGAGGGAACCGGATTATTCGTTTACCGCCAATAAAAGGGCGTTCTCCTTTAATAATCACAACGGGTTTCTGTCAATGATGAAGGGCGCGATCAGCGGAAAGACTGGCTTCACGGGAAAAGCCGGTTATTGTTACGTTGGTGCGCTTGAGAGCGAAGGACGCGTTTTCATCGTGGCACTGCTGGCCTGCGGTTGGCCTAACAACAGAAACTATAAATGGAAAGATACAAAAGCGCTGATGAATTATGGCATGGAGAATTTCCGGCGATTGGACCTGCGTGATGAAGAGACCTTGGTTAAGGAAAATGCCTTGCCGGAAATCCGCGTCCTCGGCGGCATGGGAACGGAGATTGACCAACCCGTAAACGCAAAGCTTAGAATTCATGGAAGAGCAGAATCGCAGGAAGGACAAACGCAGGCAGGCGTTCTTTTGCGTGAAGATGAAGAATTACGTACGGAGATTTTGTTTCCAAAGGAATTAACGGCTCCCGTCATGGAGGGGCAGATCCTTGGCGAGATCCGGTACTTTGTGGGGGATGAAACGTTACAGACGGAATGCGTGATCGCTGAGGAGAGCGTTGAAAGAATTGACTTCGCGTGGTGCCTTAAGCAGGTTGCGCGACTATATATAGGATTAGGGAGGAAAGAGACATGGCTGAAAAACTGGTTGCAAGAAAAGACGTTCCGGTAGAACTTACCTGGAATCTGGAGGATCTTTATCCAAATGAGGAGGAAATGTTAAAGGACTTAGAGAGGGCAATGAACGTGGCTAAGCAGATTGAGGCGACTTATCGCGGAAAACTGAATTCGCCTGAGAAGATCGCTGCCTGCGTTACGGAGTATCAAAAGGTTCATGAGACAATCTATTTGGCGGAGAGTTATGCTGAGCTAGCACAATCCGTGGATTATCAGGACCAGCATTTACAGGAGCTGGCGGGGAAGGTAGGGCTGGAATGTGCAAAATATCGTGCCTGCCTTTCCTTTATTGACGTCGAGATCGGTCAATGCGACGAAAGCATGATCCGGGAGGCGGCAAAGCTAAATGCGAGAAATGCTGGTTATCTGAAGAAAATTCTTCTGGACAAGCCGCATCAGCTGACGCCTGAGACGGAAAAGGCATTGGCTGCCCTGGGGCAGACCTTCGGGACGCCTTATGAGATCTATAACGTTGCAAAGCTCGGAGACATGACGTTCCCGGAATTTGAAGCGGATGGGAAACACTATCCCCTGGGGTATTCCCTGTTTGAAGATGATTATGAATATGAAGAGAATACGGCTGTCAGAAGAGGTGCGTTTGCGGCATTCTCGAAAAAACTGACGGACTACGTAAACGTTACCGCGGCAGCATATAACGCCCAGGTAAAGTATGAAAAAACCATGGCAGACCTGAGGGGCTTCGACAGCGTGTTTGACTTCCTGTTGCATGACCAGATGGTTTCCAGGGAATTGTACGACCGTCAGATCGACGTGATCATGGAGCAGCTTGCCCCTCACATGCGTAAATATGCAAAGCTTCTGCAGAAGGTTCATGGCTTGGACAAGATGACCTACGCAGACTTAAAGCTCCCGTTGGACCCTGGATACAGTCCTTCCGTTACGCTTGAGGACGCAAAGGATTACGTGCTCAAGGGCCTGTCCGTGATGGGCGAGGAATACGGTGCCATGCTTAAGGAGGCGCTGGAGGGGCGCTGGGTAGACTTTGCACAGAATCTTGGAAAGTCCACGGGAGGATTTTGCGCCAGCCCCTACGGAACCCATTCCTATATCTTGTTGAATTGGAACGGAAGAATGTCGGACGTGTTTACTTTGGCACATGAGCTTGGACATGCAGGGCATTTTAAGCTTTGTAATGCGGCGCAAAGCCTTTTTGACACGGACGTATCGAGATATTTCGTAGAATCGCCGTCCACCATGAATGAGGTGCTCATGGCGAAGTATCTGTTGAAGACGTCAGAAGATAAAAGATTCCGCCGCTGGGTGATCGCCAACATGATCGGAAATACGTATTATCACAATTTCGTAACGCATCTTTTGGAGGCGGCGTACCAGAGGGAGGTCTACAAGATCATTGACCAAGGCGGTTCCGTTCAGGCGGATACGTTAAATGAGATCATGAGGTCCGTACTTACGAAGTTTTGGGGAGATGCCGTTGAATTGACGGAGGGGGCTGAGCTTACCTGGATGCGTCAGCCTCATTATTACATGGGGCTCTATTCCTATACCTACAGCGCGGGACTGACCATTGCAACGCAGGTTGCGGAGAGGATCGACTCTGAGGGAATGCCTGCCGTGGAAGACTGGAAGAGGGTGCTTACGGCAGGAGCAACGCTTACGCCGGTAGAGTTTGCCAGGGAGGCGGGCGTTGACGTAACGACGGACGAACCGCTTCAAAAAACCATCGAGTGGATCGGCAACATGATCGACGAATTATGGAGTTTGAGTTAAGACAAAAAATAACGAAAAAAAAGCAATTTGCCTCTTTGCGAATTGCTTTTTTTGTGTTATACTGAGTAGGATTTTTGAATAATGGGGGAGAATTGGTTTTTCATTTTCCCAAAGTTCAATTACGTTAGTGTTTTATTTACAATAAATGGAGGGCTGAAAGCATGAGTAACACATCGAAAGCGAGTCAAAGAATCACAGCTTTGCTCGATGACAACAGTTTCGTTGAAATCGGTGCGCTGGTGACTGCCAGGGCAACGGATTTCAATATGAAACCCACCGACGCTCCTTCGGACGGTTGCATTACCGGCTACGGAGTGATCGCAGGCAATCCCGTATACGTTTACAGCCAGGACGTTTCCGTGATGAACGGTACCCTGGGTGAAATGCATGCGAAGAAGATTGCAAATCTGTATGATCTCGCCATGAAGACCGGCGCACCCGTGATCGGACTTCTGGACAGCGCGGGAATTCGTCTTCAGGAAGGTACGGACGCACTGAACGCGTTTGGCGAGCTTTACCTGAAGCAGACCCTTGCATCCGGCGTGATCCCTCAGATCACCGCGGTTATGGGCAACTGTGGCGGCGGACTTGCCGTTCTTTCCGCAATGGCAGACTTCACCTTTATGGAAGAGAAGAGCGCAAAGCTCTTTGTGAATGCGCCTAACTGCCTTGCCGGCAACAATACCGGTAAGTGTGACACGGCTGCGGCAAAGTTCCAGTCTGAAGAAGCTGGCATCGTTGACTTTGTTGGTGATGAGGCTTCCGTGATCGCAAAGATCAGGGAATTGGTAAGCATGCTGCCTGCAAATAATGAAGATGACTCAAGCTATCTCGAGGAATGCACGGATGACCTGAACAGGGTAAATCCTGAAATCGAAAGTTTCGTAGGAGATACCGCCGTTGCGGCTGCAATTCTTGCTGACGACAACGCTTTCTTTGAGGTGAAGGCAGATTACGAGAAGAGCATGGTAACCGGATTTATGCGCCTGAATGGCGCAACCGTTGGCGTGATCGCCAACAGAAGTGAAGTCGTTGACAGAAGCGAGATCGCTTCCGATACGGGCAAGGTAACCGAGAAGTTTGATACCGTTCTGACCAAGAAGGGATGTCTTAAGGCTGCAGAGTTCGTGAACTTCTGTGACGCATTTGAGATTCCCATCGTTACCTTGACGAACGTTACCGGTTTTGAGGCAACGACCTGCTCTGAGAAGGGCATGGCTAAGGCTGCAGCAAAGCTGACCGCAGCATTTGCTGACGCAACCGTTCCCAAGGTGAACGTGATCATCGGTAAGGCTTACGGCACCGCTTATACCGTTATGAATTCCAAGGCAACCGGCGCTGATCTGACGATCGCTTGGCCCGATGCCGAGATCGGAACCATGGACAGCAAGCTTGCCGCAAAGATCATGTATGAAGGTCAAGGCGCTGACGTCATCAATGACAAGGCTGCAGCATACAAAATGCTTCAGTCTAACGTACGGAGCGCTGCAAGAAGAGGTTACGTAGATCAGGTGGTTGAGCCCGCGCTCACCAGAAAGTACGTGATCGGTGCCATTGAAATGTTGTACACCAAAACCGAAGATCGTCCTGCAAAGAAGCATCTGACGGTCTAGGAAAGGAGACTTAAGAATGAAGAAAATTGTTGCATTGCTTTGCACTCTTCTTTGCGTCTTGAGTCTGGCGGCTTGTGCAGAGACGGAAGAGGAAAAGGGAATAAAGCAGCAAGCGGACTTACTCCAACAAGATCGCATTACCCTTATTACCTCAGGTTTGTTTAGTGAATCTGTCAGAAATGCTGACATGCTTTCCGATCCGGAAGTATATCCGAAGTTTGTTAATTTTGGAAACGAAGAATTGGAAGCCATTTTCAACGTGGAGTCTGCAGCGTTCCTGATCGACGGGCATGGCCTTAAAACCGTCGTTGAATCCTTTAAGCTTTCCAAACAGCAGACTGGCGCGTTGAAGGTAGATGATGCCGGCAACGTCATACTTGGTACCGTAACGGCTGAGATCAAGGGACAGCAGATCATTGCGCATGCGGAAGTTCAGTGCGAACGTGGAAATGCTGATATTGAGATGATTTATTCCAATGATCTTTTCTGTAGATTGGAAGGCGGTTCGCTGAACGCGAAGTCTACTTTCGCAGAGCTGATGGAGAAAGCTGGATTAAACACCTTGATCGGCATGGGTACCGTATTTGCGGTGCTGATCCTGATCAGTTTGATCATTGCTTTGTTTGGCTTGATCCCGAAGATCCAGGCAGCCTTTTCTGATAAGGGAGAGGAGCAGAAAAAGCCAGAGGTTGTCAACGCTCCCGTTGTTACGCCTGCAGTCGTGGAAGAAGATGATGATACGGAACTTGTGGCTGTCATTGCCGCTGCAATTGCAGCTTATGAGGGCAGCACGAACACGGATGGCTTTGTGGTAAGATCCATCCGCAGAAGATAATAAAATGACAGCCGCAAGAACGGCAGAAGGAGAATAAAATGAAGAATTATACCATTACCGTAAATGGAAACGTTTATGACGTTGTTGTAGAAGAAGGCGCATCCAGCGGCGCCGTTGCACCCGTTAAGGCACCCGCAGTTCCCAAGGCAGCTCCCAAGGCTCCCGCAGCTGCAGCACCCGCAGCAAGCGGTGCGGCAGGCAGCGTAAAGATCGAAGCAGGCGCAGCTGGTAAAGTATTTAAGATTGAAGGCAAGGTTGGCCAGGCCGTAAAGAAGGGCGATGCAGTCGTAATCCTTGAGGCTATGAAGATGGAGATTCCCGTTGTTGCTCCTCAGGACGGCACCATCGCAAGCATTAACGTTGGCGTTGGCGATCCTGTTGAGGCTGGTGCGCTGCTTGCAACCATGAACTAATAAGGCGCATAAGAGACAATAACAACAGGAGGTCTACAAATGGACTATATCGTTAATACGTTTAGCAATCTGATCCATCAGACAGCCTTCTTTAACCTGACTTGGGGAAACTATCTGATGATCGGCGTTGCGTGCTTTTTCCTCTACCTGGCCATCCGGCATGGGTTTGAGCCGTTGCTGCTGACACCCATTGCATTCGGCATGCTCCTGGTAAACATTTATCCTGACATTATGATGTCGATCGAGAATTCACCCAACGGCGTTGGAGGATTACTGCATTATTTCTACTTGCTTGATGAGTGGGCAATCCTTCCTTCCCTGATCTTCATGGGCGTTGGTGCGATGACGGACTTTGGTCCCCTGATCGCAAACCCCAAGAGCTTCCTCCTTGGCGCGGCAGCACAGTTCGGTATCTTTGCCGCATACTTCGGAGCGATCGCACTTGGCTTTAATGACAAGGCAGCCGCAGCCATTTCCATCATTGGCGGTGCTGACGGCCCTACCTCCATTTTTCTGGCTAGTAAGCTTGGACAGACGGGACTTCTTGGACCCATTGCAGTGGCTGCATATTCCTACATGTCCCTGGTGCCCATCATTCAGCCTCCCGTTATGAAACTCCTCACGAAGGAGAAGTGGAGACAGATCAAGATGAGCCAGCTTCGTCCCATTTCCAAGCTGGAGAGAATCCTGTTCCCCATTATCGTTACCATAGTTGTTGGTCTGATCCTTCCGACCACCGTGCCCCTGGTAGGCATGCTGATGCTTGGTAACCTGTTCCGTGAGAGTGGCGTCGTAAGACAGCTGACCGATACGGCTTCTAACGCATTGATGTACATCGTAGTTATCCTGCTTGGTACCTCCGTAGGTGCAACTACCAGTGCAGAAGCATTCCTGAACTTAGATACCTTAAAGATCGTTGCGCTTGGTCTTTGTGCATTCATCTTTGGTACGGCGGCCGGAGTGGTGTTCGGCGACTTGATGATGGTGATCACCAAGGGAAAGACGAATCCCCTTATTGGTTCCGCAGGCGTATCCGCAGTGCCCATGGCAGCCCGCGTATCCCAGAAGGTCGGCGCGGAAGCAGATCCCACGAACTTCCTTCTGATGCATGCAATGGGACCTAACGTTGCAGGCGTTATCGGAACGGCAGTTGCGGCCGGTACGTTCATGGCCGTGTTCGGAGTGTTCTAAATTATAAAAAAGACAATGGAGGAAATTCAAAATGGCAGACATTGAAAAGAAGCCAATTAAAATAACTGAGACCGTCCTTCGTGACGCGCATCAGTCACTGATCGCAACCAGAATGCCCACCGAGCTGATGCTTCCCATCGCTGAGAAGATGGATCAGGTAGGCTATCATTCCGTAGAGTGTTGGGGCGGCGCTACCTTTGACGCAGCGCTTCGTTTCCTGAAGGAAGATCCCTGGGACAGACTTCGTAAGTTGCGCGACAAGTTTAAGAAGACTAAGCTGCAGATGCTGTTCCGTGGCCAGAACATTCTTGGTTACAGACCTTATGCAGATGACGTGGTAGAGTACTTCGTACAGAAGTCCATCTCCAACGGTATCGACGTGATCCGTATTTTCGACTGCTTAAACGATCTTAGAAACCTGCAGGCAGCCGTTGACGCTACCAACAAGTTCAAGGTTCAGGAAGGCCGTGGCCACGCACAGGTTGCCCTTTCCTACACGCTTGGTGATGCTTATACCATCGAGTATTGGATGGACATGGCAAAGAAGATTGAGGAGATGGGTGCAGATTCCATCTGTATCAAGGACATGGCTGGTCTTCTGGTTCCTTACAAGGCATCCGAGATGATCGCAGCAATGAAGAGCGTAACGAGCCTTCCCATTCAGTTACATACCCACTACACCTCCGGCGTGGCAGGCATGACCTATCTGAAGGCAGTGGAAGCTGGCGTAGACGTGATCGACTGTGCAATGAGTCCTTTTGCAATGGGTACTTCACAGCCTGCAACTGAGGTTATGGTTGAGACCTTCAAGGGAACGCCCTATGATACTGGTTATGATCAGAATCTCCTTGCTGAGATCGCTGATTACTTCCGTCCTTACAGAGACGAGTGCCTGAAGTCCGGCCTTCTCAATCCTAAGGTTATGGGCGTTGATATCAAGACTCTGCTGTATCAGGTACCTGGCGGAATGCTTTCCAACATGGTGAGCCAGCTGAAGGAGCAGAATGCAGAAGATAAGTATTATGACGTGCTGAAGGAGATTCCTCAGGTTCGTAAGGATCTCGGTGAGCCCCCTCTGGTTACGCCTTCTTCCCAGATCGTTGGTACTCAGGCAGTGTTCAACGTTCTGATGGGTGAGCGTTACAAGATGGCAACGAAGGAGACCAAGGCAGTTCTTCGCGGCGAATATGGTCAGACCATCAAGCCCATGAATCAGGACGTTATCAACAAGGTTATCCCTGGCGAGAAGCGCATTACCTGCCGTCCCGCAGACCTGATCCCCAACGAGCTGGATAAGCTTGAGAGCGAGATGAAGGAATGGAAGCAGCAGGACGAGGACGTTCTGTCCTATGCATTGTTCCCTCAGGTTGCAACTGACTTCTTCAAGTATCGTCAGGCGCAGCAGGAGAAGGTTGACCAGACCGTCGCTGATACCAAGAACGGAGCATATCCTGTTTAATGGTTGCGAGTAGCGAGTAGCGAGTTGCGAAATTACGCGTGATTTGTTCGCAAACCTGTTACGGTCCAGAGCAAAGCACAGACTGCAACGCAGTTCTCGCAGGAAGAGAATTCATACAAAATTCATTTGTCATTGGCAGTGCGAATCCGCGCTGCCAATGATTTCTTTCATTTTCCGCCCAGTGGCCGGGCTTCTAAATGCCACAAATCCATTATTTTTTATTCAATACGAGTATTTTGCGTGCCTGTAAAGGAAAATCTTCATGTAGGCAAGCGCAAAAGGTCAACATTACTTGCCTGTAGAGAAAAATCTTCATGTAGGCAAGTGAACAAGACCGGCATTACTTGCCTATAGAGAAAAATCTTCATGTAGGCAAGTGAACAAGACCGGCATTACTTGCCTGTAAAGGAAAATTGGCTTGTAGGCAAGTGCAAAAGGTCAACATTACTTGCCTGTAAAGGGAAATTGGCTTGTAGGCAAGTGCAAAAGGTCAACATTACTTGCCTGTAAAGGGAAATTGGCTTGTAGGCAAGTGAACAAGACCGGCATTACTTGCCTGTAAAGGAAAATCTGCTTGTAGGCAAGTGCAAAAGGTCAACATTACTTGCCTGTAAAGGAAAATTGGTTTGTAGGCAAGTGCAAAAGGTCAACATTACTTGCCTGTAAAGGGAAATTGGTTTGTAGGCAAGTGAACAAGACCAACATTACTTGCCTGTAGAGAAAAATCTTCATGTAGGCAAGTGCAAAAGGTCAACATTACTTGCCTGTAAAGGGAAATTGGCTTGCAGGCAAGTGAACAAGATCAACATTACTTGCCTGTAAAGGAAAAGTAACATGTAGGCAAGTGAACAAGGTCAACTATGCTTGCTTGGAGCTTGAAATTGGCATCCAGGCAAGTGGAAAAGCAAAATTCATGGGAGGTGTTTTTTATGGTTGATTATTCAAAGGAATTGAAAACTCAACAAATGGAAATTGAAGAATTAGTGAGGCAGTTAAAAAAGCGTGAAAGAGCTTATGACAAATTGCCGGAAGGTGTAATTAGGGTTACTGCGGACAGGGGAAAGCACCAATACTTTTTTCGAAAAAAAGGGAATCCCAAATCAATATACATACAAGAGAAGGATCGAGAATTAGCTTGTAAATTGGTGCAGCGTGAATTCGACAGGAATGCATTGAAGAAACTAGAAGAAATGAGAGTAGCTCTTACGCGTTTTCTAAAGAATTATGACGTCAACGCAATGGCGGATTTGTATGAAAATCTTTGTGAAGGGCGAAAGGCTATCGTAACACCTCTCGAAATAACGGACGCCGCGTATGTTGAAAAATGGCTGGAAGAACACAGGGGTGAGCAGAATCCATATCCAGAGCAGGGAAAATATGAGACGGAACAAGGCGAATACGTTCGGTCGAAATCGGAAAAGATTCTTGCGGATACGTTTTACAAGATGAAGGTACCTTATCGGTATGAGGCACGGCTGAGTTTAGGGCCTAATTGTAACGCGTACCCGGATTTTACCTGCCTAAACGTCAGAAAACGTAAGACAATCTATTGGGAGCATCTGGGGTTGCTGAACGTAGATGCGTACGCGAGCAAGAATTATGAAAAGCTTGCGCTTTATGAAAAAAATGGAATTCTTCTTGGTGATACTTTGATGATATCGTTTGAAACGGAGGAATGTCCGCTTAATACTGCAGTTCTTCGGAAAAAGATTGAAGCAGTATTGAAATGATGTCAAGTGTCGGATAATTAACTGAAACGGTTTGGTGCCGGATAATTTACTGAAAAAGTTTTTGTTTGTAATATGTTTATGTCGAAGATAAAATCTGGGCTGGTTCGGAATAGATTAAATAGTGATGCGGAATTGACGCTTAATTTGGGGATTGATATAATGAAAACATAGTGCGGCTTAGGAGGAAACGCGTATGGATGCCATGGAAGCGATTTTGACGCGAAGAAGTACCAGAAGATATGCGGAAGTGATGCCGGATCGCGAACTGATTGGGAAGGTGATCGAAGCGGGGCGGTTTGCGCCCAGCGGAGGAAATAATCAGACGACACATTTCATTGTGTTTACGGACAAGGCGGTTCTTGCGGAGATGGCGGAGTTTGTTTGCCACGAGTTTTCCAAGATGGAGGCAGGGGAGAATACCTATGCGTCGCTTAGAAACTCGATTAACTCATCAAAGAAGGGCGGTTACGTATTTCATTACAACGCTCCGGTTCTTATCGTGACGGCAAATCAGAAGGATTACGGAAACGCTTTGGCAGACAGCGCCTGTGCGCTGGAGAATATGATGATCGCTGCAAACGCATTGGATCTTGGCTCCTGTTGGATCAATCAATTGCATTGGTTGGATGAAAATGAAACCATTCGAAGTTTCCTAAGCAAGTATGGGCTTCTGAAAAGTGAGACCGTTACGGGCGGATTGATCTTGGGATATGCGGAAGGCGGACATCCGATCAGGATCCCTCTTGAAAGAAAAGGGAATCCGGTAACTTGGGCGTAACGAGTAAAAATGATAAGCGAAATTGTTTCCTGGGGGAAAAACAAAATGAATAATAAAAAATTGATAATGCTTGCTTTGGCGATGACGCTGATGTTGATGTTGTCATCCTGCGAGAATACTTCAACGATAGGGAAAACTAAGGGCGATTCGGCAACGGAAAGTACAGTCCAAGAAGGCGAAGCCTCGGATCATTCCAAAGACGCAGGCCTTGCTGAGGATAACGCTAAAGAAAGCACGGCGACAGGAAACCCTGGAGCGGACCATGCTGAGGAAAACACAAAAGAAGGCTCAGCGACAGGAAATACTGACGCAGGCCATGCGGAGGAAAAACTGGATACAGACAGCACTGCGGAAAGCATCACCCAGGATAGCGCTACCCAAGAGGATGCTTCTGAGCTTACCGCCTCGAATGAGAATGCAACGGAAGAAACAGTGCTGGAGAATACTCCCGAGGTTATTGTAAATGATCCGTCAAAATTCCCGCCCCTGATCACGCTAAGCGGAAAAGAGGCAGACCATTACGTTACAACGGATTATTGCTATATTGAAGGCGATAAGTTTTATTTGTTGCTTGATAAGGACGTGGATCTTCCAGGGGATTTTGCAGACAATGTTTCCAAAATCATGGACGCTTTGGAAGAAAAAGTAGGGCTTACCTTTACAAGCGCTTCAAAGAACCCAATCATGGGGTTTGATCCAATAAAAATGGCCGCTATTGTAAGTTGCCATGATCCATGGGAGGAGTTTTATTTTGGACAGAAAGTACCCATCTATATTATAGTAAATCATGATGGCACGGCATGGACTTCTCATGCTTTGGCAGGTTATGCGTATATTGATTTATTATCATTGTACTCTGATGAAATATGCAACAAATTGGGAAGATCTAAAGAGTATTATAAGGATTTTGTTCCCTATGACGTGATCGCACACGAACTTACCCACGTGCTTACGCAAAGGTATACCAGCATGACGTCTATTATGACGGAGGGAAGCGCTGACTATTTTGCCGAAGAGACCATCCGTTCACTTGCACAGACTTCGGAGTCATTTTCCAAAGCAGTTGATCATTTTGAATTTGATTATCACGTGGATCAAAACGTTACGGCCCAAAACGCTGAGACGCTATTCTATCATGATTTCGAAGATCAGTATGACCAAAGCTATGCGTACGGGCATTTACTTTGCTCATTTCTTGCCGAAACCTATGGCAATTCTTTTATGCATGATTATATCGCAGCCCTTCAGAAGATTGGATATTATTACGGAGGGGCTGGATACGCAGAATGGCCTAGGGATCCCGATAAAAAGCGCGCGGATGAATTCAAAAAGCTTTTTGGGGAGAAAGTATTTACGGATTTTGCTGCGTACTATGAAAAAAATCATGATTAAAGTTATCCCAAAGGATGAAAAAGACGTAAAAAAGATACGTCTTCACGTTAAAGTAATCTTGTAAACAGTCAACATGCATGTTGAGAGGAGGGAAGAACAACGTGAAAAACAGAAAACTGACATGGATTGCTTTGATGATGGCGTTAATGCTGGCAGCCTGCGGGCAGACGAAGACGGAAGAGGAACCTAAGGAAAGCGTGGCAATGGAAAGCAGCGTGCAAAAAAACGAAGCCGCGGCTGAGAGTTCTTCCGTGGTTGCTGAATCAAAAGGGACCGAAACGGAGGAAGAGATACTGGATAGCACGGCGGAAGAAGCGATAGCTGATGGCACGCCGGAGGAAGTGGTGACGGAGAGAGCGTCGGAAGAAGTGATGCCCGAAAGCACTCCGGAAGTCGTTGTGAATGATCTCTCGAAATTCCCGCCCATGATCACGCTGAGCGGAAACGAGGCAGACCACTATATCACTACGGATTATTGCTGCATTGAAGGCGATAAGTTTTATCTTCTTCTGGATAAGGATCTAGACTTGCCGGGAGATTTTGCGGACAACGTAGCCATGATCATGGATACGCTGGAAGAGAAAGTGGGTTTAAAGTTTGCAACTTCAAAAAAGTACGTAGATTTTTGGGGGGAACCTTACAAAATGTCAAGCATGGTTGGCTGCTATGATCCGTGGGCTGATTTTGAATTTGGTCAAAAAGTACCAATATATGTCGTTATGGATCACGATGGCAAGGCATGGATTTCCCATTCCTTAGCAGGATATACTTATATAAACCTGCCGGGATTATACTCTGACGATGTTTGTAAGAAATTAGGAATTAATTATGAGTATTATGATGGTTACGTTCAATATGACGTGATCGCACATGAACTTACTCACGTGCTTACGCTAAGACATGCGAGTTTGCCAGATATTTTGACGGAAGGCGGTGCGGATTATTTCGCGGAAGAAACCATTCGCTCGCTTGTTCCGATGTCAGAGTCTTTTGCTAAATGCGCTGATCATTTTGAATTTGTATACCGCGTGGATCAAAAGGTTACTGAAAAGAATGCGGAGACCTTATTCTATAACGATTTTGAAGATCATTATGATCAAGCGTATGCATTTGGACATTTGCTTTGTGCATATCTTAAAGAAACCTACGGAGATACTTTCATGCGCGATTATATCGCTGCCGTGCAAAGCATAGGTTATGAGTTTGGACAGGATGGTTTTTGGGAGTTACCGAAGGATCCCGATAAAAAGCGGGCAGACGAGTTCAAAAAGCTGTTTGGGGACGACGTTTTTACAAATTTCGCACCTTACTACAATACTCATAAAAAATAAAGAATCATTAAAAAAAGACACAAAAAAGATACGACTTCACGTTATAATCATTTTATAGCCTAAAGATCGTATCTTTTTTATTGAGGTGACGTGGAGAGATGATTGCAAAGATTTTATTGGTGGAAGATGATGCAAAAATCCGTGAGGCCATTTTGGATTATTTTTCAGAGAAGGCTCCGGAGTATGAGATGGATATTGCAAAAACGGGAACGGAAGGCGAAGAAAAGCTGGAGGAGAAGATATATGACCTTGTGCTTTTGGACGTCATGCTGCCCAATATGAGCGGTTTTGACCTGATCGTCCGGATCCGGCGCACCATGGACGTGCCTGTGATCTTTATGACCGCAAGGACCAGCGAAGAGGACAGGCTGTATGGATATGAATTAGGTTGTGATGATTACGTATGCAAACCGTTTTCGCTGGCAGAATTATTGGCAAAGGTTAATGCGCAGATAAAGAGATCAAAAGGGACGGTTTTGAGTGACGTAATCTCTTGTGGAAGCATCGAGCTTCATAAGAGAGCACTGACGGTAAAGGTCAATGGAAAAGAAGTGGATTTGCCACCTAAGGAGCTGGCCATTCTTTCGATTTTGATGGAAAAACCTGGATGGACCTTTTCCAGGGACATGCTATTGGATCTGGCGTGGGGCAAGGATTATTTTGGCAATGACAGAGTCGTGGATAATCACGTGAAAAAGCTGCGGGCGAGTCTGGGAAGTGCCGGAGGACAGATCAAAACCGTTTTTGCGAAGGGATACAAAATATTAAATTCCTAACCATAAATATGGGAACAGTTAGGAGGGGATTGCCATGCTTTCGAAGAAAAAAAGAAGAGTACTGTCTATTATAATTTCAGCGATCACGTTAACGCTAATTTGGCTGATTTCGTGCGTTTTGCTGATTTATTTTAAATACGTCAATGAAATAAAGAATTCCTGCGAAACGTACGAGTTGGAGATTGGCAACGCCATTCAAATCAGAATCAAGGCCCTTGAAGAATTAATGAGAGACAAAACCGTGGAGGATGGGATTGCCTGTCACGTCATTCATTTGTCAAACATCGAGAGATATTTGTCGGGATTAAATTGTAAAGTCGAATGGCATGCGTATAAAGAAACGGAAGCAGAATGGAGAGTAGGTGATTCGATTCCTGGATTTTCGCTTGATTCAATAGATGGATTAATTACTTACGCAGATACTTCAGGCTATTTGGATGGTAGTCAGCGATACGTTGTCATGACAAACGTGGATTCCTTTTATGATTTCTCTGAGAATGACATGGGACAAATTTGCCCGATAGAGTATTTTCAGAAGGTTCAGGAAGTTACGTTTGATCAGAAAAAAAATCCCGTTAGTCACTGGATCGAGTATTATTCATGGGAATATGTCCCATTAGATGATTTTGAAATCCAATTTCTGACTAATAAGGGTTATGATTTATATGGAGACGTCAAATACTACAAAGGTATAAAGACGAATCACTATAGAGATAAAAAAGCAGACGGGTGGAACGTTCAGGCAATTGACTATTACGAAAACGGCTCATACTTCATTCCTGGGAAAGTCCGCGTATATTGGAAATTGGGGAACAAGATTACGGAGGAAAGAATTATTGACTGTACGCCTGCAGAATTGCCTGCAGAGTACGTTCACGTCGAAAATGCCGGTGAAAATGAAATTCTGTTCCCGGAAGACATGAAAACATGGCATGCTTACGGCAGAGATGAACCAGTGAAAATAATGGCAAAAAACAACTTACAATTTAATTATTCACGTTACGTGGCTCAATCATCAATAGACAGAATATATTTGCCTTTTTCAGCACAATCTTACGTTGGAAGAAAGAATTTAAGTGACGTAAAGTATATAAATTATCTCTTCCCCGAGTATTATGCATTTAACTATCTTTTAAGGATAAAAGATGGCGAGGGAACGGGATGTTCCATATCTTTTTATTTAAACATGCCCATCGACACGGAACGAATGCTTCAAAATGCGATCGAAAGCAATAAGCGGAAATGCATTGGCATACTTGTTCTGTTACTGATTTTTGTCGCGCTGGCTGAATTTGCGCGCAGAAGGCGGGTCGCGCAAAGTGCGTTCCGCAAATCCTTGCTGGATTCCATGGCCCACGATTTGAAATCGCCGCTGATGGTTATGCATGGCTTTGCGGAAAACCTTCAGGAAAACGTTCATTCTGAGAAAAGAGAGTATTACGCAAGTGAGATTTTAAAGCAGACCGAGTACTTGAATGGAATTGTGAATAAAAACATGCAGGTTTCCCAGATGGAATCCTCGGATGATCTGGATCGGAATGCCGTACGGTTCGCGGAGCTGTTTGAGGAGGCCGTAAAGCGTTATCGGGAACAGCTTGATGAAAAAAAGATTCAGGTTGTCACGGATGGTCAATGCTACGTTTGGGGAGACGAAAAGCTGTTGGCAAGCGTTGCTGACAATTTGGTTGCCAATGCCATGAAATACACGACGGAGAATGGAATCATTGACCTGAAAGTGTTAAACCATAAGATTATCATTCAAAATACTGCCGAGTTGGTATATCACAAGCCGATCCAACGGCTTCTGGAAGAGATGGAGATGGGGGATGACAGCCGTTCCCAGCAAAAGGGTACCGGAATGGGTTTATCCATAGTCTATGGAATTTTGAATAAGCATAGGTTTGGCTTTAAGATCGCTTACAAAAAGAAAAGCAAGCTGTTCCAGGCCATCATCCGCGTCCCGGATCGATATTGGATCAAGATTATGGATCGTTCGCAGTAACAGGTGCAAAATGATTAAAGTGCTAATTTATGCTCTTTTATCAGATCCGGAAGTATGATATTATCCAAATGTATCTAATAAATGCAGTGAAATCTAAAGATGGAGGGAGAAAGATGAAAAAGGGACAAGAGATAAGAATTCAGATTTTTCTTTGCGCTATAGTGATTATGGTTGCCATGCTTTCGCCGATGGAAGTTAAGGCCGCGGTTAGCCTGAATTACTATTCATGTCTGGATGCTCCGGATAATGATACCTCTTGCGTGGCAAATTCTTACGATACGTGCACAAAAACAATTCATGTGAAGCATGGTGAAATCATCAGCATGGACGGATGGGTGCTATCCAATGACAAGGTGAGAGCCTATGAGGTGACCATTACTTATGATGCGGACACGTCCGTGAAAAAAACCGGAGTGACCGTTGAAGCAAAAGAGTGGGAGTTTCCGAAGGAGTTCGATGAACTGATCAAGCAGAATAATTTTCAGAGAACCAACAGCCTGTGGCGGTTTGATCTCGACACTACCGGAATGCAGGCAGGAAACTGGACGGTGTTCGTTAAGGCAAAACGTTCCAGCAACGCGAAATACTTTAACATCGCAAAGATTAAGCTGGTTGTGGATCCCGGATATGCAGTCTGCGAGGATGGATATTTTAGGGAGACCTCCATTAATACCCCGATAATTAAAAAAAATTTACAATATTTTCCCGTCGGATATGCAAAAAAGATATCCGTTAACGGATGGGCTCTTCATGACAAAGGCATTAGCACGGATAAATCAAGTGCGTACGTTTATCAGATTAAGAATGCTTCCAACAAGGTTGTAAAAAGTGGGAACCTAAAGGCGTACGATCGCACTGATCTGAAGGATATCAGTAATTACGTGAAGATTGGTACGGCAGATTATAAGACAAACGTCGGTTATTCCGGAGAACTTTCCATCACGGGCTTAGGCGTGGGAAAGTATACTGCCGTGATTACGGGAAAGACGAAGGATAATAAAACATTTGAGGTCAGCAGAATTGAGTTTGCCATAAGCGAGGTTGTCTCACCTAAGAAAATTTCTTTTAGCGGAAACGCGTCGGATCACGTGAAAACGGATAGATTGAGCTATTATGAAGGGGAAAAATTTGTCCTGCTTCTTGATAAAGACCTCGACATGCCCGGAGACTTTGCGAAAAATATTGGTCTCATCATAGACGAACTCGAGAGGTTAACGGGACTTAGTTATTCAATTGATCAACTGAATAAATATTCGGGCGATGCCCTCTATTATGGGTATAATCCTTGGAAAAATATAAGCTTTGGCACGAAAGTACCCATTTACGTGAGAGTAGACTATGATGATGCGGGTCTTATTCCATGTGCGTGTGATCGGTATATGCTCTATTATTCTTATCGTTTATTTAGTAAAGAGGTGTTGAATTCGGTTCCAAGCTATAGGAATAATCCATTCCGATACCAGAGTATGGAACGTTACTATGAAATAGCACACGAACTTACCCACGTATTGACGTTAAGACATGCTACGTTAACGGAAATCATGACAGAAGGGAGTGCGGATTATTATGCGATAAAGGTCATCAAAAGTCTCGCAAATAAATACAGCGTCTTTTCAGAAAGTTTGAATAGCATGTTCTTTTCTGGTTCCGTAAGTAAAAATGTTACCCCCGATAATGCTGAGGCTGTTTTCCGTAATGATTATAAGGATCTTACCCATGGCGATCGCGGGGATCAGTATACGCTTGGGAGAATGATGTGTTCTTTCCTTGCTAAGAATTACGGCGAAACATTTTTGAAGAAATACGTAGAGGCGGCGGAAAAAGCGGGGTATAATTATTTTGGCTTGAATACTCGCAAGATTAAGGATGATGATGACCGTAACAAACACGTTGAAATCCTTAAGCAGATTTTTGGAGATGACGTGTTTAGAAGGTTCGGCACTTATTATCAGGAACATAAAAAGTAATCTGTCTGCCTAAAATGGCATGTGGAAACATGTCAGTAGACACGTCCTGTTGACACGTTCTAGGATATAATTTGGATACGTTCTCCTTTTATGATAGAATTATCAAAAGGGAGAACGTATTTTTTTGGAAAGGTTGGGCAGTAACGTGAAGGGTAGGATTTTGCTGGTAGAAGATGATGAAATGATCAGGGAAGTGGTCAGTGATTATCTGCAGGGCCGGGAGCGGGCTTATGAAGTGGAATGCGCATCCACGGGAAAGGAAGGCCTAAGGCTGATGCAGGAGGAAAGCTTCGATCTGATTTTGCTTGACGTCATGCTGCCCGGAATGAGCGGTTTCTCGCTTCTTCGCGAACTGCGAAAGCATAAGGATACGCCCGTCATCATGATCACGGCAAAGGTAAGGGAAGAGGACAGGCTAAGAGGGTATGAGCTTGGATGTGATGATTACGTTTGCAAGCCATTTCTTATGTCAGAGCTTTATGCGAAGGTTGGCGCCATCCTTCGCAGGGCAAAGGGAAATGGCGCGACGGGTGATGAGACGGGGCAGGAAAGGCCAAAGCTCGTCTGCGGGCAGATATCCTTGGATCCAAAGACGCGGGAGGTATGGGTTTCGGAGAAAGAAATCCCGCTTACGCCCAAGGAGTTCGATCTTTTGATAACGCTGCTGCGTCACCCAAATCAGATTTTTACGCGTGAAATATTGTTGGAATTGGTTTGGGGCATGGACTACGACGGAACGGACCGTACGGTGGACAATCACGTAAAGAAGCTCCGCAAGAGCCTGGGAGCAGCGGGAAAACAGATTAAAACCATTTATTCAAAGGGATATAAGATCTCGGAAGAATAAGGGAAAGGAGGCTCCCTTTTATGAAAAAGACTGGCATGAGAAGGTATGGACAATTCTTTCGAAGGCATTTTTTCATGATGATCATTGTTTGGATGATCCTTTGTTACGTGTTTTTGCAAAGCGCTTATCTGATCTTGTTCGCTAAAATAGAACAAAAGACGACCGTCAACTTTTATGAAGGCATGGAAACCATACAGCACGTCACAAAGGACAAAGCGTTAGCAGATGCAGAGATGGAGATCAAATATACGCTTTCCGGCATGAGTGACGCGGGAAGTTATAATTTGAATCCTTGGCTTATGGGATACCGTGGACGGATTTTGGGATTAAGATTGGAAGATTGGATGGTTCATTTTCTGGAATTTGGCGGAGGACATTCGTATGACGGAGATGGAAACACGTTTCTTGGCGGATTTGGAAAAGGCTGGGGATTTGTGTTAGATGCGGAGACGGAGGAAATCGTCTGTGAAGCAGGATGGGACAGTAATAAAAATGCAATTCTCTATTTGTGTGACTCTGAAGATAAGCCATATGAGAATTCCGTAACGTTCTATATGGATTACGTAAATCCTAAATATTGTCCGTATGAGGAAATTGCTTCCGTAATCGAAACCTTGACGGAAGTCAAAAAGAAATGGCAAGAATACTATCAAGAACCTGATCCGGACGGGATTCCAAGAGTATTAAACTGGAAAATTGAAGAAATCTACTTAAAGCATGATCGTTTTTATCCTGCGAAGATATCCTTGTATCGCGTAGATCGCAGACCTGTTATGGAGGTTCGCGGGGATGACAGACTTCCGGATGAACTCGTGGATACAAAATATTTTCAACCTGCGGATAAAACGGGATATGAGTATTACAAGATTGATCCGGAAAAGGAAAGTGCGTCAGCCGTGTTCTTAAATGGTGTTCCAAAAGACGAGATCAATGGAAGCCTAGACATATGGGAACCGAATGACGCATTTAAGAAAGAAGCCACTGAAACCATAAAGGATGCAAGGATAAAAAGCAATTCCAAGGATATGGGAAAAGGCTGGTCCGTTGGAAATCCGCTACTGTATTTTTTAAGCGGAAAAATGGTTTTTGTCAGAAGCGCTTATTTCCAAGATGCGGAAGGTCACGTATATAAGGCTTGTACCTATCAGACGATTTCAGAACTGTTCCAGGGAAACCGTTATACGATTGTTTGGTGGATGATTTGGCTGGCCATTCTTTTGACGTTGATTGCCGTAATCACTTCCTACGTCCATTATCTGAAGCGCAGGCAGGTCTTTATGACAAAGGAATACCGCGACGTTCTCATGGATTCCATGGCGCATGACTTGAAATCGCCACTGATGGCGGTGAGCGGCTATGCGGACAGTCTGCGGGAGCACGTCAATGACGAAAAGCGGGAGCACTATGCGGAACAGATCCAAAAGTCCGTGAAGTACATGAATGAGATCGTGATGAAGAACCTTGAGATCCTGAAATATGACAAGGAACACAAGAGGTGCGTTCGAAAAGAGGTGAACGTGCGTAAGCTCTTTGAGGAGGTCCTGGACAGATATCAGGATGAGGTGGAAGCCAATCAATTAAAGATTTCGAGGGAAGGCGAACTCATGGCAAAGGGCGATGAAGAGCTCTTGCAAAAAGTGGCGGAGAATTTGATCACGAACTGCATCAGATACACGCCAAAGGGTGGCAGTATTTCAATTAACTTCGAGAAGCGCGGATTTTCCGTGCAAAATGAGACGGAGATAACGTATTCAGGTTCCTTAAAGCGTCTTTGGGAACCCTTTGTGAGAGGCGAGGAGAGTCGCACGGGCAAAGGGACGGGGCTTGGACTTGCCATTGTGGCAAACATTCTGGACCGGCATTCCTGGAAGTATAAATTAAACTATGACAAGGAAAAAAAGACGTTTATCTGTACGGTGAAGATACCAGTTGGAATCCTGTTCTAATAGTATTGGCCAAAGTAATGGCGTTTCGGTGAAAAGTTTCAAAATGTCACCGAAACGTCATTTTTCTTTGATATGATGATATCGTCAAAATACGTGAATTTATTTTGAGTTTCCTGTAGGGGAAGGATGGTGTGACGCATGAGGCGGTTTCGGCCAAAGCGATTTTTTCAATTGACATTGTATATTTTTTATCTGGGCGTTAGATCAGTCAGCATGATTATTCTTTTTGGCGGTGAATCCGGATCCTTAATAGTGGGATTGGCTTGCATAGGGATTTCCCTCGTACTCTTTCTTACGATTGGCGGCGTCAAGGGAGAGACACAGGCTCCATTTGAAGATTCGGAAAAGTATAGGAAATGCTTCATGGGAACGGCGTATAATCTTGAAGCGTCCCTGTGCAGGGAAAAAGAGAATAAAGAACTGTATAAACAGGAACAAATGGAAACAAAACAAACGGCGTTGGAGGGAGTGGCTTTTTTCCTGTTAGGAGTGTTGATCAATTTGCTGTCAAGAGGCTTTGACGCATTGATATCTTCATCTTTTTTGCCTGTTCTGCCCATTGGACACATTGCCGGATGTTACGTGGAATTTTTTGCACTTTGTTGGATTTTCCGGGCTTACGTCAATTCTTCGCTGCCATATGCAAAGGAAATCAGCGAAACGTTTATGCTGAGAACGACCAGCGTCAAGATCGAGGAATGTTCCAAAATGATCGCAGCCATTCAAAACAGGCTTCGAGAACAGGATGAGAAATGGAATGCAATCGAAAGGGAATATGAAAAGGGATAGATAAGATTCTGAGAACAAAGGAGAGAACGTTATGGAAATTTTGAGAACGGAAAATTTGTGCAAGACCTATGGAAAGAATGAAAATGCCGTACAGGCGGTAAGAGATGCCAATATCAGCGTGGAGAAGGGAGAGTTTGTTGCAGTTGTGGGAAGCTCAGGCAGTGGCAAATCGACGCTGATGCACATGCTTGGCGGCGTGGACCGACCGACTTCCGGAAAGGTCTTTGTCGAAAACGAGGACATCTATGCCATGAATGACGACAGACTGGCAGTGTTTCGCAGAAGACAGGTGGGACTGATCTACCAGTTTTATAATTTGATCCCCGTTCTAAACGTGGAGGAAAACATTACGCTTCCCTGTGAACTGGACGGTAAGCAGGTGGACAAGTCGCTTTTGGAGGAATTGATCGGAACGCTTGGTCTCGACAAGGTAAGGACTCATCTTCCGAACGAACTCTCCGGTGGTCAACAGCAGCGCGTTGCCATTGGCCGGGCCCTGATCACCAGACCAGCCATTCTCCTTGCAGATGAACCGACGGGTAATCTCGATACCAAGAATGGTAATGAGATCATGGAACTTCTAAAAGCCTCAAATCGTAAGTATAAGCAGACGATCATTATGATCACGCATAACTTAGAGCTTGCTAAGCAGGCAGACCGGATCCTCGTCATGGAAGATGGTATCGTGAGGGAAAACGCGAACGTAAATGCGTAAACTATAGGGATAAGAACGGAAAAACTGAGAATGATAAGGCAGGCTTGAAATTAGAGGAAGGCATGCCGGGAGAGTGGGCAGATGAGAGTTTTATGGAAGTGTTGCATCCGGTCTCTAAAAGAAAATAAGGGAAGAACCATGGTCACGATCATAGGGGTGGCAATGGCGACGGTTTTGATCACAACGCTTTCCTGCATGGCATCGAGCATCCTGGAAAGCGTAAGCAGGTATTTACAGATAACGCAGGGACGCGCACATGAAACTTACGTAGGAGTAAGTGGCGGGGATCTGAAATATTTCGTAAATAACCAAAGCATTGACGAGATATGGATGGAAAAGAAGCTTGCAAGAAAAAAGCTAACGGGTAATAAGGATACCTACAATTATTATCTTTGGGATTTGTATGCAGCCCAGGATGATTGGTTTACCGCTCGGGGACTCAAGCTTACGAATGGGCGGATGCCAGAAAATGATCATGAAATTGTGATCCCCAAAGCCGTAAGACGAGATTTAAAAATCAACTTAAATCTTCATGATAAGCTGGTTTTTCCGATTGGTGACGCAGAAGAAGAATTTGAGATCGTAGGTTTTTATACACATGATAACGGAGGCCTGGAACTAGACCTATATTATGACAGAAATTTTGAACGATTTGATGATGAGGAAGAACAAAAACAATACTGGATCATGAAGGCCTATTCCCAATGGGATGGTAAGACGAGTAATGACGAAGGATACGACGTAAGCATACGCTATTCAAAAGCAGGGCTTTTAAAGCGGGAAGTAATCAGCCAGGCTATCTTGGACGTTGTCGATGCGAAACTTTTGAGAAATGAATCCTTGGAAGAATGGGATTCCATCAGTCCCTTTCACTTGACGCAAACGACCGTTTGGGCAATCTCCTTTGGGGAAGTGATTTTTTTGATCTTTGTGCTTGCCGGCGTATTTTGCATCAATAACAGCTTCGACATATCCATTACGCAGAGAGTGCGGTTTTATGGCATGATCAGTTCCGTCGGTTCCACCAAAAGACAGCGCCGGATGCTGGTATGGATGGAGGCATTTGTGATCGCAGTTATCGGGATTCCCATGGGAATTTTGATTGGAATGGGACTTAGTGCGGTCTTGGTGGTTGGAACAAATCTGGTGCTAAAAGCATTTTTAAAAACGGTTACGTTTTCCATGGTCTTCCAGCCTGCATGGTGGGCAATCCTCATCGCGGCGCTTCAGGCTATTTTTATGATCGTACTGTCTGCCATGGAGGCGGCATTCCGTGCAGCCAGGATTACGCCGATCGAAGCAATCCGCTCGAATGATTCCATTCAGAGCAAGCGAAGGATTCGTAAGACGCCGAAACCGTTAAAGAAGCTGTTTGGCGTTGGCGGCGGGATCGCATGGCAGAATTTCAAACGTTCCAAGATCAAGTACCGTGCGACGATCATTTCGATCACGGTCAGCGTGGCGTTAGTCTTGGGAATGACCTTTATCCCTTTTTTGTTTAGTTACGTGGAAAGTGAAACTACGTGGATCAAGGATTTTCAGGTAGAGATAGGCATATATGACGTCGCTGGATATGAGGAGATCAAAGAGTTTGCTTCCGATCCGCTCGTTACGGAAAGCGTGATACACAGAGGGTATGAGACCATTCATCAGGTGAATCCGGAAAGAGAGGAAGATGATCCTGAACATTGGGTTTATGCATTTAATCTCTTTGCATGGGAAGATAAAGTCTTTGAAAAGCTTTGTCTGGAGAATGGATTGGATCCAAAGGAAATGCTTGGAAAAGGATTGATTACGGAAGAAAACAACAATCAGGCTCTGGGTGAAATTTGTAATTGTGAAAAGAGAAGCAATGAAGAAATCACACAAAAACTGCCAGGCATCCCGTTTTCCGTGGAGATTGGAGGCGTGATCAGTTCCAAGTCGATATCCGCGGCAACAGGGCTAGATCCAAGTGAAATAAAATACCACGTAGATCCTGATCATGACGTTTACGTGAGTGAAAGCTGGGCTAAAGAGCATTTGGAATTATTCCGCGGATATGCTTATGGATATTTCCAAAGTACGGACGTTCCTCAATTCATAGAAAAAATTGAGGACCAAAACCTCCTTGGAATCAGTGTCTTTAATTATGATCAAATCTATCAGGTCGCAAGGATTGCTAAAGCACTGGTCATTATGTTTATGGTTGGATTTATTGGTTTGATCCTATTGATTGGCATGACAAACGTGATCAATGCCGTGAACTTCAACATGGAGATGCGCACGCCGGAATTTGCGAAGCTTCGGGCCGTGGGCATGACGGGAAAACAATTCAAAGGCATGATCTTTACGGAAGGCCTGTTTATCGGGGCGAAAGGACTTCTGTGGGGGTGCCTGATTGGCTGCGGAATTTATTATATGCTTTGGAGATCCTTTGCAGGCAGCGCGGACATGCTGTGGGATGATCCCTACAAAAAAGTCCAGTTTGCTTTTCAAATTCCAGTTTTACAAATTGCAGCTTGCGCGGCAGTCGTAGGGCTTTTGCTGTATGCAGTTATGAAGAAACATGCAAAGAAGGCGCAGGAGCGCAACGTGATCGAAACGATCAGAAATGAGAATCTGTAACTTGTTAAGAGGCGCCGTGTGAAAGGAAAGAGGAGAGACGCATGAAAGTATTATGGAAATGCTGTTTGCGGTCCTTAAAGGAGAATAAGGCGAGAACCATCGTGACGATCGTAGGCGTTGCATTGGCGACGGCACTAATCACGGCACTTTCCTGTCTGGGAACCAGCCTTCTGGAGAGCATGATCCAAGAAGCAAAACGCATGGAAGGAAATACGCACTGCATCTTTAGGGGCGTCGCGTACGAGGACTTAAAGTACTTCCAAAACAATCAGAGCATCGAAAAGCTAAGTCTGGAAAAGCATCTGGGTTACGTGGCTATGAGTAGCTCCAATCAATACGGCGGAACCTTGTTCTATTTGGACGTATGCGCGGCGGGGCAGGATTGGTATGAGGCAGAAGCGCTGGAATTATCCATGGGAAGATACCCTGAAAACGAAAAGGAAATTGTTCTTGCCAGGGGAATCCGCTCTGAGATGGGGATTGACGTAAAAATCGGCGATCACGTTACCCTGGATATTGGAAAGAGATATTCCAATGGACAGGAAGTGGAGATGGGCGTGGCCATTCAAGATGACGAAACCATCGCGGACGTTGAAAAACGGGAGTTTGAGGTGGTTGGCTTTCTTAAGAAGGATGGGATGACTCTTTATTCAGACAGAAGTGGAAGCTTGAGAGAGGAACACAGAAACGTAAACGCCGTACAGGCATATACCTATCTCAATACGGAGAATCTTACCGATGGTACTTACAGCGTTAGCGTCCGGTATACCAAGCAAGGTCTGTATCAGCGGGCGAAGGTGGACAGTGCGCTGCTGGGAATCTCGGAAGAGTATTACACCCAGGTTTATCGCGATTTTCATTCGCTGACGGAAGACGAGCGTTACCAGGTTTCCAGAAGGGTCAAGGTCTATTCGAAATATTTTCAGTTGGCAAGCCTGGAAGGCTTTAGTCCCTTTCATTTGACGAAGGATAGCGTTGGCGTGATCGCACTGGCGGAATTATTCTTTTTGATTTTCGTCTTGGCAGGCGTATTTTGCATCAACAACAGTTTTGACATTTCATTACATGAGAGAGTCCGTCAATATGGCATTTTGTCTTCCGTTGGGACGACGAAGCGGCAGCGAAGGATGATCGTGTGGCAGGAGGCTCTTGTTATAGGAGTGATTGGCATCCCCGTTGGCGTTTTGCTAGGCATTGGTCTATGTTTTTTCCTTGTGCAGGGAACAAACGTTGTTATAGGTCTGACCATGCGTAATTCAAGTTTTGTCATGGTATTTTCCATTGCGTGGTGGGCAGTAGCCATTGCTGCAATTCAGGCGATGTTTATGATCGCGCTGTCAGCCTTTGAATCAGCAGTTAAAGCATCAAAAATTTCTCCCATTCAGGCGATCAGGGCAAATGAGATGATCGCAAGTAAAGGGAAAAATAAAAAGACGCCTAAGATCTTAAAAAAGCTTTTTGGAGTGGGAGGGAGCGTCGCGTGGCAGAATTTTAGGAGGTCAAAGGTGAAATACCGGGCAACGATCGTATCCATCGTGGTCAGCGTTTCGCTGCTGCTAGGCATGAGCTTTCTTGGCATGTTGTTCAAAACGGCTGACGAGATCTATGAACTTGAGGGACGTCAGTATCAGATTTTCGTCAGCGTATCCAACAAGGAGGATTATCACGTTCTTACGGAACTTGCCAGACGGTCAGACGTGCTGGCGCACAAGATCAGCTGGAGTCCCGTGGCCGTTACGGGGGAAGCTACTGGGCAGAATCTAAACGCAAGTTGGTTTGTCGTGTTCGCAATGGATGATGATTCCTTCGCTGAGCTATGCAGGGAAAATAAGATCGATCCGGAAAAGGTAAAGGGTAAGGGACTCGTGACGGACGTGCTGGAAAACTATTCTGACGGTATGATACTGTCAGGCACTTATGAAACCTATGAGCAAAGAATCAATGAATTGCCGCCAAGTATTGTGGAAGTAGAGTTGGCCGGCATAGTAGTTAAGGGAGATGCACTGAGTGATTATTATCGATATTTGGAAGGGAAAACGTGCGTGTACGTAGGGGAGAGCTGGATCATCGAGCATTCGGAATTATATACTTCCGGAGCAACGGGATATTATGATTGCGAAGACGCGAACAAATTTATGAATGACGTGCTTGACATGAATCTCTTAAACAGCAGATGCTATGACAGTGATGCGATCCATCAGGAAAACATGTTCCAAAAAACCTTGGCAACCATGTTGCTTTCGGGAGTGCTTGCCGTGATCATTTTGATCGGCGTGACAAACGTGATCAATGCCGTAAGCTTCAACTTGGAACTCCGGTCCTCGGAGTTTGCAAAGCTTCGCGCCATCGGAATGACAAGAAATCAGTTTCGCAGAATGATCTGGATGGAAGGTCTGTTTATTGACGTAAAAGGTCTCTTTGGAGGAACGGTCATAGGTTGTTTGATCTCGTATGCATTATATCGTTTTTGTTGGGAGACCAGTGACAAGAGTTTTACCTTTGCGTTTCGGATTCCGTGGATCCAGATCTTGTGCAGCGTGATCGTTGTGAGCGCACTTTTGTTCCTGATCGTTGAAAGCTATGGGAAGAAGGCCATGAGGAGGAACGTGATCGAGACAATACGAAATGAGAATTTGTAGGGACTTTTTATTGCGTCGCAGGGAGAAAATCGTTATAATAAATAAGGGATGAGGCGTGCCTTGACAGCGACGGGATGAGGAGAAACGCATGAATGCTTTTTGGAATAGAGACGTAAAGAGATATGTTTTGGTCATGGCCATGACCTGGCTGATCGGCGGGGTTTTTCTAAACCTCGCCTTTTTTCGGTATGCGAAACAGATCCGAAATGAGCAATATGATTCCTATGGCGGGATCATAAACGCCATCAGGGAAAAATATCCTGACGTTGCGGAGGAGGACTTAATTCGCATTATAACGCATTCGGAAGGCGCTGAGGATGGACGGAGGGTTTTGAAGCAATATGGGATCCTGGAGGGCGGCGAACTGTATCATGGCCAGAATCTGCAAAAAACAAAGTCCGCACTTTTGATCAATGGAATATTGGCAGTAATGGTAATCGGATCGTTTGTGGTTTTTGGTTTCTTTTGGAGGGGACGCGGCAGAAAACTGAACGAACTTGGAAATTACGTGGACCGCGTAAGCCACGGCAATTACGAACTAGAGCTGAAAAAGAACATGGAGGATGAACTGAGCGGATTAAGGAATGAATTATACAAATTGGCAGTTCAGTATAAAGAGCAGGCAGAAAATGCACAGGCAGGAAAGGCAGCGCTGGCCGATTCCGTGGCAAACATATCACATCAGCTGAAAACGCCGCTGACCAGCGCGGTGATCCTGACGGACAATCTTTTGGAGTCGCCTGAGATGGGACCAGAGGTGCGCACGAAGTTCTTGCGGGAGATCAGTCGTCAGCTGGTGGGCATGAAGTGGCTCGTCGTCACGATGCTAAAGCTTTCCAGATTAGACGCTGGCGTCGTGGAGCTTCAAAAGGAAAAGGTTTCACTTAAAAAGATTGCGGAAGAAGCCATGCAGAACCTGGAGATGATGGCACAGTGGAAGGAAATAAGGTTTGAGACAAAGCTTTCGGAAATAAGCGTAAGCGGCGATGAAAAATGGCTTTTGGAAGCCCTCCAAAACATTGTGAAGAATGCCATCGAACACAGCCCTCAGGGAGGCGTTATAGAGATGGCAATCTTGGAAAATGAAGTATACTCCGAAATTTCCGTTTTGGATCACGGGGAGGGCATTTCCGATCTCGATCAAAAGCATTTGTTTGAACGATTTTACAGGGCGTCTAAGGTTGAAAATGAAAACGTTGGCATCGGACTGGCACTTGCGAAAGAAATTGTTGAAAAGATGAATGGATCCATTACGGTTCGTTCCGACGCAAACGGAACCTGCTTTATGATCAGGATCTTAAAATACTCAGCTTAGAATGCTGAATAATACAAACGAAATTTTTACGTTTGAGGGAAGGATTCATCAAGATTGGAACGAATATTATTGGTAGAGGACAATGAAGCGATCGTCCTTGGCTTGAAATACCTGCTGGAGCAGGAAGGGTTCGAAACAACCGTGGCCGGACGCATTGAAGAGGCGAAGAAGGCATTGGAGGAAAAGACTTTTGACATGGCACTTTTGGACGTGACGTTGCCTGACGGGGACGGGTTTTCGTTATGCGAGTGGATCATGGAAAAGCGAAAGCTTCCGGTGATCTTTTTGACGGCGAGGGAGGAAGAAAGTGACGTGGTCAAGGGGTTTGAGCTTGGCGCGGTTGATTACGTCATGAAGCCTTTCCGGAATAGGGAATTGATCTCTAGAATACGAAATGGGCTCAGGGGCAGCCGTGGAACGCAGGAAGATGAGAAACTGCTTAGGTGCGGTGAATTGAGGCTGAATCCGGAGACGGGAAAGGCCTTTGTCGGTGACAGGGAAATCGTGCTTACAAAGCTGGAATTCCGGATCCTTTCAGCCATGCTTTCCCATCCGGGCAAGATCTTTAGCAGGGAGGAGATCCTTGCGGCCGTATGGGATCTGTACGGGAACTACGTAAATGACAACACTCTGTCCGTTACCATGAAACGGATCAGGGAAAAGATTGGCGACGAGGATGGAAATCTGATCAAAACCGTGAGGGGAATGGGATATCGACTGGAGGATAAAGAGGCATGAAAAAATATACGGTATCCAGGTATTGCTGGGTGACCTTGTCCATGGCACTTTTAGGCGTATATGACGTGATATTGGGATTTGTTCACGCACTTCAGGGAAAGGGATGGGCAGCTTCGCTTCCGTGGGAGATCTTTGCCGTTTGCTGCGGCGGCGTGGCATTTTTCCTGTATTGGAAGGGGGAGAGAATTCATCCCGTTGACGTAAAGCTTTTTGAAGAATCTCCCGAATACGTGCATTATCTTCGCGGCAAGGATTATGCAATGAAAGAAGAATTGGTCAGAAAACAGCGTTACGTGGAAAGGTTAAAACTAAATCAGAAGGCGACCGTTAAGTGGGCAATCTGGGGCATGCTTTGCGGCTTTTTGGGGGCCGTCCTTTTCGGGATTGCCGTTCCAGACGTGAAATTGACAAACGTTGCCGTTGCAAAGGCATGGTTTAGCTTGACGTATCCCTGCCTTGCCGTGGGAGCGGCAATGGTGATTGCGGGTTTTCGCATGATATGGATCACTTTTATTAATGCGGACAATAAATTAACGTTTTATCTTGCAGACAAGTATAGCTTAGATACCTATCCCATAAAAATATTTCAGGAAAACATTTTGATTGGAGTGATCAGCAAGCGGTTGGAACAGGAGAAAGCGGAAGAACAAAGGAAAAGGGAAGAGCGGCTTAGAAAAGAAAAAGAAATGATGGAAGAGCTGGCAAGCATACCGCTGGATCTGGACCTTAGGGGATGACGTAAGGGAAACGGTATTTTGGTTAGACACGCGACATTTAGTAGATCGAGGGGGAGATATGAAGCGGAAAAGAAGCATGCATGCAATCACCGGAGCACTGATCGCTTTAACGTTACTTTTGACCGGTTGCAATGATAATTACGTCCCGGCAACCAAATCAGATTCCTTTGTTGATGACTATCAGGAAGCCATTTATATGCCAGGTACCGAGCATAGGATTCTTCAAGACCCTTTCACAAGCAGTTATTACTGCGTAGGATTGAAAAGGCCAGATAAGGGCGGCGGTTCAAGTTTTCAAAAAAATGCTGCTGACAAATTCCCGGAATACGCCGAAGGAGACAATGCTCACAGTGTTACGCAAAATCTAAAACTTCCGGCAAAATATAAAGGTTTAAGAATACGATGGTGCAGTTCTGATGAAACGCTCCTGGAGACAGATGGCACGGTTCATCGCCCCCATGATGAGAGTAAATACGTGGTATTATCCGGAGAGTATTCCGAGGGGAAATCTGTCTACGTCAGACGATATATACTTCGCATCGAACGGGACATGTATGCAAATAAAAATTTCGAAGACGTCTTCCCGGTAGAATACTATGATAATCAAGCCTACTTGGAAGAAAATCAAATTGATCTTTCAGACGTGGACGGATGGTGTTATCTTCTGGATGATTGGGAACAGTTGTATACCTTTGAAGAAGATGAGGAGCATCTCAAGGTCTGGATTGGTAATAACCCTGATGAAGACATGTTCGAAGCAAGCGGTAATCTTTGCGACATGAGAATTGAAAGCAGACATGAAGCTGAACTTTTGATCTATGCATTGAAAAAACTGATCAAAACAGATATTTCGGAAGGCAGTCTGCAATATGATGGTGGGTTCGTTTGCGATTCTTTGGTTAGATATCACTTTCAACAATACTATCAAGGCGTAAAGGTATACGGTGGCACGGTTACCCTAATCGCCTTCTATGACCAAAATAAAAAAATCATTAAGTCCAGTCTCGTTCCAATGCCAGAGGGGTTCAACGTGACGCCCAAGATATCCGCAAAGAAGATTAAAGGCGCGAAATTAGTAAGTGAGCAGATTGATGGGGAACAGAAATTAGTGTTTGCTTATAGAAGTGGGGAACCGGAATTAGTGATCGCTCAGATCGATGGGGAACTGCGTCTTGCCTGGTTGTCAGAAGAGTACACGTTTCATCTTTTTCATTACCTTGTCTACTATGATGCCCAAAATGGCAAGGAAATAAAACGAAATAGGTATAAAGAAGTGTGGGATTAAGAAGGCGTTGTGAAAAGGCTTGACAAGCGTTATAAAAACATATAAAATAACAAGTGTTACAAAACATGCCCGCCAGCTGGTTTGTGCACTTGTTTTTTTGTGCCCTTTAGGATGGCTTTATGAATGGAAAATGGGAGGTTTCACATGGCTAGAAAGGAAAGCATTACAAAGCAAATGATCCTGGACGTTGCTTTTATGATGGCAAGGGAGGAAGGCATGCAGAACATCACTGCGAGACGCGTGGCAGAGAGGGCAAATTGTTCCACGCAGCCAATTTTTCGTTCCTTTCAGGGCATGGATGAACTGACAGACGGCGTGTATGATCGTGCCGTTGCGTTTTTTCAGGATTATTATCGCCTGTATCCACGGCTGGAGAAAACTCCTTTTTGTAATTTGGGCATGGCTTACGTGGCATTTGCCCGCGAGGAAAAGGAATTATTCCGTATTTTATTTGTTCCCGAGAAGCCGAGAAAATCCCTGTACGAGATTCTGAATGGCTCGACGGAAAACGTAAAGTCGGAGATTCAGAAGGCTGCAGCAGCAGGATGTCAGGATCCGGGCGGACTGTTTATGAAGATTTGGATTTTTATCCATGGCGCGGCATGCATGACAATGACCGGAGATTATGATCTCTCCGACCAAGAGACGAGAAAGCTTTTGAATGACGTCTGTCAGTCCTTTATGAATTAATGTCTTTCAGGGAGGTACCGCATGGAGGACGTCAGTATTCTGGGTTTAATGGAACAACGGCTCGGCAGTATGAGCAAGAGCCATAAAAAGATAGCAACGTTTGCGCTGAATCATATGGACAGAGCTGCGTTCATGACGGCGGCCCAGCTTGGAAGGGAGCTTTCCGTCAGCGAATCCACGGTGGTTCGTTTTGCCAGCGGACTTGGGCTTTCGGGTTATCCGGAATTCCAAAAGGAGCTTGCTTTTTGTCTGCGGGAAAGGTTGAACGGACAGGAGAAACTTTCCGACGCGGCGTATGGAAGGTCGCAGTCGGAGATATTGAATTCCGTGATGCTTTCCGACCAGGAAAGAATCTTAAAGACGATGGAGTCGATGGATGCCGCGGAATTTGACGCGGCGACGGATCTGATCGCAAAGTCATCCGCAGTCTATGTCTGCGGACTTCGCGGAAGTGAACCGCTTGCCAGGTTTTTAAGCCACTATCTTGGCATGATCCGGAGAAACGTAATTTTGCTTACGACTTCAAGCGTAAGTGAAATCTTTGAACAAATGCTGTATCTTTCGGAGAAAGACTGCGTGATCGGAATCAGTTTTCCGAGTCATTCCATGCTTTGTTCCAAAGCGCTGAAATTCGCAAAAGACAGAAATGCAAAAACGATTGCCATAACGAATGACGAGCAATCCCCGTTGGCATCACTTGCGGATTGTAAGCTTTATGCGAGAAGTGAAATGATTTCGGTGGTGGATTCCTTGGTCGCGCCAATGAGCGTGATCAATGCTTTGGTTGTGGCACTGGCATTAAAGAATCCTGGCGAAACCCGCGCAAATGCGGATAGGCTGGAAGAAGCATGGAAGGATTATCAGATTCTTTGGAATCAGGATGATGAGAGTATTGAAACATGAAACGCGTGATTGTGATTGGCGGTGGCGCGGCAGGAATGATGGCAGCTTATGAGGCGGCAGTCTGCGGCGCAAACGTCACTTTGTTAGAGAAAAATGAGAAACTGGGGAAAAAGCTGTTCATTACGGGAAAGGGCAGATGCAACGTTTGTAATGCCGCCCCTGAGATGGAGACGCTGTTTCAAAACGTTTGCACGAACCGGAAATTCTTGTATGGTGCCTTTTATTCGTTTGATAACCGGGCAGTGATGGAGCTTTTTGAGAAAGCGGGCTGTCCATTGAAGATCGAGCGCGGAGACCGCGTTTTTCCAACGTCGGATCATTCTTCTGACGTGATCGGAGCCATGAAACGCTTGCTTGGAAGGGAAAACGTGAAGGTACGGCTAAACGTGGTCGCGAAGGAAATCTTGCAGGAAAATGGCAGATTTCATGCCGTACGCCTGCAAAACGGGGAACGGATAGAGGGCGATGCCTGCATCATTTGTACCGGGGGCGTGTCTTATCCCAGCACTGGTTCCACCGGCGACGGTTATGCATTTGCAAAAGAAATGGGGCATGACCTGACGGAAAGACGACCGGCGCTGGTGCCGTTGGAGACGAAGGAGACTTGGCCGCAGGAGGTCATGGGGCTTTCCCTAAAAAACGTAAGATTGAAAATGACGCGGGGGAAAAAGGTCTTATATGACGGTTTCGGGGAAATGATGTTTACGCACTTTGGCGTGACGGGACCGCTGGTTCTCTCGGCGAGCAGTTTTTATTATGGCGCGGACAAGAAGGAAAAGAAAGGGAAAAATGACGGCAAACCAGAGGAGTCAATGCTTTGGATTGACTTAAAGCCCGCCTTGGACGAAGAACAATTAGACCGAAGGCTTCTTCGGGAATTTGAGGAGAATAAGGCGAAGCAATTCAAGAATTCTTTGGGCGCGTTATTTCCGTCAAAATTGATCCCCGTGATGATAAGGCTTTCGGGAATTCATCCCGACAAGAAGGTTTCTGAGATCAGCCGGGAGGAAAGAGCTTCTTTTGGAAAACTGATCAAGAATCTTCCGTTGACGGTGAAGGGTACGAGGGATTTCGCGGAAGCGATCATAACCAAGGGAGGCATTGCCGTTAAGCAGGTCAATCCCTCTACCATGGAATCCAAATTGGTTCCCGGGATTTATTTTGCGGGCGAGGTGCTTGACCTGGATGCGCTAACCGGAGGATTTAATCTCCAGATTGCATGGTCCACGGGGTATCTTGCGGGAAAGAATGCCGCAGAAATCGTAACGGAAGATTTGAAGAATATAGACAAAGGAATTGACCAAAAAGATAGTGAATCAGACGACGAAAAGGGAGAGATCAGAATGAGTTATAACATAGCAGTTGACGGCCCTGCGGGAGCCGGAAAAAGCACCATAGCAAAGCTGGTGGCAAAGAAAAAGGGAATCATTTACGTGGATACGGGCGCAATGTATCGCGCAATGGCGCTGTACATGCTTCGGAATCAGGTGGATCCCGTGGACAAAGAAACTATAATAAAAAAATGCGCGGAAGCAAACGTAACGCTTGGTCATGAAGACGGCCAACAGGTTGTTTTCTTAAACGGTGAGAACGTGAATGGGCTGATCCGCACGGAAGAGGTTGGAAACATGGCGTCCACCATCAGCGTGATCGGTGAGGTGAGAAGCAATCTGGTTGCAAAGCAGCAAGCGCTTGCAAAGACGACGGACTGCATCATGGACGGTCGTGACATCGGTACCTGCGTGTTGCCGGACGCCAATCTGAAGATTTATCTGACTGCAAGCAGCGAAGTGCGCGCGAAACGCCGTTACGATGAACTCGTTGCCAAAGGTCAGGAATGTGATCTCGAGCAGATCCAAAAAGACATCGAGGAGCGCGACTACCGCGACATGCACCGTGAGATTTCGCCTCTAAAACAGGCAGACGACGCAATCCTTGTAGACACCTCCTACATGACCATCGAAGAAGTCGTTGACAAAATCCTGTCCCTTGCCAACTAGTCACTCTTTTATGATTTTTAGGAGGCCCCATGCAAGTTGAATTGGCTGCCTGCGCCGGCTTCTGCTTTGGCGTGAAACGCGCGGTGGATACCGTGCATGAACAATTAAAGACGGGAAAGACCATCTATACTTATGGCCCCATCGTGCATAACGAGGAGGTCGTAAAGGAATTGGAGGATCTCGGAGTAAAGGTCTTGAATTCCAAGGAGGAACTGATGGAACTGTCTCCGGTGGACGGTGAGCAGGTCGCCGTCGTGATCCGTGCCCACGGCGTTCCGAGAGAGATTTATGAATTGTTGGAACAAAAGGGAATAGAATGTGTTGACGCTACCTGTCCCTTCGTGAAGAGGATCCACAAAATTGTCGAGGAGGGGAGCCGGAATGGAAACCAGGTTTTCATCGCCGGGAATCCCGGTCATCCGGAGGTCGAAGGAATCAGGGGATGGTGCCATGGAGACGCAATTGTGGTGGAAACCGTCGAAGAAACGCAAAAGTTAACCATTGATGACAAAAAGCAAGGAATTTTGGTAGCGCAGACTACATTTAATTTTAACAAATTTGACAATTTAGTTGAAATTTTTCAGCAAAAGGGTTACAATGGTACTGTTGTGAATACTATCTGTAATGCAACAGAGGAGAGACAGCGTGCTGCAAGGGAACTTGCAAAGCGGGCTGACGTGATGATTGTAATAGGAGGAAAGCACAGTTCCAATACAAGAAAACTGTATGACATATGCAGTTCGGAATGCGCGAATACCTATTATATACAGACACTGGATGATTTAAGTTTGGTCTTACCGACAACTGTTCGCCTAGTGGGTATTACAGCGGGGGCTTCCACCCCAAACAAATTAATTGAGGAGGTTCAAAATTATGTCAGAATTAACTTTTGAACAAATGCTGGAAGAATCTTTCAAGACAATTCATACTGGGGAGGTAGTTGAAGGTAAGGTCATTGACGTAAAGCCGGACGAGATCGTGCTGAACATCGGTTACAAGTCAGACGGCATTCTGCCGAAGAGCGAGTATTCCAATGACACGTCCGTAGATCTCACCCAAGCCGTTAAGGTTGGCGACGTTATGGAGGTAAAGGTTCTCAAGGTAAATGACGGCGAAGGTCAGGTCGCATTGACCTATAAGAGACTTGCAGCTGACAGAGGCAATAAGAGGATCGAAGAGGCATTTAACAACAAGGAAGTATTAAAGGCTACCGTTAATCAGGTGCTTGACGGAGGACTTTCCGTGATCGTTGACGAGGTTCGCATCTTTATTCCCGCAAGCCTGGTATCTGATTCCTATGAAAAGGATCTGACCAAGTTCGCAGGTCAGGAGATCGAATTCGTGATCAGCGAGTACAATCCTAAGAGAAGACGCTACATTGGCGACCGCAGAAGCCTTTTGATGGAGAAGAAGGCAGAGCAGCAGAAGGCTCTGTTCGAGAAGATTCATGAGGGTGACGTTGTAGAAGGCGTTGTTAAGAACATTACCGATTTCGGCGCATTCATCGATCTGGGCGGTGCAGACGGACTGCTTCACGTTTCCGAGATGAGCTGGGGCCGCATCGAGCATCCTAAGAAGGTCTTCAAGGTTGGCGAGACCAGAAAGGTCCTGATCAAGGAGATCAACGGAAACAAGATCGCCCTTTCCTTGAAGTTTGACGATGCAAATCCTTGGAAGGATGCAGCTGCCAAGTATGCAGTTGGCAACGTAGTAACTGGTAAGGTTGCCAGAATGACTGACTTTGGTGCATTTGTAGAGCTTGAGGTTGGCGTTGACGCATTGCTTCACGTATCACAGATCTCCAAGGAGCACGTTGAGAAGCCTGCAGACGTACTTTCCGTTGGACAGGAGATCACCGCTAAGGTGGTTGACTTCAATGAAGCAGACAAGAAGATTTCCTTGAGCATCAAGGCAATGTTTGCTCCCGAGCCTAAGGCAGAGGATGACGGAGACGTGGTTCCCGTTGACATTGATGCAGTGATCGCTTCTGAAGAGCAATAATCAAAAACAAGAGAGCTGCCAGTTAATTGGCAGCTCTTTTTTATTTTTCGGGAGAAGGCTTATGGTCTATGATTATGAGTACTTTAAGAGAGAATTCCTAAAATTATCTTCCATTGATCTCAATTGTTACAAAGAGCGGCAGATGAAGAGAAGAATAGACACGCTGATCCGCAATAAGGGGCTGAGCGGATATGACAAATATATTGCGGCCATAAAATCGAGCCCGGAGCTCTTTGATGAATTTTTGAGTTACATGACGATCAACGTCTCGGAGTTTTATCGCAATCCGGAGCAATGGACGTATCTTGATCAGGAGGTGATGCCATATCTGATCAATAAATTCGGGACGAGGCTGAAGATTTGGAGTGCCGCGTGTTCCTTCGGTGAAGAACCCTATTCCCTTGTCATGTTGCTCTCAAAGCATATGTCACTGGCACAAATTTCCGTTTTTGCCACGGACATTGACAGGAATTGTCTGGAGCAGGCGAGGCAGGGGCTTTATCCCGAGAAAAGTATTGCTTCCGTGCCGGAAGAGTTTAAGAAAAAGTATTTTACTAAGATTGGAAATGCTTATAAGATCAGTGATCAGATCAAGAACCGCGTAACGTTCCAAAAGCATGATCTGTTAAAGGATGCATATCCAACGGATTGTCATCTTGTGGTCTGCCGGAACGTGCTGATCTACTTTACGGAAGAGACAAAAGATGATCTGTTCCGAAGATTTTACAAGTGCCTGGCTCCAAGCGGAACCTTCTTTATTGGCAGCACGGAACAGATCATGAGTTATAAAGACATTGGATTCCAAAGAATGAATTCATTTTTTTATCAAAAATAAAGAACAGGTCAGGGGAGGACCCTGACCTGATTTATTTTGCAGCAAGATGATTTAATACGAGGGAAGCGTAGCTTGCAAAGGCCTGACGGTCTTTTTTCATCTCATCGGATAATTCAAAAAAGATTTCGTCACTGTCATAGTCCCGTTTGAAAAAGGGAGTAAACGTGAGATCCCATTCGCGAAGGTATCTCGATGCCTTTCTAGTATAGCAATTCCGGGCGGTTGCCTGCTCACGGCAAGCCTTGTCGACGAAAGAAGCAACGGATTTATGCAGAGCCACGTCCTCCTTGGGAAGATAGTAATATTCTTTGTAATTGGAGTAAAAATACTTCAATTCCTCGTCATAAACCGGAACGCGGAGGGTAAGGTTTTCTCCATCTAATTTTGCGTAGAAACCTTCCGAGGAATGGGTCACGGGCTTGGGAACGGGCGTGGGCAGACTGGCGTGGATCAAAAGCTCCGTGCGGTGTCTGTTAAATGCGTCAAGATAGGTGTTTGCCTGTACCTTTTTCGCCGTGAGGGGGAAATGAAAGGCATCGAAATATGCAAGCATGGGAAGGATCTCCAGCATGCCCTTCAAGTCTTCCTCATTATGCAAAAGCAGTACGGACAAGGTTTCCTGCGTGGGATGATTGACGTAATCCTTGTAAAAGGCGATCAGTTCGCCGCCGCTGAAGGTATCCTCCCTATTTAAGGACAAGAAAGTTTCGATGGTTTTTTGCTTTAAGTTCAGCAGATCCAGGAAGTTCTTGTAAGGGAATAACCTTCTGTACAGGTCGGCGCCTTCAAAGCCGTCAAAACTATAAGAAAGTCCTAATTGCGCACATTTTTGCGTAAGATAGGGAATGTCGAAATTATTTCCGTTGAATTGGATGAGGAAGCGGTGGCTCACGGCAAATTGGAAGAAGGCGTCCAAAATCTCTTTTTCTTCAGCGGGCGTCTCCGCCATCCATTGCAGCGTATGCCAGGCTTCTTCGGAATAATAGGCACAGCCAATCAGGTATAGAGAGGAAGACCTTGCGGTAAAGCCGGTAGTTTCTATGTCAAGAAAAAGGGCCTCGGAAAGGGGACAAAGGCGCTCCAAAGGGTATTTTACCGTGAAATTATCGATGCGTTTTTCTACAATCTTCATGTTTAGGACCTTTCCATGGTTTTCTTTCCCAAGTATATCAGAAAATACGTTTTAAAGGTAGTATTTTGTTGAAAAAAATAGTATAGTAATAGATGGAAAATCAGGAAAATCATAAACTCTGTGAAAGGAGTGTTAAGCAATATGGCGAAATTGACTTTTCAGGGCGGCATACATCCTTATGACGGCAAGGATCTGTCAAAGGATAAGCCGATCGTGGAATTAAAAGCCGGTTCCATTATGGTATATCCCTTAAGCCAGCACATTGGCGCCCCGGCAAAGCCCCTTGTCCAAAAGGGGGATTACGTATGGCGCGGACAGAAGATCGCTGAGGCGGCATCCTTTGTGTCTGCCAACATTCATTCTTCCGTATCCGGCACGGTAAAGGCCATTGAACCCAGACGCGTTGCCTCCGGTGACAACGTTATGAGCATTGTAATCGAGAATGACGGAAAGGATCAGGAGGTTGAGTATTACGTGCCTGACCTGGAGACCTTGACGAAGGAAGAAATCCTTTGGTGCGTAAAGGAAGCGGGAATCGTTGGCATGGGCGGTGCAGGCTTTCCGACGAGCGTAAAGCTTTCCCCCAAGGATCCCGATAAGATCGAATACGTGATCGCAAACTGTGCAGAGTGTGAGCCTTATCTGACGAGTGATTACCGGAGAATGCTCGAGGAGCCGGAGAGACTCGTCAATGGTTTGAAACTGATCTTGTGTCTGTTTGATAAGGCGCAGGGAATTATTGCGATTGAGGACAATAAGCCTGATTGCATAAAGCTTCTTAGGGAATTGACCAGAAATGAGACCAGGATCAGCGTCCGGGCCTTAAAGACAAAGTATCCCCAGGGCGGTGAGCGTTCGCTGATCTATGCAACGACTGGCAGGAAGATAAATTCCTCCATGCTTCCGGCGGACGTGGGCTGTATCGTTAATAACGTGGATACGATCGTTGCCGTTGAAAAATCCATCCTTGAGGGCAAACCTTTGATGGAAAGGATTGTGACGGTGACGGGAGATGCCGTAAAAGATCCGAGAAATTACAAGGTTCCGACGGGCATGAGTTATACGGAGGTGCTTGAGGCGGCGGGCGGATTCGCGAAAACCCCAGCCAAGATCATTTGCGGCGGTCCCATGATGGGAAATGCAATCTTTAGCACGGACATCCCCGTAACCAAAACTTCAACCGCACTGCTGGCGTTTACCGAGGATGAGGTGTCTGCAATGGAACCGGGGCCCTGCATTAATTGCGGTCGTTGCCTTGAGGTGTGTCCAGGACGAGTGATGCCGAGCAAGCTGGCGGACGCGGCCGAGAGATTTGACGAAGAGACGTTCCTTGAATTAAACGGCATGGAATGCTGTGAGTGCGGTTGCTGCAGCTACATCTGTCCGGCAAAGAGACCTCTGACGCAGGAGATCAAATCCATGCGAAAGATTCAGTTGGCAAAGAGAAAAAAGTAGGAGGTAAAGCGTCTTGAGTGCACAATTTCACGTATCATCCAATCCGCACGTACGCGCTGCGTCATCGACCGGCAGCATCATGATGCTTGTGGTGATCGCATTGCTTCCTGCGGCGGGTTTTGGAATTTATAATTTTGGGACGAGGGCGGCGCTGGTGCTTCTTACGTCCGTTGTTTCAGCCGTTTTGACGGAATATTTGTTTGGACTGTATAAGAAGAAACTGACCGTTACGGATCTTTCCGCGGTCGTGACGGGACTTCTTCTTGGCATGAATCTTCCCGTAACCATTCCGCTATGGATGGCGGCACTGGGAAGCGTATTTGCCATTCTGGTGGTAAAATGCCTGTTTGGCGGATTAGGCCAGAACTTCATGAATCCTGCCCTTGCGGCAAGATGTTTTCTTGTGATTTCCTTCCCGAGCCAGATGACAAATTTCATCAGTACCGGCGAAGGGGCATTGGACGCCTACACGGGAGCGACGCCGCTTGCATTGTTAAAGGCAGGAGAGAGCGTGAACGTTATGGAAATGATCATTGGAAAGACCACCGGTACTATCGGTGAAACCTCCGTGATCGCCATCGTGATCGGAGCGTGCATCTTGTTGATGACCGGCGTGATTGACCTTCGAGTTCCCGGAAGCTATATCGTTTCCTTTGTGATCTTTACCATATTATTTGGTGGTCACGGTTTTGAACAGGCTTACGTATCCGCACAGCTTGCGGGTGGCGGTCTGATGCTTGGCGCGTTCTTTATGGCGACGGATTACGTGACTCGTCCCATCACGGTTAAGGGACAATATCTGTATGGTATTTTCCTGGGGATCATGACGGGCGTGTTCAGGTTCTTTGGACCTGGCGCCGAGGGCGTGTCCTTCGCGATCATATTAGGCAATCTTTTGGTTCCGCTAATTGAAAAGGTTACGGTTCCCGTACCTTTTGGAGGAAAGGGGGGCCGGAAGAATGGATAAGAGAAAAGTTATGCTTCAGGAGGCATTGATCCTGACCGTGATCACTTTGTTCTCTGGACTGCTTTTGGGATTTGTGCATGAACTGACCAAGGAGCCCATTCAGAAACAAGAACAACTTGCCATTCAGAATGCCTGTCAGGAAGTGTTTTCCGACAAACAGGGTGTTACTTTTATTGAACAACAGTCGGAGCCTACTTTGTACTTGAAGGAGGAACTGGAAAAACAGGGCGTGTCCATTGGAAAGGTATGGGAAGCCATGGATGCAGACGGCGTGCCTGCAGGATACGTCATTGAAACGGCTTCTTCTGAAGGATATGGCGGTAACATCGTACTTTACGTGGGCGTGACCATGGAAGGCGTTTTGAATGACGTTTCCATCTTAAACATTTCCGAAACGCCGGGACTTGGCATGCGTGCAAGCGAAGTCTTGGTACCGCAGCTTCGCAACAAGGCAGTTGACCTGATCGAGTATACCAAATCGGGAGCGGACGAGGAAGATGAGATCGATGCCATCAGCGGTGCCACCATCACGACCAAAGCCGTTACCAATGCGGTAAACGGCGCGCTTCGCATGGCGAAGGAACTGAGGGGAGGTGACGAGGAATGAGCACCAAAAAGAAAGCAGACTCCCCCATTGAAAGATTAGGAAATGGTCTATTCAAGGAAAACCCCACGTTTGTGCTGATGCTCGGCATGTGTCCGACCCTTGCCGTGACGACCTCTGCGTTAAATGGCCTGGGAATGGGACTTGCGACTACGGCTGTTTTGATGATGAGCAATCTGATCATTTCCCTGCTTCGCAAGGTGATCCCCAATCGCGTGAGAATTCCTGCGTTTATCGTGATCATTGCGACGTTCGTTACGGTCGTGCAATTCCTGATGGAAGCATATTTGCCTGACGTGAATGCGGCACTGGGAATCTACATACCGCTGATCGTCGTAAACTGTATTATCTTGGGAAGAGCGGAAGCGTATGCGTATTCAAATCCTCCCATTGCGTCGTTTTTTGACGGACTGGGAATGGGACTTGGTTTCTCCCTGGCGCTTACGTGCATCGGAGCAGTTCGTGAGCTCCTTGGTGCCGGAAAGATTTTTGACACCGTGGTGATGCCGTCGTCCTTCGTGCCGATCAATATCTTTGTGCTCGCACCCGGCGCATTCTTTGTGCTTGCGGCACTGACTGCGCTGCAGAATTATATCCGCATCCGCATGAAAAAAGCCGGAAAGAAAACCCATGAAGGCATGGGATGCAATGAGGATTGCATGAATTGTGCGGATCAAAGCTGTTCCAAGCGCTTCTATGATGACAAGACAGAGAAGAAAGCTGAGCCTAAGGCCAAGGATGCAAAGAAGGAAGAGCCTAAGACCAAGGAAGTAAAGAAGGAAGAGCCTAAGGCCAAGGAAGTAAAGAAGGAAGAGCCTAAGGCTAAGGACGAAAAGAAGGAAGCACCCAAGGCAAAGGACGAAAAGAAGGAAGAGCCCAAGGCAAAGGACGAAAAGAAGGAAGCACCCAAGGCTAAGGAAGTAAAGCCGGAAGAACCTAAGGCTGAGGAAGTAAAACAGGAAGAACCTAAGGCTGAGGAAGTAAAACAGGAAGAACCTAAGGCTGAAGAAGTAAAGCCGGAAGAACCTAAGGTCGAGGAAGTAAAAACAGAAGAAGTTAAGGCTGAAGCCAAGAAAGAAGATTCTAGGCCAGAGGAAATAAAGAAACAAGAGCTTACGTTCGAAGAGATAAAGAAAGAAGCTCTGAGCGACGAGGTCAAAGAGGAAACTCAACCTGTTCAAGAGAAGACAATCCGTCAGATCAAGGAAGAGGCTCTGAGAAAACGTTTGCAGGAAAAAGAAAGGAAGGGGGAGAAGAAAGATGAATAACGTAAAAGATCTTTTGATCTTAATGATCAGCTCCTCCTTAGTGAGCAACGTTGTACTAAGTCAGTTTTTGGGTCTGTGTCCATTCCTTGGCGTTTCAAAGAAGGTAAAGACGGCCTCCAGCATGGGCGTTGCGGTTATCTTTGTCATTACGCTTGCGAGTGCCGTGGCCGGCGTGATCTACAAGTTCTTGCTTGTTCCGTTAAAGATCGAATACCTTCAGACCATCGTTTTTATTCTGGTCATTGCGGCATTGGTTCAGTTTGTGGAGATGTTCTTAAAAAAGAATTCGCCTGGTCTTTATCAGGCACTTGGCGTATACCTTCCACTGATCACCACAAACTGTGCAGTACTTGGCGTTGCGCTTACGAACGTGCAGAAGGAATACGGGATTTTGAAGGGTATAGTGAATGGATTTGCAACGGCACTTGGATTTACCATTGCCATCATTATTCTTGCCGGAATCCGTGAAAAGACGGCGTATAATGACGTGCCGGAAAGCTTTAAGGGAATGCCCATGGTGCTGCTTACTGCCGGATTGATGGCGATTGCCTTCTGTGGTTTTTCGGGGTTACTGTAGGCGGTGATAATGGTTTAATAAAATCCGGATGAGATCCTGGAGGAATGGATATGAACGTTACCAGTATTTTGATTGCCGCCGTGATCGTGGCTGCGGTTGGCGTCTTTATAGGACTGTTTTTAGGTTTTGCCGGCATCCGCTTTCACGTCGAGGTGGATGAAAAGGAAGAGGCAGTAAGGGCCGCGCTTCCTGGCAATAACTGCGGAGGCTGCGGGTTTGCAGGATGTGACGGTCTGGCCGCCGCCATTGCAAAGGGAGAAGCGCCCGTGAATGCCTGTCCCGTTGGCGGCGAACCTGTTGCAAAGGAAATCGGTAAGATTATGGGAGTATCGGCCGATGCGGGAAAGTGCATGGTTGCTTTTGTACATTGTCAGGGAGACTGCGATAAGGCGAAAACGCAGTATGAATATACGGGAGCTGAGGATTGCCGCATGATGAGCTTTGTACCCGCTGGAGGCCCCAAGGCATGCTCACAGGGGTGCCTTGGATATGGTACCTGCGTAAAGGAATGTCCCTTTGACGCAATTCACGTGAAAAACGGAATTGCCGTTGTGGACAGGGAGGCATGTAAGGCATGCGGAAAATGTGTTGCCATATGTCCGAAGCATCTGATCACGCTGATCCCTTATGACGCTAAGGTTGCCGTGGCTTGTAAGAATAAGGATCGCGGTCCCGTAGTCATGAAGGCGTGTGACGTTGGTTGCATTGGATGCGGCATTTGCGTAAAGAATTGTGCCGTTGGTGCCGTAAAGGTTGAAAACTTCTGCGCTGAGATCGATCAGGATAAATGCGTGGGATGCGGCGCCTGCGTCGAGAAATGTCCGAAAAAAGCAATTGTCCGCATAAATAAATAAATAAAAAGGCTGTCATAAAAACAGACCTGTCCGCATAAGGTATTTTAGGGCTTGTACCCAAAGACGCCGCAAGAAGGAGGGTCTGTTTTTTGTATCCGAAAACAATGAGAGCATTGGTGATCATCTATTTCTTTACGTTTGCGGCGTTTCTCTTCCTGATCGTTTTAGGGAAAGGATCTAAGCAGGCGGAAGAGAAAACGGTAGCAAACCAGCCAAAAGAAATAAGGATCAAAGAGACGGCAGCGTCATGCCGTCATGAGGATAAAACCTATGCCAAGGCGGGCGAAATAATGATTCAAACTACGAATGAAATCAATCTGGAACCCGTGAATGAGACAGCGCCCCTTGATGATGACTTGACGCAAGTACTGGCATATCCCGAGGCTGAGGTATCTGTATTGGAAAGAATCGTTGAGGCTGAAGCCGGAGGAGAGGATGCAGACGGGAAGCTGTTAGTGGCAAACGTTGTGTTAAACCGGGTACGGGATGAAGCTTTTCCGGATACAATCTCCGAAGTGGTATTTCAGAGAACGGGAGGAGTGACGCAGTTTTCACCCGTGGCAAATGGACGGTTTGAGGCCGTGACAATCAGTGAAGAATCGAAGGAAGCAGTGGAGAGGGCGCTTTTGGGGGAAGACATTTCTGACGGTGCACTGTATTTCGTGGCAAGAAAACATGCCGATCAATCGAAAGTGCGGTGGTTTGACGAAAACTTGACGCCGTTATTTCAACATGGAGGGCATGAATTCTTTAAGTAATGATAAATCTAAATACAAAAAACGGGAGCCTTTTGTGGGCTCCCGTTTTTAGGCACGACTACAGTACATACCTTAACATAATACCAAGAAAAAGTCTAGTATTTTTTTAATTTTTTTACTATAATCATCTTTGCCGGCAAAAAGAAACCATGAAACCTAAGTGACGCAGGAGGTACGAATGAGTCAAATACCAGGCATTTCAAGGAAAGAGGAAGAACGCAAGCTCGAGGAAATCATTGGGATCGCACAATCCAAGCTTGACGGCGTGAAAGCGGACGTCAAGAATCTGGAGAACGAACTCCGTGCAATGCAGCAGGAGTTCGATGAGAGTGACAAGGAACAGCAGGCATTATGGCACAACACGGATGCAAGATTCAAGGGTGCGAACAGAGAACTGCGAAGGGCAGCGCAGGCAAGAAAAAAACCTTACTTCGGAAGGATTGATTTTGTTGATGACGCATTAAAGAAAGAGGAATCCTACTACATCGGAAGATCCGTGATTGCAAAGGATCCGGCGCATCCGGAGGTGATCGACTGGCGAGCGCCGATCGCAAGCGTGTATTATGATGCTTCCGTTGGCAAGGCAAGTTATTCTGTCAAGGGTGAAGGAAAATTCACGATTGACTTAAAAAGAAAGCGTACCTATGAGATCGAGAATGACAAGCTAAAGGACTTCTATGACAGCGACGTGGTCGCAAACGACGAGCTCCTGACCAAGTACCTTGCAAAGAATAAGCGTGCCGTACTCGGAGAGATCATCGCAACCATCCAACAGGAACAAAATGAGGTCATCCGGAAAAAGCCACAACACAACGTGATCATCCAAGGTGCAGCGGGATCCGGTAAGACGACGGTTGCCATGCACAGAATATCCTACATCCTCTACAATTACGATCTGGAATTCAAGCCTGAAGATTTTTACGTTATAGGCAGCAATCAGGTACTCCTGAATTACATAACGGGCGTGCTCCCGGAACTGAACGTTTACGGCGTCTCTCAGATGACGATGGAGCAACTGTTTGTAAGACTCCTGTATGAAGACTGGGATCCGAAAAAGTATTCCGTAAAGCCTGTTGTCAGGGGCGTAACGGAACCGGTCAAGGGAACGAGGAAATGGTTCCTAAGCCTCGAAAAGTTTGCAAGGGAATATGAATGGACTCTCTTCCCGAGAGAGGACGTGTACCTTGAGAAGAATCACGTGCGGATCATGAGCAGTGAGATGATCGAAAGTCTCCTGACGCAGTTCGACAAACTCTCCAGGGCGGATAAGGTTTCCCTCCTTACGGAAAGGCTGCTGGGAAAACTCGAAAATGAAATCTGTGGAAAATATTATTCCTATTCCGAGGAGGAGAAAAAAAGACTCAGAAGAACTTACGGATTATATTTTGGAAGAAGGGAATGGAAGGGGTCCATCTTTGAATTATATGATTCCTTCCTGGATCAGCAGGCACTGGACGGCATTACGGTAAAGCATCCGGAAGGCGGCTTTGACGTATATGACCTTGCGGCACTTGCCTATCTGTATAAGCGCCTAAAGGAGACGGAGATCATTCGCGAAGCGGGACACGTGGTGATAGATGAAGCGCAGGACTTTGGCATGATGGCCTATTGCGCATTGAAATACTGCTTGAGCACCTGCACCTATACCATCATGGGAGACGTATCGCAGAACATCTTTCTGGATTACGGATTAAATGACTGGCAGGAGCTTCGGGAGCTGATGCTTCCTGATGAATTTGACTATTTCGGATTGCTGCGTAAGAGTTATCGTAATACCGTGGAAATCTCGGAATACGCGACAAACGTACTGCATCACGGAAGCTTTCAGGTATATCCGGTACAGCCCATTATCCGGCATGGGGAAGAGGTCATGACGGAAGGCGCGGCGGATGAGGAAGAACTGATCCAAAAGACGGAACGCCAGATCAAGGAATGGCAGAAAAAGGGGTATGAAACCATTGCGGTGGTCTGTCCGGACGGGGAGACGGCGGATCGCGTAAACGAAAAACTATCGAAGAAAATGGAACTGCTGCCAAACGGCGGTGATCAAGTGGAATTTGGCAATGGCGTACTGGTACTTCCCCTGGAATTTGTAAAAGGCCTGGAATTTGACGCGGTGCTGATCTATGACTGCTCCGAGAAGAATTATCCTGAGGGCGACGCCTTTGTAAAACGCCTCTACGTTGCAGTCACAAGAGCGCTTCACGAACTAACCGTACTCTATCAGGGGAAGCTTACGCAGCTGATCGCAAGACCCGTAACGGAGGAAGAAAAGAAAAAGGCGATCGTTGAAAGTGATAAGCCCAAAAGGAAACCGCTGCCACCCAAGGAGGAGAAAACCCATGCGGAGAAGGCAAAGGAGCGCGCCGAGTGGGGCGAAGTCCTGATCCAGGAAAGAAATTACGTTGGCCCCAGAAGAATAGAGATCAGTGACGCGCAGAAGATACCAAAGCAATCTAAAAACACGGGGCACAAGCTGACTTATCTGGACGAGGAAGGGAAATTGCCATCCTACTACGAGGAAAAGATGACCCAGGGGGCAAGCGCGCAGAAGAAGCAGGAAACCTTTGTGAATCCAAGGCTTGACCGGGAATTCGGATCCATGCCGGAGCAAAAGGACTTAAGGCCTCTGGGACATTCAAGGATCGATTGCGGCGTAAAAATGGTCTTGAAAGAAAAAACGGCCGTTCAGTTTATCAGCTCCTACGGAGTTTTAAGACTGGAAGCTGCACCGAAGGACGCGGTCAGGGTTTGCTTCCAAAAAGGTCAGGGGAAGGCCTTCCCTAAACCTGAAAAAGAGTTTGCGGGTCTGGGTAAGGGAATGGTACGGGAAGCAAGGGATTACGTGGAATTGGTTACTCCCAAGGTGACGGCGAGGGTCATGAAAAAGACCGGAGAGGTATCCTTCTTTGACGCAAAGGGAAAGGCGCTTTTGACGGAAAGGGTCAGGGAACCAAGACAGACTGAGACGGCACTTAGCTACACATATTTTGAGTTTACCAAAAAGGAAGAACTATACGCAAAGCCTTTGGACGGGCAGTTCCCCTTGAAGATCGGTCAGTCGGCAAAAACGTTTTCCTTTGGATCCGGAATCAGTGAAATGCCAGGGATTCATTCTTCCGGCGGATATGAAATCCTTTTCCCTTCAGGCAGGAAAACAACCTGCTGTAACATTCCGGCATATGGCCCTTACGTCTCACAGGAAGGCGAAGGAATCGAGTATTATTTCCTTTCGGGAAGAGTGTAAAGAAAAAATACTTGACAGCCATATAAATCTATAGTATGATATGCGAGGTGTCCTTTGGGACGCCTCGTGTTGTTTTTGTTGAAAAGGTATGATTCAATGGAAAAGATTTTTGAACAGGCACTCCTTTATGATTTCTACGGTGATCTTTTGACGGATCATCAAAAACAGGTGTATGAATCCGCGGTGTTCAATGACATGTCTCTTGGAGAGATTGCTGCTGAACAGGGGATTAGCAGACAGGGCGTGCATGATCTGATCAAAAGATGCGATAAGATATTGCAGGATTATGAATCCAAGCTTCACCTGGTGGAACGGTTTGAAAAGGCGAAGGAAAAGATCGCACGGATCGAGGCGCTAACGGATCCGGCGGACGGCGTGAAGGAAGAGAACAAATTGACGGAGATCCGTAAGCTTGCGGGGGATCTGCTGGATACCCTGTAGAAACTTCGGAGACAAAAAAGGAGCATGGCGTGGCATTTGAGAGCTTAACCGATAAACTTCAAAATATATTCAAGAATCTTCGCGGTAAGGGCAAGCTTACCGAGGAAGACGTAAAGACTGCCTTAAAGGAAGTAAAGATGGCGCTTCTGGAAGCAGACGTTAACTTTAAGGTCGTAAAACAGTTTGTGAAATCCGTGGAAGAAAGAGCCATTGGTCAGGACGTCATGAACGGACTGAATCCCGGACAGATGGTGATCAAGATCGTTAACGAGGAAATGATCGCACTGATGGGAAGCGAGACCACGGAAGTGCAGTTCCAGCCCGGCAAGGCCATTACCGTCATCTTGATGGCAGGTCTTCAGGGTGCAGGTAAGACCACTGCCACCGCAAAGCTTGCGGGAAAGTTCCGCCAGAAGGGAAAGAAGTGCCTGCTGGTTGCCTGTGACGTGTATCGTCCCGCCGCAGTGGAACAGCTCCACGTAAACGGAAATAAGATCGGCATCGACGTATTTGACATGGGAACTGACGTAAAACCCGTGGAGATTGTGAAAGAAGCCTTGAAATTTGCTGAGAAAAACGGTCACAACGTTGTGATCCTCGATACCGCCGGCCGTCTTCACGTTGATGAGGACATGATGGCGGAATTGCAGGAGATCAAGGAGAACGTTACCGTACATCAGACCTTATTGGTTGTTGATGCCATGACTGGTCAGGATGCAGTTAACGTAGCGAATGAGTTCAATCAGAAGGTTGGCGTTGACGGTGTCATCCTTTCAAAGATGGACGGCGACACCCGAGGCGGTGCCGCACTTTCCATTAAAGCCGTTACGGGAAAGCCCATACTCTACGTCAGCATGGGTGAGAAGCTCACTGACATGGAGCAGTTCTATCCCGACAGAATGGCGAACCGCATTCTTGGCATGGGCGACGTGCTCACTCTGATCGAGAAGGCACAGGAAGCCATTGACTTAGATGAAGACAAGCAGCGCCAGATGGCGGATCACGTAAAGAAGGGTAAGTTCGATTTCGAGGACTATCTCGAGAGCATGAAGCAGATGCGCAACATGGGCGGTCTTGCCAGTATTCTTGGCATGCTTCCCGGCCTTGGCGTTAAGGCGTCTGAGCTTGAGGGCATGATCGATGAGAAGCAGATGCGCCAGATGGAGGCAATTGTTCTTTCCATGACCGTTCAGGAGAGAAGAAATCCCAAGATCTTAAATCCCCAGAGAAAGTTCAGGATTGCGAAGGGCGCCGGCGTTGACGTGGCGATCGTAAATAAGTTTATCAAGCAGTTCGAGCAGAGCCAAAAGATGATGAAGCAGTTTGGCGGCATGGGCGGCAAGAGAAAGGGCTTTGGATTCCCCGGAGGGATGAAGGGCGGACGATTCCCGTTTTAACTAAGAAAGCCCAGGCATTTATTCACTTGACGAAAAAATCATGATGAGGATGAACCGAAAGTGATTTTTGAGTATAAATCATATTTTATTTATCTAAATGGAGGAAAAAGAAATGGCAGTAAAAATCAGATTGAGAAGAATGGGACAGAAGAAGGCACCTTTTTATAGAATTATCGTTGCTGACTCCCGTTCCCCCAGAGACGGCAGATTCATCGAGGAGATCGGTACCTATGATCCTTCCACCGATCCTTCCACCTTTAAGATCAACGAGGAGCTTGCAAAGAAGTGGCTTGCAAACGGCGCTCAGCCTACCGAGGTTGTAGGAAAGCTGTTTAAGGCTGCCGGCATCGAGAAGTAATTGAATCTTGTTGGAGGTGGATTTATGAAGGAATTGGTAGAAGTAGTAGCGAAAGCTCTCGTCGAAAATCCCGATGAAGTAGTGGTTACCGAGAAGGTTGAAGGGAAGAACGTATATATTGAGCTTCACGTGGCTGCCTCCGATATGGGTAAAGTAATTGGAAAGCAGGGAAGGATTGCAAAGGCGATCCGTACCGTTGTTAAGGCAGCTTCTTTTAAGGACAACACAAGAGTTGACGTTGAGATCGTTTAAGATCTTGTAAAAAGGAGAGACCGCTAGAAAGCTGGCGGTCTCTCATGCTATTCATAAAAGAATGAGGATACCACATGGAAACAAGATTTCAGGTTGGCGTGATCACGTCGCCTCACGGCATTGCCGGAGATGTCAACGTTTTTCCCACGACGGATGATCCCAAGCGCTTCCGCCGCCTTAAGGAAGTGATCCTGGTCAAGGGGAAAACGGAAAGCACGGTAGAAATTGAAAACGTTAAGTTTTTTAAGCAGATGGTGATCTTAAAGCTAAAGGGTTATGATGACCGTGACAGCGTGGAGAAGCTTCGTCAGTGCAGCCTTTTGGTTCCCAGGGAAAATGCGGTAAGGTTACAGAAGGATGAGTACTTTATCGCGGACCTGATCGGACTGAAGGTGTTGGATGCTGATCAAAGTGACGCTGAAATTGGCACTTTGGAGGACGTGATGTCCACGGGGGCCAATGACGTCTACGTGATCAGGAAGACGAGCGGAGAAGAGTTATTGCTTCCCGCGATCAAACAATGCGTATTAGAGGTGAACGTCATGGACGGCTTTGTCAGGGTTCATCTGTTGGAAGGACTATGATCATATGGAATTTCAAGTGTTGACGTTGTTTCCCGAGATGATCTTGGAGGGTTGTAATAATTCCATTCTAAAACGGGCAACGGAAAAAGGACTCATTCAGGTAGATGCGATCAACGTACGAGATTTTTCCTTGGATAAGCACGGAAAAGTCGATGATTACACGTATGGAGGCGGCGCGGGCATGCTCATGCAGGCGCAGCCCGTTTATGATGCTTGGATCCATGCAGTGAAAGCGAAAACGAACGACGGAGAAGGTAATGACGTAAATGCGGAAGGAGCTTCAAAGGTACGCACGGTCTACGTCACGCCCCAGGGACGGCCTTTTACGCAGGAGATGGCAAAGGAATTTGCGAAGGAAGAACGCCTGATCTTTCTTTGCGGGCACTATGAAGGCATTGACGAGCGCGTTTTGGAAGAGGTTGTCACGGATCAGGTTTCCATCGGGGACTACGTGCTTACCGGAGGGGAATTGCCGGCGCTGGTGATGATCGACGCCATATCCAGGTTGATCCCGGGCGTGCTGGGAAGTGACGAGTCCGCGCAGACCGAAAGCTTCGAGAATGATCTCTTGGAGTATCCGCAATATTCACGCCCGGAAGTCTGGCATGACAAGGCGGTACCGGAGGTCCTGTTGTCCGGGGATCACAAAAAGATAGAGCTCTGGAGAAGGGAAAAAGCAAAGGAACGAACAAAAAAATGGCGTCCGGATCTTTATGAGAAGTATGCAGAACGCGAAAAGACAATCGAACGCCTCATGAAGCATAAAAAGGAAAACGCCTACATGATCGATTCCCTGCTGACCGGTAAGGCACGATTGCTCCACGCGGAAGGAGATGCCGCCGTCGCGGTTTCTTCCGCGGGAAATGCTTATCAGATCTGTTGTGAAACTGCGGAACAGGGAAAGCTGCTTTTAAAATACGTGCCAAAGGAAGCAAGGCTTGTTCTGCACAACTGCGAGGCATTAAATGAAATCCTGCGGGAAGAGTATGGTCTGCAGGTTGGGGATGAATGTTACCAGAGCGTGTACACGCAACACGTTTCCATGCCTATTGCACATAAGGACATACGGCCTTATCCCATGGAGGCCATTGATTATGCCGTGGAGAATTATGGCGGTGAGAGAGAACGGGAGTACCTGACCAACAGGATTCAAAGCGGGGAATTCTTTGCTGCCTATGAGGGAGATGAAATTGCCGGCTTTTGCGGGGTGCATGCAGGCGGTAGTCTCGGTCTTTTGTACGTGGACCCGAAATATCGCAGGACAAGCATTGGCTCGTCCCTTGCGTCTTATCTGGTGAATCTGTCCTTAAGCCGCGGAGGACTTCCGTATGCGCACATTCGCGTCGCTAACGTTGCATCGATCAAAATGCAGGAAAAAATGGGGCTTTACGTTGGAAACAGGACGGTTTTCTGGACTTATCGGAAGGAAAATGCATAATTTCAAAAAAATGCTTGCAAAGAATTGCGTTTCGTGTTAATATATCAGAGTTGCTAAGAAGAGATGGTCCTCTGTTACCGGAATGGTATTAAGAACGTCAAATTTCAAAACAAGGAGGCACAAAAATGAGTGCATATGACATTATCAAGGAAATTGAAGACGCACAGCTGAAGGCGTCCGTTGACGAGTTCAACGTTGGTGATACCGTTAGAGTATACGGTAAGATCAAAGAGGGTAACCGTGAAAGAGTACAGGTTTTCGAAGGCGTAGTCCTGAAGAGACAGGGCGGAAGCAGCAGAGAGACCTTCACCGTTAGAAAGACTTCTAATGGCGTAGGCGTTGAGAAGACTTGGCCCCTTCATTCTCCCAACGTAGAGAAGATCGAAGTGATCCGTCGCGGTAAGGTTAGACGTGCAAAGCTGAACTACCTCAGAGACCGCGTTGGTAAGAAGGCTAAGGTTAAAGAGCTTGTAAAATAATTTCCATGAGAAAAAAGGACGTTTACTTACGTAAACGTCCTTTTCTATTTTACGGTAATATGGTATAATAATGCAGAAAAGTTTGCTTAAGGGCGTATTTTATTTGGGTAGGATGGTATTACATGAAAAAAAAGAGGGCAGGTCTTAGCTTTTACGAGCCAGAGAAAAAGAAGCGCAAGCCGTTTCTGTCTGAAATACTGACGTGTCTGATCTTAATGGTAATTGCCTCGTTTATGGCGCTTGTTTGCGTGTATTTCTTTGGAACGAGATGCAGGATCGTCGGTTCTTCCATGGAACCTGGTCTTTCCAACGGGCAAGAGGTTTTGATCAATAAGTTTGCATACGTGCTGTTTGTTCCAAAGAAGGGGGACGTGGTCGTGTTTTTGCCGCACGGAAATGAGCATTCCCATTATTACGTGAAAAGGGTTGTTGCCAGCCCGGGGGATAAGGTTCAGATCAAGGACGGCAAGCTTTACGTGAATGAAAAACCTTCCGAATGGATCACGGAGACGATCACGGATCCAGGGATCGCTGAGGAAGTCATAACGCTTCAAAATGGTCAGTTTTTCTGTATCGGAGACAAACCGGATGACGGGGAAGACAGCAGGCAGGCCAACATTGGACCGGTTGACAAAAAGGACATCATCGGTAAGGCGTGGTGGCACATGGCAAGAGAAGAAGAGAAAATGGGCGTGATCCATTAGAGAATCCAGGGGGTAACGGGAATGAAGTTTTTTGAAGCCTTGAAATTTTGGGATAAAAAGGAACAGATCACGGGTTTTGCTGCAATTGATTCGCTCGGGAAAGCACATTTAATGGTGGACAAGGGCATGCTTGAACCAATCTATTTAAAGCCCGTGCGCTTTGGCGGTGCAGAACTTCCGGACAATCGCGTTTACGTGCCAATCGGCATTGGAGGGATCAAGGAGAAACATGATCTAGAAATTGAAAAGCTGATGGAGACGCGAGAGGATCTGACCTACGTGTGTCTTCCGAAGTATCGCGGATCCAGCAGGATCCCGTATGAACTGATGGTTCGCGCGTTAACGCCGGAGCCGGAGAAAGAAGTAGTATATTCAGAGACCATTTCCATCTGGTGATCTGAGGTAAGGAATGAGACGTAATGAGTGAAAATCAGATGAACGTAAACTGGTATCCGGGTCACATGACGAAAGCCCGGCGCATGATGCAGGAAAACATGGTGCTGATCGATCTGGTGATCGAGGTTTTGGATGCGAGAATTCCAATGAGCAGCCGTAATCCTGACATTGATGAGTTGGCAAAGAACAAAAGCCGGATCGTTTTATTGAATAAGTCAGATCTTGCAGATCCCAAGGCGAATCAAAAATGGATGAAATATTTTGAGAGTCAGGGCGCGCACGCATTGGAGATCAATGCAAAGACGGGTTCGGGAGTAAAGGGCATCCGGGGATTGGTGGAAAAGGCTTGCAAGGAAAAAATCGAGCGTGACCGGAAGAGAGGAATTGTCAACCGTCCCATCAGGGCGATGGTAGTTGGAATCCCCAACGTAGGGAAGTCCACTTTCATCAACGCATTTGCCGGAAAGGCATGTACAAAGACCGGAAATAAACCTGGCGTTACCAAGGGGAAACAGTGGATCCGCATGGGCAAGAGCCTGGAACTGCTTGACACGCCTGGAATCCTGTGGCCCAAGTTCGAGGACCGCACGGTGGGCATTCATCTGGCGTTTATAGGCTCCGTCAACGATGAGATCCTAGTGCTGGAAGAACTTGCGACTTCGCTTTTGGGAACCATTAGGGATCGCTATCCCGGACTTTTGGAGAAGCGATATGAGATCAGTGAGGAAGGACCGGAAAACGTGCTCTTGGAGCGCATTGCGGAAAGCAGAAAGTGCTATGCGAAGGGTGAGGTCTTGGATCTGAAAAAAGCTGCCGGCATTTTGATCGATGATTTTAGAAACGGCAGGATCGGCAGAATGACTTTGGAGGATTGACAAAATGCAGAATGAATTAGTAACCATACCGCAGGAAGACAAAAAGAATGAGATTATCAAGGAGATCATAAGCACGGTGCTATATTTTCTGGGTGTTTTGTTGGCGGCCTTTTTGATCGTAAAGTTTGTCGTTCAGAGAACTGAGGTGGAAGGGCAATCCATGGAACCTACGCTTTATAACGGGGAAAATCTCATGGTAGACAAGATTACCTATCGTTTTCGCGAGCCAAAGAGGTTTGAGGTCATTGTGCTCCAACCCTTTGAAAATGACTCCCAGACCCTTTACATTAAAAGGGTGATCGCGCTTCCCGGAGAGACCATTCAAATCCTGGAAGACGGCTCCATCATGGTCAATGACGAAAAGCTGGAAGAGAGTTACGGCAAAGAGGTCATAAAACCGAATAACCGTTTGCGCGCGAAAGAAAAGATCACTCTTGGCGAAGATGAGTATTTTGTGCTTGGCGATAACCGGAATAACAGCGGAGACAGCAGGGAGCCGAGAATTGGAAACATCCATAAGAGTCAGATCATTGGAAAGGCTTGGATCAGAATCTGGCCGCTGTCAAAGTTTGGGGCCATTGAGAGGAAAAAGTGAGGACGGTAAATTGGGGAAAGCAGAGAAGGAAGCGGAACGCCTAAAAAAACAAATGGAAGCACTGGAAAAGGAAAAAGAGCGTATGTACGCGCTTTTTTCCTATGAGAGGGAATATGCGGATTATCAGATGATCTGTGGAATTGACGAGGCCGGAAGAGGACCGTGGGTTGGTCCCGTGGTCGCGGGAGCAGTCATTCTTCCCAAGGACTGCGACATTTTATATATCAACGATTCGAAGAAGCTTTCAGAATCCAAAAGAGAAGAGCTTTATGAGGTGATCAAAGAAAAGGCTGTTGCGTGGGCCGTAGGCGTTGTATCCGAAAAAAGGATCGATGAGATAAACATTTTGCAAGCCACCTATGAAGCCATGAGGGAAGCCATTTCAAAGCTGAAGGTTCAGCCAGATCTTTTGTTAAATGATGCCGTGATCATTCCCAAGGTGGATCTGCCTCAGGTGAAGATCATCAAGGGCGACGCAAAGAGTGCTTCCATCGGGGCGGCAAGCATTATGGCAAAGGTTACGAGAGACCGCATGCTCATAGAGTATGACAAGCTCTATCCTGAATTTAAGTTTGCAAAGAATAAAGGATATGGCACGAAGGATCACATTGAGGCACTTCAGAAATATGGTCCCACGCCAATTCACAGAAGAAGCTTTATTAAGAATTACGTATAACGAAAGCAATAACGGTATTGGAAAGGGGAAAAACGAACGGAAAAGGAAGGGTTTAATAAGCGAAAAGTCGGCGCCGGCAAAGAAGAATTGGCGGCACGTTATCTGGAAAAGAGGGGCGTTAGGATTTTGGAACGTAACTTCAGGTCCAGACAGGGAGAGATCGACTTGATCGCCAGGCATGGGGAATACTTGGTTTTCTGTGAAGTAAAATATCGACGGAACAACGACAAGGGAACGCCGCAGGAAGCCGTTGGCTATGCCAAGCAAAAGAAAATCTGTAAGGTTGCTGACTATTACCGCGTGCTCCACGGGCTTGGAAATTCCGTGAGCGTGCGATACGACGTCATAGCGATCCAGGATGATCGGATAGAATGGATACCCAATGCCTTTCCGCACGTTTATGCCAAGGGATGAATTTGGAATTTATAAGGGATCAGCGAATAAAACCCGTCATGACGCAAAACGTAAGAAATGGCATACCGTTTCTTACGTTTCCCAAGTTAGAGGCCTGTGAGGCCGTGGAACATCTTTTTACGACTAGAGAAGGCGGAGTGAGCGACGGTCAGTTCCGTTCCATGAATTTTAGCGTAAGCTTAGGTGACAAAAGAGAAAACGTTTTTGAAAATTATAAGAGGATTGCAAGCATTTTCGGGGCCGGCCCTGAGAACGTGGTTGGGACGGTGCAGACGCATACGACAAACATCCTTCGCGTTAGCGGCAAGGATGCTGGAAAGGTGACATGCGTGCCGCCGGATTACGGCGACGTGGACGGCCTGATCACAAACGAAAGAGGGCTTATTCTTGCAGCGTTTGTGGCAGATTGCGTTCCGATCTTTTTTGTGGATCCGGTCAATAAAGCCATTGGCCTTGCACATTCCGGATGGCGAGGAACGGTTGCAAACATGGCAGGAAAGATGGTAGCCGCCATGGAACGTGAATTTGAAACGCGGCCGGAAGATCTGATCGTTGCCATCGGGCCATCCATCTGCCAAAAGTGTTATGAAGTGGATGAAACCGTTGCGATTGCATTCCGGGAAGCATTCGGAGAGGCAAATGAAGAGCGGCTTGAGATCCAAAAGGCGGGGAGTTATCCCATGGACGGAAAGAATGGACTTCGGTGCATTCTGGAGCCGGGAAAGGAACCTGGAAAATATCAGTTAGACTTATGGCTGGCCAATCTGATCTGGCTGTTTCGCGCCGGGGTATCGCCTTCGCAGGTTGACGTGACGGATCTTTGCACGGCTGAGAATCCGGATCTTTTGTTTTCTCACAGGGCAAGCCACGGAAAACGCGGAAATCTCGGAGCTTTTTTGAAATTGAAATAGTTTAGCGTGGACTAGGAAAGGATGAGCGTATGACCCAGATTTTGGTATGTGATGATGACAAGGAAATCGTAGATGCCATAGAGATTTATCTGAGCCAGGAGGGATATCAGATATTGAAGGCATATGATGGAGAACAGGCGCTAGAGCTTCTTGGACATAATGACGTGCAGCTTTTGATCATGGACGTCATGATGCCCAAGCTTGACGGAATCCGTGCAACGCTTAAGATCCGTGAATACAGCAGCATTCCCATCATTATTTTGTCTGCTAAATCAGAGGATTCCGATAAGATCCTTGGACTGAACGTCGGGGCGGACGATTACGTGACAAAACCGTTCAATCCGTTGGAATTGGTTGCAAGGGTGAAATCCAATCTTAGAAGATATACCTCCCTCGGGGCCATGAACGGCGACGGAAAATTGCAGTATCAGGTCGGAGGCCTTACCATCAATGACGAGAACAAGCAAGTCTTTGTGGACGGAGAGGCAGTGAAGCTGACGCCGATCGAATACAGCATTCTTTTATTGCTTGTAAAGAATCTTGGCAAGGTTTTTTCCATCAATGAAATTTATGAAAACATTTGGAATGAGGAAGCCATTGGCGTAGACAACACCGTGGCAGTCCACATTCGGCACATCCGGGAAAAGATTGAGATCAATCCCAGGGAGCCCAGATATCTGAAGGTTGTCTGGGGCGTTGGATATAAGATTGACGCGGAACAATAAGCATTCGTGAGGTTAAGGCGTGAAAAAAGGCAAAAGCATCTCCGTATTCAGAAGATTGGGATTAGGGCTGGTACAACATATTGTAGCAGCCATTGTTATGGTGCTGATCGCCAGCGTGCTTTTTAATTCCTTCCTTACCGTGACGACGATGAACGGACCCAAGATTTACTCCCTTGATCCGCTCAATCAAAAATCCTCCTTTGAAGATTCCGAAGTTTTCCGAGACCTGTTTCAGACGGCCGTAAATGACGTGATCAGGCTTGGCGTCATCCGTGAGCAGATGGAGACAAATCACAAGTTTGACGCATCAAAAGTGATCGACGTAACGGCATTTATGAAAAGATATGGCACGGCAGGAAGAAACTATGGTGAGGCCACGGCAAAGTTTAAGATGGAGGACTTGATCATCTGGGTTAGGTATGGTCTGGAATACAAAAACAGAACCATGAGTCTTTCTGAATTTGTGAATTATTATCAGGAGGCGTGCATCCCGGAAAATTATACCGTGGATGATTATGGGAATCTTACCTTTACGGGATATCATGAACCGGAAGAGCAAGATGAGCAATATGCGCAAAAATACGAAGCCATCTTAAGCAAAATGGCAGAGTATACCGAGGCACAGCTTGAGGACATGGCGTTTTCCTACGTGATGAGCAAGACTTCGGAAGGAATCGCGTTAAACAAGGAGGATGACGGAAACCTGACGGTTTACGTTAATTCCCTGGTGTTTAGATATGCGACCACGGATCATCAGACCCAGTTGTATGATCTTGTTGACGGCTGGCCGGAGTTTATCCAGCTCCAGAGGAACATTGTTGACGCCAGCAACACGCTCGCCGAGAATTATGAATTGTACCAGAACTGTGCAAAGCTTTATGCAGAGGGAAAAAGTAATCTGAAATACGTCATCCGCATGAGGAATGCCGAGGGAGAAAAAGACATGTTCTCCAACATTCCCGATCTGGCGGAATTAGACGATGAAAAGCTGACCGAAGTGTTTGAAGAGAACAGCAAATACTTGATTTATTACCCCAATAGCTTGGAAATCATGGGAAATGAGGATTTTACGGAGGGCAACGTATTTGAGCTCCTTCGGGCAGCACATTATCCGTTCCTGGAAGACGTTTATATCTGGATCTCCTTAGACACTAGCTATGAGGTGAAGGACGACGCGTTTAGCATTGCTTCGGAAATGTACGAACGCATTGTGCCGAATACGGCCGGCATCCTAACGATCCTGATCGCGCTGTTGATCATTTGGGTGGGAATTTTCCTGTATCTGACGGTGACGGCTGGCTCCGTCTATGCGGAGGACGGAAGCGTAAAGCATTATCTGAACGCGTTCGACAAGATTTGGACGGAAGTTTTTCTCTGCACAATTGCCGGTTTTGGCTACGGGATATACCGCATCATATTGTATTTAAGGCAGATGACAATGACTGTCTATGAGACCCGCATGAGTCTTGGAAGTGGGGCAAAGAACGTTCTGCTCACGCAATATGGATTATATGCCGCAGTCGGTTTTTGGTTTAGCGTGCTTCTGTGCCTTTTGTGGTACAGTCTTGTCAGAAGATTAAAATCATTAAATGCATATAAGAATAGCTTATTGAGACTTGTCATAAATGCTACCTACGGTGCTTTTGAGACCGTCATGGCGCATCAAAGCTCTCTGATCAGCGTGCTGTTGCCGTACATGATCTTTTTGATGTTAAACTTTGTCTCGCTGATTGGCATCATATTGTTCCAGGATCCCGTGAAGCGCGCAGTATTGCTGGTATTTCTTTTGATCGTGGACGTGGCTGTCGGAATACGACTCTTTAAGAAGAACGCAGAATTTAATGACATCATCGATGGAATTAACAGGATCCGGTCCGGTGAGGTGGAATATAAACTGGACACGGGAAAGCTTCACGGCATGAATAAGTTTTTGTCTGATGCCGTAAATAACATCGGCGAAGGCATTGACAATGCCGTAAAGACGAGCGTAAAGGATGAGAGATTAAAGACTGACCTGATCACGAACGTGTCACATGACTTAAAGACGCCGCTAACCTCCATCATAAACTACGTGGACCTCCTAAAGCGCACCAACATTCAGGATCCGCAGGCAAAGAACTATGTGGAGATCCTGGAGAATAAATCCCAGAGATTAAAGGATTTGACGGATGACCTGGTGGAAGCTTCCAAGATTTCCTCCGGAAACATCACGTTAAATCTTGAGGTGCTGGATCTGGGTGAGCTGTTGCAACAGACGATCGGAGAACTGTCTGAAAAGTTAGAGGCAGCGAAGTTAAAAGTTGTGGCGGAGATTGACGAGAAACCGTCTCTGATCTATGCGGACAGCCGCAGAATGTGGCGCGTGATGGAAAACCTGTTCAATAACATATGCAAGTATGCCATGGAAGGCACAAGGGTATATGCGGAAGTCAAGGTGACCGATAACGCAAAGGTTTTGCTGCAGATCAAAAATGTTTCGAAGGCACAGATGAACATTCATGCGGATGAGCTGACGGAAAGATTTATCCGTGGAGACAGTTCGAGAAGTACGGAAGGAAGCGGCCTTGGCCTTTACATTGCAAAAAGCCTTACGAACGTCTTGGGTGGAAATTTTGAGATTCAATTAGACGCCGACCTTTTCAAGGTGAATATTGATTTTCCTTTGTATCAGCAGGATAAGAAAGAATAAAAAACGGGGACGTGTCATAAGACGCGTCCCCGAAAATATGCAATCAAAACTATTCGATGATGTCCATGTTGGAACGATTGTTATAGCTTTCAAGGATCGAATGGATCTTATCCGTGGTGGCCATAACTCCCGCAAGCGACAGGTCATGATTCATGAAGTCAATGATGGAAGCGATGAACTTGCTCATGTCAGCTTCAACGAAATAAGGCCTGGTATAAAGCTCGGGAGGAAGATAGGTGAGATCCGTGGTGATCACTTTATCGAAATATCCCTTTTCATAAGCCTTGTCAAAGGCTGCCAAGCCATCCGTAAACAGACCGAACGTGGTGCAGATGAAGACTCTTCGCGCATTCATGCCCTTGAGCTGCTTGGCCGTATCCAACATGCTTCCGCCAGAGGAGATCATGTCGTCAATGATGATGATGTCCTTGCCGTCGATGTTGTCGCCGAGGAATTCGTGGGCAACGATGGGGTTCTTGCCGTTTACGATCGTGGAATAGTCGCGGCGCTTATAGAACATGCCGGTGTCAACTCCAAGAACGCTTGCAAAGTAAATGGCGCGATCCAATGCTCCTTCGTCAGGGCTGATAACCAGGAGATGATCCTTATCCACCAGCAGATCGATCTCGGCATTTAAAAGAGCCTTGATGAATTGATAAGGGGGCAGGAAATTGTCAAAACCCGCAAGCGGCGTAGCATTTTGTACGCGGGGATCGTGAGCGTCAAACGTAATGAGATTGCTGACTCCCATGTCACGAAGCTCGGTAAGTGCATAGGCGCAATCAAGGGATTCACGGCCATTTCTCTTGTGCTGGCGTCCTTCGTAGAGGAAGGGCATGATCACGTTGATCCTTCTGGCCTTACCGTTGCATGCAGCGATCACGCGTTTTAAGTCCTGATAATGGTCATCCGGAGACATGTGATTCGTATAACCGTTCATCTGGTAGGTAATGCTGTGATTGCACACGTCGACAAGAATGAAAAGATCTTTTCCGCGGATGGACTCATTAAATACGGCTTTGCCTTCGCCGCTCCCAAACCGGGGAGTGTCACAGTTTACCAGGTAATTCTTTTCAAAGTAACCGTGAAACGCGGGATCATTTTTTACTTTGTCGTTGTGAACGCTTTTCCGGAATTCCACCATGTAATTGTTGATGCGCTTTCCCAGTCTCTGGGTGGAAGACAGGGCCACAATCTTCAGCGGGGCGACCGGCATTGCGTTCTCTAATTCTTTTAAGTCAGGCATGTTTGATCTCCTCTAAAAGAAAAGAATTTCTATCATAAAAACCATAATTATTTATAACATTCCCCTATCGACACGTCAAGAGATTTCGGGTATACTAGATATGTTGGCATTAAGAAAAAACACTTGGGATCACGGGTGAAGTCATGGCTGCAAAGGAACCAAAATATAAAAAGCATATCGTGAAAACCGTTGAGGCGGGAAGCATAGCTGAGGAGATGGAAATCGAGCCTGGTGATGCGATCCTGGCCATTGACAACACGCCGATAGAAGACATTTTTGACTATCAGTTTTTGGTGCAGGACGAATACATAGAGGTCTTGGTGGAAAAGCCGGACGGGGAACAGTGGCTGCTGGAAGTGGACAAGGAGTTTGACGAAGACCTGGGCCTTACCTTTGAAAACGGGTTGATGGATGATTACCGACATTGCTGTAACAAATGTATCTTTTGCTTTATCGACCAGATGCCCAAGGGAATGCGTGAAACGCTGTATTTTAAGGATGATGATTCCAGATTATCTTTCCTGCAGGGCAATTACGTTACGCTCACCAACATGTCGGAAAAGGACGTGGACCGCATTTGCCGATATCACTTAAGCCCGATCAACATTTCCTTTCAGACCATGAATCCCGAACTTCGATGCAAAATGCTAAATAACCGGTTTGCCGGTGACGCGCTGAAGAAGGTTGACCGCTTTTTTGAGGCGGATATTACCATGAACGGCCAGATCGTGTTATGTAAAAGGGTCAATGACGGCAAGGAACTGGAATTCTCCATCAGGGAAATGATGAAGTATATTCCGAACCTGCAGAGCGTTTCCGTTGTTCCCGTCGGTCTTTCCAAGTATCGCGAGGGCCTGTATCCCTTGGAACCCTTTGAAAAAGAGGACGCCATCGAAACTCTGGATCTGATCCACCGTTACCAAAAGCTTTGCTTTGAAAAATATGGGATCCACTTTATCCATGCCAGTGATGAGTGGTATATTCTGGCGGGGCAGGAAGTGCCGGAAGAAGATCGTTATGACGGATATCTTCAGCTGGAGAATGGCGTCGGCATGGTCAGGCTTCTTCTTAATGAGTTTCATGAGGAGTTGGACCGCAGAAAAAAAGAAGGCTTGCTTCCTGATCATGAGTTAAAGGCTGAATATTCCCTTGCCACGGGCAGATTGATCTTTCCCTACATAGAGAAAATGGCGCAGGAACTGATGCAGTATTGTCCTGGCTTAAAGCTTCACGTGTATGCGATCCGGAATGATTTCTTCGGAGAGCGCATCACGGTTTCCGGATTGTTGACCGGGCAGGACATTCTGGCGCAGATGAAAGAGAAAGAGAAGGGAAGCCGTTTATATCTGCCCTGTAACGTTCTTAGAAGCGGCGAGGACGTGTTTTTGGACGATCTTCACGTGGGAGATTTGGAAAAGGCTTTACAAGTGCCAATTTATATTGTAAAATCAAGCGGACGCGAATTTGTGGAAGCTTTTTTGGATGATTGATCCCCTTGAAAAAATGGGGCAGGGTCATTTTGAATTTAGAAAGGTAAGGTGTTTACGTGAGCAAGAGCAGAAAGCCGATCGTGGCAGTGGTTGGAAGGCCGAACGTCGGGAAATCTACGCTGTTTAACGCATTGGCAGGAGAAAACATATCTATCGTAAAGGATACGCCTGGCATTACCAGGGACAGGATCTATACGGACGTTACTTGGCTGGATCGCACTTTTACGCTGATCGATACCGGCGGAATTGAGCCGGATTCCAAAGACGTCATTTTGTCCCAGATGCGTGAGCAGGCGCAGATTGCCATTGACACGGCAGACGTGATCATTTTCCTGGTTGACGTGAAACAGGGACTTCAGGATGCGGATTCCAAGGTCGCAGACATCCTCAGAAGGTCTCAAAAGCCCGTGGTTTTGGTTGTCAACAAGGTGGATTCCGTCAACAAATACATGGCGGACGTGTATGAATTTTATAATCTTGGCATTGGAGATCCCATTCCTGTTTCAGCGGCTAACCGCACGGGACTTGGAGACATGCTGGAAGCGATCAGCGCTCATTTCCCTGAAGATCTCGGACCGCAGGAAGAGGATGACAGACCCAGGATCGCGATCATCGGTAAGCCGAACGTTGGAAAGTCCTCCATCATCAACAAGCTTCTTGGAGAGAACCGCCTGATCGTTTCAGACGTGGCAGGCACGACCAGGGATGCGGTTGACACGGAAGTGAAGTATCGTGGGAAGGAATACGTCTTTATCGATACTGCTGGACTTCGGAGGAAGAATAAAATCAAAGAAGAACTGGAACACTTTATGATCGTCCGGACCGTAAGTGCCGTTGAACGCGCAGACGTGGCCGTTTTGGTCATTGACGCCCAGGAAGGCGTTACGGAGCAGGACGCAAAGATCGCCGGCATTGCCCATGACCGCGGAAAAGCCGTGATCATTGCCGTGAACAAGTGGGATGCCGTGGAAAAGAACGACAAGACGATCTATCGCTTTACGGAGAAGGTTCGCGACATCCTTAGCTTTATGCCTTATGCAGAGCTTTTGTTCATCTCGGCGAAGACCGGACAGCGCATGAATAAGCTGTTTGAAACCATTGACGTGGTGAGCGAGAACCATTCCATGCGAGTGCAGACGGGCGTTTTGAACGAGATCATGACGGAAGCCGTTGCCATGCAACAGCCGCCCACGGATAAGGGTAAACGTCTGAAGCTTTATTACATTACCCAGGTTGCCGTGAAGCCGCCCACGTTCGTGATCTTTGTCAACGACAAGGAATTAATGCATTTTTCTTATACGAGATACATAGAAAACCAGATTCGCGAAACCTTTGGATTCCGCGGCACGCCGCTTCACTTTATCATTCGTGAGAGAAACGAAGAAAAGTAAGCAGTGCTAAATCTGAGAAGAGTGAGGAACTGAAAATGGTACGCGTTTTTGCAATTTTGATCGGATACGCATTTGGTCTGTTTCAGACGGCATTTTTTTACGGAAAGTTGCATGGAATTGACATCAGGGAACATGGAAGCGGAAATTCCGGTACTACGAATGCCCTCAGGGTTCTTGGCACAAAGGCTGGCCTGATCGTTTTTCTGGGTGACTGCATAAAATGTATCTTGGCCATCGTGCTGGTCCGGGTTTTGTTTGGTGAGAGTCATCAGGACATGATCCAGCTGTTATGTCTGTATTCCGGCGCAGGAGCGATTTTGGGACATAATTATCCCTTTTACATGAATTTTAAGGGCGGAAAGGGAATTGCCGCAACGGCAGGCATGGTGATTGCTTTTGATCCTTTGTTTATGGTTGTTGGCGTTGCAACGTTTTTTGGCAATTTCTTTCTTACGCATCTGGTTTCCCTATGCTCGCTTTTGACTTATACCGTTTTGATGATCATGCTAGTGGTTTGCGGACAGTTGGGATACTTTTCTAACATGACGCAGCCAGCGCTCATTGAGGCATACGTGGTTTTTGCGCTGCTCACCGCATTGGCGTTTTGGAAGCATCGGGAGAACATTAAGAGACTCCTTAGCGGAACGGAAAGAAAGACCTATCTAAGCAAGAAAAATAAAGTGGATTGATCAGGAGGGGCGTATGGCAAAAGTAGGCATTTTGGGAGCGGGAACCTGGGGAATTGCCCTGGCAGTACTCCTTTGCAAAAATGGTCATGAGGTTACGGTTTGGTCAAAGCTTGAGAAGGAAATTGACATGCTCCGTGAAAAGCATGAGCACAACATGCTTCCGGGCGTAGAGATCCCGCTGAGCATGAAATTTACCTTGAATGCGGAAGAAGCGATCAAGGATCAAAACATTGTAGTTATGGCAGTTGCCAGTAAATTTACCAGACAAACCGCGCATGACGTTAAAGAGTTTGTGGCTCCGGGACAGATTATCGTGAACGTGGCAAAGGGCATTGAGGAAGCAACAATGATGACGCTGACGCAGGTCATCGAAGAGGAGATTCCCAATGCGGACGTTGCCGTATTGTCCGGTCCTTCGCATGCGGAGGAGGTTGGAAGGGGACTTCCCACGACGGTTGTTGTGGGCGCAAAGAGCCAGCAGACCGCAGAATACGTTCAGAACGTGTTTATGAGCCCCGTTTTTCGCGTTTACACCAGTCCTGACGTGCTTGGCATTGAACTTGGCAGTTCCTTAAAAAACGTGGTTGCGCTTGCCGCAGGAATCGCTGACGGGCTAGGGTACGGAGACAATGCGAAAGCGGCATTGATCACCAGAGGCATCATGGAGATCTCCAGACTTGGCACTGCGATGGGCGGAAAGGCGGAGACTTTTAGCGGACTCACGGGAATTGGCGACCTGATCGTTACCTGTGCCAGCATGCACTCAAGAAACCGCCGTGCCGGTATCTTGATCGGGCAGGGAAAGAGCTATCAGGAGGCCATGGACGAAGTGCAACAGGTGGTTGAAGGCGTGTATTCCGCGAAGGCGGCCATGAAGCTTGCTGAAAAGTATCAGGTGCAGCTCCCCATCATCACACAAGTAAATCAGGTGCTGTTTGAAGGAAAGAGTGCTGCAGAGGCAGTGAAGGAATTGATGCTTCGGGATAAGAAGAGTGAGTTGTCCGTAGCAAGCTGGACTTGATGAATGAGAACGTAAAACTAAAAAGCCAGAAAGTAGCCATTGCGGCTTGCTTTCTGGCTTTTCTTTTTGCCATTGAATGAATGATTTGTATGTTATTTGAACATAAACACTTGACGAAGAAGCGGGAGCTTTTCCGGGAACCAATGGGTGTAATTGTAATCATCCGGGAAGAGCAGGAACAATGCGCTGAAAAACATGACCTGAAGGCATAACAGGCAAAGCAGGAATCCATATAAGGACTGTTTTTGTTCCGGAAGATTCTTCATAAGTGATCCGATCACGATAAATGCGAGAAGCGTAACCAGATAATAAATGTCCATGCGGTAGCGCTCCGCAGATCCGTTTCCGGGAGCCCATGCGATCTGCATGACCGTCGTTACAAGAGGCGCAATGAAGAGGAATGCGGTGAGTAAACGCATTTTCGTCTGCTTCGCAAATGCACGGCCTTTTTCGGTAAATGCGCCAAAGATCATTAACAAAATAGGGAAATTAACAAAGGTACTGTTGTAATACACAAAGGGAAATTCTCCAATGATGGGCGTAAAACCAATGAAATTATAGAGAATTCCGTTTACGGTGCGCACGGTGCTAAATTCCTCGAAAAAGCTACCGTACTTGCTCTGATCACAGACGGTAAGCTGATAGGATTGTCCAAACTCCGTAGGGGTTCCAAAACGAACGTAATTATAATACATCAGCAAAAGACCAATGATCAGATAAGGAAGACCGATGACACAGATCCGTCCGATCAATTTCAAAACATAGGATTTTTCAGATTTGTTTGCCAGTACTTCCGTGCGGAGATATTCAAAGAAAAAGGGAATCACCAGCAAAAAGGCTCCGAGTGCGCCCGAAGGACGGCATCCAAAGGCGGCAGCGCCAAATAAAGATCCAAGGGAGGCGAGAAGAACGCGCTTCCATCGCGCTTTCGCTTCCGTGAGAAAAACGGCGGAAGTGAAGAAATGGATACTCCAAATGGAGAGACAGGCGGCAGACGTAGTAGCCGTACAATACAAAGCGGGCGTTCCGACGCTAAAGTACACGCAGATCGTCGCAAATGCAGTCGTAAGTGAAAGGAACAGCAAGAAGGACATGGAAGGAAAATACTTTTTTGCCAGCTTACGGAAAAGAAGAAAAACCCCAAGAATCGCAAATGCCGCAAAAAACTGGGTTGCATGGTACGTAGTGAGATCCTGACCCGTGATCAAAAGATAGGGCAGGAACAGTAAAATCGCGGGAACAACGCCAAAATACATGTAATATTTGCCATTATAGAAGGCGTGATCGGAATAATAATCCACTTCCGCGGCAACGCGTTCGGCGGGCTCATAGGGATTGATCTCAAGAAGTTTTGGATCCACGGGAAGATCAAGCCATACGTGACCTTCCTTTAAGGAATGTGCCAGAACCTCATACTGGTTGCGGTGCTGGGGAAATTCGCCGTTATAGGCGGGCGCAAGCCCCATGGGAAGAATACATGCCAGGATCAATGCGAGACAAACGATAGCCGTAATGACGTCGTGCTTTTTGGATACTTTTCCGTCAGAAGACGCGTAAGGCTGATTGTGCAGTTTTGAAAAGGGTTGGATCAGATACAGATATGCGAAAACCGAGCCCCACAAAACGCATCCGGCAGCGCGGTAATATTGGGCTTTGATGATAAAAAACATAAATAAAAGTGCCCACAGGATCTCAATAACGTAAAAAACTGGGCGGATCGCTTTGGATGCTTTTTTCATTGTGTTAAGGCTCCTTTTGATTAGTGTTCCTTCAAATTATTTTATTATAAGCAATAGAACTTGTAAAGGTCATTTAAGCAAAGTGGGATTGATTTTTCACCTAAAATCCCATATAATATTTGTGTTTACTTAGAATGAAAAGGCCATCGGGCAGAAGTGAGAGGAAAACATGGATAATCAAAGCTTTCAGGGAACTCAGGAATACGTTGCAAGCCAGGAATTGATGGCGAGCGTAAACATAGCGATCGCGCTGAAAAAGCCTTTATTGATCAAGGGAGAGCCGGGCACGGGCAAGACCATGCTGGCGGAAGCGGTTGCAAAGAATCTTGGAAAAAGACTGATCATTTGGAACATTAAGTCAACCACTAAGGCCCAGGAAGGTCTTTACGTTTATGATACCATTCAGCGTCTGTATGATGGTCAGTTTGGCGTTGAGGGCGTGGATGACATTGCCAGATACATTAAGCTTGGTAAGTTGGGTGAGGCCTTTGACAGCGAGGACCAGGTGGTGCTTCTGATCGATGAGATCGATAAGGCAGACCTGGAATTTCCCAATGACCTTCTTTGGGAGTTAGACCAGATGGAGTTTTATATCAATGAGACCAAGCGCACCGTAAAGGCAAAGCATCGTCCCATCGTGATCATCACTTCCAACGCGGAGAAGGAATTGCCTGACGCATTCCTTAGAAGATGTATTTTCCATTACATTGATTTCCCTGACAAGGATCTGATGGAAGAGATCGTAAAGGTGCATTTTCCTCAGGTGGAAGAAAATCTTTTAAAGCAGGCCATGGACGCATTTTATGAGATCCGCGCGATCCATGACATCCGCAAGAAGCCCAGCACCTCAGAGTTGATCGATTGGGTGAACGCCCTTCAGATCGGCGGCATTTCCGCTGACAGGATCAAGGCGGAGCTTCCGTTCGTTGGCGTTGTCGTAAAGAAGGATGAGGATCTGGAACTCGTTAAACACGGAAACCATTAAAGTAACTCTAGGCTTACACAATATGTGTTCAAGGATTTACGATGAGGAGTGAGCGGATCAGGTGTTTACAAAATTCTTTGAAAGTTTAAGAAGTAAGGGACTTCACGTGACGCTCGGAGAGTTCCTGACTTTGCAGGAGGCTCTGGACAAGGGGCTTTGCGGCAGTTCGCTGACACAGTTTTATTTTGTGTCTCGCATGATCCTGGTAAAGAGCGAAACGGATTACGATAAGTTTGACATGGCATTCGACGAGTGCTTTAAACCGGCCCAGAAGGAGACGGAGGTTGGCGCGCAGATGCTCAGGTGGCTGGACAAGTCTGACATGTTGGAACTGGCGCATGAGGAAGCCAGGGCGCACTTAAACCAGATGGAAGACATCCAGATTGACAAAGAGATGGTGGAAGAGACCTTCAAGCAACGCCTTCGTGATCAGAATGAAGAGCACAATGGCGGAAGCTTTTGGATCGGAACCATGGGTAAAACTTCCTTCGGCAACATGGGAGGAAACGTGGGCGGCGTTCGCGTGGGCGGACAGACGGGCTATCAATCGGCGTTTTCCGTTGTGGGCGCAAGAAAATATAGGGATTTTAGGGATGACAGGGTACTGGACAACCGTCAGTTCCAGCTTGCTTTTAGAAAACTGCGTCAATTCTCTTCCAGACTTGACATTCCCGAGACGGAGCTGGATATTGACGGCACCGTAGATAAGACGTGTAACAATGGCGGCTGCCTTCAGATCGTCATGAAAAAGCCGAGGAAGAATGCGGTAAAACTGCTTCTTTTGATGGATTCCGGCGGTACCATGATCCCCTTTAGCAGCCTGCTGAACGATCTTTTTCAGGCGGTACACAAATCCAATCACTACAAGGACGTAAAGACCTATTATTTCCATAACTGCATTTACAGTAAGGTCTACAAAACCCCGGAATGTGAGAACGGTGACTGGGTAGACACGGAGTGGATGTTCCGCAACGTGGACAGTGATTATAAGGTGATCATCGTTGGAGATGCCGCAATGGCGCCTGAAGAATTGTATTCAGATACGGGTAATTACAGGGGACCGAATGGCGGATTGTCCGGATGGCAGTGGCTGAATCAGATCAAACGTCATTATAAGAAAGTCGTATGGCTGAACCCTAAGATGGCTCCTGGCAGGGCGCCCTGGAGAGAGGCGGAAACGGCGATCAAGGAACTGTTCCCGATGTACAAACTGACCGTGGACGGCTTAAATCAGGCGATGGTAAAGCTCATGGTCAATCGATAGGTTTGAAGGATTATTTCAATGGTTAAGGAGCAATGAAGCGTTCATCCAAACGGACGTAACTCATTGCTCTTTTTTCAAAAGCATTTAGCTTGGATGAGGATGAAGTTTTAACAAAAACAACGTAATAGTGGAACTGATGGTCAAAAACGTACGTGGCGGTAAAGGATGACACATAACGTGAAGCAAATTTCACGCAATCTTCCTTACTGAGGCATAAGGAATTAAAGATGGCGATGGATTCCCCGGTCATTAAGGATCCGATGTCATTTACGAATTCCGCGGACGTGATCTGCGGATAATTATTTTCTGCTAGGAATAAATCGACGTAGATCAATTGAAATTGCTCCGTTGCCTTGTGAATGTAAGAAAATGCGTCGTCGTGAAGCAGGAGAAAATTTTGATATAAGGGATCGTCAATAAAGTATTTCTTTGCGATTTTGATCATGGTTTCAGAGTATTCCACTCCGGTGATCTTACAGTCTTTTGAGGAAAGTGCAAGGAAGCGGGGAATGGAACAACCGGCGCATCCAAGGACCAGCGCGCTTTCCAAGAGGGAAAACTTTGGAAAAAAGCTTTCCGTAAGGCGCTGGACGGCAAAGTAGATTGGCTGAAGGCGTAAATGCTTATTCAAAAAGATGGCAGAATAACTGTAGGAAGACCCACGCTGAAACTCAAGACGTCTTACGTCAAACAGTGGGAGAAAAGGGGTTTTGCGGTCGACTACTTCGAAAGTAACGGAGGAATCGAGATCATCCTGAAAGGATTCCACCAGGATTGCCTTTTGTAATTTTGAAAATTCAGATGCCAGAAAATCGAGGAAACTCATAATTGCCCTCCGAGGAAATTATTTGCCCGCGCGAAAGAATGTTTATAGTTCCATTTTATCATGTTTTCTTAAAACTGAAAAAAATTTTTTCTTGATTATACGTTTTCTCTTTTTGAATCGTAATATCAGTAGAATGCATTCAAGGAGATCAGTAACGAATGAAAAATGAGCAGTTGGAATGAAATCAAAAATAACTTGACAAAGCAGCATATTTGATTTACTATCACAATATCATATTTCAATGCGATGAAGAGAAAGAGTACCAAGAGGAAGCTTTTGACAGAGAGTTGCCGGCAGGTGAGAGGCGCGGAAAGTCTTTTGGGAATACGTCTCGGAGCAGCAAACCCAAACCTGATCACAGGGAGTAGGCTTTGACGGTGGTCCCCGATATCGGACAAGAGTATTGATGGATACTCGCTGAGCCGTGCGTTGTGAGGCGTGCGGGAACGAAGGTGGTAACGTGAGTGAGGGCTCACCCTTTTGAAAGAGGGTGAGCTTTATTTATTTTAAACTCTCCCTTGTAATCCTTCAAATCATGGGACGGCGTTGCAACCGTCAAATAGTAGCCGAAGGGCGGAAAGAGAGGAAAAGAAATGACGATTTTTGACGAACTCAAAGCCAGAGGACTTTTGGCACAGCTCACGGATGAAGAAGAGATCAAGGAGCTGATCAACAATGGAAAGGCCGTGTTTTACATTGGCTTTGACCCGACTGCAGATAGTCTGCACGTGGGACATTTTATGGCACTTTGCCTGATGAAGAGACTTCAGATGGCCGGGAACCGTCCCATCGCCCTGATTGGCGGCGGTACCGCAATGATTGGCGATCCTTCCGGAAGAAGTGACATGCGCACGATGATGACCGTGGAGCAGATCGATCACAACTGTGAATGCTTTAAGAAGCAGATGAGCCGTTTTATCGAGTTTGGCGAAGGCAAGGCCATGATGGTAAACAATGCCGATTGGCTCAGGGGTCTAAACTACATTGAGTTTTTGCGCGAGGTGGGCGCTCATTTCTCTGTCAACAGAATGCTGACGGCTGAATGCTACAAGCAGAGAATGGAAAAGGGACTGAGCTTCCTGGAATTCAACTACATGATCATGCAGAGCTACGATTTCCTGGAGCTCTACAAGCGTTACGGCTGTAACATGCAGTTCGGCGGCGACGATCAGTGGAGCAACATGCTTGGCGGTACGGAACTGATCCGCAGAAAGTTAGGGAAAAATGCCTGCGCCATGACCATCACGCTGCTCTTGAATTCTGAGGGAAAGAAGATGGGCAAGACCCAGAAGGGGGCCGTATGGCTGGATCCCGAGAAGACTTCTCCCTTCGAGTTTTACCAGTACTGGAGAAACGTTGGCGATGCCGACGTGCTTAAGTGTCTGCGCATGCTGACTTTCCTTCCCCTGGAGCAGATTGATGAGATGGATCATTGGGAGGGCAGCCAGCTCAATCAGGCAAAGGAAATCCTGGCATTTGAACTGACCAAGCTTGTTCATGGTGAGGAAGAAGCCATGAAGGCGCAGGAAAGCGCCAAGGCTTTATTTGCAGGCGGCGGAGATGATGCAAACATGCCGACCTACGAACTGAAGGATGAAGATTTCCTGAACGGAAAGATTGATATCCTTGGAGTTCTTGCAAGCTCCGGGCTTTGCGCATCCAGAAGTGAGGCAAGACGTGCCGTTGAGCAGGGCGGCGTTACCGTTGACGGGGAAAAAGTTACGGACGTTAAGCTGAGCTTTGATCCCGGGCAGTTTGCAGGCGATGGAATCGTCATAAAACGCGGTAAAAAGAGCTTTAAGCGCATTGTAAAATAAATAACGTAAAACATTTGAAAGGGCCGTATCCGGAAGGATGCGGCCTTTTTGACGCGTTATGGGGCGGTTCCTTACATAAAATTCTTGTGACTTGCATATGTTTGTAACAGCAATTGCGGGAGGATGATAAAAAGATGACAGAAATTCAAAAGGCATATGATCTGTATCGTGACATTAAAGAAAGATGTAATGGGGAGATCTACATAGGCGTTTTAGGACCGGTGCGAACGGGGAAATCAACGTTTATCAGCAGATTTATGGAAGAAATGGTGTTCCCAAACATGGAAGACGGTGCGGAAAAGATCAGGGCAACGGATGAATTGCCGCAAAGCGCGGCAGGGAAAACCATTACGACGACTGAACCAAAGTTTGTGCCCAAGGAGGCGGCAACCATACGACTCGGGGATGACGTTACGGCAAAGGTTAGACTGATCGATTGCGTCGGATACATGGTGGACGGTGCTGCCGGGCATTTGGAGAATGATGAGGAACGGATGGTAAAAACGCCGTGGTTCGATAACCCCATTCCATTTAGCAAAGCTGCTGAGATTGGTACGGATAAGGTTATGAAAGACCACTCGACGATAGGATTGGTGATCACGACGGACGGAAGCATCGGTGAATTGCCGAGAGACGCTTATCTGGAAGCAGAAGAAAAGACGATAACGGCGCTTAAGGAAACGGGTAAGCCCTTTTTGGTGCTCGTGAATAGCAGAAAACCTTATTCTGAAGAGGCCAAAAACGTTGCATCAAGGATAGCAGATGAATATGGAGTTATGACCATGGCGGTCAACTGCCAGCAACTGAGGAAAGATGACGTTACGAGGGTCTTGGAGCAGATTTTGTATGAATTTCCAGTATCTTCCGTGGAGTTTTATTGCCCTGGGTGGATGAGATCGCTGGATGATCAGGACAAAATAAGTGTTGACTTGATTGGTAAAATAAAAGAATTGGGAGACAAATCTGCAAAAATAAGGGACGTGGCTGAAAATATCGATATAATAGGGAGCGATTTCCTTAGAAGATATAGGATTGAAAGCCTGGGATTATCCGATGGAGTCATTAAAATCGAACTTGATCCAAAGGAAGAATGCTTTTACAATGCATTGACCAATGCGGTTGGCGAAACGGTCGGAGACTCAGATCAGCTGATGATCCGGTTAAAGCAATATGGTGAGATGAAAGAGGAATACGACAAAATAAAAGATGCCTTGGACAGCGTTAAGGCCGGCGGGTATGGCGTGGTAATTCCCCAAAGAGAGGAAATTACTTTGGAAGAGCCGGAAATCATTCATCAGGGAAACAAATTTGGCGTAAAAATAAAAGCAATCAGTCCATCGATTCACATGATCAGGACGAACGTTGTGACGGAGATTGCTCCCATTGTTGGAACAAAGGAACAGGCGGAGGATTTGATCGCGTTTATTAAAAATTCGAGCACGTCGGAGGGGATGTGGGGGACCAACGTGTTTGGAAAATCTGTTGAGCAGATGGTCAACGACGGCATAAATGCCAAGATTTCGGGAATCGGGCCGGAGAGCCAGGAAAAACTACAGGATTGCATGCAAAAGATCGTAAATGAATCAAATGGCGGCATGGTTTGCATCATTATATAAAACATACAAAATTTATTGTAAAAGAATTGATTTTACGTAAAAATTTCTGTATACTTTACTACTGTAGGACAAATTGAATAAAAACAAAGGAGCATCTTTTGAATGGCAACGAAAACGGAACTGAAACTGGAAAAAGCAGTGTTACAAGTGAAGGAAAGAACGAAATTTCAGCCTCTGGTTGCATTGGTATTAGGCTCTGGACTTGGTGATTTTGCAAAGAATTTACGGGTTGAATGCACGATTCCCTATTCTGAAATTGAAGGTTTTCCCGTTTCGACCGTGGCGGGGCATGACGGCAGGTTCATTTTTGGCTGGCTGGATCAAGTTCCCGTTGTTTGCATGAAGGGACGGGTGCATTTCTATGAAGGTTATGAAGTGAGCGACGTGGTCATGCCCATCCGCCTGATGAAGCGTCTGGGAGCTAAGTTTCTGTTCTTGACGAATGCGGCAGGTGGCTTAAATGAGAAATTTCAGCCAGGCGACCTGATGATGATCCGCGATCATATTTCATTTTTTGTGCCCAATCCGTTAATTGGTCCCAATCCGGAATCCCTGGGAACGAGATTTCCTGACATGTCCAACGTCTATGACCGGGATCTGCAGGACGTGATCTGGGAGGTTGCTTCCCAAGAGGGCATCAGAATACAAAAGGGCGTATATACGCAGCTGACGGGACCTTCTTACGAATCCCCCGCTGAGATCAAGGCACTTAGGGCGCTGGGAACGGATGCGGTTGGAATGAGCACGGTTGTTGAGGCCATTGCCGCAAATCACGCCGGCATGAAAATCTGTGGCATCTCCTGCATCAGTAATCTGGCCGCAGGTATGTCAATAGTGGCACTGAACCACAAAGAGGTACAGGAAACCGCAGATCGCGCTGCGGCGAAGTTTACGGCGCTTGTTTCTGGCGTAATCCGTAAGATGGGAGAGATCGAGGGAATATGATAAAAATGGATTTTGACGTACAAAAGCTGATCCTGCAGGCGCTTGGAGCACGGACCAAAGCATATGCGCCTTATTCCGGTTACAACGTTGGGGCAGCGCTGCTTTCTGAACAGGGAAGGGCATATCCTGGCTGCAACGTGGAAAACGCATCTTACGGCGCGACGATCTGTGCGGAGAGAGTTGCTTTTCTTCGGGCCGTTCAGGAGGGAGAGCGTGATTTTAAGGCAATTGCGATCGTAGGCGGCAAGGCGAATCAGAAACCAGATTCCTATGCATTCCCGTGCGGCCTTTGCAGACAGGTGATGAGCGAATTTTGCAAGGATGATTTTGTAATCATCGTGGCAAAAACTTTGGAAGATTATAAGGTTTGTACCCTGGGTGAATTGTTGCCGCATGGTTTTGGAAGTGCGCAGTTAAAGTAATGGGACGTAATTTGCCTAGAGCAAATTCATCATAAGAAAGGTTCTCTAATCAAAATAATACTTTAGGAGGAAAGAACATGTTAGAGAAAGTCTTCAAGCTCAAGGAAAACGGCACTACGGTAAGAACTGAGATCATCGCCGGTCTCACAACCTTCATGACGATGGCTTACATCATCGCCTTGAATCCAAACCTCTTAACGGGATTTGGAGCGGAAGGGCAAGCTCTTTGGAACGGCGTATTTTTGGCAACTTGTATTGCGTCGGCCGTCGGCATGTTTGTCATGGCCTTTGCCGCAAACAAACCTTTTGCAATGGCACCCGGCATGGGACTCAACAGTTTCTTTGCACTGGTTGTTGCCAATTTGGCCAGCATTACGGGAATGAGTTACGTGGAATCTTATCAGTCGGCTTTGGTGATCGTTTTGATTGAAGGCATTATCTTTATATGTCTGTCCGTTCTCAGCGTTCGCGAAAAGATCGTGGAAGCCATTCCTTTGGGCGTTCGTCTGGGCATTGCGCCTTCCATCGGCATTATGCTGATGAACATTGGACTTGGTTCTAACGCAGGCGTTTATTCCGAGACGGGTGGACCTTTCTACATGATGCGTGACTTCTTTGGCGCGCTTACGGCAGGTCAGGCAAAGACGGCCATGGGTTCTGGTTATTCACAGATGGTACTGAGCGTTGCTACGGCGTTTGTAGGACTTTTTGTGATCATCATCCTTGCGCAGAAAAAGGTTAAGGCAGCCGTGATCATTGGCATGATTTTTGCAAGCGTCGTTTATTGGTTTGGCGAAGCGCTTTTCCTTGGCACTAATCCCTTTGCTTCCCTTGCAACGGCATCGTTCCTTCCACCTTTCGCAGACATGGCAAATACCACGTTGTTTAAGTTTAATTTTGAAGGATTTCTGAAAATTGGATCCTTTACGATCGTTACCCTGATCGTAACCTTCTGCATCATTGACATGTTTGATACCATTGGTACGCTCGTTGGTACTGCAAGCCGCGCAGGCATGCTTGACAAGAATGGCAAAATGCCGAAGATGAAGGAAGCGCTTCTCGCAGACGCCATTGGTACCGTGGCTGGTTCCGCAACCGGTACTTCTACCGTAACCACGTTTATCGAATCCGCATCCGGCGTTGAAGCAGGCGGAAGAACCGGACTGACCGCGCTGACGACTGGAGTTATTTTCCTGGCATGCATGTTTATTGCGCCCGTTGCCGGAATCATTCCTCCCGCAGCAACCTCGGCTGCATTGATCTACGTAGGTATCTTAATGCTTAGCGGATTAAAGAACATTAATTTTGATGACGTTTACCAGACGGTTCCCGTTGGACTTATGCTTCTTGCAATGCCCATTTCCTCATCCATTGGACATGCAATCGGCATTGGACTGATCTCTTATACCGTATTAAAGCTTTTCTGCGGAAAGGCAAAAGACGTTTCCGTACTTACCGCCATTTTGAGTTTGATCTTCCTGGTGAAATTCTTCCTGGCGATCTAAAACTCTAAAATTTGACGTTAAGTAATTAAGCGGTAATAAAATATCGGTGAATTCGCCGTAAACAAAGCATTAAATCATATAAAATAAAGGGCGCCGGGCTTCGGCGCCCTTGACTTTTGCGTTTTTACGTTTTATCGTAGTAGCGTATAAAAACGTAGGATGGTATGAACATGGAATATGCAATTTTTGGGGCGGCGATCGCGGCATTTTTTTTGGCGATCATTGTGAAGGACATTTTTAACGACAGAAAAAAACAGAAGCTATTTGAAAAAGACCTGCGGCAGAATTACGGCATCCTTCGGAAACGCGAGGAAAAGATCGAACGGTTTCTGCGGATTGACCGCTATTTTGGGAAACATCCGGAGGAGGGCCAGGTAGACGACGTCACTTGGAATGACCTTGGGATGGATGACGTTTTCCGCAGCATGAATCACACCTACTCGGCAACGGGTGAGGAGTATTTATATCACGTGCTCCGAAGCGCCGGAAAGACAAAGGAAGAGCTTGAGGAATTTGAAACGCTGGCAGATCATTTTATAAAAGAGGAAGATCAGCGGGTTTACGTGCAGATATTGATGGCAAAGCTTGGCTACATGGGTAAGTTTTCGCTATATGATTACTTGGATAATCTTGATTATCTGGGTGAGAGAAATAATAAAAGAGCCATTTTGATGGATTTGGCATTTATTCCCTGCATTGCGATCATGCCATTTTTCTTTAGCTATGGATTGATCGCACTGGTAGCCCTGATGATTTTTAACGTTACGACCTACTTTAAGGAGAAGAACGAAATAGAGCCTTATATCGTCAGCTTTCAATACGTGCTGAAGCTTTTGGATGCCGCGGGTAAGCTGGATAAGCTCCCAATGAAAGAGAAGGAAGAAACGCTTGAGAAAATCCTGGAAGACGTGCGAAAGACTTGTAAGGAGCTGGCACCGCTTCGAAGAGGCTCTTTTTGGGTTGTTTCAGGGAACGGATCCCTGGGAGGGAGCAATCCCGCCGATCTTTTGGTGGATTACGTAAAGATGACTTTCCACGTAGACCTGATGCAGTTCAACAAAATGCTTAATTTCCTTCGAGGGAACATTGATAAGGTGGATGCCGTAAACACGCAACTGGGAAAAATAGAAGCGAGCATTGCCGTTGGCGCATGGAGAGCGGGCCTTCGGAAAAAGGGAGCGGATTACTGTATTCCGAAGCTGTGGGAAGGCATGGCGGATTCCCTAAAGATCACGGATGCCTGGCATCCGCTTTTGCAGGATCCCGTAAAGAATTCCCTGGAGACCGAAAAGGGTGTTCTGATCACCGGATCCAATGCGTCCGGTAAATCCACGTTCTTAAAAACGGTGGCCATAAATGCCTTGTTGGCACAGACGATACATACCTGTACCGCATCTTCCTATGAGGCTCCGTATTTTAGGATCTATTCCTCCATGGCGCTTCAGGATGACTTGGAGGGCGGAGACAGCTATTACGTTGTTGAGATCAAGGCATTAAAGCGTATCCTGGATGCGGAAAAAGAGCCTGGAAGACCCGTGCTTTGCTTTGTGGATGAAGTGCTCAGGGGAACCAACACCGTGGAAAGAATAGCGGCATCGACACAAATCCTGAAAAGCTTACACAAAAAAAGCGTTCTTTGTTTTGCTGCCACCCATGACATAGAACTGACGGAGCTTTTGAAGCAGGATTTCAATAACTATCATTTTGAGGAAGAAATTGTTGACGGCGACGTGATCTTCCAATACAAGCTCCTTCCCGGAAAAGCAACCACGAGAAACGCCATCCAGTTGTTGGAAATCATTGGCTATGACGGCGACGTGATCGCTAACGCAAGGGGAATGGCAGAGCGCTTTGTGGAATCTGGCCAGTGGAGCATGCAATAGCTGAAAATGACGGACTTGACGAAGAAGTCCGCAATTGATATACTTGACGTTGAGAGAAGTTTATGGGACTTTTATTATGCGTAGATTCGCTGTCAGTCAGTGATCTGGAAATGGAGTGACGAAGTATGGAATTTTTAAATGCTTTGGCTAGTTACGGACTTTTATTGCTTTGTTTTGTTGCCGTGGGCGTGGTTGCCGTATTTTTTGGTATTTTTATGAGAAAACGCAAGGATGCTGCTCTCGAGAGGGAAGCGGCCGCTAACGCTGATCAACAGGAAAATGCCTAAACCTTAAAAGGAGTAAGGGATGCCAAAATCTTCGGGACAAAAACTAAAGCTTTTATATTTGATCCGGTTACTGGAGGAGGAAAGCTGTGAAGCTTTTCCCGTCAGCACGAACCGGATCATCGAATATCTTGATTCGAAGGGGATTCACGCGGAGCGGAAAAGCATTTATGACGACGTGGAACGGCTTCGGGAATTTGGTTTTGACGTATTGCAAAACAGTAGCCGGAACGGAGGCGGCTATTTTCTCGGAGAGCGGGAATTTGAATTGCCTGAGTTGAAGCTGCTGGTGGACGCCGTGGAATCCTCCAGATTTATCACGACAAAAAAATCCCGGGAATTGATTGCCAAACTGGAACGGTTTGCGGGAAAACATGATGCTGGAAAACTGCAGAGACAGGTCCACGTGCTTGGACGCGTAAAAACAGACAATGAGAGCATTTATTACAGCATCGACAACGTGCATCGAGCCATTCAGGAAAACAAAAAGATTTCTTTCCAGTACATGGACTGGAATATTGACAAGGAAATGGTGCCAAGAAAGCAGGAAGAGCGGGTTGTAAGTCCGTGGGCGCTTCTTTGGCAGAATGAAAACTATTACCTAGTCGCTTTTGATGACGAAGCGCAAGGCATCCGTCATTTCCGCGTAGACAAAATGGGAAAGGTAAAGGTTCTTGCGGTTTCCAGGGACGGCGCCAAACAATTTGATAAAATTGATCTTGCAGCATATTCAAATCAGACGTTTGGAATGTATGGCGGAACGGAGGAAACGGTGATCTTGAGTTTCCCGGAATCCCTCCTTGGAGTGGCGGTTGACCGTTTTGGTAAAGAGGTTGGACTCAGGAAGGAAAAAAACGGCCGGATCCGCGTCAGAGTAAAGCTCACGGTATCAACACAGTTTTTTGGATGGATGGCCGGCTTGGGCAAAGAGGCAAAAATCGTCAGTCCGGACTGGGTCCGCGAAAAATATATGGATCACCTTCGCAGTATCGTTGAAAATGGCCTTGACCAAGTTGAATAGCATGGCGATTTGCCGTACAACGAGGCTAATTATCAGTAAATTGATTTGTCAATCCCTTTTTCTAAAAAGGCTCCTAAAATTTTGGGAGCCTTTTTTTGTTGAGTTTTTACGTTGACAGAAAGCGGAAATTCCTTTTATACTTGATACGCTGGCACAATATATTGAGAAAACCTCTATTTTTCGATCAATATATTGTATCAATAATCGGCCTTTAATAAAGAAATGGGGGAGTGTCATGAGTAGTAATTTTGATCACGCACAGCAAAATGATGAAGTGAATTATGGAGAGGAATATCGCCCTTCCAAACAGGTCTTTGTCATTAAGAAGGACGGAAGCAAAGAGGCTTTTAACGTTCAAAAGGTGATCAATGCCGTTGGCAAGAGTGCATACCGCGCGCTGACGAAGTTCACGGAAGCGGAAAAGCGCAGCATCTGCCAACACGTAATCGATAAGATCGACGAATTTGAAAGCAATGAGATTCCCATTGCGATCATGCATAACGTGGTGGAATCCGCATTGGAGGAAGTAAAACCCATCGTTGCGAAGAGTTACCGCGACTACAGAAATTACAAGCAGGACTTTGTTAGAATGATGGATGACGTTTACAAAAAGAGCCAGTCCATCATGTATATCGGAGACAAGGAGAATGCCAATACGGATTCCGCATTGGTTTCCACCAAGAGAAGTCTCGTATTCAATCAGTTTAACAAGGAATTATATCAGAAATTCTTTATGACGACCGAGGAGATCCAGGCATGTCGCGACGGATACATTTACGTGCATGACATGTCCGCAAGGCGTGATACCATGAACTGCTGTCTCTTTAACGTAAAGGAAGTTCTTTCCGGCGGTTTTGAGATGGGAAACATCTGGTACAATGAGCCGAAAACCTTGGATACGGCGTTTGACGTGATCGGAGACATCGTTCTTTCCGCTGCAAGCCAGCAGTATGGCGGATTTACCGTACCGGAAGTGGACAAGATCCTGGAGCCCTATGCGGAGAAGTCCTACAAGAAGTACGTTGACAAGTACGTTGGCCTTGGTATCGCCAAGGAAAAGGCGGAAGAGGTTGCTCTTGCAGACGTGACGAGAGATTTCGAACAGGGATTTCAGGGATGGGAATATAAATTTAACACCGTTGCATCCAGCAGGGGCGATTATCCCTTCATTACCGTGACAGCAGGCATTGGCACGGGAAGATTTGCGCGTCTGGCCACGATCCAGATGCTGAACGTCAGAAAGAAAGGACAGGGCAAGGCGAACTGCAAGAAGCCCGTGTTATTCCCGAAGATCGTATTTTTGTATGACGAAAACCTTCACGGCCCCGGAAAGGAAATGGAGGACGTGTTCAATGCAGGCGTGGAATGTTCAGCAAAGACCATGTATCCGGATTGGCTGAGCCTGACCGGAAAGGGCTACGTTGCCAGCATGTACAAGCAATACGGCAGGGTTGTTTCTCCGATGGGCTGCCGTGCGTTCCTTTCTCCTTGGTATGAGAGAGGCGGCATGCATCCCGCAGACGACGATGACAAGCCGACCTTTGTAGGACGCTTTAACATTGGCGCGGTTTCACTTCACCTTCCCATGATCCTGGAGAAATCCAGGAAGGAAAGCCGTGATTTCTATGAGGTCCTTGATTACTATCTGAATCTGATCCGCCAACTCCATATCAGAACCTACGCATATCTTGGAGAAATGCGTGCATCAACGAACCCGCTGGCTTACTGCGAGGGCGGATTCCTTGGCGGCCACTTAAAGCTCACCGACAAGATCAAGCCTCTTCTGAAGGCTGCAACCGCTAGCTTTGGAATCACTGCGCTGAACGAGCTTCAGGAACTTTACAACGGCAAGTCCCTTGTTGAGGACGGAGCCTTTGCCGTAGAGGTGATGGAGCACATCAACAAAAAGATTGCCGAATTCAAGGAAGCTGACGGCAACCTGTATGCAATCTATGGAACGCCTGCAGAGAGTCTTTGCGGTCTCCAGGTAAAGCAGTTTAGAAAGAAATACGGAATCATTGAAGGCGTATCCGACAGGGAATACGTCAGCAATTCCTTCCACTGTCACGTGACCGAGAACATCACGCCCATTCAGAAGCAGGATCTCGAAAACCGATTCTGGGATCTGGCGAACGGTGGAAAGATCCAGTACGTAAAATATCCGATCGATTACAACATCGAGGCTGTTAAGTCGTTGATCTACAGGGCCATGGAAATGGGATTTTACGAGGGCGTAAATCTGTCCCTGGCATATTGTGACGATTGCGGTCATCAGGAGCTGGAGATGGACGTTTGTCCGAAGTGCGGAAGCAGGAACCTTACGAAGATCGACCGAATGAACGGTTATCTGTCGTACTCGAGAGTACATGGAGACAGCCGCCTGAATGACGCCAAGATGGCGGAGATCAAGGAAAGAGTGTCCATGTAAATCACGGGAATTGTTGGGAAGTAATTGAGATTGGAGTGTTTAAGGCATTATGCGTTATCATAATATCACCAAGGACGACATGCTAAACGGAGACGGACTTCGCGTTGTCCTTTGGGTTGCAGGTTGTAATCATTGCTGCAAGGATTGCCAAAATCCCATTACCTGGGATCCGGACGGCGGGCTTCTCTTTGATGAGGATGCAAAGCAGGAGATCTTTGATCAGCTTGACAAGTCCTATATTTCCGGGATCACGTTTTCCGGCGGAGATCCCCTGCATCCCGCAAACCGCGCGGACGTAAGGAATCTCATGGAGGAAATCAAGGAGAAATATCCGAAAAAGACGATCTGGCTCTATACCGGTGACGTTTGGGAAAACATTTGGCAGTATCCCATGATGAAATACGTGGACGTACTCGTGGACGGAGAATTTCACGTGGAGGAAAAGGATAATCAGCTTCTTTGGAAGGGAAGTAAAAATCAGCGCGTGATCAAGGTGCAGGAGAGCTTAAAGCAGGAAAATCCCTTGATTCCCGTCCTGCATTGCGGGGATTATTCCAGGGAGCCGGTAAGCGCGCCGCAGACGCTAAAGGATGCGCCCGTGACGTCCTGCCTGTTATAAAATGTCCCAGTGGACGTCATATATATCACGTTTAGGGACTTGTTGTAAAAGAAAAAATCTTATATAATACTGTTTGGCTTGAGCAAACGAGGTGCTGCAAGGCGTCAAGTTTGCTCATGTTATTTATGGGAGAATGAGGAGGAGTTAAAATGAGACGGATTGCCCAGTTTTTCAAAGTAAGCAAGGAACAATTTACGAATGCGCTGAGAGAAGAATTTCCGCAGTATTCCGAAAAGGATCTTGAAGAGATCTATGAAGAGATAAAGCTTCCCAAAAGAGCGACAAAGGGCAGCGCCGGTTATGATTTTTATGCTCCCTTTTCCTTTAGTCTGACGCCCGGGTCCACGATCAAGATCCCTACGGGAATCCGCGTAAAGATGGAAGAGGATTGGGTGTTGAAGATTTATCCCAGGAGCGGGCTTGGCTTCAAGTACCGTCTGCAGATGAATAATACCGTTGGGATCATTGACAGTGATTATTACTATTCCGACAATGAGGGGCATATCTTTATCAAGATGACAAATTGCTCAAACGAAGGCAGGACCGTTGAGGTTTCTGCGGGTAGCGGATTTGCGCAGGGAATCTTTTTGGAATACGGCATTACCGTTGACGATGACGCGGACGGAATCCGCAACGGTGGCTTTGGAAGTACGACGAAATAATTGACGGCTGGAGGAACTAAAATGTTTTATATTGTTACTGACTCAACGGCAGATCTCCCGAAGGAGTTTTTGGAGGAAAATCACGTTGGCTGCATTTCGCTTAGTTATATCTTGGACGGAGTAACTTATGGTCAGGGAAAAGAATTGGATCCCAAGGAATTCTTCGACATGATGCGGAACGGCAAGATGCCTACCACGTCCCAGATCAATCCTCAGGAAGGATATGCGTTTCTGTCAGAGCTGGCAAAGAAAGAGAAGGAAATACTGGTATTACCGCTTTCTTCCGGCATCAGCGGGACCTACAACAGCATGAAGATTGCTGCTGATGACGTCATGAGTGATTTCCCTGACTGCCGGATCATCGTGATGGACACGACTTGTGCTTCTTTGGGCGAAGGACTCATGGTATATCGTGCCGTGAAGCTTCGCGATCAAGGATTCTCCATGGATGAAACTTATGAATGGTTGGAAGAACACAGACTACAGTTTGTACACGTGTTTACCGTGGATGATTTATTTCACCTCTTCCGGGGCGGACGCGTTTCGAGAACGGCTGCGGTAGTTGGCACGCTGGCGGGGATCAAGCCCATGCTTCACGTAAATGATGAAGGAAAGCTGATCAACATTGACAAGATACGCGGAAGGAAAAAAGCTCTTCACGCCATGGTTGATTACATGGAGAAGAAGCGAAAGAACTATGATCATTTTGATGACGTGGTGATGATCAGTCACGGTGATTGCTTGGAAGATGCGGAATACGTAAGAGATTTGATCAAGGAACGGTTTGGCATCCGGAATTTTGTGATCAATTCTCTTGGTCCGGTGATCGGTACGCATACGGGGCCGGGACTTGTGGCATTATTCTTTATGGGCGAAAGCAGATAAGTAATGATATTGGGACAGGGGGACGTGTCGATTGATACGTCCCCCTGTCCCATTTGCTTAATGCGATCCATGCCCTGATATTGTAACCAAATCAAAAGGACGGCATATGAATAAGATATAAAAACAGAAAGGAACATAGGCTCGAATGATGGATTATCAGGATTACGCAGGCGTTGGCGCGTGGAAGAATCGTCCGCTGGCCATGGCGTACGTTGAAATACAGCGCTTTGACAAGGTATATGATGACTTGGAAAAGGCATATCGCATCGGAACGATCTTTCCCGACTTAAATAAGCCCTTCAACGGTAGGAGGTGCGAAGGATGAATGGAAAGGAGCAACTCCTCTTTAACATTGGCGTGGTAGATTTTACGATGGTGGATCTAGGACTGTTCCTGGATACGCACCCCACGGATCAAAAAGCGCTTGAGTATTATCAGCATTATGCGCAGATCAAAAAACAACTGTGCAGGGAATTTGGAAAGAAATATTATCCGCTCACCATGGCTGAAGCGGATTCGGGCAAGAAATGGAGCTGGGGAGACGCGCCTCTTCCCTGGGAAGGAGGATGCGCATAATGTGGAACTATGAAAAGAGATTGCAATTTCCGGTGAATATCAAGGAACCTAACGCGAAACTGGCACAGATCATTATCTCTCAATATGGCGGACCAGACGGGGAGATGGGTGCCAGCATGCGATATCTTTCCCAGAGATATGCCATGCCCTACAGGGAAATTGGCGGTCTTCTTACGGATATTGGAACGGAGGAACTTGCACACCTGGAAATGGTGGCGACGATCATCCATCAGCTGACGCGAAATCTTTCGATGGAAGAGATTGGGCGAAGTGGCTTTGACAAATATTACGTGGATCATACCCTTGGCATCTGGCCTCAGGCCGCTGGCGGAGTGCCCTTTAATGCCTGTGAGTTCCAGAGTAAGGGTGACGTGATCACGGACCTGAGCGAAGACATGGCTGCAGAACAAAAGGCCAGAACTACTTACGATAACATCTTGCGACTGATCAAAGAGCCGGACGTTTGTGAGCCCATCAAATTCCTGAGGGAAAGAGAAATCGTGCATTACCAGCGCTTTGGAGAGGCACTCCGAATGGCCACGGATAAGCTGAATGAAAAGAATTTCTATGCCTTCAACCCTGGCTTTGACAAGTGTGAAAATGCCAACGGATAGTTCTAAAAGAACGACGGATTCATAAGATAAATCCATAGGACCTTATGGGGGCGTGCTTATGATGGCCGGCTGGATCAATGAAATAAGAGACGTTGTATGGGGGCCGTGGCTTCTTACATTTCTGCTGGGAACGGGAGTTTATTTATGCATTTTGCTTCGTGGACTTCCCGTAAGAAAACTGTTCCGGGCCGTGAAAATGGCTCTTGGGCCGACGGAAGCGGATCAAAAAGATGGCATCTCTTCCTTTTCGAGTCTGGCTACGGAACTTGCGGCAACCATTGGAACCGGAAACGTGGTTGGCGTAGCCATGGCCATGACTGCCGGCGGACCGGGTGCGCTTCTTTGGATGATGATATCGGCACTGATCGGACTTTCCACAAAACTGACGGAGAGTACGCTTAGCGTAAAATACAGGGTAAAGGACGGATCAGGGCTCCCGAAGGGAGGGCCCATGATCACGCTTTCCAAGGCATTTCCCCTGCCAAAGACTGGAAAAGTATTGGCAGGGTGTTATGCCTTTTTTGCGGTGCTCTGTTCCCTGGGGATGGGGAATGCGGTACAATCCAGTTCCATCGCTTCCTCCTTTCACGCGGCGTTCGGCTGGAAGGAAAGAACCGTTGGAATGATCCTTGCAATGCTTACTTTGCTTGCGGTTACGGGAGGCATGAAGCGGATCTCCAAGATAGCAACGTATCTGGTCCCTGCCATGGGGGCAATTTACGTGGCGGGGTGCCTTGGGATCATGGCGCTACACTGGCAAAACCTGCTCCCGGGATTAAAATGTATTATCGTCGGCGCCTTTTCACCAAAGGCGGTATCGGGAGGGGTGTTCGGAACAATAACGGCCTCCTGGATCAAAAGCTTGAATGCCGGAGTGTCCTGCGGGGTATTTTCCAATGAGGCAGGACTGGGCGCAGGCGGGATCAGCGCTGCGGCGTCATCGGAAGAAGATCCGGTAAGGCAGGGTTGGATCAGTACTTCCGCGGTGTTTTTTGATACCTTGGTCATTTGCGTGATCACGGGAATTGCATATGCCTGCAGCGGAGTAGCCAATACGTCGCAGGAGGGGGAATTACTTCTAAAGAGCGGCATGAAAGCAGATCCGTCAAATGGAGCAGACCTTATGATCGCTGCGTTTGAAACAACCTTTGGAAGATATGGCGGCGCCGTGCTTGGCACTTGCATTGCGCTGTTCGCATTTGCGACCATACTTGGCTGGGCGGCGCAGGGACAGGCTGCGTTTGCTTATCTTTTTGGAGAAAAAAGAAATTGGCTATATCAAGCCATCTATTCCTTTTTTACCTTTGTTGGAGCCACCGCCGGTCTTGGGATCCTGTGGACGCTGTCCGACTTGGCGAATGGGCTTTTGGCCATTCCGAACCTGATCTGTCTGTGGGTTATGGGACCAAAGGCCTGCAGGGAAATCCTTGCGTGGGAGATGGAACAGGGGAGTCCTTCCGACACTCCCAAACGGATCTTTCGAAAACATGGTTGAAATAATGATTTTCCTAAGGTATACTTTGGAGTAGTATTTTCAGAAAGAGGAAGCAAAATGTACGATTTTATCGATTTGGACCGGATTGACTTAAGCACGGAAGCTCCATCCAAGGAGCCGGAGCGTCAATATTATTTCATGGCAAAGCTTAGGGAGTTTGTCGCAAAGGAGGGAAAGCGCCTTGGACGGAGTCTTACTGCCTGCGTGGTGACCTTCGGCTGTCAGATGAATGCAAAGGACTCCGAAAAGCTTTCCGGAATCTTAAAAAAGACCGGGTACGTGCTGACGGATGACGAAAATGCAGATTTTGTCATTTATAATACCTGTACGGTCAGGGATAACGCGAATCAAAAGGTTTACGGAAGGCTTGGGGTCTTAAACGGATTTAAGAAAAAGAATCCGGCGATGAAGATCGCACTCTGTGGCTGCATGACCCAGGAGAAAACGGTGATCGAAAAATTACGCGAAAGCTATCCCTTTGTTGATCTGGTGTTCGGAACCCATAATCTGTTTGCGTTTGCGGAACTGGCATACAGAGCCAATCTGGAAAAGAAAATGGTGGTCGACGTTTGGGAGGGAACCGATCAAATCGTGGAGGACCTTCCGTCAGACAGAAAATATCCCTTTAAGTCCGGCGTAAACATTATGTTTGGCTGTAATAATTTCTGCAGCTACTGCATTGTGCCCTACGTAAGGGGCAGGGAGCGGAGTCGCGACGCGAAGGAAATCCTCCGAGAGATTGAAAAGCTTGTGGACGACGGCGTCGTTGAGGTCATGCTGCTTGGCCAAAACGTGAATTCTTACGGAAAGAACTTGGAAGACGGCATCTCCTTTGCGCAGCTTTTAAGGGAAGTGGAAAAGATCGAAGGATTAAAGCGCATCCGTTTTATGACCTCACATCCAAAGGATCTGTCGGAGGAGCTGATCCAAGTCATGAAGGAATCAAAGAAAATCTGCAGACATTTGCATCTGCCGCTGCAATCCGGATCTACGAAGATCCTGCAGGCCATGAACCGGAGATATACCAAGGAACAATATCTGGCATTGGCGGAAAAGATCAGAAAAGAAATTCCTGACGTGGCGCTTACTACGGACATCATTGTGGGATTCCCTGGAGAAACACAAGAGGACGTGCAAGATACCATTGACGTCATCCAAAAAGTGCAGTATGACAATGCCTTTACGTTTATTTACTCCAAGAGAACGGGTACGCCCGCTGCGGCCATGGAACAGGTGCCGGAGGATCAGGTTCACGAAGAATTTGACAAAGTATTAAAGTGCGTTCAGGAGACGGCCAGAATGCGCGTTAAACGATATGAAGGGCAAGTGATGGAAGCCCTTGTGGAAGAAATCAATGAAGGCAGTAATTCGGCGGAAGCGTTAAAAGAATTAAATGCCGGGCCGGACGAAGTTTTGCTTACGGGAAGGCTTTCCAACAATACCATTGTCCATTTCCCGGGCAAGGCTGATCAAGTGGGAACGCTGGTGATGGTGAAGCTTGATGAATGCAGGGGATTTTATTATCTTGGACGTATAGTAAGCGCAGAATAATTTCCGTGCATTTAAAAAAGTGCTTGCATTTCTAAAAACTTCGCATTAGAATGTGTCGTGGTTTTGAAAAGTTGTTGAATTAGGAGTGCATACAAATGAGTTATCTGAAACCAAAGCTTTTTTCCGTGATGAAAACCTATACGCCGCAGCAGTTTGGCAAGGACGTGGTGGCAGGCGTGATCGTTGCGATCATAGCGCTTCCCTTGTCCATCGCGTTGGCAATCGCTTCCGGCGTTGGGCCTGAGGCAGGTATTTATACGGCGATCATCGCTGGATTCCTGGTATCGTTCTTGGGCGGAAGCCGTGTGCAGATTGCGGGACCGACGGCTGCATTTGCAACCATCGTTGCCGGAATCGTCATGAAGGACGGCATGGACGGTTTGATCATTGCGACGATCATGGCAGGATTTCTGTTGATCTTCATGGGATTGTTTAAGTTTGGTAATCTGTTGAAATTTATACCATTTACCATCACCACCGGATTTACGGCAGGCATTGCCGTGACTCTGTTTATCGGTCAGATCAAGGATTTTGCCGGGATCGTTTACGAACATGGCGAAAAACCCATAGAGACGGCAGAAAAGGTGGAAGCGATCATCGCAAACCTTGGAACGATCAATTGGATGGGCGTGCTCATCGGAGCGATCGCTCTTGCGATTCTGATCATCTGGCCAAAGTTTGTAAAAAAGATCCCTGGCTCTTTGGTTGCCGTGATCGTGACCGCTGCGCTGGTAGAGTGCTTAAAGCTCGACGTGAATACCATTGGCAAGGCATTTACCAACATCCGTACCGGTTTACCCGGATTTTCACTTAGTACGTCCCTGCTTGACATAAATCTTATGCGCGAGCAGCTTCCGAACGCCGCGACCATTGCCATTCTGGCAGGCATTGAATCCCTGCTTTCCGCGGTTGTCGCTGACAGCATGATCGGATCCAAGCATTTGCCCAACATGGAGCTTGTGGCACAGGGCGTTGCAAACATTGGATCGGTATGCTTTGGAGGGATTCCCGCAACCGGCGCCATCGCAAGAACCGCAGCAAACATCAAAAACGGCGGCCGCACGCCCATTTCCGGAATGGTGCATTCCTTAACCCTGGTGATCGTCGTATTGTTTTTGATGCCGCTTGCAAAGCTGATCCCGATGCCATGCATCGCGGCGATCTTGTTCCAGGTGGCATACAACATGAGCGGATGGAGGAATTTTGTAAAGCTCTGCAAGGCTTCGCCCATGAGCGACGTGCTGGTGCTTGTGACCACTTTTGCGCTGACCGTGATCTTTGACCTGGTGGTTGCCATTGAGGTTGGAATTGTGCTTGCCGCGATCCTGTTCATGAAGAGAATGAGCGACGTGGCACAGGTGCAAGGCTGGAAGGAAGTGGACGATGAAAATGATCCGGAGAGCATCAATCTCCGCACCATTCCCGATCACGTGATGGTTTATGAGATCTCGGGTCCCATGTTCTTTGCGGCAGCTGGAAAAATTCTGGACATTTCCTACAAGGAAGATACGAAGGTTCTGGTTCTTAGAATGAGAAGCGTAACCGCCCTTGACGCGACGGCGCTGCGTAATCTGGAACAGCTGTATGATGACTGCAAGGAGAAGGGAATCAAGATGGTATTCTCTCACGTGAATGAGCAGCCCATGAAGGTGTTCCAAAAAGCGAAATTTGATCAAAAGGTCGGGAAAGAATTCTTTGCCCCTCACATTGACGACGCACTGGCACGGGCAAAGGAGCTTGCCAAGGCCTAAACTTGAGAAAAGTGATCGTTATTTGGAGAGAAAAAAGTATACAGAAACAAAATGTTGTGGTAAAATATTGGCGGAGCGCAATTTATAGTGTGCTCCGCCAATTTCTTTTTGGGAATCAATGCAAGGAAGCGAGTGGAAAAACAATGGGCGAAATGACCCCGATGATGACAAAATACATGGAGACCAAGCAGGAATACAAGGACTGTATTCTGTTCTATAGGCTTGGGGATTTTTATGAAATGTTTTTTGACGATGCCCTGGTTGCCTCGAAGGAATTAGAGATCACCCTGACCGGAAAAGATTGCGGCATGGAGGAGCGGGCGCCCATGTGCGGCGTGCCTTTTCATGCAGTCGAAGGGTATTTGACAAAGCTTGTGAGCAGGGGCTATAAGGTGGCAATCTGTGAACAGGTGGAGGATCCCAAGCTTGCCAAAGGTTTAGTCAAACGGGAAGTGATCCGCGTCGTAACGCCCGGAACCAACCTGAACATGCAGTCCCTCGAAGAGTCTAAGAACAATTACTTGGTCTGCGTTGCATATACTTCCAACAAGATCGGGCTTTCCGTTGCTGACGTAACGACGGGAGATTATTATCTGACCGAAGTGGAAGACCTCAAGAAGCTCACGGACGAACTCATGAAGTATGAACCCACCGAGATCATCTGTAATGATGCCTTTTTGGTGAGCGGCATCGACGTGGGTGAGCTGAGGAACAGGCTGCATGCGGTGATCAATCCCCTTGAGGCGCATGCCTTTGATGACGAGAGTTGCAAGAAGCTCCTTAGAAAGCATTTTAAGGTGAACACGCTGATCGGCCTTGGCATTGAGGATTTTCCTGTTGGCCTTGTGGCTGCAGGCGCCTTGTTGTCTTATCTCTATGAGACGCAAAAGACGGACCTTAGTCATTTTAGACATTTATACCCTTATCTGACCAATAAATTCATGCTTCTGGACAGTTCAACCAGAAGGAATTTGGAACTTACGGAGACCCTCCGGGAGAAGCAAAAGCGTGGGTCCCTTCTTTGGGTGCTGGACAAGACAAAGACGGCAATGGGAGCAAGAATGCTCCGCGGCTGGCTGGAACAGCCCCTGATCGACAAACAGGCGATGGAAGAGCGTCTTGACGCCGTGGAAGAGCTTTGCAAAAACAGCGTATCCCGAGACGAGATCCGGGAATATCTGAATGCCGTTTATGACCTTGAACGCCTGCTTGCAAGGGTCACTTATAAAACCGCGAATCCGAGGGATCTGCTTGCTTTTAGAAACTCCTTGGAGATGTTACCTCACGTCAAAACCGTTCTTGGGGAATTTCATTGTAAGGAGCTGGCGGAATGCCATGAAGAATTGGATGGACTGGAGGATATTTATCAGCTGATCCTGCAAGCCATCGATGAGGACGCGCCCATCACCATTCGCGAGGGAGGCATGATCCGCGACGGATTTGACGAGAACGTGTACCGTTTAAGGAGCGCAAAAAGAGATGGTAAGCAGTGGCTTGCCGAGCTGGAGGAACAGGACCGCGAAAGAACAGGCATCAAGGGCCTAAAGATCAAGTATAACAAGGTGTTCGGATACTATTTTGAGGTGACGAATTCCTACAAGGATCTTGTGCCGGAAGATTATATCCGTAAGCAGACGTTGGCCAACGCAGAGCGTTATACGACGCCGCGGTTAAAGGAACTTGAGGATACGATCCTCAATGCGGAGGACAAGCTGCAGACCCTTGAATATGACATTTTCTGCCAGATCCGGGACAGCATTGCCATGGAGATCGACCGCATTCAGAGAACGGCAAAGGCCATAGCGAAGCTGGACGTATTTTGTTCGTTATCATTGGTTGCCGAGAGAAACCGCTACGTCCGTCCAAAGTTAAATGAAAAGGGCGTGATCGACGTAAAGGATGGCCGGCATCCCGTCGTGGAGCAGATGCTTTCCGGGGATCTGTTCGTCGCAAATGACACATACCTCGATAACAATAAACACTGCATCAGCATTATTACCGGACCGAACATGGCAGGTAAGTCAACCTACATGCGTCAGAGTGCCTTGATCGTTCTCATGGCTCAGATCGGATGCTTTGTTCCTGCACGAAGCGCGGATATCGGCATCGTTGACAGGATCTTTACCAGAGTCGGCGCATCGGATGACCTGGCCAGCGGACAATCCACGTTCATGGTGGAGATGAACGAAGTTGCAAACATCTTGCGGAATGCCACGCCAAACAGCCTGCTGATCCTGGATGAGATCGGAAGGGGAACGTCAACCTTTGACGGACTCTCCATTGCATGGGCCGTGATCGAGCACGTGAGCAACAAAAAGCTCCTTGGAGCAAAGACGCTTTTCGCCACCCATTATCACGAGCTGACGGAACTGGAAGACAAGATGCATAACGTTAATAACTATTGCATCGCCGTGAAGGAAAGCGGTGACGACATCGTCTTTCTGAGAAAGATCATTAAGGGCGGTGCCGACAGAAGCTACGGGATCCAGGTGGCAAAGCTTGCGGGCGTTCCTGACATGGTCATCGACCGTGCCAAGGAAATCGCGGAGCAGCTTTCCGACAATGACATTACGCAGAAGGTGCAAAGCATTGCGGTGGATACCAAGGCGGAAGGAAAGGCGAAAAAGCCCGTCACTTATGATGAGATCGATCTTGGACAGATGTCTTTGTTCGACACCGTGAAGGATGAGGACGTGCTCAAGGAATTGATGGAAGTGGAAGTGACGACTCTGACTCCCCTGGATGCACTCAATACTTTGTACCGTTTGCAAAACAAGCTAAAAAATCGTTGGACGGGGAACTAATGGTCTAAATGGGAGGAAGCGAAAATGCCCGAGATTCACGTTTTGGATTCTGAGACAATCGATAAGATCGCTGCGGGTGAAGTCGTTGAGCGCCCCTCAAGCGTTGTGAAGGAGCTTGTGGAAAACGCACTGGATGCAGGTGCGGATGCCATCACCGTAGAGATCCGGGACGGCGGGATCAGCCTGATCCGCGTTACGGACAATGGCTGCGGCATGGAGAAGGATCAGGTGGAGAAAGCCTTCCTCCGGCACGCGACTAGCAAGATCGAGAAGGCAGAGGATCTTTCGAAAATACACAGCCTTGGATTTCGGGGTGAGGCTCTTTCCAGCATCGCAGCCGTTTCCCAGGTGGAAATGATCACGAAAACCGCAGGAACGCTTACGGGCGTCCGGTTTTGCATGGAGGGCGGCGTTGCGAAAGATTTGCAGGAGGTCGGCGCACCTGAGGGCACAACGTTTCTGGTACGGAATTTGTTTTATAACGTTCCCGTACGGAAAAAATTCTTAAAACAGCCACCGACGGAGGGTGGTTACGTTACGGATCTGATGGAGCATTTGGCACTGTCCAGACCTGACGTATCCTTCCAGTTTGTTATTGGCAGTCAAACAAGATTCCACACATCGGGAAACGGCGACCTGAGGGAAGTGATCTACCGCATTTACGGCAGGGAGATCGCCAATGCCCTGGTTCCCATCCAGCACGAAGAGGGCGGCCTTAAGGTGGAAGGTTATCTCGGGAAACCAATCCTGGTGAGGTCAAACAGAAATTTTGAAATTTACTACGTTAATGGCCGCTTTATCAGAAGCACCATTGTTGCCAAAGCGATCGAAGAAGGCTATAAAGAGTATTTGATGCAGCATAAGTTTCCGTTCTGCGTGTTGCATTTTACCATGGACGTGGAAAGCGTCGACGTCAACGTTCATCCGACGAAAATGGACGTGAGATTTTCGGATAATTTCATGATCACGGATTTCATTGCGGCTTCCGTGAAGGACGTGCTGGTTCACAAGGAAATGATCCCTCAGGACCGGCTGACCGATGAGAAGGAGATCATGAAGGAGGACCGGAATCACAGGGGGCAAATGAATAAAACTCCCATTGCGGAACCCTTTGAACGCGTCCGGAAGAAAGAGGATTTCGTTCGGGAGGAAACAGAGTACCTGAAGGAGAAACCGAAGAGGGATTCCTTCCAAAACAGTCCCGTTTGGGAGCGGTTAAAATCCGTTGTTACGCCGGCAAAACAAACGGTACAAGATGATTTCTTTACGGAGACTTCGGAGATTCCGGCAGAGGAGAAAATAACGCCGGAATCGGAATTTCAAAAGCAAGAAATTGCGCCGTTAGAAAAACTGCAAAAGCAAGATAACGCTCTGGAAAAAGAATTGTCAGAGGGAGAGATCGCTTCGGCGGAAGAACAATTGTCGAAAGTAGATAATGCCCGGCAGGAAATTCATGTAGCACGGGACGTGCCAGAAGAAAAACCCAAGCAATTAGACTTGTTTGAAGAGAAGATCCTAACGGCAAGCAAGAAATCCGAGTATCAGTTGATCGGGCAGGTGTTTGACACTTATTGGATGTTCCAGTATCAAGACAAGCTTTGCATTCTGGATCAGCATGCCGCTCATGAAAAAGTGAAATATGAGCGTTTCATGAAGCGGTATCATGAAAAAGAGGTACTGTCACAAATTTTGTTTCCGCCGGTGATCGTAAGCCTTTCCGGACAGGAAGAGGTTGTCTTAAAGGAGTGCCTTGGCACCTTTGAACGCATGGGTTTTGAGATTGAAGAATTTGGCGGAAATGAGTATGCACTCCGAAGCGTTCCCGTGGATCTCTATGGTTGCGGTGAGCGTGAGATGTTCCTTGCCATCCTGGATGAACTGGAAGCGGGAGTCAGCAAGCAGAATCCCCAGGTGGTTGAGGAAAGGATCGCCACAATGGCATGCAAGGCTGCAGTCAAGGGAAACAACCGGCTCAGCTTTGAAGAGGCGGATCAGTTGATCGAGGAGCTGCTCACCTTGGACAATCCCTATAATTGTCCTCACGGCAGACCAACGATCATTACGATCTCAAAATATGAGATGGAAAAGAAGTTTAAGAGAATTATTTAGGGAGTTTGCATGGATCAGATGATTTCGGAAATGCAAAAACCAGAGGGCAGGGAGCTTCCGCCCATGGTCATATTGTCCGGCCCTACGGGTGTTGGCAAGACAAAGCTGTCCATAAGACTTGCCAAGGCGATTGACGGAGAGATCATCTCGGCAGATTCCGCACAGGTCTATGAATACATGGACGTTGGTTCGGCAAAGATCATGCCGGAGGAGATGCAGGGCATTCCGCATCACCTGATCAACGTTCTGAAACCCTGGGAAGACTTTAACGTGGTTACGTTTCAAAAGCTCTGCAAGGACGCGCTTCGTGGGATTTATGACCGCGGAAGGATTCCCATTGTTGTCGGGGGGACGGGCTTCTACGTACAGGCGCTGCTTCGCGACATTGATTTTACCGAGAATGAAGAGAATGGTGAATACAGGAAATCGTTAGAGGAAAAGGCCAAGGCGGAGGGTCCGGAGGCGCTTCATGAGATGCTCCGGAAGGTGGATCCGGTTTCCGCAGAGGCTATCCATGCCAATAACGTTAAGCGTACCATCCGTGCCTTGGAATTTTACCAGTTGACGAAAACCCCCATTTCGGCGCATAATGAGACGGAGCGTCTCCGGAAAAGGGCTTACCGGTGTTGCTATTTCGTGCTGAATGACCTGCGGGAAAAGCTTTATGAAAAGATCGAGCTCCGGGTGGATGAGATGATCCAAAACGGGCTGGTGAATGAGGTGAAGCATCTTCGTGAGCTTGGCTGCGAAAAGGGCATGACTTCCATGCAGGCCTTGGGATATAAATAAATCTTGGATTATTTATCTGGCGAATGCACTTTGGAAGAAGCAATCGCACAGATCAAGCTTTCCACCAGGCATTTTGCAAAGCGTCAGCTCACTTGGTTTCGCAGGGAAGAGGAAGTGATCTGGCTGAACAAGCAGGACTATGATTATGACGAGGACAAGATCCTCGGGAAAATGCTGTCTGACCTTAGGAGGGAAGGCGTCATAAAATAACGGAAAGTAGGTAGAAGACATGTTGGGGACAAAGGAAGCTTTTTTGTCCATGGGAATTTCAAAAGAGGTTTATGATTTTGGCAATTCCGTTTTGGAAGAATTAAAGGATCGCTTTGAGCAGATCGATCAGGTTGCCGAGATCAATCAATTAAAGGTGCTGGGCGCCATGCAAAAGCATCAGGTCAGCGAGGCCTGCCTTTTGGGTACGACGGGATACGGCTACAACGACATCGGAAGAGATGCGCTGGAAGCCGTTTATGCCTCGGTGTTTCATACGGAGGATGCCCTGGTAAGGCCGCAGATCACTTGCGGAACCCACGCGCTTGCCCTTGCTCTCATGAGCAACTTAAGGCCAGGAGATGAGCTGTTGTCTCCCGTGGGGAAGCCTTATGACACCTTGGAAGAGGTGATCGGCATTAGACCCTCCAAGGGCAGCCTGGCCGAATACGGCGTTTCCTATCGTCAGGTGGACCTGCTCCCTGACGGAAGCTTTGATTTTGAAGGAATCCGTCAAGCCATCAATGAAAAGACGAAGCTTGTGACCATTCAGAGATCCAAGGGATATCAGACGAGACCAACCCTATCCGTGGCACGGATAGGGGAACTGATCGCCTATATCAAATCCATTAAAAGCGACGTGCTTTGCATGGTGGATAATTGCTACGGTGAATTTGTAGAGATCATGGAGCCTTCTGACGTTGGGGCGGACATGGTGGTCGGGTCCTTGATAAAGAATCCGGGCGGCGGTCTTGCACCGATCGGCGGATATATCGCAGGAAAGAAGGAGTGCGTCGAGAATGCGGCGTATCGCTTGACAAGTCCCGGCCTTGGAAAAGAGGTTGGCGCTTCCCTGGGAATCCTGCCGCAGTTTTATCAAGGATTATTCCTTGCGCCCACGGTTACGGCCAGCGCGTTAAAGGGAGCGATCTTTGCCGCGAATCTTTATGAAAAATTAGGTTTTCCCGTGATCCCGAACGGTTCGGAGAGCAGACATGACATCATTCAGGCAGTGACCTTTGGAAAACCCGAAGGGGTAATTGCCTTCTGCGAGGGCATACAGGCCGCTGCACCGGTAGACAGCCACGTGACGCCGGAGCCCTGGGACATGCCGGGCTATGACGCAAAGGTGATCATGGCGGCCGGAGCGTTTGTGTCAGGTTCTTCCATTGAGTTATCCGCGGATGGTCCCATTAAGGAGCCTTATGCCGTGTATTTCCAGGGCGGTCTTACCTGGCCCCATGCGAAGTACGGGATCTTAAAAACTCTTGAGAGCTTAAAGTCGAAGGGTATCATCGAGCTTTAAGAATGACGCGGCGCGTCGAATTTTCGCGAAAAAAAGAATATGAATTTTGTATACTTCTGTTTTAATTTGTGTTACCATATAGAAGTGTGGGATAAATGGAAGTGGGGGTACGGTTTTGAAAAAAACGAATTGGTTACTGGTCTTTTTGATCTTGATCGGTTTTGTGGTAGGCGGCCTGATCGGTTCCTACTTTCAAAACACGTTCTTGAATTACGGGCAGTCCTTTGGACTGGATACTCCCGTTGTTCTTAATCTGGGATTTCTTGTTCTCACGTTTGGCTTAAACATTCACATTACCATTGCCTGCGTGATCGGCGTCGTGATCGCCCTGGTGGCATGGCGCTTTATGAAATAAGAAACATAGGGCTGTTTGCTTGCTTTCCGGAAGGTGGAAAGGAGCAAAATGAAAGAAATTGAGAATCAGGTACTTCAGCAGGAGCTTCCCTACGAAAAGTTCTTGCGGTTCGGCCCGGAAAGTCTTACGGAGGCTGAACTGCTGGCGATCATCCTTCGCACGGGGACCCATGACAGGTCCGCACTGGAACTGGCAAGAGAGGTGTTGTCCCTTGGGAGATATCCACGGACAGGCCTTTTGGGATTACATGACGTAAGCCTTGAGGAACTCGAGAAGGTAAAGGGGATTGGCCAAGTAAAGGCCGTAAAGCTAAAGAGTCTTACGGAATTGGCCATGAGAATTTCATCCTCCGTCGCCGAGAAGGGAATCAACGTCAAAGAACCCTGCACCATCGCTGCATATTTCATGGAGAAACTGCGGCACCGGAAAACGGAATGCGTTTATCTCGTAAGTCTTGACGCCAAAGGGCTGATCTTGGAGGAAAAGCGGCTTTCGGAAGGAAGCGTAAACTTTTCGCTGATCTGTCCAAGGGACTTGTTCCTGGCAGCGCTAAAGGCGCAGGCAGTCAACGTCATCTTATTGCATAATCATCCCAGCGGGGATCCGGCGCCCAGCCAGGCGGACGTGGAAGTGACGGAGAGGATCGCACGCCTGGGAACGGAGCTTGGCATTCCACTGCTGGATCACGTGATCATTGGAGATCAAAAGTTTTACAGCTTTCGTCAGGAAGGCATACTTACGTAAATAAAGTACGATTGGATAATGGAAAGGAGCATGGAACATTGGTTTTTAATGCATTCGGTATCGATCTGGGTACTAACAACATCAAAATCTATGACAGGAATGAGGACAAGGTGGTCATCGAGAAGAACATGATCGCCGTGGAGAATAAAAGCACGCTGTTTGCATACGGCAACTCCGCGTTTGAAATGTATGAGAAGGCACCTGGAAACATCCAGATCTCTTATCCCTTGTCCAATGGCGTGATCGCGGACATTAAGAACATGGAGACGCTGATCAAATACTTTATTGGCGACCTTCAAAAAGGTTCCTACAGACCTTCCGATTTCTACGTGGCAGTGCCTACGGACGTGACGGAGGTTGAGAAGAGGGCATTCTATGATCTTGTCAAGGATGCGGGCGTTAAGGCGAAAAAGATCATGGTGGTGGAAAAGGCCGTTGCGGATGCGTTGGGACAGGACGTGGACGTAAAGAATTCCCAGGGCGTTATCGTTGTCAACGTTGGATATGAGACGACGGAGATTTCGATCCTTTCCCTTGGCGGCATTGTTCTCAGCCGGTTGATCAAGGTGGGCGGAATGAAATTTGACGAAGCCATCCGGAATGCCGTTAGAAAGGAATTTTCGCTGATCATCGGCGGCAAAACTGCTGAAAACATAAAGATCAACCTGAAAAAGCTGGAGGAGAATGAAGAGGGCGCCGTTGTATACGGACGCGACATCGTGACCGGACTTCCCGTGGAGCGCACCATTCCCACAAAGCTCGTCGTAGATTCCATGGAAGAGCACTTTAATACCATTGTTGATAACGTAAAGGTGATCCTGGAGAGAACCCCGCCTGAGCTTGCGGCTGACATTTTCCGCAAGGGCATTTATCTTTCCGGCGGCGCTTCCCAGGTAAATCACTTGGCAGAGCGTCTTGCCAGCGGAACGGGTCTTAAAGTGAATCAGGCAGAAGAGCCCATTGCAAGCGTGGCCCTTGGCCTGGCAAAGATCATCAAGGAAGACAATTACAAAACGGTAGCTTACGCAATCGAAGGGATGAGTAGATGAGCCCAATCGTAAAACGGAAGGGGGAGAAATTTACTCTGCCGAGTAAATGGCTCCTCTTTATTTTGACAATTATATGCACTGCGTTAATGTTGTTTACTTTCACGACGGATTTTTTTGACAAGCCCCTCGGAACCATCGTTGGGTATGCGCTAGTTCCCTTTGAAAAGGGCATAGGCAAGGCCGGAGGCTGGTTCTCCAGCCGTAAGGATGAGTTTACCCAGATCAAGTCGCTGATCAAGGAAAACCAGTCCCTGAAGGAAGAAGTTGCACGCCTTACGGAAGAAAACACTTTATTACAGCAGGACAAATACGAACTGAATAAGCTGCGCCAGCTCTTTGAACTGGATGAACAGTATGAAGAGTATCACAAGGTGGGAGCAAGGATCATCTCCCGTGATTCCGGCAACTGGTATTCTGCCTTTGTCATTGACAAGGGAACGGATGACGGGATCATGAAGGACATGAACGTGATCGCCGGCGGCGGTCTTGTAGGCAGGATCAGTGCCGTTGGACCCAATTGGGCCCGCGTGACGGCAATTATTTCCGATAATGCCAACGTCAGCGGCATGACTCTTGCAACCGAGGATAACCTGATCGTTTCCGGAAGCCTTAAGGGAATGAATGAAGGAGTGATCTATTTCTCAAAACTTGTGGATTCCAAGGGCGCGGTAAAGGCGGGAGATAAGATCGTCACCTCAGACATCAGTGACAAATTCCTGCCAGGCATTCTGATCGGTTACGTATTAACCGTTGAGCCGGATAATAACAACCTGACGAAGTCAGGCACGATGATCCCGGCCGTTGATTTTGAACATTTATCTGAAGTTTTGGTGATCACGGATCAAAAGCAGATCATAGAGGAGTAAGGTAACCATGCTGAGCTTTCTTTTTACCGGAGCGCTGATCCTGATATTGTTTCTGTTGCAGACCGCCGTATTTCCGGTGCTCCTGCCCCTGCGCGTTTTACCCAACCTTTTGATCATTCTTACTGCGTCAAAGGGATTCATGAAAGGGGAAAACGCCGGCATGGCCGTCGGATTTATCTGCGGTCTGCTTTATGACGCATTTTTTGGAGACGTGATCGGGTTTTATGCTTTGCTGTTTACTTACGTTGGATTTATCAATGGCAAGTTTTCCCGGGTATTTTATCCCGAGGACATCAAGCTTCCACTTGCTTTGATCACGGTTAGCGATTTGACTTTTGGCCTCACCGCCTACGTGTTTTTATTCCTGATCTTCGGTAAGCTGGATTTCCCGTACTACTTTATTCACGTAATCCTGCCGGAGACGGTTGTGACCATGGTCGCAACTCTGGCTTTTTATCCAATCATTCTGAAGATCAATGAATACCTTCACAAGAGACAGAGAAAGAGAGAGTACTGATTTTGTTAGATCTGATACGGCGCAGAATTCTTAATTTCATAACGAGCCGGTCTACGTTTCTGATGCTTGTCGTCATCGGACTTTGCGCAGTGCTGATCAATCGCTGTTTTCAGTTGCAGATCGTGCACGGCGAAGAGTATCTGAACGAGTTCCTTTTGATGACGCAAAAAACCAGGGACGTTTCCTCTGCCCGCGGAAACATCTACGACAGAAACGGAAATCTGCTCGCCTACAATGAGCTTGCATATTCCGTAAAGATTGAGGACGTGCTGGAATCCGGTTCCACAAAGAATCAAAGGATGAATGAAGTGCTCCGAACCCTAATCAAAATGATCGAAAAGAACGGAGATCACGTGATTTCAGACTTTAAGATCGTGATCGGAGACGATGGGAATTTCGAGTATACGGTAAGCGGAAATGCAAGGCTTCGTTTTATCGCAGACGTTTACGGAAAGACCTACATAGATCAGTTGGATGCGCAGGAGCGCACTTCCACGCCTCTTGACATTATGAATTACTTGAGCCGCACGAAGAAAAATGGGTTTGCCATCGGCGAGTATGCGATTCCGAATGATAAAAAGAGTGAGTTTATCCCCGGAAAGGGATATGAAAAGGCTGAATGGTTAAAAGTCGTTACGTTGCGTTATAACATGAGCCTTACGTCCTTCAGAAAGTATCTTGGAACCACTGTCGCCACGAACGTTTCGAAAGAAACCGTTGCCGCGCTCATGGAAAATGCGGAAGATCTGCCTGGCGTATCCATTGAGGAGGACACCATCAGGCGCTACGTGGACAGCGTGTACTTTGCCCACGTGCTCGGTTATACCGGAAAGATCTCGTCGGATGAACTGACGACACTAAATGCCAAGCTGCAAGAAGAAGGCATTACGGATAGAACCTATGGAATTAACGACGTGGTGGGAAAGAGCGGCATCGAAAGCTACATGGAGACGACGCTTCAGGGAAACAAGGGTCATGAGACCGTGATCGTGGATCACATGGGCAAGGTGGTTGCCATCACCGACAGAACGGAAGCAACTTCGGGCAATGACGTGTATCTTTCCATCGACATGGATCTGACGGAGGCCGTTTACGACATTTTGGAGCAGCATTTGGCAGGCCTTGTTGCCAGCAAGATCGCAAATCAAAAGGAATATATCGCCAGGGAGAATTCCAGCAGTTCGGACATTATCATTCCCATTTATGACGTGTATTTTGCTTTGATCAACAATAACGTGATCGATTCGGCACACTTTTCCAAGCCCAAGGCGGGAGAGGTCGAAAAATCGGTTTATGAGGCGTATTTGGAATACAAAGAGAAGGCATATCAGAGAATCCGCACAGAGTTTTTTGAAAAGAAAACCATCTACAGTAAGCTTACAAAGGAATACCAGTATTATGAGAGCACCATCGTAAACCTGCTGGTGAAAAACGGGATCATTCTTTCTGACCTGATCGATGAAAAGGATAAAATGCAACAGGCGTGGACGATCGATGAAAACGTTAGTCTGACGGATTATCTGACCTATTTGATCACGCAGAACTGGATCGACGGAAGTAAGCTTGAGCTTACGGCTGAGTATTCAGATTCCAACGAAGTCTTTGAGAAGCTTGTGGATTACGTTATGGAAATGATCGACAAAACGCCGGATTTCCAGAAGCGTTTTTATAAATACATGCTTTTGAATGACAAGATCAACGGAAAGCAGATTTGCATGATCCTTTGCGAACAGCGAAAGATCGAGATTCCGATCGCGGATGAGGACGCGCTTTATAAGGGCAAGCTTTCGGCGTATCAATTCATGATGAACCGCATCCGGAACATCGACGTAACGCCGGCGCAGCTGGCACTGGACCCCTGCAACGGCTCCGTGGTCATTACGAACGTAAATACGGGACAGGTACTTGCACTTGTTTCTTATCCGGGATATGACAACAACAAACTCGCGAATTCCATCGATGCGGAGTATTACGCAAAGCTTAATTCGGATAAGTCTTATCCTTGGAATAATTACGCGACGCAGTATAAGGCAGCACCCGGTTCCACGTTTAAGATGCTGACGGCGTCTGCAGGACTCATGGAAGGAATCCTCACCTTAAATTCGACCGTGAACTGTCAGGGAACCTATACAAACGTTACGCCGTCGCCCGCTTGTTGGCAGCGCTGGGGACACGGAAGTGAGAACGTGGTTACGGCCATTCGCGATTCCTGTAACTATTTCTTTTATGACGTGGGTTACAGGCTTTCCTTGCAAGACGGAAATTACAATGAGGAACAGGGTCTGCGTACCTTGTATCAATATGCCGATTATTATGGCCTGACTGAAAAATCCGGCGTTGAGATCGCGGAGAGTGAACCTCAGGTATCAGATACTGACCCGGTACGTTCCGCCATCGGACAGGGCAGCAACAGCTATACGGCAGTAGGTCTTGCGAGATACGTTTCGGCGGTTGCAAATTCCGGAACCGTTTATGACTTGACGCTGTTGGATCACGTGGCGGACAGTCAGGGAACCGTGCTTCAAAAATTTGAACCCAAGATCCGGAACGTGGTAGACATGCCTGATAAAAACTGGGAAGCACTCCATAAGGGTATGCGCATGGTGGTGCAGAACAAAAAGTATTTTAATGATCTTGCAGTTGACGTTGCAGGAAAGACCGGTACCGCACAGCAGACCAAATCGAGACCGAGCCACGCTCTTTTCGTTTGCTATGCGCCGTATCAATATCCTGAGATTGCAATAGCAACCAGAATCCCCTTTGGTTATTCATCAGACTATGCCGCGCAGGTTACCAGGGACGTGATCAAGTATTATTACGGACTTGCGGAAGAATCCGACATTATCACCGGTACTGCGAATTCCCCTGACGCAGGCATCACGAATGAATGGTAGTTAGGAGGGTATTGCATGAAGGAAAAAGTCAGGATCAAAAGCTTTTCAAAAGGATTAGTCCTTCAATTAGACGATCAGGCGTCTTTTGACGAGCTGCTCTCTGAGACTGCCGCGAAGTTTTTGGAATCCAAAACCTTTTTCGGGAAGGAAACCGTGGCCATCACGTTTTCCGGAAGAAAGCTTTCGCCAGACGAAGAGTTTCAGATGATAGATGCGATCCAATTTAATTGTGACCTTAAGATACCGTGCATTGTTGAAAAAAACGACGATCAGGACAAGGTTTTTATGAAGGCCATCCGACAAGCTGAGATCCGGGAATTGATGGAAGTTGACTTGGATCAGGAAATCCAGGTCTTCAGAGGATCCCTTAGGGACGGAGAGGAACTGGAGACTCCCAATAACGTCGTGGTATTTGGGGACGTGCAGGAGGGATGTTCCATTTCTTCCGAGAAGAACGTATTGGTCCTGGGAGCCATATACGGGACCGCGCGTGCCGGGATGCCGCATGACGATGGCTGCATGATCGCCGCACTGGAAATGGCGCCGGAGGAAATCTCCATCGGCGATTTCAAATATGAACCCATGAAGAAAACTAATAAATGGGGCAAAAAGAAGAAGGAGGCTGCTCAAGCTGCAAAAGTACAAGGAGATGCCATAGTCTTTGAGGAACTTACAAAAGAGCACCTGAAAGCTTTTTGATTGAAACGTGTTCAAAAAGTAAGTCAGGAGTTGACGACAAAACCGTGATAAATTTGGAAATGGAGGCTATCTATGGAAAACAACGTCATTGTCGTCACTTCAGGGAAAGGCGGCGTGGGTAAGACCACCACTACCGCAAACATTGGTACCGGTCTGGCAAAGCTGGGTAAGAAGGTTTGCCTGATAGATACGGACATCGGTCTAAGAAATCTGGACGTGGTCATGGGTCTGGAAAACAGGATCATCTATCATTTGGTTGACGTGATCGAAGGGAATTGCCGCATGAAGCAGGCGTTGATCCGTGACAAACGCCATCCTGGGTTGTATCTGATGCCCTCCGCGCAGACGAGGGACAAGACGGCCGTTTCTCCGGGACAGATGGTTAAGGTGATCGAACACATTAAGGATCAGTTTGATTACGTGATCCTGGATTGTCCCGCTGGCATTGAACAGGGCTTCCAAAATGCGATCGCAGGAGCCCAGAGGGCAATTGTCGTAACGACGCCGGAGGTTTCAGCCATCCGGGATGCGGACCGCATTATCGGTTTGCTGGAAATGAACGGTTTTTCGAAAATGGATCTGATCATTAACAGGCTTCGTCCGGAAATGGTTCGGCGCGGAGACATGATGAGCTCTGAGGACGTGGTGGACATTCTTGGAATTCCCCTTTTGGGAGTGATCCCGGACGATGAGAGCGTCGTCGTGGCAACAAATCAGGGGGATCCACTGGTTGGAGGCTCAACGCCGGCAGGTATGGCCTATGCCAACGTAGTAGGAAGAATCGAAGGACAAGACATACCGTTTTTGAATTTAGAAAAGAGTATTTCTTTTTTTTCAAGGGTTACGGGCATTTTTCATAAACAATAGGAGGCAGGAGCTATGTGGTTTTTCTTAAGGCGCAGACGATCCTGCCAGGTTGCGAAGGATCGCCTTAAAATACTTTTGATCACGGACAGGGTAAACTGTTCGCCGGAAATGGTGGAATTGATCAAGAGAGACATTACAAAAGTGATTTCAAAGTACGTCAAAATAGATACGGAAAACATGGAAGTCCAGATCACTGCGAAAAAGGGAACGGCCAGGGGCGGAAAAGCTCCGGTTTTATATGCAAACGTTCCCATTCTGGACTTGCAAAAGCAGGAGCGAAGGTTTCTGTAGATAGGGATAAAGACATGTTTGATGGAATTCGGTTAATGAAATACGACCTAAAACTAGTGATCATGACGTTGACCCTTGCGGTCATCGGCGTGTTCGCGATTGGAAGCGCGCAGGAATCACTTCAGACCAAACAAATGGCTGGAGTGATCTTTGGCGCCGTCGTGATGATCGTGATCTCTTTTTTCAACTATTCTTTTGTGATCAAAATGAACTGGCTCATGTATTTAGGCAATCTAGGATTGCTTTTGGCGGTCATCTTTTTGGGGGATGATTCCCATGGAGCACAGCGTTGGTTTGAGATCGGTTCTTTGCGTTTTCAGCCTTCCGAAACTTCCAAAATTTTGTTGATTTTATTCTTTGCACAGTTTATTATGAAATATAGGGAGAAGTTGAACACTTTTAAAGTGATCGCAAGCTGTGTCGTGTTAATTGTCATTCCTTGGTCCCTTATCGTGATACAGCCGGATCTGTCTACCAGTATTTTGCTGATCGTTGTTTTTTGCATGATCATGTTTGCCGCGGGATTGCAATACCGGATCATCTTCGGGATCCTTGCGGTGATCGTTCCGGCATTTCTGGTGGCGATCTATCTTGTCATGAGCGGAAAGCTGCCATTCGTTCAGGAATATCAGCTGGACCGCATTAACGCTTGGAGATACCCGGAGGAATATGCTAATTCCGAAGCCATGCAGAGTCTGAATTCCGTCATGGCCATCGGTTCGGGTCAGCTTCAGGGAAAAGGGTACAAGAACAATGAATTCACCAGCGTGAAAAACGGAGATTTTATTTCGGAAACCCAGACGGACTTTATATTTGCAGTCATCGGGGAAGAGTTTGGTTTCCAGGGCAGCGTAGTAGTGATCGTGTTGATAACGTTGATCTCGCTGGAGTGTCTTTCCGTTGCAAGGAAGGCTAAGGATTTGGCAGGAACCATCATAGCTGCAGGGATGGGGGTCCTGATCGCTTTTCAGGGGTTTATCAATATTGGGGTTGCGACGTTTCTTCTTCCTAACACGGGGTTACCGCTTCCGTTTGTCAGTTACGGACTTACTTCTTTGGTGAGCTTATTTGCGGGCATGGGTTTTGTCCTGAACGTAAAGATGCAGTCAAAGGAACGGCTTACGGAGGAATAGTACGAAAAGAGAGGGTATGACATGAACATTGCACTGATCGCGCACGACGCGAAAAAGAAACTAATGCAGAATTTCTGCATTGCGTACCGTGGCATTCTTAGTAAGAATGAACTCTATGCCACGGGTACGACGGGCAAGCTGGTGGAAGAGGTCACTAACCTTTCCATACATAAGTTTCTAGCCGGTCATTTGGGTGGAGAACAGCAGATTGGAGCCCAGATCGAACATAATCAAATGGATCTCGTGATCTTTCTTAGAGATCCCCTGACGCCGAAATCTCACGAGCCCGACGTCAATCACGTAGTAAAGCTCTGTGACATGTACAACATACCGCTTGCAACAAACCTTGCAACTGCGGAATTGTTGATCAAATCCCTTGACAGAGGAGATCTTGAGTGGCGTGAGATGTATAAATAATAAGGGATTAAAAAAGCTTCTGATCGGATGCTTCATGACGGTCTGCCTGATTACCGGGGCAGGATGCGGGAAGGTGCCTTATGACCTGCCTTATTCTGCTGACGGTATTTTTGCGCCCGCAAAGTATGCGACGGAGGTCACAAAGGCAACCACGCCCGCATTTGCCGCTAACCTCTGCGTTGTGGAAGGTGACGTTGCACCGTCTTCCGCCGATCTGGAATCAGCAGGCGCAGCCGCGTTGTTTGACCTGAAAAACAAAGAAGTCCTTTGCGCAAAGAACGTTCACGAAAAGATGTATCCTGCCAGTCTTACCAAAGTCATGACGGCGATCATTGCCATCGAAAACAGTTCCCTGGATCAAGTGCTGACGGCTACGGACAACATAAAGATCACGGAATCCGGAGCGGCAACTGCAAAATTAAAGGCCGGAGACGTCATGACCATGGATCAGGCGCTGCACATTTTGCTTTTGGCGTCTGCAAACGACGTGGCGAATCTGATCGCGGAAAACGTGGCCGGATCCATTGACGGTTTTATACAGATGATGAACGAAAAGGCTGCAGCGCTGGGCGCAACCAATACGCATTTTACGAATGCTCACGGATTGACGGATCTTGATCATTATACGACGGCCTATGACATGTATCTGATCTTTAATGAGGCGATCAAGCTGGACGTCTTTAATCAGATCATTAACCTGAATTCTTATCAGACCACGTATTATGACAAGAGTGGAAAAGCCATTCAGTTTAGCTCGTCCACGACAAATCGTTTCTTCAAGGGACAGTTTAACGCACCGGAAAACATAACGATCCTGGGCGGAAAAACTGGTACGACAAACGCGGCAGGACATTGCCTCATCCTGCATTGTAAGGACGTTCGCGGTAATTCTTACGTATCGATCGTCATGCGTTGTTTAAATAGTGACATACTTTATGCGGAAATGATTGATTTGTTAGAGGAAATACACAATTAGAGGTTGTTTTTTAGGGGCAGATATCTTATAATGGAATTAAGTTGAGAAATCAATGATAGAATACAATACTTCAGGAGGATATGCCAATGGTTCAGTTAATTGTAGGAGAAAAAGGTAAGGGTAAGACAAAGCATCTCTTGGATAAAGTGAATAGTGAAGTAAAGACAATTCCCGGTAATATTGTATATCTGGACAAAAGCACCAAGCACATGTATGAATTGAATAATAAGGTTCGTTTGATCGACGTTTCACAGTACATGCTCGAGAACGATGCAGAGTTTATTGGATTTGTGAGCGGCATTATTTCCCAGGATCATGACCTTCAGCAGATGTATTTTGACAGCTTCCTGAAGATCGCGAAGCTGGAAGGCAAGGATTTCTCCCCAGTGGTCGCAAAACTGGAGAAGATCAGTGAAGTTTTTGGCGTAGATTTCATTTTGAGCGTGTCCATGAACGAGAGCGCGCTTCCTGAAGAATTGAAAAAGAACGTTTTGATCGCTCTGTAAGAAGATTGCAATTGAACATTAAGTGATGATTCACGTTAAGAAAAGCCTCGGACAAAAGGACCGGGGCTTTTCATAAGTAAGAAACGAAAAACTGGTTACGGAGGATGGCTCTTTGGCAGATAACGGATCCCACGGAAAACAGAATAAGGTGATCTCTTATGAAAAGAGAACGGCTCCGCGGCTTAACATAGGACTGATCATTATTGGATTTATCTTTGTCCAGATGTTGATCTACGTCATCATGTATTTTAACACCAGCCACATCGAGAGGCATGAAGTTCGCGAAGGATCGCTTGCGGTCAACACGACCTACGTCGGCATTGCCCTTCGTGAAGAAACCCTAGTTGACAATCCATCCGCCGGTTACGTCAGCTTTTACATTTATGACGGAGAGAGAACGGCGGTTGGTGATCTGGTTTATACCGTTGATGAGACAGGAAAGCTTGAGAAGGCTAGCAGCGGTCAGTTCGAGGAGAGTAAGCTTTCGGATCAGGAACTGAGGGAATTCCGCAGTGAGATCATCAATTACGTACATGGATTTGATGATAAGAATTTCGAGAGCGTATATGATTTTAAGAGATCCTTGAAAAATACGGTTGCGAAGATCTCTAACGTGAATTTCTTAAAGAATCTTGAGGAACTCAGTGGAAATGACGTGATCAATTATTGTTATGCGCCTACCACCGGCGTGGTGTCCTATTGGACCGACGGTTATGAAGGAAAAACCGCAGAGGAACTGACGGAAAAGGATTTCAAAAAAGAAAATTATACGAAGAAACAGGTGATCGGTGATGAAGTAGTGGAAAAAGACGCGCCGATCTACAAGATCTGTACCAGTGAACTCTGGGACGTGGTGATCCCCATGGAGAAGGAACAGGCTCTTGCCTTGGAAGAAAAAGGTTACGTAAAGGTTCGTTTCCAGAAAAACCAGTATGAATCCTGGGCGAACACCAAGGCAGTTTACGGTAATGACGGCAACACCTATCTTAAGCTAAGCTTTAACAATTCCATGGTGACCTTTGTATCGGATCGGTTTTTGGAAGTGCAGCTGATTCTTGAGGAGGAGACTGGCTTAAAGATCCCTCTGACGGCCATTGTGGAAAAGGAGTTCTTTCTGTTGGAGGAGCCTTACTTGATCGATGAGGGCCAAAAGGGAAAACGGACCGTGATCCGCCAGTGTTATCTTGAAGACGGTACCATCTCGACGGAAAGAGTTACCGTAGGCATTTACAGCTATGACGAGGAATCCAAGAAGTATTACGTGGATGCGACCATGCTAAACACCGGTGACATTCTGCACCAGCTGGACAATCAAACCACGGACGTGGTCCGCGAGAGGGCTACCCTGATCGGCGTATACAACATCAATAAGGGTTATGCCGACTTCCGCGAGATCAGCATCCTCTACCAGAATGAAGAATATGCCATCGTTAAGTCTGATACTGAGTATGGCCTTAAGGTATACGATTATATTGTTCTTAATGCCGATTCCGTCAAGGATCAGCAGTTTATTAATAAATGATGATGGGGGTTAAGGGCTCCCGTCCGGCGCCAGTCCTTCTCTTGGAACGGCACGGACGTCACTAAGCTCACCAGCTGTCCTCATGGAGTGGCCGATTTGTCGGCAAACTCGGAGCTGCGCTCCTCAAACATGCCGACAAATTGGCCATTCGGCCAACTGGTTTGCTAAGTGCCGCCGGCTAATTGTTCCATGAACAGGACTGGCGCCGGACGGGAGGAACTTCAAACCCCATAATAGATATTTATGATTGGATGAATAATGCTTAATATGATCAAGGATAATTTTGAAGAAGTTAAGGGAAATGTTTTAAAGGCTTGCGAGAGGGCGGGGAGAAACGTTGATGACGTGACGCTGATCGCGGTGAGTAAGACGAAGCCTCTTGAGGATTTGAGGGAGGCGTATGAAGCCGGTGCCAGGGACTTTGGGGAGAATAAGGTGCAGGAGTTGGTTGACAAGATCCCAGAGATGCCGAATGACGTCAGATGGCACATGATCGGGCACCTGCAAAGAAACAAGGTGAAGTATATTGTTGACAAGGTATACATGATCCACGGCGTGGATTCGCTAAGACTTGCGGAGGAGATCAGCAAGGAAGCCTTAAAGCATGACGTTGTGGTAAAGATATTGATGGAAGTCAACGTGGCTGAAGAAGAGAGCAAATTCGGAATTACCGTTGCCGATGCACCGGAATTGGCGGAAGAAATCGCGAAATTGCCCGGAGTTTCCTTGCAGGGATTGATGACAATTGCCCCATACGTAGCAAATCCTGAGGAAAATCGTGAAATTTTTGCAAAACTTAGACAATTGGCTGTTGACATATCAAGGAAAAACATCGATAATATTAGTATGAATGTGCTTTCCATGGGAATGACTGGAGATTATCAGGTTGCCATTGAGGAAGGAGCCACCTGCGTAAGGGTTGGTACCGGAATCTTTGGAGAGCGCAATTATCAAATTTAACTTATCGGTTTTAATGGAAACCAGGTAAAGGAGTATTTGTCATGGGTGTAATGGATAAGTTCTTGAACTACATGAAACTGAATGATAATGAGGATGATTATTATGAAAATGATTTTCTAGATGAGGACGAGCAGGAAGAGCCCGTCGCACCGAAGAAATCCTTTACGCCTAAGGCGCCGGCCGCAGATGATGATTATGAGGAAGAGCCCAGAAGACCCATCGTACAGCGTCCCGTGATCACCCCGAACAAGGTAACGCCCATGCGTTCCAGTGCAAAGAAGGCTTCCGCCGGCGGCATGGAAGTATGCGTGATCAAACCCCAGAATTTTGAGGATGCACGTGAGATCACGGAAACCCTCTTGAAAAACAGAACGATCGTAATGAATCTGGAAGGTCTTGACGTTGACATCGCACAGAGAATTTTAGATTTCACTTCCGGTTCCTGCTATGCGATCAATGGTAACCTTCAGAAGATTTCCATGTATATCTTCATCATCACGCCTGCAAGCGTTGACATTTCGGGAGATTTTCAGAGCATCTTAGGCGGCTTCGATTCTTCCACGTTGAACACTGTTCTGTAAGGCGTGGGACAACTATAATAAGCGAAAGATCAAAGCTTCCCGACTACCGCGGGGAGCTTTCTTTTTAGGGAGGACAAAGGATTGGCACAGAGATTAAACGTAAGTTATAACCGCAAGCCCTGTTACGACATTGTGTTTTCAACGGGCTGGAATGAATTGAAAGAGGAACTGCAGGAGTTAGGCTTGGCAGAAAGAAAGATTTGTGTTTGCACGGATTCCAACGTGGATGCGCTGTACGGCGAAGCCGTGCTAAAGCTTGTTTCTGATTGCTGCAAAAAGGCCGTGAAATTCGTGTTTCCGGCTGGCGAAGAGCATAAAAACCTTGATACCGTAAAGGATGCATATCGTTTCCTCATAGAAGAGCATTTTGACCGCAAGGACGTGTTGATCGCTCTTGGCGGCGGCGTTACGGGTGACCTTACGGGTTACGTGGCTGCGACTTATCTTAGGGGGATTGATTTTATTCAGGTTCCCACAACCCTTTTGGCCCAGGCAGACAGCTCTATCGGTGGTAAGACTGGCGTGGATTTTGAAGGATATAAGAACATGGTAGGCGCCTTTAAGATGCCTCGCTTGGTCTACATGAACTTTGAAACCTTAAAAACGTTGGATGATCGTCAATTCTTCTCTGGATTTGCGGAGATCATGAAGCACGGACTGATCAAAGACGCGGAATTCTATGAGTGGCTGATCGAGAACATGTATGAGATTTGTGAGCGCGATCTCGACGTTCTTTCCGAGATGCTGATGAAGAGCTGCGTTGTCAAAAAGCTTGTGGTGGAAAAGGACCCCACGGAGCAGGGAGAAAGAGCACTTTTGAATCTGGGACACACGATCGGCCACGCGATCGAGAAGGCGAAGAACTTTGAGTTGTTCCATGGCGAGTGCGTGGCTCTTGGAACCGTCGCGGCTGCTTACGTATCCTGGAAAAAGGAACTTCTTTCCATGGAAGAGTTTTATGAGATCCGCGACATGTTCGTTCCTTTTTATCTTCCGATCACCGTGGAAGGCATTGATCCTGAAGAAATTTTGAAACTCACGAAATCAGACAAGAAAAAAGATGGTGATTCCATTCGCTTTATCTTGCTTAAAAAGATTGGCAAGGCCGTGATCGATACTACGGTAACGGATGAAGAAATCCTTAACGCCATCAAAGAAATCTATTTTGACGAAGAGGCAAATGACTAATGGATAAGTATCGTAAAAAGAAGCTTGCATGGATTGCAATGGATGCCGCGATCGCGCTGGTATTGATCCTTTTGGATCAATGGACCAAGAAACTGGTCGTGGCGAAGTTAAAAGGGAATGCGGCATATGTTTTGATCAAGGACGTATTTGAGTTTGATTACGTGGAAAACAGGGGCTCGGCCTTTGGCATGTTTCAGAACCAGAAAATCTTTTTGTTACTGGTAGGCGTCGTGTTTATGGGGCTAATGATTTATTTAGTGGTGAAAACGCCGGCGCAAAAACGTTTTTTGCCCATCCATTTGATCGCCTCCTGCATTGTGGCCGGAGGGGCCGGAAACATGATCGACCGGTTTGTTCTCGGATACGTGGTGGATTTCTTTTCCTTTGTCCTGATCCATTACCCCGTGTTCAACGTGGCTGACGTCTATATTGTTGTTGCAACGATCACCATGGCGATCTTTTTGATTTTCATTTACAAAGAAGAGGAACTCTCGTTCCTTTGGAAGAAAAAGAAAGCGGAAGAGAATTAATGGAAGAATTGGAATTATTGATTCCGGAAGAATATGAGGACGTTCGTCTTGATAAATGCGTCAGTGAGCTGATGGGAGAAAAGCTTTCCAGATCTGCCATCCAGAAGATGATCAAAAACGGCGAACTTACGGTAAACGGAAAGCTCCAAAAGACGAGCTATTGCGTTAAGGCGGATGATCAGGTGGCATTTACGCTTCCGGATCCCGTGGAATATGACGTAAAGCCGGAAAACGTGCCTTTGTCCATTCTGTATGAGGACGAGGATCTTTTGATCGTGGATAAGCCCAAGGGTATGGTGGTGCATCCAGCCGCCGGACACTATGAGGGAACGCTGGTCAATGCCTTGGCCTATTATTGCAAGGGTAAATTATCCGGCATTAACGGAGTTCTGAGACCTGGCATTGTACACCGGATCGATAAGGATACCAGCGGCTCGCTGGTCGTATGCAAGAATGACGCTGCGCATAAAGGACTGGCGGAACAATTTCAGATACATTCCATTACCAGAAAGTATTATTGCATCTGTCTGGGTGATTTTAAGGAGGATTCCGGAACGGTCAATCGGCCCATAGGCAGAAACTCCGTTGACCGGAAGAAAATGTGCATCCGTGAAGACGGGAAAAAAGCGATCACGCATTATCGGGTCCTGGAACGGTTTGGTAAATATACTTATTTGGAATGCTCCCTGGAAACTGGCAGAACCCATCAGATCCGAGTACACCTTGCAAGCATTGGACATCCCATTTTGGGCGATCTGGTCTATGGGAAACAGGACTATAAGGGCATGGGCCAAATCCTTCACGCAGGCGTGTTGGGTTTCCGGCATCCCATTACGGGAGAGTATTTAGAAGTCAAAAGCGAACTCCCGGAATATTTTCAGGAAATCTTATGCAAATTTCGTGCGTAGTTTCGCGAAAAACACTTGTTAAATTGTTTGAAATTTTATATAATTAGATTAAAGATTTGAGAAAAATTATAAAAATTGTTCGAACCAGAAAGGCAGGTGCGTATTATGAATACGGTCATTACCATCGGAAGACAGTTTGGATCCGCCGGCAGGGAAATTGGCGAAAAGGTAGCAGAGTATTTTGGCATTCAGTGTTATGACAAGGAACTGCTTACTCGTGCAGCAAAGGAAAGCGGCTTCTGCGAGGAAATGATCCAGAATCATGACGAGAGACCTACGAACTCCTTCCTGTATAATCTCGTTATGGATACGTATTCCTTTGGCTACAATGCATCTTCATTTGTTGACATGCCCATTAGCCATAAGGTTTTCCTTGCACAGTTTGACACGATCAAAAAGATCGCCAGCGAAGGTCCCTGCGTGATCGTTGGAAGATGTGCGGATTATGCGCTTGCCGATTATGAAAATTGTATTCATCTGTTTATTTACGCTGACGAAGAGACCCGCACAAAGCGCGTGATGGAAAAGTATAATCTTAGCGAATATAAGGCGCAGGAGATGATCAACAAGAAGGATAAGCAGCGCCAGAGCTATTATAATTATTATTCTTCCAAGAAATGGGGCCGCGCCGACAGCTATGACCTTTGCATTAACAGCAGCATTCTTGGCGTAGAGGGAACCGTAAAGCTGATCGTTCAGTACGTGGAAGATTTTGAGAAGAGAAATGCCGCTCAGGAAGGCTAGAACGAAAATATTTTTGAAAATAAAAGAAAAATATTGACGAATAGGCACCTATATGCTATGATACTACAGTATGCCGCATAACTAGGTAAAAGTGCGCGATCGCGCCACCAAAGTTAGCGAGTTTTTAGCGTAAGGAGGTGCCTTTTTTATGTACGCAATCATTGCAACTGGTGGTAAGCAGTATAAGGTTTCTGAGGGCGACGTGATCAAAGTTGAGAAGATCGACGCAGAAGCTGGCAATACTGTTACTTTCGATCAGGTAATTGCCGTTAGTGATGATACCCTGAAGGTTGGCAGCGACGTTGCAAACGCAACCGTTTCCGCAACCGTAGTAGAGCAGGGCAGATATCGTAAGGTTATTGTATATAAGTACAAGAGAAAATCTGGATATCATAAGAAGAACGGTCACAGACAGTACTTTACCCAGGTAAAGATCGACAAGATCAATCTGTAATATGACGAAGATCGTAATTCAAAAGTCAAAAGACGGTTCCTATCAGGGATTCTACTGTATGGGACATGCAGAATACGCCAAGAATCAAAATGGAGACGTGCTCTGTGCCGCAATTTCCACGCTGACGACGTGTACCATCAATGCGTTGGAGCAATTAGGCGGTGAAACGCTTAGTTATGCGGTGAATGAAGAGACTGGATTCCTAAAATGTGATTTTAAATCGGTTCTGCAGGAAAAATCCGCATTCCTTGTAGACGCCATGGTTTTTTCCTTGGAGTCACTTGCAAAGGAATATGGTAATAAGTATCTACAAATTAAGTTTGAGGAGGTGTAAAACCATGTTGAGAATAAACCTTCAATTATTCGCTCATAAAAAGGGCGTAGGCTCTACCAAGAACGGCAGAGATTCCGAGTCCAAGAGATTAGGTGCGAAGAGAGCAGACGGACAGTTCGTTAAGGCTGGCAACATTCTCTACAAGCAGCGTGGAACTAAGATCCATCCTGGCGTAAACGTAGGGATCGGCGGCGACGATACCTTGTATGCTTTGGTAGACGGAGTTCTTCGTTTTGAGAGAAAGGGCCGCGACAAGAAGCAGGCTTCCGTTTATCCCAAGGAGGAGCAATAAGATTTTCCCGGGCTTCAAACCAATCGTTTGGAGCCCTTTTACGTTATTAAAGGAGAATTTCCATGTTTGTTGACAGAGCGAGAATTATCGTGAGAAGCGGAAAAGGCGGAGACGGTCACGTATCCTTTCGCAGGGAAAAATACGTTCCTGACGGCGGTCCCGACGGCGGTGACGGCGGCACGGGCGGAGACGTGATCTTTCAGGTTGACAAAGGCCTGAATACTTTGATCGACTTCAGACACGTTAGAAAGTATAAAGCAGGCGACGGTGAGGAAGGCGGTAAGAAAAATTGCCGCGGCAAAGACGGCGCTGACATTGTGATCAAGATTCCCGAAGGAACCGTCATCAAAGAAGCAACCAGCGACAAAGTCATTGTCGACATGTCTGGTGACAATCAGAGAGTGGTTCTTTTAAAGGGTGGCAAGGGCGGCAACGGCAATCAGCATTATGCTACGCCGACGATGCAGGCTCCCAAATATGCACAGCCTGGACAGCCCGCACAGGAATTGGAATTGACCTTGGAATTAAAGGTGATCGCAGACGTGGGACTCGTTGGATTCCCGAACGTTGGAAAATCTACCTTGCTTTCAAGAGTGACGAATGCAAGACCAAAGATCGCCAATTATCATTTTACGACGCTAAGTCCTAATCTTGGAGTTGTGGATCTGGAGGGAGCCGGCGGCTTTGTCATTGCTGACATTCCAGGACTGATCGAAGGCGCTTCCGAAGGCGTTGGCCTTGGCCATGAATTCCTTCGTCACATTGAGCGCACAAAGGTGATCATTCACGTTGTGGATGCGGCGGGAACGGAAGAGCGTGATCCCATCGCCGACATTTATGCAATCAATAAGGAGTTGGAAGCTTATAATCCCCAGATCGCATCAAGACCGCAGGTGATCGCAGCCAATAAGATGGATGCCATATATGACGAGGATCGTGAAAAAGCATTGAAGGCGATCAAGGATGAATTTGAGCCGCAAGGGATCAAGGTATTTCCCATTTCCGCAGTCAGCGGCGAAGGGCTTCAGGAGCTCTTATATGAAGTAAATGAAATGCTTCAGGGCATTGGCGAGGAAACGACCACGTTTGAGCGGGAATACTTCCCCGAGAGGCTTTCAGAGCTTGAAGGGGAGCCTTATACGGTTTCGTATGATAAAGACGAGGACGAGTACGTGGTGGAAGGTCCCAGAATCGAGAAGATGTTGGGATATACAAATCTGGACAGCGAAAAGGGCTTCCAATTCTTCCAAAAGTTCTTAAAGGAGAATGGCATCTTAGAGGAGCTGGAAAAGCTCGGCATTAAGGACGGCGACACCGTAAGACTTTATGGACTGTCATTTGATTATTATAAGTAGGAGGCACAAGAAGTGACGAGTAAGCAAAGAGCATATTTAAAAAGCCTTGCAAGCAATCTGGATCCCGTATTTCACGTAGGGAAATCCAGCCTTACGCCTGAGATCACGGAAGCCATTGCAGAGTGCTTTAACAATAATGAATTGATCAAGGTGGCGGTATTAAAGAATTGTATGGATGATCCCAGGGAGATCGCGGAATACGTGGCTGACAGAACCCATTCCGAAGTCGTACAGGTGATCGGAAAACGTTTCGTATTATATAAGCCGTTTAAGGAGAATCCCAAGATCATTCTTCCTTAACGACAGAAACTGGCGATGAATCTGCATTTGTTTGATTGGTTAAAGGAGTGATACCATGGCAAAAATCGGCATCCTGGGTGGTTCCTTTCATCCCTTTCATAATGGTCATTTAGCCTTAGGACAATATTGCTTGGATAAAAAGCTGGTCAGCGAGGTTTGGTTCATTCCTACCGGCATTTCTTATCTGAAATCTGGTCAAAAAATGCTTTCAGGTGAAGAAAGGCTGCGCCTTGTAAACATTGCGATCGGGGACCAACCGAAGATGAAGGCACTGGATATCGAAATCCGCCGTCCGGGAAACACCTACACGGTAGATACTTTTCGAGAACTGCGAAAAGAATACCCGCAGCATGAGTTTTACTATATTATTGGCGCGGATTGCCTTTTTAGCATGGAAGATTGGTATCATGCAGAAGAATTATTCCGGATTTGCAATTTGCTTGTGGCAAGACGCGATGGGAAGAGCCGAAGTGATATGAGAACTAAGGCGAAGGATTTAAGGGAACGGTTTCATGCCAACGTTCATTTGCTGGAATTCCGGGAGATGGACATTTCGTCAACCCTGATCCGTCAAAGGATCAAGGAAGGAAAAAGCATTCGGGACTTAGTTCCTGCCGCACTTGCAAAAGAGATAAAGAATAAAGGATATTTTCGGTAATCATTATGGCAAAAAAAGAGGATGAGCTCTTTAAGAAGCTGACAAAAGCCATGGAAGAAACGCAATCAGGCAAACGGTTTCAACATACCGTAGGCGTTGAGTATACGGCTGCCGCCATGGCCATGAGATTTGGCGTGGACGTTAATCTGGCAAGGCTGGCTGGTCTCCTTCATGACTGTGCAAAGCCCTTGGAGGACGAAAAGCTTCTGAAGATCTGTGAAAAAAACAATTTGCCCGTTTCAGAGATTGAAGGAAGAAATCCTTATCTGTTACATGGTAAAGTTGGTGCATGGCTTGCTAAGGAAAAATATGAAGTTTCAGACGAAGACGTATTAAATGCAATCACCTGGCATACAACGGGCAGACCCGGAATGTCAGATCTGGAAAAAATTATTTTTATAGCGGATTATATTGAGCCGAACCGCAAAGTTGCTCCAAACCTGCAGGAGGTTCGCAAACTGGCTTTTGATGATTTGGATAAGGCCATGATCCGGATCTTGAAAGATACCATGGATTATCTAAAAGGCGGAGAACGGGAGGTTGATCCCATGACGCTGAAGACTTATGAATACTATTCTAAACAATAAAGGAGAGAATAATGGAACAGACTTCGATTGAAATGGCTAATTTGGCAATTCAGGCGCTGGAGGATAAAAAGGCTGAAGACGTAAAAGTGATCGACATCAGCGAAGTCAGCGTCATTGCTGATTATTTTCTGATCGCGGGCGGAACAAACCCAAATCAGATCCGCGCAATGTGCGACAACGTTCAGGAGACTTTGGGTCGCGCAGGTTATGAATGCAAGCAAATTGAAGGTTATGAAACCGCCAATTGGGTTTTGATGGATTTTGGCGACGTGATCGTTCATATCTTTGATAAAGAGAATCGTCTCTTGTTTGACCTTGAGAGAATCTGGCGCGACGGAAAGATCATGGAAGCAAAGGATCTGAAATAAAATATTTTTGAACTAAAAAAGGAGTCCGGGAAATCCCGAGGCTCCTTTTCTTTTTCTTACCAGTTAATTTCTTTCCTTGGACAGTCGCATATAAAAACTGAACAGATAGATACCGCACAGTCCCACGATGATATATACGATCCTGGAGAACCAAGACATATCACCGAACAAAAATGCAACCAGGTCAAAACGGAAAATACCGATAAGAGCCCAGTTTAGTGCACCAACAATGGCAACCGTCAGGGCAGTAGCGTCCAAAAACTTATTTTCCATCGCTCCTCGTTTCCGCGCTTCCTTTCAGCGCCAAATCAATGTGATGCAAAGCGTGTTCGCTAAGCATTATCAGTATGGACGTGAAAGGAAAGAATTATGCAGAAACAAAGCAATTCACTCAATTTAACGATAGAAGCGGAATACGCCAAATACTTTTCCCATGATCTTACAGTCATCAACGATGATCGGATCCATGGAATCATTTTCCGGCTGAAGTCTAATATGACCTTTTTCTTTATAGAAAGTCTTTACGGTTGCGGAATCATCGATTAACGCAACAACAATTTCGCCATTTCTTGCCGTGTCGCAACAATGAACTAATATGCGGTCCCCGTCAAAAATGCCTACGTTGATCATGGAATCACCGCGAACGTTCAACATAAAGGAATCACCACGGGGAACACGATCCGCCGGTACGGGGAAGTAGTCTTGGATGTTTTCCTCGGCCAGGATCGGCTGACCGGCTGCAACGTTGCCGACAACGGGAATGCTAACCATTTCCGTGCGAACCATCTGGAAGCTGTCATCACAGATCTCAATGGCACGGGGCTTCGTAGGATCCCTGCGGATATAACCGTTTTTCTCCAGCGTCTCCAAATGAGAGTGAACGGAAGAAGTGGATTTTAAGTTTACCGTCTCGCAGATTTCGCGAACGGTAGGCGGATATCCCTTTTTAAGAATCTCATCTTTAATATAATTCAAAATCTCAGATTGCTTGTTCGTGATCTTTCCATATCCCATGACCTTTATCCTCCCATTTAACAGCATGAAGAATCATTTCTGAAGTCATTATAACACGTATGTTTTGAAAAAGCAAACATATATTCCCGAAAATATGTTCGTTTTTTGTATTGACAAAAGAATGTATGTTCGATATAATGCAAATATAAAGAACAGTTGTTCGGTTTTCGCCAGGGGCGAGAGGAGAATGCGTTATGAAAAATAATCAGTGTTTATCATATGAAGAAAGAAGAAAAGAAATCTTTAGAAATCAGCGTGCAAGAAGGATTCGCGAACAAAGAATGCACGTTGCCTTAAGTTTTATGGTTGCATTAATCTGTTTTGTTGCAGTATTTTTCATTTTTTCTGCTAGCAGTAAAGCTGAATCCAAGGATCAAAAGTATAAGTATTATACCAGCATTAGCGTAGAATACGGTGATTCCCTCTGGTCAATAGCAGATGAATACATGGATAAAGAGTTTTATGATCGTTTTTCTTACATTCAGGAAGTAAAAAGCATCAATCACATCCACGACGAAAACGAGATCGTGGCTGGAAAGATGCTGATTGTTCCTTACTATTCATCTAAATTTGTATCTGATTGATCGTTTGTTGGATCCTCGGTAATGGGTTGCCACCCTTGAAGATTTCCGTCTTGAATTGCCGTGAACATGCGGTTTTTTATGCCCGGATTCTCTTGGTTTAATTGCTTTAGCAAGTCTTTTACGTATTGCCTTTTTGTGTATCCGTCAGCCGGACAGGCACTTTTTACCACAGGTACGTCATTTTTGTTTACAAAACCGATCACGTCGGCTTCGTTTAAGTATGCCAAAGGTCGGATCACGGTTAAGTCCATTCGGTCCAAATAAGTAACGGGAGCGAAGGTGTGAAACCTTCCTTCAAATATAAGAGACATCATCATTGTTTCCACAATGTCATCTTTATGATGAGCGTATGCGATCTTATTGCATCCTAATTCCTTTGCAACCGTATTTAGGGCACCTTTTCTCATTTTCGCACACAAGGAGCAAGGATTTGTCTCTTTTCGGTCCTCGAAAATGATTTTAGCGATTTCCGTTGGAATGATCTTATATTCAATGTGTTTCCGGCTGCAAAGCTCCACTATTTTATCGAGATTTACGTTATGAAATCCTAAATCTACGGTGATGGCACAGATTTCAAATTTTTTTGGATAAAAGAACTGAAGGGAATGCATGGCTTCTAATAGCGTCAAACTATCTTTTCCGCCAGAAATCCCAATGGCAATCTTGTCCCCGTCTTCAATCATGTGATAGTCGTCAACGGCTTTTCTAACTCGGCTCAACAATTGTTGTAATTTCATGATATCTATGCCTTTCTTATCATTTGCTCTATTTTATCTTATTTTCCCACGCTAAACAATAAGTAATTTCTAGAAATTTACTGAAATTTACTTAATTGTTTTATATTACTTGTTTAATTCAGTAATTCGATGTATGATTATTTATAGATGCGATATGACCTTTTGTGGGGTGGGAGAGTATGAAAAAATGGAATTGGAATAATAAATACATTGGATGGGGTATTACGGCATTTCTAGTGATCACTGCCAGTTTAGGCGTATATTATCTTATGTTCCATGCATCCAGGCTTTTTGAAAACATCAGCCGCATTTTCAACATTCTTATGCCGGTTATGTTTGGTCTGATCATAGCATATCTGCTAACACCCGTCTTGGATTATTTTGAAATACGCGTATTTACGCCATTATGTGATAAGCTGAAATGGAAGAAATCAAATGGCAGAAGCGGAATCATTCGTATTTTTTGCATTTTGTTAACTTTGGCATTGTTTTTTGCATTAATCTATGAATTGTTTTACATGTTAATTTCCCAGATCGTACCCAGCGTTATCAACATAGCGAATAACTTTGACACTTACGTGGCAAACGTTACAAAATGGTTGAATAAGATTTTGGAAGACAATCCCATGCTTCGTGAAAATGCCAATATGATCATTGAGAGGTATTCAACCGAATTAAATGACTGGATAAACACAACGGTATTAGCAAAGACGACAGATATCATAAAAGCCGTTTCCTTAAGCGTACTCGGCAGCATTAAAGTTCTTTGGAATTTGATTATTGGTATCATTATTTCCGTCTACGTAATGATCAATAAGGAAAAATTTGCAGGACAGTTTAAGAAGATCGTTTTTGCAACGCATGACGTGAACAATGCGAACATTATCATTAACAACGTAAAGTTTACACACAGAACCTTTGGGGGATTTATCGGTGGGAAAGTACTGGATTCCATCATTATTGGATTGCTTTGCTTCATAGGCACGACGATCATGCAAATGCCGTATGCTTCCTTGATCAGCGTGATCATTGGCGTAACCAACGTAATTCCTTTCTTTGGACCTTACATGGGTGCAATTCCTTCCGTCATCTTGATCTTTGTCGTAGATCCCATGCATCCTTTGAATTGTGTATATTTTGCGTTGTTTATCTTAATATTACAACAATTTGACGGAAACTTCCTTGGACCATTGATTTTAGGAGACTCAACGGGGTTATCCGGTTTCTGGGTGATTTTCTCCATTACGTTCTTTGGCGGTTTATGGGGAGTTGTTGGCATGATCATCGGCGTGCCTTTATTTGCCGTAATTTATGCAGCAATCAAATCCATTATAGAAATGAAGCTCCGAAAGAAAAATTTGCCAACGGATTCAGAGGAATATACCTACGTATGTGCAATAGATGACAAAGGACTTCATACGTACGTGCCTGAAGGCAAACAAAATACGAAATACAAAGAGGTTTATCAATTCGGCCAACAATTTATAAGTGATTCTTCAGAAGTCATTTCCGGTGATTACATGACCCAATATACCGTAAAGAAATCTGAAAAAAAATCTGATAAAAAGAAAAAATCACAGGAATCAAATCAGGATTCCCAAAAAGATGATTCTATTGATGAATAATCATAATTGATTTGACCAGGCCCAGACGCGAATCCCTAAAGGAAGAGCGTTTTCGGTCTAAATATAACTCTTCGGAAAATGCTGATTTTCCGAAGAGTACAATGCGAATTTTAGCCCCGAGATTACTTATAATCAATCATCAGCCGCATCTGGAGCATTTTTCATGAAAGAAAAAAAATCAAATACACAAACTTTATATGAACTTGTAGATTGTCTTCCGGAATTTTGCAAAGGATATTTGATCGTTAGGGCAAATGACAGAGGCATAAATACAAGAATTGGTTATGCAAGAAATCTGAAAACGTTTTTCGAGTACGTAATCCAGAACGTGCCTGTTTTTCGCGGAAAATCAGTTAAAGACGTGACGCCCGTGGACATGGGCAAGCTAACCGTTGAAGACATCGACTTGTTTATTGGAATTTATTCTGAAAGTCATGAAAAACCTACCATAGCACGCATGAAATCGTCCATTTCATCCATGTATAATTATCTGGCAAATACTTTGCGTGCAATTTCCTATAATCCGGTATTGGGCGTTCAGCGCGTCGACGTGCCTAAAAAGGATTACGTTGTATACTTAAACCTTCAGGAACAGGAAAAATTATTAAATACAATTATCTACGGCACGGGCCTTACGGAACGCGAAAAATCTTTACACAGCCGATACGTAAAACGTGACCTTGCCATGGTTTTTTTACTTTTGGATACGGGGCTTCGTGCTGCGGAACTTCAAGGCGCAGACAACCGAGACGTAGATCTGTCTGAATGCAGCATTATTGTCACCAGAAAAGGCGGATCCATCAATAAAGTATATTTTTCCGATGAAGCTGCGGAATACTTAAGGGATTACATGCAGGAAAAAGAACAAAATCTTGCCATGTATAATGGACCGGCGGATCCCTTGATCATTTCGGAAAAAGGTACAAGACTTACGGTACGTCAATATGAAAACATTGTTCCAAAGTATGTAAATGCGGCGCTTCCTGAGCGTTATGGAACGATCAATTGTCATAAATTGAGATCCAGTTTTGCCATGGAATTCTACATGCGTGATCCCAAGGATGGCGGTCACGACATATTGGCACTGCAAAACCGCATGAATCATAAACGCTTGGAAACCACGAACATCTATGCCAAGGCTGCCAATAACGTTTCAAAAGAAACCAGAAACTGGCGCAAAAGTACGCAATAACGGCGTAGTAACACTAAATTAATATCAAATAACATAAGAATCCCGGAGAAACTTCATTCTCCGGGATTTAATATGATACAACTATTTTTTCCGAACAATTATTTTGCTAATATGTTCTTCTATTTCTTTACTTCTCTTCTGCTACGGTCGATTCGGTTGCTTTTGCAGCCTTTCCGCCAAGGAAACCTGCCAGTACGGCACTCAGATCAACGCCGGTGGACTCCTTCATGCCGTCGGTTACCTGAACAACGGTTCCCATGATGTCCTTAACCAACTTTGCGGAATTTCCGTCACCGTACATGGTGATCTTGTCAACCTGGCTCAGAGGCTCAGCGGCATTTCTAACAACGTCAGGCAATGCCTTGAAGTACATGTCGAGAACGGCTGCCTCGCCCATCTTCTGCATTGCGATTGCCTTCTTCTCGATACCTTCTGCTTCTGCAACAGCCTTTGCACGAATTGCTTCTGCTTCTGCAAGACCCTTTGCACGGATACCTTCTGCTTCCTGCTCCATGGTATACTTCTGAGCATCTGCGGTAGCCTTCTTTGCTTCTGCTTCCTTTTCCTTTTCGAACTTCTCAGCTTCTGCCCTCTTTTGACGTTCGAAGAGTTGTGCCTCAGAATTTCTCTGAATCTCATAGAGCTGTGCGTCTGCTTGCTGCTGACGAGCAAACTTCTCAGCTTCTGCTTTCTTCTTAACTTCTGCGTCCAGAGCCTGCTCCATAACCTCAGCCTCTTTTTGCTTCAAGAGAATTTCCTTCTCCTGACGTGCAATGTTAGCGTCTGCGGTCGTGATCTCAACGGTCTTACGCTCGGTCTCTTGCTGGATCTGATATGCAGCGTCTGCGATAGCCTTCTTGGTATCAGCAGATTTCTGCAGTTCAGCCTTCGTAATTGCAAGTTCATTTTCCTTCTGTGCGATCAGGGTATCAGCACTGATCTTAGCTTCCTGAGCTTCTCTCTCGGCATTCGCCTGAACGATGGATTTCTCCTTCTCAGCTCTTGCCTTTGCATTAGCGATCTCCAGATCGGAAGTAACCTGTGCGTCATTTGCTTCCTTGCGGGCCATAGCCTGAGCCTTTGCGATTTCCTTTTCGCTCTCAGCACGGGAGATGGCTGCATTCTTCTGAATCTTTACAATATTATCAACACCGAGGTTTTCAATTACGCCGTTTCCGTCAACAAAATTCTGAACGTTGAAGGATACGATGTCAAGACCCATGGCTGCCAGGTCAGGCTCAGCATTCTCTTTTACGAGAGTCGCGAATTTCTGACGATCGGAAACCATTTCCTCCAATGCCATCTTACCAACGATTTCACGAACGTTACCTTCCAGAACCTCTCTTGCAACTCTTGCAATGTAATCAGGTTTCTTGTTCAGGAAGTTCTGGGCTGCAAGCCAAAGCTTCTCGTTGTTATCGCTGATCTTAACGTTTACGGTTGCGTCTACGTTAATGTTGATGTAATCAGCGGTGGGAACGGCATTACTGGTTTTTACGTCGATCGGAATCAACTGCAGGTTCAGTTCATCTTTTCTTTCAAGGAAAGGGAACTTAACTCCGGCTTTACCGATCAGAACCTTGGGTTTTTTCCTAAGACCAGAGATGATCATTGCAGTATCGGGTGACGCTTTAACGTAACCAGACGCAATGAGGAACAAAAATAGTACAATGACAATGGCAACAATGACGAGTGGTGCAACGATGTAATCAGGCATTTCTTTTTTTCCTCCTTTTGTTAAATAATATTAGTGAAATGAACCAATGATAACTATTGCGCATCGTTATTTCATTTACAAAAATTATATCATGCAGTTTCCGTAAAAGAAAGAATTATTTCAGCACGATATTGCTTATTAACGTTCCGCCTGGTGCACTTTTCCAATGATTTCATCAGAATCCAGAATTACGGTAAACGGCCCGTCATTTAATAAAGAAACCTTCATGTCGGCTCCAAACCGTCCCGTTTGGACTCTGTTTTCTCCCAGGATCTCTTTACATGATTTTACCATATAATCATACAAAGGTTCGGCGATCGCCTGTGGAGCCGCGTTCGTAAAAGAAGGCCGGTTTCCTTTTCTACAATCTGCATACAGCGTAAACTGCGAGATCAAAAGGACGCTCCCGCCAACGGAATCCAGATCCAAATTGGTTTTACCTTCTGCGTCTTCAAAGATGCGAAGGCCCAATAGTTTCTTTAATATTTTGTCTGCAATTTCTTTTGTGTCATCTAAAGTGATCCCAATCAATACCAGAAATCCTTTTCCTATGTTCCCGATGATTTCACCATCCACTTTTACGCTGGCTTCGGAAACTCTTTGAACTACGAATCTCACTGTTGGATTCTTCTCCCATCTTTCGTATTTAATTCTTGGTAATCCTTAACCCTTGGCAAAATGCAAATGCGGCAAGCTGGGCCCTGGAACTAAAGGGTGCACCTTCCCGGATCATGCAAAGCAAATCATCTGCATCATAAAAGGCCGCCTTGATCTGTTCGTTTTCAGAGCAGTTTTCGAAACAAAGCGTACCTTCTGCTTCCACAAATGCAATGTACGTCGTTACGTCCGAGATGGCCACGGCGGCAAAGGAAGGGGGCAAAATGGCTTTGATCTCTTTAACCCGGAGCCCCGTTTCTTCAAAAAGCTCTCGGCGGATGCAATCCTCGATCGATTCATTTTCTTCCATCATTCCTGCACAAAGATTATAGATTTCCTTGTTGACGCCCATGCGGAATTCCTTTAATAAGAGAAATTTCTGATCCATCGTTGCCACAATGGATACGCCGCTTGCCCGTTTCCCCAAATCGCTCACGTCTTTGAGGTCCTGACGGCTGACGATCTCATAGTTCTTCTCCCGCCCAGCCTTATTCAGGTATTTCAACTCATAATTCTTTAGGTATTTTCCGTCCTTCACTTTTTGAAGTGAGATCAATTCCATAAAAACTTCATCCTCGTTTCATATTATGCCGTAAAACAGATTTGATTACTGATTCTTGTTCTTAGGAAGCGGATATTTATATTTCTTTGCCTGCTCCAAAAGCGGAGGAACGGTCTTCATCCGCGTAATCTCCATAAGTCCCAGCTTTGTAATGTCAACAACGCAAGTTTTCACGCGGTCCCGTACGAGGTGACGCTGCATCTCTTTGAGCAGGGCATCCTGATCCTCTTGATTTGTCATGTTGATAAAATCAACCAAGATCATGCCGGAAAGATTCCGCAGTCTGATCTGAAAGGCTATCTCTACGGCCGCCTCCATGTTGATCGCGCGATAATAATCCTGTTCCCCCTTGTGAGCTTCAAATTTGCCCGAATTTACGTCGATCACCGTCAAGGCTTCCGTAGGCTCTATGATAAGATAAGCGCCTGATTTAAGCCATACGCGCGTATTCAGGGCACCTTCAATCTTTGTGGCAAGGCTGTAAAGCTTTTCCAAGGGATAATTTCTGTCCTCATACAGACGGATCTGTTTTTCCTGGGGAATAATTTCGGATGACTTCATCTCTTCATATAATTCGGGATCATCCGTCACGATCTCTTGATATTCTTCCGGAAGAACGAAATGATTGATCGCATCCTGCCAAGGGCTTGGAGGCGTTTTAATGCAAGTAAATGCACTGCGATAAAAGGCATTCTTGAGAAGCTGATAAAACTCTTGAATCAACCCTTCCAATGCGCCGCGAAGCACTTCTGAAGGCACTTCCCGGCATTCCGTACGGACGATCAGTCCAACGGGTGGGAAACGATCCAGGTAAGGCAATGGTTCCTCAACCCAGGTCCAAGGCAACATATTTCCATCTTCATCAAAATACTTTCCGACGCAGATTTCATCACGGATTTCATTTTTCCTTTGTGCGGGAAGCTTTGTGGAAAAATTAGTTTTATTCGAACCAAGCGCAAGCACAAAAAACCGATTGGATAAGGATATCTTGGTCGTAACGGCAGGCTGTTTTGTCTTCTGGGCCTCCCGTATTCCCTGGACCAGGATCAAATCTCCCTGTCTGGGTTGACGGTTATTCTGTATGTCTCTTTTTGTGTCTGACAGATAAAAGGGCGTTTGCATCTGTGAACCGGGAAGAAAACACACGACTCCTTTTTCAATTTCGGCAAAGCATGCATTCAAATCCTTTACGACGTCGCGTATCCTTGCCACGTAAATGCCGCCCGTAATCTTTTCCTTTTCCCCCTGAAAGGATGCTGCCATCAATTTATTATCTTCAAGTAAAACGGCGCAACGCCTTTCGCTTATCTTGGTAAAAATGAGTTTCCCGTTCATGTTGCAAAATTTCCTTTGATCATATCTTTTATTTCATAATGCAATTTTTCATAAATGCGAAATTAAAAAACAGAACCAACTTCATCCATGGGAATCAGATCGCCGGGATTTTCTTCCGATGCATTGATCCTGGTGTAAACGTCCAGTCTCGTAATCTTAAGCGCATTCTCCAAAAGCTCTTCCCCCGTCTCTTTCAGAAAGGCTTCCAATACCTGGGAAGGCTTTACGTTCTCACCGCTGGAGGCATCTAACGTCATCGTCAGAAATTTCCCCTCGTCATCCCAAGCAAGATCAAAAATACCCTTGCGAAGATCTACTTCCCGTGTACACTTTTTCCCTTCCTTCACGTAAGGGATGGAGTCTTTTGCGAGAAATGCATCCAAACGCGCGTGAACGCTGTCAGCATCTGCCTGAAACATGCCAGGGACGCGCCCTTCAAAAAACTCGACCTGATATTTCGCGGCGGCAACGCTGGCCATGGCATTTCCAGCCCCTTCCGGCAATAATTTTGCACTGACGATCTTGATCTCAGGAACGCTGGCGGCATTCAGCCTCTCAATGACGTCTTCCGATGAAGTTATGGTTCCCACCTCAACGTCCATGTATTCACCAAAACTTTCCAGACCAACGCTAAGCGGTGCCGCAAAGGTTAAGATCTGATGTGGGCTGAAGCCAGTCGTATAACATACGTCGATCTGCGCCCTGCGAAGGCATTTTTGGAAAAAACGCATGACGTCCAGATGTCCAATATACTGAATGGCACCGGTCTTTTGAAATTTGATGCGAAGCTTGTAATGATCACTCATGATCCAATGCCCTTTCCTCAAAGCAGATGCCGCCGCCAAATCTTGCCGCGCCGCAGCCCTGACATTTTAATTTACAATTCTCGGAAATTTTCTCTGCCTGTGCCTTTAACCATTCCCTTTTAAGGAATTCCTTCGTTACGCCGGCATCAATAAAATCCCAAGGGAAGATCTCATCCAAATCTCTAGGCCTGGAAGTATAGAATTCCGGAGTCAGACCACATTCTTTGATGGTATCGATCCAGGTCTGATGCTTATAGTATTCGCTCCATGCATCATAAAAACAGCCCTTTTGATATACCTTTAATATGACTTCCGCCAATCTTCTGTCGCCTCTGGCAAGCACGCCTTCCATAACGCTTGCGTCAGCCTCATGCCAGTTATATTTAATGCTCTTTTGATTCAGCTGTTCAGAGATGCATTTCCTGGTAAAATATGCCTTCTCAACAAACTCCTCCTTCGTGCACTGAGGGGCCCATTGGAAGGGCGTAAAAGGCTTCGGCACAAAGAACGAAGTGCTGGCAACGATCTGAACACGTCCGTTGACGCGCTTGTCCTTGGGAACGGTGTCAAAGAATTCCGCAGCGATCTTATTACAAAGCTCTGCGATGCCGCGAATGTCCTCCTCCGTCTCCGTGGGCTGCCCAAGCATAAAATATAGCTTAACCCGCGTCCAACCGCCTTCAAAAGCCAAATGCGAGCCTTTCAGGATCACTTCTTCCGTAAGGCCTTTGTTAATGACGTTACGCAGTCTCTGGCTTCCTGCCTCCGGGGCAAAGGTTAAACTGGATTTCTTGACGTCCTGCACCTTGCTCATGACGTCGAGGGAAAAAGCGTCAATGCGCAGGCTGGGAAGGGATATGTTCACGTGCCTCTGATTACACTCTTCGATCAAATAATCGATCAGCTCCGGAAGTTTTGAATAATCACTGGAGCTCAAGGAACTCAAGGTTAACTCCTCGTGCCCCGTGTTATTAAGCATTTCAATGGCGTATTCCTTAAGCTTTTCCACGTTGCGCTCACGCACGGGACGATAGAGCTGTCCGGCCTGACAGAAACGGCATCCGCGGATGCATCCCCTTTGGATCTCCAATACGACACGGTCCTGGGTGATCTTAACGTAAGGAACCACGGGATTCATGGGATAATACGTATTGGTCAGATCCATCTCGACCTCTTTTAAGACCGTGGCGGGAACGTCCTCAAATTTGGGAGTAAATGCTTTTATGGTACCATCCTCGTGATAGGTTACTTCATAGAGAGAAGGTACGTACATTCCCGGGATCTTCGCCGCTTCCCGAAGGAATTTCTCACGGTCAAACCCATTTTTCTTATGCTTCCGGTACAGTGCGATCAACTCCGCATAGCGGGTTTCGCCTTCCCCAATATAGAACAAGTCAAAAAAATCAGCAATGGGTTCCGGGTTATAGGTACAGGGACCACCGCCGATCACAATGGGACAGTCATTCATGCGATCCTTCGATAAAAGCGGTATCTGCGCAAGATCCAGAACCTGCAAAATGTTTGTGTAGCACATCTCATACTGGATCGTTATGCCCAGAAAGTCAAAATCCTTAATGGGATTCTGGGATTCCAGGGCGAACAAGGGAATGTTGTCCTTTCTCATGATGGCGTCCAAATCGAGCCACGGAGAATAAACGCGCTCACACCACACGCCGTCCATCTGGTTGAACATGTCATACAGAATCTGGATGCCAAGGTGTGACATGCCAATCTCATACACGTCAGGAAAACACATGGCAAATCGCACGTCAACCTGAGCCGGATCCTTGATCACGGAATTATACTCATGCCCGATATAACGGGCAGGTTTTTCAATTTGCATTAAGATGTCGCGGGACAACGCCAGGGAATCATTGTGCACTCTTGTTTTTCCTCCTGAAAGCCAGTTGCATTTGTTTTAAGTCCTCTTTTGTACAAGAGGCGGTAGAATATCTGGCTTTCTCATATATGTCAGCCAGATCGGGGGTTTTCTCCATTGCGGAAAACTCTCTGGCAGTCGTTCTGTAAAGCTCGGATGAAGACAATGCACTGGCCAGGGCTTTCTTCCGATATAGCTTCCGGATGCGAAGGGTGATGGAATCCTTCTGGTCATCCTCATCGTCTGACGCAACGTTCTCGATGTCGATTTTTTCCCTTACGTCAATGACCTCTTCCTCTTCTTCCGATACCACGTAAGGATGCTTTGCAAATGCTGCAAGCAGAAACTTAAGGATTTTAATCCCAATGCGGATCAAAAAGAAAGCAACCGCCAAGATGGCCAAAGCAAATATGATCTTTTCCAGAATTTGCCAAAAGATGGAAGGATTTGGCTGCGTAAGGAAAAAGTTATTCGTCAGCTCCGATTCCGTACCGTCGGACGCCAGTTCGTTAACTTTCTCCCGAAACAAAATTTTACCAAGAAAACGCAGGATGATCCTGGCGATCTCATTAAACTTATTTAAGACTCCATGGAAAAACTCATCGGAAATCGTCGTGCTGACAATGATCGTCAACGGCAAGATCAAAATGGATAAATACTTTGTCGCAGCTCCCATGCCGGTGATCAAGATCTTTTTGTCCGGCATGTTGGAAGAGGTCTCATCATTGATGCTGGTAAAATGAAAATACTGATCCACGTAGAATGCCATGAAATAAGACATGGAGGATATCACGACGGACAGATAACTGTAAAAAGCCACGTAAGTATGAGTCGTAACCAGCGCTATCATCGCAAAAATAAAATTCACTGCCATGGGAAATACCGGATGGATCGGATAAGTAAAGCTTCCCTTTCTCCGGAAGAACCGTATGGTTGACATCGCCAGATAAAAGATGGCAGTCATTTGATAATAGGACTTAAAATAGGCGGAATCCATGGGAAATACGGAAATGATCCCGAAATAAACCACAAAAGACGCGAGCATCAAGAGGAAGCTTTGCACGAGTTCTCTGGCTACAAACAAAACAACGGGAAACGTTCCCAAGAGGATCCAGCAGATCAGTTCCGGACCCGTGATGGAACTGATCTCAGGGAAAAAGAGAACAAAGAGGAAGATCGTCCAATGATTTGTCATGGCCGCAAAAAATTCCCTAAGCAGTATGGTCTTTGGTCTTCGCATCTCATCCTCTCCTTTCTCTTGATCATTTTCACTTCTTTATATGCGGATCATTTTTAAGCTGCCATGTAAAGGCGCCGGTATCTTTTCAGGATGAAAGGCGCCCGTATTTGGGTAAAACCAGGAAAAAGCGCCACCCTGCATCGCAAATTCACAGATAGTCTGCGTAAAGGCCTCGGTATTGGTTGCGGAAATAAAACAGGTATAAGAATTCTCATTATCTATCATGATCTTCTTGGCAAACAGTTTTCCAAAGTCAAGTGCATCCTTTTCGACGCAAACCCGCGCAAGGCCGCGAAGGATCGCCGATTGCTGGTTCTTTCCCTTGCCGGCACTTCTCATCAGCGGTTCTCCCGTGATGACGTCCGGTCCGTTACAGTAAAAGGACACTTTGATTCCCTGATCCAAAAGATACTTTACCAGACTGGCCGCCAGCCTGATCAAAAGCTCCATGTTTTCATAATTCTTCAGATAACTGGGATCTTCCATGTTCAAGAAGATGCGGACTGTTTTTGGAGCCGTGTAATTCTTTTGATTTACCATAAAGGACCCAGTTTTTGCCGTAGCTTTCCAGTTGATGCTTTTCATGCTGTCAAAAGGCTGATATTCCCTGATGCCGCGAAGCTCAAACGGATCTTCATAGAGATTTCTTTTGGTGAGCATCTCACCGTTTAACTGCTGAAGCATCATTTGAAACTCTTTGTTTTCGAAAGGCTTTGGAAGAACGTAAATACATTCCGAAGGATGGAAGGAGGAATGCATCTCATAGGACATAAAGAGATCATAACCCGTAAGATCTACGTTGTTGATCAGATAATATCCTCGTTTTGCCCCAACAAAATGAAGGGTTCTGGTGATCCGCTCTCCTCGGTTTACCTGGAATACGTCCTTGTGGTAAAACTGATCCGTGGTATCTGAACCCTTATTTTTGTCAAACGTTAAATGTTTGTCCGTCTGAAATCTGACGATGAGTGCGGAAAGAGGAAGCTTTTTGCGGTTTTCCACCACGATCTGAAGCTTTCCGTCCTGCCGCTCCACGATTTCAGAATTAAGGAATTTCACCGTTACGTCGAGATTTTCATTCCAGTGTGTTTGATAATATTTCCTTTGGATATAATACGCACCAAGAATGAGCACGGCGATCAAAATGGTTTGTATCATTTTTCAAAATCCTCTGTAGGAACAACCGTGTCCTTGACAACCGATTGAATGAATTTATCGCAATCCTGGCTCTTTCCATATCCAAGAATGATTCTGTGGATAAGCACTGCCTGTGCAACTGCCTTCACGTCATCCGGGATCATAAAGTTCCTGCCAAGAAGACAAGCCCTTGCCTTTGCCGCATGCATGAGTGCAAGCGTTCCTCTGGGGCTGACGCCCATAAGCACGTCATTATTCTTTCTCGTGGAGCTGGTCATGCGGACAACGTAATCCAACATGGCAGAAGAAACGTGAACTGCCGCAGCTTCCTTCCGGACTGCTTCCAGTTCTTCGCCGGTTACGACGCTGGTAAGCGTATCAAGCGGATCGCTGTCCATGTATTTTAACAGGATGTTGATCTCCTCTTCGTGTGCAGGGAAGCCTACGGAGAGCTTCATCATGAAACGGTCCAGCTGCGCCTCGGGAAGAGGGAACGTACCTGCCGTTTCCACGGGGTTCTGCGTTGCGATGACAAAGAAGGGATCTCCGGGCAAAAAGGTCTGTCCGTCAATGGTAACCTGACGCTCTTCCATTACCTCCAAAAGACCCGCCTGGGTTCTGGGCGTTGCGCGGTTGATCTCGTCGGCCAGCAAAATATTGGTAAATACGGGACCTTTTTTCATCACAAATTCCCCAGTTTTCGGATCATAAACGTTCAATCCGGTGACGTCCGTCGGAAGCAGATCCGGCGTAAACTGGATTCTGGAAAACTGAAGGTCAAAGGATTTCGCCAAAGCCTTTGCAAGCTTCGTTTTACCCGTTCCGGGAACGTCCTCCAAAAGCACGTGACCTCCCGCCACCATGGAAGTGATCAAAAGGGAAAGAACGTCTTCCTTGCCAACAATAACCTTACTTAAATTTTCTACTAATTTCTCATGAAATTCACTGCCCTTGTTTGCCATGTCCCTTTGTTCCTTTCTGCAAGAATCATGCTTACGGATACGTTATATTGTACCATAAAACTCTTTAATGCACAATAGTTCTATGGACTGGGACAACGGCATATTCTTGAATGAATCTTAAAGAGGACGAGACTTATGAAAAACCGTAATACAGAGGGCATAAGGGCATGGATCACGTGTTTTTTGTTTTGCGTGATCTTATTGTGCCATCGTACCAACGCGTTGCCATTTGGAAGGGATCTTGCACAAAAGGTCTTTGAAAACGTGGCGATCCGCTATGATGAAATTCTTTCCAGGGGATTGAGCGTTTTATTCGAAAACGTAACAAAATAAAGGGCTTAGGTCTGCTTGACCCAAGCCCGATGCTGTTTTTATCGATTTGCCAGTTCTGTCGTGATGTCTTCCCAGGTAACGCCCTTTTCAGCCATCAGAACCATTACGTGATATAAGAAATCACTGATCTCATACTTGATTTCATTGGGATTCGGATTCTTTGCAGCAATGACGATCTCCGTTGCTTCCTCTCCCAGTTTCTTTAGGATCTTGTCGATACCCTTGTCAAATAAGTAATTTGTATAGGAGCCTTCCTTGGGATGAATCTTCCGGTCCTTGATCACCGCAAAGACTTCTTCAAATACCTGCAGCGGATTGTCTGCTTCCTCGTAATCCTTCTTCGCGATCTCGTTAAAGAAACAGCTCCTTGCTCCCGTATGGCAGGCAACGCCAACCTGATTTACCTTCGCCAGGATCGTATCAAGATCACAGTCGGCAGTCAGACTCCTTACGTGCTGGAAATGACCGCTGGTCTCACCCTTCATCCACTGAGACTGGCGGGACCTGCTGTAATAATGCATTTTCCCAGTCTTTATGGTATCAATGTAGGCCTGTTCATTCATGTAGGCCACCATCAACACTTCCAAGGTACGGTAATCCTGTACCACGACGGGAACCAAACCGTCTGGACCTTTCTTGAAATCCTCCCAGGAATACGCCGCCTCAAACTTCTCGATCTCAACGCCGTTTTGCTCACAGAGTTCTTTCAGGGAAGGAATCTCATTTACGTTATCGTTGATAGTGTTGCCCGTAATGCCGCAAACGTTATCCTGCTCAAGGATTTCCATGAATTTGTTCAAGGCAATCTGGTTGATAAAGACAAGGCAAGGCATCTTAGTGATGTCGGCAACCTCACGGATAATGTGAGGATTTAAGAGCACCAGGCCGGAAAGGAACTCATTCGCAACGTTCAGGTTGTCAAATATGGTCTCCACCTTTCCAAAACAAGCCAGGATCTTATCCTTTCCGAACTTCTGGGAAACTTCCTGTGTCAGCGCCACGTTTCCTTCCAACTCATAGTTTAAGATAACTTTCTTGCATCCGGCATAAAGAAGCTTTTTCACGTCTTCCATACGCTTAATGTTTCCGGCCCCGATGACGTCGCACTCAACGTTTGCGCAAATCTCCTTGATCAGATCCAGCGCCGCCTCATGCTCCTGATCTCCCTTTGAAAGATCAAAAATGATCAGTTCGTCTATGCCTGCTTCATCATAAGACTTAGCCAGGCGAAGGGGATCCGTTTCGCGGATGGCCAAATCATTTAAGTTTTTCACGGCATGCTCCTGCCATAAATAAATGCAACCTACAAATCTTTTCTTCATGTTTGCTCCCGTCTCGTCAGTAAAAAATTATAACGCACCCTTCGTGCTAAGAACGTCCGTCACTCTCTCATCATAGCTTGTAGCCACGTCAAGAGCCTTTCCAAAAGCCTTAAAGGTAGCCTCAATGATATGATGCGTATTTACGCCAGCAAGCATTTTCACGTGCAGATTCATGCTTGCGGAATAACTGATCGCATAAAAGAACTCACGGACCAATTCCGTTTCCAGATCCCCAACCTTTTCCGTAGGGAATTCACACTCAAAGTTAAAATAGGGTCTGCCGCAAAGATCAATGGCACAAAGAATTAACGCGTCATCCATGGGAAGGATAAAGTAGCCATAACGGCGAATGCCTTTTTTGTCGCCAACGGCTTCTGCAATTGCCTTGCCAAGAACGATGCCGGTATCCTCCACGGTGTGATGTCCGTCAACGTTCAGGTCGCCTTTCACTTTGCAATCCAGATCAAAAAAACCATGTTTGGAAAAGCCTTCCAGCATGTGGTCAAAAAAGCCAATGCCGGTAGAGATGCTGCTTTTTCCGGTTCCGTCAAGATCAAGACGAATGGAAATGTCCGTTTCTTTGGTCTTTCTCTTCACTTCAGAAACTCTGTTACCCATGGTGAACCCTCCATAACCTGTTTAATATTATTTGTCGTCTTCAAACCTTACCTTGATGCTGTTGGCGTGAGCCGTCAGGCCCTCACTTCTCGCGAAGAGCTGAATGTCCGGGTTTACCTTCTTCAAGGCATCCCTGGAATAAGAAATGATGCTGCTCTTCTTGATGAAATCATCCACGTTTACGGGTGAGAAGAACTTTGCGGTTCCGTTGGTGGGAAGAATGTGGTTCGGACCCGCGAAATAATCTCCGAGAGGCTCGGAAGAATACTCGCCAAGGAAAATGGCTCCGGCATTCCGGATCTTCGTCATCACGTCAAAAGGATTTGCCGTAAGGATCTCCAAGTGTTCGGAAGCGATCTCGTTTACGGCATCGATCGCGTCCTGCATGGACTCTGCAATGAGAATGTATCCGTAATTGTCCAGGGATTTCTGAATGATCTCCTTGCGCTCCAATACTGCAGTAAACGCATCCGTCTCATCCGATACCTTCTTTGCAAGTTCCTCGGAAGTGGTGATCAGGATCGCGCTCGCCAGTTCATCATGTTCTGCCTGGGAAAGCAGGTCTGCCGCCACGTAGCGGGGATTTGCGGTCTCATCCGCAAGAACCAGAATCTCGCTGGGACCTGCGATGGAATCGATGCTCACATAACCGTAAACGGCCTTTTTCGCCAGTGCCACAAAAATGTTTCCGGGACCAGTGATCTTATCCACCTTTGGGATGCTCTGAGTGCCATATGCCATGGCTGCGATTGCTTGGGCGCCGCCAACCTTATAGATCACGTCAACGCCTGCCACGTCTGCGGCTACAAGCGTTCCGGGATTTACGCTGCCATCTGCTCCGGGAGGCGTCGTCATGATCACTTGATCTACGCCAGCCACCTTTGCCGGAACAACGTTCATGAGAACGCTGCTGGGATATGCTGCCTTGCCGCCGGGAACGTAAACGCCAACCTTTTCAAGTGCGGTGATCTTCATTCCGAGGATCGTTCCGTCCGGCTTAGCGTCAAACCAGCTGTTGCGAAGCTGCTTGGAGTGGAATTCGCGAATGTTTTCCGCAGATTTCTTGATGACTTCGATCAAGGCGGGATCCAGCTTCTTGTAAGCTGCATCAATCTCTTCCCTGGTCACCTTTACGTTGTCAGCATTCAGATCAAATTTGTCAAATTTCTTGGTGTATTCAAATACTGCCTGATCGCCGTTTTCCCTTACGTTCATAAGGATTTCGTTCACGGTCGCTTCAAATTTGCCGTAATTGTTCGGGCTTCTCTTAAGGAGATCATTTAAGATGTTCTTTTTGGTCTCCTGGGTTAATTTTATGATTCTCATGTCTTTTTCCCTCTTCTTTGTGATAAGCGGATTCCCGCCTTTATGCCTGTTTGCTTAAGTATTCACGGATCCGGAGCACCAGATCGCGGATGCGCGCTTTTTCCATCTGCATGCTCACGGGATTGACGATCATTCTGGCGCTTAAGGGACATACCTCCTCTAGCACTTCAAGACCGTTTTCCTTTAAGGTCGATCCCGTCTCAACGATGTCAACGATCACGTCCGAAAGCTGAACCAAAGGTCCGAGCTCAACGGAACCGTTTAACTTAATAATGTCAACCGTCTGATGCTTCTTGTTGTAGAAATAATCCTTTGCTATGTTAGGATATTTGCTGGCCACGCGGATTCTTTCATGGTGCAATAACAATTCCCTTGCACTGGCAGGTCCGCATACGCACATTCTGCATTTTCCAAAACCCAGGTCCAAAACTTCATAGACGTTGCGGTTTTCCTCAAGTACCGTGTCATAACCCACAACGCCCACGTCAGCGCTGCCAAGTTCAACGTAGGTCGGAACGTCGGGACCCTTTGCCAGAAAGAACTTCATTTTAAGTTCTTCATTGACAAAAATGAGTTTTCTGGAGTTTTTATCCTTCATCTCTTCACAGGTAATGCCGATCTGTTCCAGCACTTCCAGCGTCTTATTCGCAAGACGGCCTTTCCCGAGGGCGAAGGTTAAATATCTCTCGTCGTTAAATTTTCCGTCCATCATTTGCTTACGTCCTTTCCTTCTTCGCTTCCCTTTGCAAGCAAGGCAACGTTATTGCCCTGGGAACGAAGCCCGGTCGCTTCTCTTAAGGCTTTTTCAAAATCACCGCAAACAGTGGGATCATAATAGATCGCCTGCACAGTCTTTGTGGGTATCTCACTCTTTTGTCTGGAAAGTGCCTCCAGCACGTCATCGATCACGATGGCAAATCCAATGGCCGGTGCATCCTTTCCAAAACGGGAAAGCAGCGTATTATATCTTCCGCCGGTGATCACGGCATTTCCAACGCCGTAAGTATATGCCTTAAAGATCACGCCAGTGTAATAATTATATTTGCTCAGCATGCCAAGATCATAGGATACGTGTTCCTCAACGCCGTAAAGCTTCAGCACTGCGTCAAGCTTTTCCAGTCTTTCGATCGCGGCAAGGGAACGGTCGTTGTGAACCAGTTTTTTCGCGTCTTCCAGGGAATTCATGCTGTTAAAGAGATCAGCCACCTTGAGAAGCACCTCACGGTAAGGATCTGCAACGTTTCGCTCTTGCAAAAGCTCCTGCGCTGCAAAAAAATTCTTTCCCGAAATGCATGCACGAAGATCCATCTCTGTCTCTTCGTCAAGACCAGCCTCCTGGCAAAGACCCTTAAAATATTCCACCTGTCCGATGCTAACCTGAAATTCCTTTACGCCGGCAGCCTTTAAGGATTCCACAACGAGAGCGATCATCTCTCCGTCCGCTTCCACGGATGGATCTCCGATGAGTTCTACGCCCATCTGCGTAACTTCCTTCAGCTTTCCCTGCAGATTGGAAGTGTTCGTAAAGGTATTTCCCTTATAGGAAAAGCGAATGGGTCTTGTCTCCTCCATGAAATACTTTGCGGCGCATCTTGCGATGGAAGGCGTAAAATCAGGACGAAGCACAAGGGTGTTCCCTTCCTTGTCAAAGAATTTATATAATTCCTTGCTGGGCGTCGTGCCGATTTCCTTGGAAAACACGTCGAAGTATTCAAAGGTCGGCGTCTGAACGTCGTCATATCCATAGCTTGCAATCAAGGAATGCAAACGGTTTTCCGTCTCCAGTTTTCTTTCATATTCTTTTCCATATACGTCTCTTACGCCTTCCGGCGTATGCAATAGTCTCTGGTTCATTTTATCAACTCCTGCCAAATGCCAATTCCTTGCTTTAAATACTTTAGCGTGGTAGCGTGCTACCATACTACCATACGAAAATGTCATTGTCAAGCCAATTCTAAAAAGAATTTTTATGGCTCTTCCACGCCGTCACGGTCTTCCAGATCAATTTTCATGCCCTCGAGATAAGGCACGAGAATCCCGTGAATCTTGGGAAGCACGTAGGCCGGATTTAATTCATCATAGCGAAAACTTTTTCTTCCGCCCTCTTGTGCCCGGTCCCAAAAGTATTTCAGCATCTCATAAGGTAAGTAATATAACACGTCCTTATGGGAATAATAGATCAAAAAGAAGGCGATGCCGCCCTGCTTTTCAAATTTCCCCATGAATTCCACCTGATGCGCGTGAATGTTTTGGAGGGAAAAGGTATCTACCGCACATTCCTTTGCGTCAAAGCATACGGGTATCCCCTGCACGCATCCGACGTAATCCACGGTACTCTTCTGATCAAAATAAGCAAGAGTGATCTGGTTCTTTCCGGGATCCATCTTTACGGGGGTAATGGGCGTCGGGATCTTTTGGATCAGCGCAAGGCCCATTTCATCGTATTTTTCATTTGTCCGGTTGATCATTTCCTCCAGGGTTGAACCCCGGAGACCTCTGGAATTCCAGGTTGCCATACCAATCTCCCATATAAGTGCCTTAATTTACGTTAACCATTGTGCCTCTCGTCGACAATGACGCGTTTTGAAAACAAAACTTCCCTGATCTTTTGAAATTCTTTTGGTTCCGGTGCCGTAATGGTTTTGCCAAATAAAGGATTTAATGCGCCTGCAAACTCCGGCCACTGGTCTTCTGCTTCTTCCTTAGAAGGAAAGCAAACGTGATGGGCATGCAATAACTGGCTCTTTGGATGAATGCCGGCAAGTTTCACTTGGTCAAAAACAGTTCTGCCATATTTGGAATCTCCAAGGATGGGATGTCCCATGGAAGCCAAATGTGCGCGGATCTGATGGGTTTTCCCCGTGATCAGTTCTACTTCCAAAAGAGTATGATTCTGGCTGCTTTCGATCGGAACGTATCTCGTAAGGACCGGCGAGGCTCCGTCCGCCACCTCTTTTAAGATCATGACTCGGTTTTCTTTTTCATCCTTGATCAAGAAACCTTCAATGGTCTTTTCTTCCCGGAGCCTGCCCATGCAGATGCAATGATAATACTTTTCCATGCCCCGTCCTTTTAGGAGCGCGCTCAAGGCCTGTAATCCCGTCAGGGACTTCCCGCAAAGGACGATGCCGCTGGTATTTCTGTCAAGCCTGTTGCAGACGGAAGGACAGAAAGTCTCCAATTCCTTTTCTTTCAGCTTTCCGTTTTCCAAAAGATAGCCGATCAACCATTCATTAAGGCTAAGATCCTGCTGGTTTGCTTTTTGGGAAAGAATGCCAACCGGTTTATTTAAAAATAAGAAATTCTCATCCTCATATAAGATTTCGATCCCATGAAGCTTTTTGTAGGCATCACGGTAAACTTGAATCCTGTCAGAAAGATCACTTCGCCCGGAAAACTTTTCAAATGTTTCCTGCGAAAAAAAACATTGGATGACGTCTCCTTCCTTCAGGATCTCCTTTCCTTCCGCTTTCTTTTTGTTCAGCGTTAGGTTTTTCTTCCGAAGTTGCTGGTACAGCAGGCTGTTAGGCGCCTCTGGCAATGCCTTATGCAAATATTTGTCCAATCTTTGACCCGCCTCATTGGGTCCTATCCTTAATTCCTGCATGTTATAGGCTAACGCTCTTTAGGGTGTCAGCTATCCCCTTGGTATTTGACTCGTCACAGGCCAACTCTTGCATTTGATCCAACCGGTCAACATATTTTTTGAGGTCCAAAAACACCTTTACTTTCACGCTTTTATAAGAATCTGCCTTGAGAAATTTATCCACGTGCTCATAGAACTTTTTCTCGTCAAACTTGGGGTCCTCGCTATAGCCACATACGGAATTGCCCTTGATGGTCAAATGCCCTACGATGAAATTTTGGCTGTCTCCCGTAAACACGCGGTCGAACAAATTGGTCAACTCCCCAACGTGCGCTTCGATCTTTTCTGCTGCATCCTTAGATAGGCTGGAATACCTGCAAAACATGATCACGCTGACCAAGGATTTGCTTGCGGGCAGCATCCCCAGTACGGCTACGACGGTCAAGAGATTCATTCTGCTTCCCGTCGTGATCCACCCCATGGCAAAGATTGCTCCGGAGATGGCAAAAAACAGAATCGTTCTTATGATCTCATATTTGCGCTGGGTATTTAAATAATTCTTAGTTCCCTTCCAGGCTTCCCCGGAAAACACCCTGACAATGCTCATTCTTCACCTGCTTTCTTCATCCTGCCGGCGACGCTCAGGAAAATGCCGTGTGGAAGAAGTTTGGTTCCAATTAAAAGCGCGTTCATGGAAGTCCCGTAAACCGATAATTCCTTTTTGTGATAAGAATCCCGCAAAGCCTTTGCAACAACGGCTTCTGGCCGGGCCATAAAATATTTCTTGATCGCAAGCGTTGATCCATTCTTTTCCGCAACGTCAAAAAAGGGCGTGTCTACGGGGCCGGGACAAACTGCGGTTACGTAGACTTTTCTCTTCTTCAGTTCCCTTGCAAGTGCCCTGGAAAAGCTTAATACGTAGGATTTGCTTGCCGCATAAACGGCAAAATCCTGTTGTGGCAAAAATGACGCTACGGAAGCCAGCATTATGATCCTGGCATTTTCACGTAGATAAGGCAACATGCGGCTTGTAAGCTCCGTAAGAGCCTCACAGTTTAATCGTATCATGCCCGTGCAATCTTTTACCTGCACCGTCTCAAAAGGTCCCATAATGCCATATCCGGCGCATTGTACCAACATGCAAACCTTGGCATTTTCCAGTCGCGCGGTATATTCCAGGCGCTGCAGCTGTCCAGCCATGGTTACGTCCATGGCAAATATGCGGCATTTGTGCTGAAGACAGGAGGCGAGTTCGTTTAATTCCTCTTCCCTCCGCGCTACAAGCCAGAATTCCTCGATATTTTTAAAATGACAATCCATCTGAAGGGCAAATTCTTTCCCCATGCCGGAAGAGGCACCGGTGATGATGGCAACGTTCATAAACAACCTCCTTACGTGCGATTAAAAATCAAAAAAATCGAAATAATCATGAATGGCATAATTTGCCAGTTCCAGTTTCTCTTCCCAAGTTCCGGCCGAATATGGATCCGAAACGGCGCAGATGGTCATTCCGGCATTTTTTCCCGCCATGAGTCCGGGAATGATGTCCTCAAACACAAGACATTCCGACGGATCCACTCCGAGCTGCCTAGCAGCGGCGAGGTATACGTCCGGCGCAGGTTTCCCTTTTGTCACTTCGCTTCCCGTCACGATGGAAGAAAAGCACTGATCCACCTTATGCACCTTAAGCACGTTTTCCACCAATTCCCTGGAGTTACTTGTGGCGATTCCAAGCTTGAGCCCGGCCCGCCTGCATCCTTCTAAGAAATCGATGACGCCTGGTTTTAACGGAACTTCATTTTCATATTTATCCCATGCCATTTGATTCCAATCGTCCTTCATCTTTTCGATGGAGTCCGGCAGATGGAAGTATTCCTGGAAATAGACGGCGGTCTCGTGAAAGCTCATGCCTTCGATGTTACGACGAAGCTCATCATGGCTTTCCAAGTAGATCTGAAAGCGCGCGAGATACTCCACGTCGATCTCTCCCCAAAGCCACATGGAATCCACAAGGGATCCGTCAAGGTCAAAGATGACGGCCTTCTTTCCTTGAAGCAATGCTTTCTTCTTCGCGGCGACTTCCTTGGTGTTTTTCAAAAGAGCGATCTCATCTTCGGTAAGCTTCCTGCACTCACCGCTTTCCAAGTCACGGCCAAGGGACAAACCGCCAAACCGGATGCGTTTCAGGTAAGTAACTTCATTGCCAACGGCTTCCAGCATTCTCTTTACCTGATGAAACCTTCCTTCACTGATCGTAAGGTGAATCCAGTTCCCCTCCTTGTCAGGATCATAAATCCTTGTCACGAGAGCGGGTTTGGTCAATTCTTCGTCTCCAATGTCAAGTCCTTCCTCCAGGCGCTTTACGTCATCGTCTGAAAGCGGCTGCCGGATTCTCGCCAAATAGGTCTTTGCCACGTGCTTTTTGGGGGATAACAGTTGATGGGCAAGGGCTCCGTCATTTGTGATCAAAAGAAGCCCTTCCGTATCCTTGTCCAACCTGCCAACGGGAAACAGATCCCTGGCATGCTCCTTTGGCAAAAGGCTTAAAACGGTTTCGGAAAGCGCATCCTTGGTCGCAGAAACGACGCCAGCCGGCTTGTTTAACAGATAATACTCATATTGAGAATAGCAAAGTTTTTTCCCCTGACAGGTTACCTGATCCTTTTCGGGATCAACGGCGTGCTCCGGGCTGGTGACAACCTGATCGTTGACGCACACCTGCTTTTTCCTGATCAGTTCCTTTACCTGGCTTCTCGTACCAATATTTAGTTGTGCCAGATATTTATCAAGTCTCACTTGTTTTCAGTTCCTTTTTCGTATTGTGATTGCATGAAAGGCCAAGACGGGGCATAGCCATTATTGATTGATCAAGAGGAATTGTCATGATCCGCGTCTGCGTCTTTTTAGGATTGTTATTAGGCCTTCTGTCTAATTCAAGATTGGCTGGCTCGTACGTTCTTGAAGGTCTTAACGTTTGGGCAACTCGTGCCCTGCCGGCCTTATTTCCCTTTATGGTGCTGTCCGGACTCATTATAAGGCTGGAACTTGCCGAACGCGTTTCAAAGGCTTTTAAGCCCCTTTTAGGGCGTTTGTACCATGCTTCTTTAGCTGCGTGTTACGTTATGCTGGTGGGATTTCTTTGCGGCTTTCCTATGGGGGCCAGGACGATCGCCGAGCTGTATGAGAGAGGACGCCTTACAAAAAGGGATTGCAAATGGCTTCTTGCCTTTTGCAATAATTTAAGTCCCGCCTACGTAATGGGTGTTCTCTTTCCCATGCTGGGGATAAAACGAATGCTTCCCTATCTTTTGGGGTTTTACGGTCTTCCGCTTATCTACGGATGGATATTAAGGATCATTTCGCTGAAGCATAAAAAAGTTGAAGAACTTGATCGGCCCATAAACATTGCTCCACGGGATTCCTCAAAACCTCAATCTGCCATGCTGTTTGGCACTGCCCTTCGGGAATCGATTGAAAGCGCCACGCATGCGGTCATCATCCTTGGAGGCTATTTAGCCTTCTTTTGCCTTTTAAATCTGTTTCCTCACCTGATCCTTCAAAAACCACAGCCCATATTGGGTTTGTTGTTGGAGGTGACGACAGGATTAAATGCCATGGAGGGCAGACGCCCCATCCTGTGTCTTTGCGCGGCAACCTTTGGCGGACTATCCTGCATTGCACAGACGCATGCGGCCTTAAGCCATACGGATCTGACGGATGCCATGGGGGAATACGTCATTCACAAGATAATATTGACTGCAATTTCCGTGGCATGGTACTATGCATTATTTCGATTTTCCGGATTTTGAATTCTTTTTCGCATGAACCAAGTACGCGATCAGGAAGAATGCGAATACAGTGGCAACCACGACGATGCAGGTCAATAAGATCGCCGTTACGTGCGATTCCTGTTCTGCTATTTTCTCTGCAGGGGCAGTCACCTTTTCCGTTGCATCCTCAAAAGAGGGCTCCGGCGTATCTTCCACTACGGGTTTCGCAAACGTCTGATTAAAAGTAATGACATTGCTCGCGCAATCGAGATCATAGGGATTTACGGCGCGGAAACAGATTTCCGGGATTGTCCCGTCCGGAACGTCTAATTCAATCGTAAAGGAGCCCTCAAACACGCCCGTCAGGATGTCTCCTTCCGGCCATGGGATCGTATCAGTATAGGTTTCTCCGCCGTCAAAACTGTAAGAATAATATGCAAGATTGGATTCAGGATCTCTTGCACTTACGGTGAGGCTTACCTTATCCTCATCAAATTTAGCGGAATTTAATGCAACGTGGCACAATTCCGGGGCCGTCGTATCCTGGGTTGCCCTGGGCACCAGCGTTCCCGGGATCACTTCGGGAAGCGTCTCTGCTTCCTGGGAGTAATCGATCCCAAGCTTGGAACTCTTTAATCCAAAATACTTTGCAACCGCCCTTGCATCCGCCCTTCCGAACTCTTCCAGATCTTCCTTTGAATCACAGAAGGATCTGTCATTTTTATGATCCACGTGACAGTGCTCCACAATGATCGCCGGGATCCCAAGGTTAACGGACTCGCGAAGCACGCCATAATAATCATTACCCTTGCTGTGACGTCTGGTCTTTATCCCGCGAAGCATAAGTCCCATCTCGCGGTATTCGCGAAGGAACATGGTTCCTAACTGATATCCTTGGTTGTGATACTCTTGATTTAAGGAAATCCATGCTTCACTGCCATAGAGCGCGTGAGACTCCGATGCATTGTAGTGAATGCTGATCAGGAAGTCCGCATGCACGCTCTCGGCAGCCTTTGCGCGATCCTTAAGGCTCAAGTCGTAATCGCCGTCCCTGGTCATATAAACTTCAATGCCCTCGAAATTGGACAACTCTTCCTTCATCACTTGGGCGGTTATCATGTTCATCTCTTTTTCCAGGATGAAGCCTTCCTTCGTTCCTTCATTTTCACCGCCGTGTCCGGGATCAATCATGATAATGACCGGGGATTTCGTCTTTTGGATCCGTGGCGCGGCGAAAGCTTTCCACGGCATGCAATTTAACAGGATTAAGAAGCTAAGAAATGCTGTTGCATAAGCGATCCATACGTTTTGTCGTTTTCTCACGGCATTCTCCTTTTCTCCATCTACAAGATAAACCAGCTTTCAAGAGAAAACTGGTTTATCATCTAAAATGACTTATTCTTCTTCAGGTTTTTCTTCCGGCTCCGCTTCCTTTTCCGCAGGTTCGCTGTCAGGATTGAGCTGTTTGATGTTCTCTTGGATCACGTTCTGGTACTCATTCAGGGACTGGATCAGCTTGTTATATCCGTCCTGGGTACTCTGCATGCTTCTGTTGTAGTTATTGGTGGCAGACTGGCTTGCGGATTCAATGATCTTTGACAGGTGCTCAAGCACGTCGTTCATGTACTGGTTTGCAGCATCCTTCAGATTGTTTGCCTCTATGGTCGCATTGTCGATGATGCCCTGTGCCTTATTGACTGCCATGTTAACGAACTCATCAGCACGTGCGTGTGCGCGAAGCATGATCTCGTGTTCGCTGATCATCTGATTGTGTTCCACGGCTGCCTGCTCGAGCAAAGCCCTTGCCTGCTGTTCCGCTTCTGCCTTCATCGCCTGGGCGCGGTCCGCAGCGTCGGCAAGAATGGCGTCCTTGTTTGCGATGATCTTCTGATATTGCTTGATCTCATCGGGCGTCTTGCGGCGAAGTTCTGCAAGCATTTCTTCCATCTCTTCGCGGTTTACGATTACGTCAGTGCTGGAAAACAAGCGATTCTTGCTGGTTGCAAGATAGTTTTCAATGTCGGTGATGACTTGTTCAATCTTATTAATGCTGTTCATTTCTCGTTACGCCCTTCCCTCAAATTTCTCGCGCATCAGCTTTGCTACAAACTCAGGTACGCAGGGACTTACGTCTCCGCCAAAATAAGCGATTTCTTTAACACCTGAAGAGCTAAGGTACGCATATTCCAAGCTGGTTGTTAAAAATACCGTATCCAGTTTCTCGTGGGAAAGCTGCCTGTTCGTCTGAGCGAGCTGCAGTTCGTACTCAAAGTCCGTTACTGCACGCAGTCCCCTAACGGCTACGTGGATGTCCTTACTTGCGGCATAATTAATGAGGAGTCCGCTGAAACTGTCAACCTTTACGTTTGGCAGGTCCTTCGTGGCCTCCTTTAATATATTAACACGTTCCTCCACAGAAAACAAAGCATTTTTTTCTTTATTGTTCAAAACGCTGACAATGAGTTCGTCAAACATGGAAGACGCCCTCTTGATGACGTCGAGATGTCCAAAGGTCATGGGGTCAAAACTACCGGGATATACGGCTCTGATCATGTTACTACCTCCCAAATCCAACGGTTTCCTGCCGTCGGTTCATTTATGATTTTTTTCTGAGAAAGACGTGTTGATTCGTCTTATATTTCTTTTCGCGAACGACCTCAAATCCAAGGTCCTCGGCGTAGGAAAAGTCCGTACGCAAAGATTCTTCCACGATGATCAGCGTTTCCTCGTCCACGTAGGGCATGCTGGTCAGGGCGGCCAATACCCTCTTGTCATGGCCCTGCTCATATGGCGCGTCCATAAAGATCACGTCCACGTGCTTTTCGTGAATGGAAGAAAGCGCTGCCACGGCATCCTGCTTTATCACTATAGCACGGTCAACAAATTTCGTAAACAAAAGATTTTGCGTGATGCACTGTAAGGGAGCAGCCGCATTTTCAACGAAATAAGCTTTCTTTGCGCCTCTGCTGATCGCTTCGATTCCGATGGCGCCGCTGCCCGAAAACAGATCTACGAAAACGCTCCCGGGAACGTCAGCCTGCAAGATGTTAAACAAGGTTTCCTTAATCCTGTCCGTCGTGGGACGCGTATCCAGTCCCTCTGGCGTCCGAAGCGGCATGCTTCTGGCCGTACCTGCAATTACTCTCAATTCTGATCTCTCCTTCCAACGTCACAAATCAGTTTCTAACCTTTACGCCCTTGGAATCCCTTGATCCAAGCTTGATCCCGTTTAGGACAAGATTCTTTCCGTGCCATTCAATGGTGGTTTCCACCGCATTTTTTGTAAAATATACCTCTTCCACGGAATCCTTCGGGCCTAGCTTCATGCCGCGAACGCCCACGGCCGTCTTTTTCTTCGCAGGGATCTGTTCCACGGGGAATCGGAGGAAATAGCCTTCCTTCGTCTGCAAAACAATGTTTTTCTGATCCTTTAAGGGCTGTACGCTGACAACCTCGTCGCCGTCCAAAAGCTTCGTCGCGGCAACCGTGCGGCTCCGTACGTCGAACTCACCGCCGTCAACAAGCTTCATCATGCTCATCTTCGTCACGAAGATCAATTCGCAGAGATTCAAGTCCGTCTGGGACGCCAGGCAAACGATGGTTTCCTCTTTAGAGTTGAAGTTGCTCACGTTATCGATGGGAATGCCCTTGTCGCGAAGCTTGCCGGCAGGAACGTCCATCACCTTGATGGTATGCATCTGGCCGGTATTGGTAAACAAACATACCTTCCCCACGTTCTTACACTGGAATACATACTTAAATTCGGTATCCGCTGCTTCCTTGTTCCTCTCGTAGGTAGCAACGTCTATGGTCTTCGCGTATCCGAAGCGGTCCATCAGGAAGTATACGTCCGTCTCTTCGATCTCTTTTTCTTTATATACGGCCTCCTGACCATTTTCAATGACGGTGCGGCGTTTTCTCCCGTACTCTCTCTTGAAGCCCTCAAGCTCACTAATGATCACCTGACTCATGGAATCCCTGCGGTCAAGGATGTCCTCATAACGGTAAATGTTGGCAAGCGTCTCTTCATGCTCGGCGATCAGCGCCTCGATCTCAAGGCCGATCAACTTGTACAGGCGCATCTCCAGAATGGCATTTGCCTGCTTCTCCGTAAACATCAGCTGGGTTGCCATGATCTTGGATTCCTTGGAACGGAACCTGATGCCGTCAATCTTACCCTCTACCAGGCAGGCCTTTGCCATGGCCCGGTCCTTGGAACCCCTGAGGATCTCAATGATGAGGTCGATCACGTTGCACGCCTTGATCAGCCCTTCCTGGATTTCTTTCTTTTCTAGCTCCTTCGCCAGAAGATTCGTATACTTTCTGGTTGCGATCTGGAACTGGAAATCCACGTTGGCCTTAATGATCTGCCGAAGGCTCATGGTCTCGGGACGTCCTTCATGAATGGCGAGCATGTTGACGCCAAAGGTATCCTCGAGTCTTGTCTTTTTGTAAAGCATGTTGACAAAGTTCTCCGCGTCAGCATCCTTGCGAAGTTCGATCACAATTCTGATGCCTTCCTTGGAGCTTTGGTTTGAAATGTCAACCACGTCCTGGGTTTTCTTGGATTCCGCAAGGGCTGCCACGTCCAGCAGGAACTTAGAAATGTTCGCACCGATCATGGGGTAAGGGATCTCCGTGATGACCACGTTGGTCTTACCGCCCTTGGTCTTTTCATATTCCACCTTACCGCGGATCTTGATCTTTCCGGTTCCGGTCTCGTAAATCTCCAATAATTCGTCCTGGTTGATCACGATGCCGCCGGTGGGAAAATCCGGGCCTTTGATATATTTCATCAATTCCCTGGTGGTAATGTTTTCGTCATTCAGATATGCCTTTGTGGCATCGATCACTTCGCACAGATTATGGGGCGGAATGCTGGTCACCATGCCGACGGCAATGCCGTCAGAACCATTGACCAGAATGTTCGGGATCTTTACCGGCAGAACGGTGGGTTCCTTCTCCGTCTCATCGAAGTTCGGCATGAAATCCACCACGTCTTTGTCAAGGTCAGCCAGAAAAGCCTCCTGGGTCACCTTTTGGAGTCTCGCCTCGGTATAACGCATTGCTGCGGCGCCGTCTCCCTCAATGTTGCCAAAGTTTCCGTGGCCGTCGATCAGCGCCATTCCCTTTTTGAAATCCTGGCTCATGTTGACAAGGGCTTCATAGATGAAGCTGTCTCCGTTAGGATGATATTTACACATGGTATCGCCGACGATTCTCGCGCTCTTACGATAAGGCCTGTCATAGCGGATCCCGAGCTCATGCATGTCATAGAGCGTTCTTCTCTGTACGGGCTTTAATCCGTCCCGGACGTCGGGAAGCGCTCTGGCAATGATGACGCTCATGGCGTAATCGATAAAGGATTTTTGCATCTCCTCGGAGTATTCCGTTTTGATAATGCGATCATTCTGGTTCACTGAAATTACCTGCCATTTCTATGCGTTGTTCGTTTAAATGTCTAGAGCCGCGTCTCTCGCATGGTCATAAATGTATGCTTTCCGGGGCGGAACTTCCGTACCCATTAACAGCTCCGTGATCTCACTGGCCATTCTGGCGTCTTCGATCTCCACCTGCTTCATCATGCGGGTTTCGGGATCCAGGGTCGTCTCCCACAGCTGCTGGGCATCCATCTCACCCAAACCTTTGTAACGCTGCAGGGTAAAGGGCCCCTTATGTGTCTTACGGTACTTTTCAAGAGCCTTGTCGTCATAGAGATACTGCTCTTCCCCCTTGCTGGGCATTGCCTTGTACAGGGGTGGCATGGCAATGTAGACGTGACCCTCAAAAATGAGTTCCGGCATAAAGCGATAAAACAGCGTCAGCAAGAGCGTTGAAATGTGCGCGCCGTCCACGTCGGCATCGGCCATGATGATGATCTTGTCATAGCGAAGCTTGCTGATGTCAAAATCATTTCCGTAGCCCTCCGAAAAGCCGCAACCAAAGGCATTGATCATGGTTTTGATCTCTGCGTTTGCAAGGATTTTGTCAATGCTGGCCTTTTCAACGTTCAGAATCTTACCGCGGATGGGCAAGATTGCCTGATACATGCGGTTTCTTGCAGTTTTGGCACTGCCTCCCGCGGAATCACCTTCCACGATAAAGATTTCGCATTTAGAAGGATCCTTGGACTCACAGTTGGCAAGCTTGCCATTGGAATCAAAGGAATATTTCTGCTTGGTCAGCATGTTTGTCTTGGCTTTTTCTTCCGTCTTGCGGATCTTTGCAGCCTTTTCCGCACAGCCGATCACGCTCTTTAAGGTCTCCAGGTTTCTGTCAAAGAAATGAACGACCTCGTCGCCTGTGATCTTGCTGACTACCTTTGCTGCATCCTGATTGTCAAGCTTCGTCTTTGTCTGGCCTTCAAACCTGGGGTCGGGATGCTTGATCGAAACAACGGCTGTCATGCCGTTTCTTACGTCCGCACCGGTAAAGTTCACGTCCTTTTCCTTTAAGACGCCAAGCTCTCTTGCGTAGTTATTGATGACGGTGGTGAACATGGTCTTAAACCCGGTCAGGTGCGTACCGCCTTCGGAGTTATAAATGTTATTACAGAATCCCAGCACGTTCTCATGGAATTCATTCACGTACTGGAATGCCACTTCAACGGAAATCCCCTCACTCTCGCCGGAAAAATAAATGACGTCGTGAATGGTCTCCTTCGTCTTGTTCATGTCCTTGATGAAGCCGATAATGCCTTCCGCCTCATGATAAGAAACCTGCTCTGCCGTTCCGGGACGTTTGTCCTCATAAATGATGGTAAGACCCGGATTCAGATAAGCCGTTTCGTGCAAACGGCTCTTGATCTCATCTTCCTTAAACCTCGTATGATCAAAGATCGTGTCATCCGGCAAGAAATTGATGGTCGTACCCGTTTCCCGTGTTTTACCCACGACGGGAAGCAATCCGCCGATCAGTTCCGTGGTGGGAATGCCTCTTTCATACGTATCTTCATAAATGGAGCCGCCGACCTTTACCCGAACGCTCAAACGCGTAGACAAAGCATTTACGACGGAGGAACCAACGCCATGAAGGCCTCCGCTGGTCTTATATGCACTATTGTCAAACTTACCGCCTGCATGGAGCGTGGTAAACACAAGACGTTCAGCACTAATGCCTTTTTCATGCATCCCGACGGGAATGCCGCGTCCATTATCCGATACCGTTGCGGAACCGTCTGCCTCCAGCGTCACCTTGATCTCAGTGCAATATCCGGCCAAATGCTCGTCCACGGAGTTATCCAGGATCTCATAAACGAGGTGATTGAGACCCTTTGTGGATACGCTGCCTATATACATGCCAGGGCGCTTCCGGACCGCTTCTAAGCCCTCTAACACGGTTATGCTGGAAGCACCATACTGATTTGCGTCAGCCATTTTCCTGAAATTCCTCCTAATAACCCAATATAAAGTTATTCTACCATAGATATTGAGTTTTTGCAAAGGAAAAAGTACTAAATATAGTAGTAAAATACAAAAAGGACGCGCCTGATTTAGCCAGACGCGCCCCGCGTTAACTTTATTCACTTTACAAAGAGATTTTCTTACAACACGCTATTGCCAGGGCTCCAGGACCGATGTGGCAGGATACGCTCAGGGACAAGGGAGCGATATACACGTCATATCCCGGGAAAATCTGTAAAAGCTCTTCTTTTAATTCCATTGCAGCTTCCAGATTCTGGGTGTGTGCGATCTCAAGCCATACGCCGCCGGGTGCGGGTAAAATGCCTCCAAAACGCGTCTCCACGTCATTTTTGATGGCATTCATCATGACGGATTTGCCCTGTGAAACGGTTCGCGCCTTGGAGAAGGCATCCAGCTTTTCCCCCTGGATCTGCAATACGGGTTTGATCTTAAGGAGCGTACCGATGGCAGCAGCAGCCGGAGTGATGCGCCCGCCCTTTTTCAGATACTGCAGGGTATCCAGCATGATGTAAATACTGCTGTTAAACTTATCCGCTTCCAAAAATTCTTTTATATACTTTGCATCCTTACCTTGCTTTACAAGCTCCAACGCATCAAGACAGGATTGGCGCTGGGTTACGGAGATTCTTTGATTGTCCACCACCTGAACCTTATCGTCATATTCCTGTGCAAGGAAGTATGCGCTTTGGCAGGATCCGGAGAGTCCACTGCTCATGGGGATATGTACGATCTCGTCATATTCCTGCAGCAAGGAGTCCCAAAGCTTGCAAACCTCTTCCGGAGAAGGCTGACTAGTTGATATGTTTTCACCGCCAAGAAGCAATTCATAAAACTGCTCCTGCGTAAGATTAATATCCTCGTAATACGTATCGTCACCGATCATAAAGGGCATGGGAAGCACGTAAAGCCCCAGCTCCTTTGCTTCCTTTTGGGTAATGCCGCTGTTGCTGTCCGTGACTACTGCTATCTTGCTCATTTGAATCTGCCTTTCGCTCTTTTGCTATAATAAAGTTATGTTACACTTAAATAGTCCTAAAGTCAACAGAATTCGCGTTGCCAAGGCTAAGATGAGCCTTTAACCTTGCATGTTCCGGATGGTCTAACCCAGGATCCTTTTTGATCAAGTCATCCACCATTTCCGACGTCAATTTTAGGAGTTCTGCGTCAGCATATACGTCACCGATCCGGAAGGCAAATTCACCGCTTTGCCTAATACCAAACAAGTCTCCTGGGCCACGCAGCTTCAAATCCTCGGAAGCGATAAAAAAGCCATCATTTGACGCATTCAGGATCTCAAGCCTTTTCATGGTTTCCTTGGATTCGTTCGTGCTGATAAAGATGCAATAGCTCTGCGCCTCTCCCCTGCCCACGCGTCCCCTGAGCTGATGGAGCTGGGCAAGGCCAAATCTTTCCGCATTCTCCACCATCATGACCGTCGCGTTCGGAACGTTAATGCCAACCTCGATCACCGTCGTCGACACCAGAACGTCGATGTTTTTCAATGCAAAATCTTCCATGATCCGGTTTTTGTCAGCAGGTTTCATCTTACCGTGAAGATATTCCACGACAACGCTGTGCGGTAATGCTGCCCTTAGTTTTTCGGCGTAATCCACCACGTTTTCCGCATCATCCAGTTCTCCCTCCTCTACCTGAGGACAGATCACGTAAGCCTGATGCCCCTGGGATATCTGATTAGCAATAAATTCATAGGCTTTGGGCCTAAAATGGGTGTTGACGACGCAGTTTTTGATGGGCAGCCGTCCCACCGGCATGTCTTTGATCAGAGAGATCTGGAGATCACCGTATAATATGATCGCCAGGGTTCTCGGGATCGGCGTCGCGCTCATGACAAGCACGTGGGGTTGCAATCCCTTTCCTGCAAAGGTTTCTCTCTGACGAACCCCAAATCTGTGTTGCTCATCCGTGACGACTAACGCCAGCTTGTGATAGGTCACTTTCTCTTGGATCAACGCATGGGTGCCAATGATCAGATTTGCTTCTCCTGATGCGATCTTTTCGTATTGTAATTTCTTTTCCTTGGCCGTCATGGAACCAACCAAAAGCACGGGTTTAAAGGCAAGGCCATATTTCTCCACGTCTTTTTTCACGTTTTCAAAATGCTGCACCGCAAGGACTTCCGTTGGCGCCATGAGGGCGCCCTGATAACCGTTTGCAACGGTCATTAAAAGTGCCAAAAACGCAACGATCGTCTTACCGGAACCAACGTCACCCTGGATCAGACGGTTCATGCACTGCGGTCCTTCCAGGTCCTGCCGGATCTCCTGCCATGCCTGTTTTTGACCCTTGGTCAGGCGAAAAGGCAATGCGTCAACGTATCTGACGGTATCCGCCGTCTCGATCATGGGCCATTCATTGGGAATGGTTGCAGCATCATCCTTGTTCTTTCTAAGCTGGAGCAAAAAAGTAAAAAACTCCTCGAAGACCAGTCTTCTCCTTGCAAGCAAGGCAGACTCCTCTTCCTGGGGAAAATGAATCTCATATAATGCAGGCTCCGCTTCCGGTATGGCAGCCTCCTGAAGCAAGTCCTCCGGAAGCCATTCTTCCTCGAAGGAATAGTCCTTCCAAATAGTTTTGAGAGCCTTTTGAATGGCTTGATTCGTCAGTCCCTTCGTCAGGGAATACCGTGGCATCAGCATGCCCGAGATTTTTTGATATTCGTCAGGAGAATAAAACTTAGGCTGTTCCATGAGAAATGACGGGCCCTTTGTCTGAACCGTTCCGCGAAAAACGAAGACCATTCCCGGTTTAAAAAGCTTACTGAGGAACGGCATGTTGAAGAACGTAAATCCGATCATTCCCGTATCATCAGCGGCATTTACCGTCAGGATCGAAAGGCGACTGGTCTTCCTCGCCGAGGGACTGCTGACGATCCTGCAAGTCACGGCAGCCGTTTCTCCGGGGATCAGTTCCTTGATCTTCTTGGGTCCTTCAAAACGCTCATATCCCTTGGGATAATAATGCATCAGATCCCCAACCGTAAACAGACCAAGCTTTTGATAAAGTTTTAAGCTTTTTTCGCCAATGCCCTTCACTTCTAAAAGCGACGAATCTGATTTATACACTGTTTTGCCTCCGTCTTGATAGAAAAACAGGGGCGTTCCTGCTTTTTGCAAAATCGCCCCTTTTCACTCAATAACACAAAGTAAACTTTATTCCACGGATACCAGATAATAATAGATTGGCTGTCCGCCGTTTTGAAGTTCCACGTCCAGATTCGGATAGGCATCCGCGATCTTTTCACGGATCTTCTCAGCATCCTCTTCCGATACGTCACTTCCGTAGTATATGCTGATCAGTTCGGAATCCGCCCCCACCATTGCAGCTACCGTATTCAGGACAACCTCCGTCAGGTCCGTACCATTCGCAAGAATGCCATTGTCGCCGACGCCCATGTAATCGTCCTTCTTGATCTCCTTGTCGTCGATCACGGTATCCCTTACCGCATAAGTGATCTGACCAGTCTTCACCTTCCCGATCTCACTGATCATCATCTCTTCATTCTCGTCAACGGAAGATCCGTCCATGTAATTGATCACGGCCGTGATTCCCTGAGGGATCGTCTTGGTTGGGATCACAAGAAGGTTCTTATCGGTCATGAGCTCCGCAGCCTGTCTTGCAGCAAGAATGATGTTCTTGTTGTTTGGAAGCACAAATACGTTCTCGGCATTGACCTTGTCAACGGCATCAAGAATGTCTGCCGTACTGGGATTCATGGTCTGTCCGCCTTCGATCACGTAATCAACGCCAATGCTCTTGAAGATTTCGCTTAAGCCTTCTCCTGCAGAAATCGCAATAAATCCAACCTTCTTGGGAGGCTCGGCAGGCTTCTCTGCCATGGCTGCAGCCTGTACTTCAGCCTTCTGGGCAGCCTTCTTAAGCTTCTCTTCCTGCTCAAGGCGCATGTTGTCAATCTTCAGATTCGTGAGCTGACCAAACTTTAAGCCCTTTTGGATGGCAAGTCCAGGATCATTGGTATGTACGTGGATCTTTACGGTCTCACCGTCACATACGCAAACAATGGAATCGCCGATGGATTCAAGATATGCCTTGAAATCCATTTCCGTCTTCACGTTAAAGTTTTTATTTAACAGAATAATGTATTCCGTGCAATAACCATATTTTACGTCAACTTCAACGAGGTTTTCCTGGGTCGTTGCAGGCTTTTCTGCAGAACTCTCAGCGGGAACGCTGAAGTCAACCTCTTTGCCAAGAAGGGCGTCATATGCACCCGAAAGAACCTCGATCAGGCCCTGTCCGCCGGAATCAACCACGCCTGCCTGCTTCAGGACGGGCAACAGTTCAGGCGTCTGGCTCAGAACGTACTTACCGTGTTCCAGAACCTTTCCTGCAAAGTCTTCCAACTCAGTAACGCCTTCGTTCGAAAGCTCCTTCGCCTTGTCGGCAATGCCCTTGGCCACCGTAAGGATCGTGCCTTCCTTGGGCTTCATTACGGCCTTGTATGCCGTTTCCACTGCCTTGTCAAAGCCTTCGGTAAGAACACTCACGTTCAGGCTTTCATAGGTTTTGATCACTTTTGTGAATCCGCGGAACAATTGGGATAAGATAACGCCGGAATTTCCGCGGGCGCCTCTAAGGGATCCGCTGGAAATGGCCTTACACAATGCCTCCATGGAAGGATTTTCGCCGAGATCATTTACTTCCTTCGCCGCAGACATGATGGTCATGGTCATGTTAGTTCCCGTATCTCCGTCAGGAACAGGAAATACGTTCAACTCATTAATATATTCCTTCTTGCTCTCTAAGTTCTTGGAACCAGCCAAAAACAACTTAGCAAGCAATTTGGCATCAATTACTTGGTAAGACACAACAAAATCCTCCTTAATCAATCACTCTAACACCTTCAACGTAGATGTTGATTTTTTCCACTTCCAAACCCGTAAACTCTTCGACCTTGTATTTTACGTTGCCGATCAGATTGTCAGCAACTGCAACAATACTAACGCCATAAGCCACGATCACGTGGAAATCCAGGACCAACTTTTGATTGTTGCCTACCGTCACGGTGATTCCCCTGCTGAGATTATCCGGTTTTAAGATGCGTGCGATTCCGTCGCGTACGTTTGCAACGGTCATTCCAACGATGCCAAAGCATTCAACTGCAACGCTTCCGGCATACTGTGCGATCACTTCGTTATTTATGGAAATGCTTCCCATGTGAGTATCGATCGAAGAACCCTTCATAAACACACCATACCTTTCTGTCTCTTTTTGCGCGCGTCCGCTTTTAAACACAGATACGCACTATCTATAACAATATAACGTCTTTCAAGGAAAAAATAAAGTTTTATTTGGAAATTTATTGTTTTTTATAAAAAAAAGAATTTTTCTACTTGCTTTTCTGAAGCGTATCTGTTATTATAACAATGTTGTGAAATTTTGCAGCAGGAAAGATCGGTATCAGACGGGAGGTGTCAAGATGGCTAAGTGTGATATTTGTGGCAAGGGAGTACATTTCGGTAATAACGTAAGCCACTCTCATAGAAGAAGCAACGCAATTTGGAATTCTAACGTAAAGAGCGTTAAGTGCAAGGTTGACGGCGGCGCTAAGAAGCTTCACGTCTGCACCCGTTGCTTACGCTCCGGAGCCGTAGAGAGAGCTTAATAGAATCGGATCAAAAAGAAACGGGTTGGAGTCATCTCCTACCCGCTTTTTTATTGTCTAAACACGTAAAACAATTACTTCTGCGGCAAGTCATGAATCCGTAATGCAAAAATATCCCGCAATGCCCAAAACGGCCATGATCAGAAAACTTGCCAGCCTGTCTCTGATAAGCAACGACAAAAACATTCCAAATACGATACAAAAAATGCCAACGCCTGCAATTTTCCTCATCCGGCACACCACTTAAGTAATCCTTAAGACATTATATGCCGCTCTGCAAGGCGTTGGCACTTTGTTTTAGTTCTCGTTAGGGAATGCAGCGTCAAGGGCTTCCTCGTCCGTCACTTCCGCGTTATCCTTTTCCTTCTTCTTGTCCAGGAACTTGTCTACCATGTCGGGTACCATGTCAAGCACCTTCGTAACGGTATCCTGATTCTTAACGTTTACAAGCTTCACTGTTCCGTCCTGGATCACGATCACTGCGCTGGGCGTCATCTTTCCGCCAATTCCGCCGGCACCTGAACCACTTCCCTTTTGATTATTGTTTCCAGAACCTGCACCTACCCCAAAGGTCACGTCCACCAAAGGAAGAATGATGGTATCTCCAATCTTCGTAGCCTCGCCTACAACCGTTTTCGTGGAAAGCACGGTGTTCATTCCCTTTAACAAAGATTCTACAACTCCCTGAAACTGATTTTCACTGCCTGCCATAAGTCCTTCCTCCGTTCCGTGCCCCTGCACGCTTTTTAGCTTTCTTTATTCCGATGAACTTTTTTACGTTTTTTTCTCTTTTTTCCCTTGCGGGATTTCTTTAATTCCTGTGCCTTTTCAGGATGTTTTCTTAAGTCTATCTTCTGCCGGAGTACCCTAAACCGTTTATCGAAGAAGATCCTAAGGGCATCGATCAATAAAGTGATCACCATGAACCTTCCCTTGATCAATACGTCAGCTTCCAAGACCTTTCTCTCAAAATCAGGCGTAACTTCCAAGGAAAACCGCTTTGGATACATGGTTTTTAATACGCAATAAACACCGTAAACGTATCCCGTGACGTCAGGAGATGCCGCTCCAAAAAGAATTCTTCCCCGGATTTTCTTTGGCAATAAATTCTTTAGGACGTGCAATATCCTTGCCAACGCATCCTTCACAAATGGCTGCGTATCTTTTTCTTCCCATAAGGCTTTATAATACTTCACGTCATCCAGGAGTTTTTGGATTTTCTCCTTTTTCCTGGTTTTTTCGGCTTCTTTTTCTTCCTTTGATTTCTTTACTTTCGGGGGCTTTTTTGCTTTCTTCTCTGTTTGATCCTCAGACTCTTCCGTTTCTACGGACAACTCCGATTGGTCTTTCCCGGATTCTTCTGCTTTATTCTGCTCATCCTTGGCTTCTTCCGCGTTTTCTGCCTCAGTTAAGACTTCTTCCGCTTCTTCAACCTTAGTTAAGGCTTCTTCCTCCGTTCCTTCCAAAGCACTGGATTGAACTTCTGGTTTGTCAATGCTTTCTTCCGGTTCTTCAAAGCTTTCTTCCGCCTCTTGCTCTTGATGATCTTCCTTCCCGGATTCTTCCTGCTTCTCGTTGGATTCTTTCTCTTCCTTCCCCATCAAGGTGAAAAAAGCGAGCTTCAAGATCGGCCTTGCCGGTTCGGGATAGTCAAACCGGAAGCGGATCAATCCGAAAAACCAAGACACCTTTGCATTTAGCGTTTTCCCTTCGGCATCAATCTTACCTTTTACGCGATAGCATATGGGCAAAAACAGAATCAAAAGCAGAAGGATAAGGATAAACAATAAGATTCCCAAAAGAATCTTTCCCACTATTGCCATTCCAAAAACTCCTTTAACCTGCAATCTTTGCGGATGGCCATGCAATCCTCCGTGATCTTCAGAACCAATGCAACTGCATCCGCATGATCATTGGCAATTCCTACGACCTTCACGGAATGATCACCGTAATAGGGTTGAACAAAGTATCTTGAAGAAAGAATTTCAATCTGATCAGAATCATTTTCAGGCAATAGTAAAAGAAACACGTTGGAAAGCAAAGGTTTAGAGCAGATTTTATCCTTTAGTTTTTCCAAATCGTCCGGGCTTATCCCCTCGCCATAATACAATCTTGGGGAAAACTCCAATGCTCTTTTCTTCTTGACGCGAAAGATGTCTCTAACCTTCAAGTCTGTGATTACCCCATGCATTATTTTTCTTTAATTCCTGATACTCAGCGTATGCCTTCTCAAGAATCTGCTTCTCATTGGAAAACTTGAGCAGATGATACGCCTCATGATACTTGTAAAAACCGGAATCCATGAAATATTCTTCCTTCTGAGGCTTGCTGTAATAGCTGTCAGCCATCATCAGATACCAATGGACTTCCTTTTCCACAACGTCCTCCGGAACCGTGAACGAATACTCGCTTTTCCCAATGTACTTTACGATCTCCGCCTTAGCACCGGATTCTTCCAAAACTTCACGAAGGGCAGTCTGCGGAAACTCTTCCCCCTCTTCAACGGTTCCCTTAGGGAGAACCCAACCTTCATACTTGTTCCTTACGTTCTTATACAGCAGTAGAATCTTTCCGCGAAATATAACGACCCCGCCACAGCTTGTTGCTTCAATCATCGCAATCCCTCCTGTCGGCGTGAAACACAACCTATGTCTAGTATAGTCCAAAACCACGTTCTATGCAAGTAATTTTCATTGTACGCCCCGCTTTTCATGTCCCGTGGTATATTCCGCATAAGGCGGCTCCAAATCGCTTGGATCTGCCTTCAAAAAGAATGCCAGAACCCTTTCCGCCTGCACGCGGTCCTCGACCGTAAACTGCAACCTAAGGCACGCTTTATCCTGATATTTCTCTAATTCCTTGTGCAGGGACAGGGGAAGGCAATTATAGATCACGTTATAACAATGGCGGCAAACCAACCTTACGGGAAAACTTTTATCCATGCGGTCCAAAAGAACCACCTGTTGCTCTCTCTGATTCCCCCTCCTGCAACGGTCCGTCGTCTTTGCAACGCAATTAGCCGTGACCATCATGGGAATCCGGCCATAAACGATCTTATCCCACGTAATTGGAAGTTCCAACAGGTCTTTTTGTTCAGCGCCTTTTAATTCCAAGGGCAGGCACCCTCCCGCCAATACGCCGTTCACTGCCTTTACTGCATGCGAATTCCAAAGATACAAATTATGATCTCCATAGACCTTTACGTTCTTTTCTGCGTAATATCCAAGGCCTTCCATGCTTCCGGTAAGCACGCCTTCAAACATTGCATTCTTTGCAATAAGGGCATCCACTTCTTGAAAATAGCTTTCTTCCTTTGAACGGAGGATTTCAGGCAAGGCGAGGATCCATTCCATCCAAGGCATTTTCCCGGCAATGTCATCACAAATCCGTAATGCATCCGCCTCATCTAATAATAAGTCACTGCTTACGTACGCCCGGATCACCTTAGAACTTAATTCATTAGGCAATGAGACAAAAGCCTTCAGCTGATCCGCCTTTAGAAACGATATGGCAAATCTGCGTTCATTTATCATGACGGATCACCTCCTCCAGTTCAGAGATTACCTGCCTTCGAAGCTCATTAATGCTCTTAAGTGGCAAAAAGATGCCATCATCCATCTGAATCAAGGGATCTCCGCCGTTAAAGCTTTCATCCGCGGTAAAGAACGTGTCACCTAATTTCTTTAATTGCTTTATTACGTTTTCACGGGTGACTGGTGCCTTCTGCGCTGCTTCCACGATCTCACCATATCCGGTGACGGTCTTGCTCACGTCTCCGTCGAGCGTGATCTTCAGCATGGCGGGCTCATTCAGAAGGAACTTAGCTTCCATGCGTATGGGAACTCTTTTTTTATCGCTTAAATACTTTGCCTTAATGTCCTCAAGCAGTTTTTCGTCACTTGCCGCATAGGCGGGACTGGTGAGGGTGATCATCTCTTTCCCGTTTGCCTTGTGGTAATAACCATTTGTCCGCTCACTGCGGATGTATAATCTTCCAAGATCCTCCAAATCTTCTTTCGAAGGCGTGGCAGTCTTCCCTTCATAAAACGCGTCTAAAAGCTTTCGATAATATGCCGTGACGCCTGCGGCATACTCCGGTTTTTTCATGCGGCCCTCGATCTTAAAAGAGTCGATGCCTGCGCCTATCAGCTCAGGAAGCATTTCGATCGTACACATGTCCTTTAGGCTTAAGGGATAGCATTCCTTACTCATGCTTTGACCATCTTTCACCCGGTAAGGCAGCCGGCATGGTTGCGCACAGCGGCCGCGATTGCCGCTCCTTCCTCCCAAAACCGAGCTAAACAGGCACTGGCCTGAAAAGCAATAACACATGGCTCCGTGAATAAAGCATTCCAGCTCCATCCCCGTCTCTGCCTTTATCTTTTTGATCTCTTCCAGGGAAAGCTCCCTTGCCGGCACGATCCTCACGACGCCCATTTTCTTCAAAAGGTTTGCCCCGTGAGTTCCAGTTATGCTCATCTGCGTGCTGGCATGTAGCGGTAATTGGGGGAAATGTTCCGAGAGCAAACTCAGAACGCCAAGATCCTGCACGATCACGCCGTCCAAACCTTCTTCCACGTAAGGTTTGATAAAACCGGGAAGCATCTCCAATTCGCGTTCTTTTATCAGCGTATTTACGGTAAGATAAACCTTTTTTCCCAGTAAATGCGCATATTTCAAGCAATTTAACAATTCATCTTCCGGAAAATTATCCGCATATGCCCTCGCACCGTATTGCGTTCCGGCAAGGTATACGGCATCCGCGCCTGCTTTGATCGCGCCGTAAAAGGCTTCCGGACTCCCAGCCGGTGCCAACAGTTCCACTTGCTGCATCTTTGATCTCCTGCTTTGAAAAAAGCTGTCCGCTTATATCGGACAGCTTTCCATTATTTATTCTTTAACTCAGTCTCAAGCTTAAATATTGTGCGGCTTTGCTCATCACACTGCCTCTGCAGTTCCTTTGCCTGATTCTTGGCGTTATCCAGTTGGATCTGGCAGGATACCAGTTCATGCTTTAAGTCACAGTATTCCTTCTCCTTGGACTGCATTTCAGCCTCCAGGATCGCGATCTGCCTCTTTGCCTTAAAGAAATCATCCGCAATGTTTAACTGAAGCAACGTGCCCTGCGTGTCAATGGATTGCTTGCGAAATCCATCCAAACGATTATATTCATTGATCTTATTGTTGATATAGGTCGCTACTTTCTGAAGATATTCTTCGCTCTCATATCCGCTCAGTTTTAATACCTTACCGCCGATCAATACTTCCGTAGCCGTTTTGGATGCCATGTCCCCTCACCCTTCCTCTTTTGTTCTCTTTTCCCATTCATAAGCCAAAAATGAATTCCATAAAAATCTAGTTTATATTATAGCTTAAACAAGAAAAAGAAACAAGAGTTTTTTTATGGCAAGAGATGCTTATATGCAAGATCCGTAACCACTCTTCCCCTTGGAGTTCTGTTGATCAAGCCGTTTTTGATCAGATAAGGTTCATAAACTTCCTCAATGGTTCCTGCGTCTTCGCCGATTGCGGCAGCAAGCGTGTCAAGTCCTACGGGACCTCCTTCGAACTTATCGATCATGGTCATGAGCATGTTGCGGTCAATGCGGTCAAGTCCAAGCTTGTCAACGTCCATCAGATCCAATGCAATTCTGGCAACGTCCTCCGTGATGACGCCATCGTACTTGACTTCCGCGAAATCTCTCACACGCTTAAGAATGCGGTTTGCAAGTCTGGGGGTTCCGCGGCTTCTACGTGCCATCTCCTTCGCTCCGCCCGGATCGATCTCCACGTTCAGAATGCGTGCGGAATGCATGATGATCTGCTGTAATTCAGGAATCTCATAGAATTCCAGATGATGGATCATGCCAAAACGATCGCGAAGCGGTGCCGAAAGCAGTCCCGCACGGGTCGTTGCACCAACGAGCGTGAATTTCGGCAGGTCAAGCCTGACGGATCTGGCAGAAGACCCTTTTCCGATCATGATGTCAATACAATAATCTTCCATCGCGGGATACAGTACTTCTTCCACCTGTCTGTTCAAGCGGTGGATCTCATCCACGAACAATAGGTCGCCTTCTTCGAGATTATTCAAAATGGCAGCCATTTCACCGGGCTTTTCGATGGCCGGACCGCTGGTCACGCGCATGTGAACGCCCATTTCATTGGCAATGATCCCGGCAAGCGTCGTTTTTCCAAGTCCGGGAGGTCCGTAGAACAACACGTGGTCCAACGCGTCTCCCCTGCGCTTGGCAGCTTCTATGTAGATTTTAAGACTTTCCTTCACCTTTGACTGTCCAATGTAATCATCCAGATACTTTGGACGAAGCGAGCCCTCTAGCTTTACCTCTTCTTCCGTCGCGGTGGTTTCGATCATTCTTCTCGCCATGCTTCCCTCCTAGAACATTTTCTTTAGGGCAGCCTTTAAGATGGCGCCGGAATCCATGGATTCAATATCCGGAATGGAGCTGACTGCCTTTAGGCTCTCCGTCTGTCCATAGCCGAGGGCAACAAGGGCTTCAACAGCTTCCTTGATCTGCGGAACGTCAGAAGACGCAAAAGAAGTTCTTCCCGCCGTGCTTTCGATCTCGCGATCGATCAGGTCATCGTCATAAGTGATCTTATCCTTCAGCTCCAAGATCAGTCTCTCCGCCATCTTCGGTCCTACGCCGGGAGCCTTGGATATGGCCTTCTTGTCCCCTGCGGAAATGGCATAGCGCAAGGTATCCGCATCCATCACCGAAAGAATGGACAAGGCGCCCTTCGGTCCAATGCCGCTGACCGTGATGCATTTCTTAAAGATCTCCAGATCCTTTCTAGAAAGAAATCCGTAGAGCCAAATCGCATCCTCACGGACGGAGGTATAGGTATATAATTTCGCTTCTTCCCCGAAACTGGGCATTTTGGAAGCCGTATCCGCAGATACGTGAACGTTGTAACCAACGCCATTCACGTCGATCACCACGTTATCCTCCGTAACGTTTTCCACAATTCCTCTGACAAATCCGATCATCTTTTTACCTCAATCGTTTATTCCGTCGATCTGTATTTACTACCTTTTTAGTTTATCATAATCGAACATATGTTTCAAGTTGTTTTTTCTCTTTTCTAAAAAGGATGATGAAACAGATCACGTGTACCGAAAACGTAAGCGTCCAGCTGATGGGATAAGAATAATACAGGCATTCCAGCGTTCTGACCTTTTGAAATATCGTCAGGATCCAAACCACGCGGAAAAGGCACGCGCCTGTCAGGGAAACCAGCATCGGCAATATGCCGTATCCCATGCCGCGGATGGAGCCCACGATCACGTCCATCATGCCGCAAAGACAATAAGTCGTACAGATGACGCTAAGTCTAAGCACTCCATATTTGATTGCTTCCGGATTACTTGTATAGAGCTTTAACAGCGTGCCGCCGAAAATATAAGCTCCGTTACCCAACACCAATCCAACGCCAATTACCAGGGATATGCAGTAGATCAAAGTCCTTTTGATGCGGTCAAATTTCTTGGCGCCGTAATTCTGTCCCGTAAAACTAACGGAAGTCTGATGCAGCGCATTCATCGCAGTATACACAAAGCCTTCGATGTTTCCGGCCGCCGTATTTCCCGCCATTGCAATCTTTCCGAAGGAGTTCACCGAGGACTGGATCAGCACGTTGGACAAGGAAAACAAAGCGCCTTGAACGCCGGCCGGCAAACCGATCCGGATCATTTTTAAGAGCTTATCTTTGTGAATCTTGAGCTTTCTCACGTCTAGCCTGTAATCTGATTTTGTCTTGATCAGGCATCTCAACACCAAAAAAGCAGACAAAGCCTGCGAGAGCACCGTTGCAAGGGCAACGCCTGCCACGCTCATGTGGAAAAAGATGACAAAGATTAGGTTTAGGATAACGTTGACGACTCCTGCAACCAACAAATAATACAGCGGTCTCTTCGTGTCTCCTACGGCACGAAGGATGGCACTGCCAAAATTATATGCCATCATCACTGGCATTCCAGCAAAATATATGCGCACGTACGTAATGGACAGACCGATCACGTCCTCTGGCACGCCCATTAGATGCAATGCCGGCTTCGCCATAAAGAATCCCACAAAGATCAGAAAGAATCCGCTGTATGCCGCCGTCAGCACGGACGTGTGCACCATGTCTTCCAATTCTTTCTTTTGACCCGCACCGTAATATCTTGAAACAAGCACGTTGGTTCCGACGGACAAACCGATAAACACGTTAACCATCAGATTGATCAGCGGGCTGTTGGAACCAACGGCCGCCAGTGCCTCATCTCCGGCAAACTGCCCGACTACAATGACGTCCGCTGCATTAAACAAAAGCTGCAAGACGCCGGAAAGCATGAGCGGAAAATAAAAAACAACGATCTTCCCTAACAGGGGACCGTCACACATGTCTATTTCATAAGATTTTCTTTTTTTGCTTAATTCTATATTATTTCCGGTTTCTTTCATCCGATCACCTTCATTCCTTAAGAACAACTGCTTAGCAAGCTTTGATCGCCCGCTAAGCAGTCTCATGAAACCGTTATTTATTGTTGATGTAGTTAACAAGTCCTTCTGCCGCAATGATCTTTTGCATGAATTCCGGGAATGCCTGACCCTGGAAGGTTGTGCCCTTCGTCAGGTTTGTGATCACGCCCGTGTCAAAGTTTACTTCAACCTGGTCGCCGGCATCAATTCCCTTTGCCGCCTCTGGGCATTCCACGATGGGAAGGCCGATGTTAATGCTGTTGCGGTAAAAGATTCTGGCAAAAGTCTCAGCGATAACGCAGCTAACGCCTGCCGCCTTGATTGCGATCGGTGCATGCTCTCGCGAGGAACCGCAACCGAAATTCTTCGTTGCTACAATGATGTCGCCCTTCTTTACGTTCTTTACAAAATCCTTGTCAATGTCCTCCATGCAATGGGTTGCAAGCTCAGCGGGATCAGAGGAATTCAGATATCTTGCGGGAATGATCACGTCCGTGTCAACGTTATCTCCAAACTTAAAAACAGTACCAATGGCATTTTTCATTTTCTTATTCTCCTTTTTCAAGCCTATTTCCGACAACGCGTAACGGATCAGTCTAACTCACAAGGGCATCCAATCTTGCCCAAAATGGCGCTGGCTGCAGCAACGGCAGGGCTTGCAAGATAGATTTCAGAAGTAACGTGTCCCATTCTGCCTACGAAGTTGCGGTTCGTCGTTGAAACGCATCTCTCGCCCTCTGCCAGAATACCCATGTAACCGCCAAGGCAGGGACCGCAGGTCGGGGTGCTGACAACGGCACCAGCCTCGATAAACGTGCGAAGAAGGCCCTCTTCCATCGCCTGCAGATAAATCTTCTGGGTTGCGGGGATCACGATGCAACGCATGCCCTTTTGAACCTTTCTGCCCTTCAGGATTTCAGCTGCAATGCGGAGGTCGTCCAATCTTCCGTTGGTACAGGATCCGATCACAACCTGATCGATCTTAATGTCATCCATCTCATGGATTTCATCGATGGTGTGTGTATTCTCAGGAAGATGAGGGAAAGACACGGTAGGTCTCAACTGACTTAAGTCAATGGTATAAGTCTCATCATACTCAGCATCTTCGTCAGCCTCGTAGATGGTATATTTTCTATTGGAATGCTCCTTCATATATGCTTCCGCCAGGGCGTCCACGGGGAAGATGCCGTTCTTTCCGCCTGCTTCAATTGCCATGTTTGCGATGGTAAAGCGGTCATCCATGCTAAGGTTTGCAATGCCGTCGCCTACAAACTCCATGGACTTGTAAAGGGCTCCGTCAACGCCGATCATGCCAATGATATGCAGGATCACGTCCTTGCCGCTCACCCACTTGGAAGGCTTTCCGGTAAGCACAAACTTAATGGCAGAAGGAACCTTGAACCATGCCTTGCCGGTTGCCATTCCTGCGGCCATGTCAGTACTTCCAACACCGGTAGAAAACGCGCCGAGAGCACCGTAAGTACAGGTATGGGAATCAGCACCGATGATCACGTCACCAGCAACAGTCAAGCCTTTTTCAGGAAGCAGGGCGTGCTCAATGCCCATCTCACCGACTTCGAAGTAGTTGGTGATCTCATTTCTTCTTGCAAACTCTCTAACGCATTTGCAATGCTCTGCAGACTTGATGTCTTTATTCGGCACAAAATGATCCGGAACCAAGGCGATCTTATCCTTGTCAAAAACGCCGTCCACTTTCATCTTGTCCATCTCTTTGATCGCAACGGGGCTGGTAATGTCATTTCCAAGCACAAGATCCAGATTTGCCTCGATCAGCTGTCCTGCAACAACCTTTTCAAGTCCGGCCGCATGCGCCAAAATCTTCTGCGTCATCGTCATACCCATGGTCTCATCCTCCATATCTCACGTAATTTTCTTATAATTTAGTATCCTACCATACTTTCCCCCAAAATAAAATAGATAATTTTAATCAAATTACGTAAAAGCTTCGTGGCGGGAGGGATTGCCTGCTTGGAAACGGCACGGACAGTACTAAGCTTCCCAATCGTCTGAATGGAGTGGGAAAAAACGAGATAAACTCGGAGCTACGCTCCTCAGACATATCTCGTTTTTTCCCATTCAGCCGACTGGCTCACTAAGTACTGCCGGCTAATTGTTTCCAAGCAGGCAATCCCTCCCGCCACTTACGTTACGCATAATTTTACATTATATGATTTTTTATAGTTGCAGATCATATGGTTTGTAAGTTTCAGTATAAAATAATCGAGTTTCAGCGTTTAAAAGATTAGCAAATCAGATTTCAACATTAAAAGACGATTAGCAAATTAATCCGTTTGATTTCTTTCAACTGATTCGGTTTTATTGTATAGAGTCCCTAATTTAATTCTTGGCTTGGCGGGGGCTCGAGGGGAAGGTGGGCGGGGCCTGCTCCTTGGGAAACAATTAGCCGGCAGTACTTAGCGAGTCAGCCTTCCGGATGGAAAATTTTGAGAAATGTCTGAGGAGCTTTAGCTCCGAGTTTTTCTCAAAATTTTCCACTCCATCCGAAAGGTTGAGGAGCTTAGTACTGTCCGTGCCGTTTCCCAAGGAGCAGGCCCCGCCCACCTTCCCCGAGTCCTGCTTAACCACGTAAAAAGGGCCGGCATTTCATGCCGGCCCACTAACGTCAAATGGAAATCTTTAGTTGTTGATCAGCTTGTCAGCTTCGTTGTTCCAGCTGTAAAGCTTTCTGATCTGCTCGCCAACCTTCTCTGAAGGATGCTCGCTTGCAAGCTTTCTCATAGCCTTGAAGTGAACCTGCTTACCAGCGGGGCTCATGTCAAGAAGGAACTCCTTAGCGAAGGTACCATCCTGGATGTCCTTCAGAATCTTCTTCATGGTCTGCTTGGTCTCAGCGGTGATCAGCTTAGGTCCGGTGATGTAATCGCCGTACTCAGCAGTGTTGGAGATGGAATATCTCATTCCAGCGAAGCCGGACTGATAGATCAGGTCTACGATCAGCTTCATCTCATGGATGCACTCGAAGTATGCATTTCTCTCATCATAGCCAGCCTCAACGAGGGTCTCAAAACCAGCCTGCATCAAAGCACATACGCCTCCGCAAAGAACTGCCTGCTCACCGAAGAGGTCGGTCTCGGTCTCGGTTCTGAAGGTGGTCTCAAGAACGCCTGCTCTAGCGCCGCCGATGCCAAGTGCATATGCAAGTGCAAGATCCTGTGCCTTGCCGGTAGCGTTCTGCTGAACTGCGATCAGACAAGGAACGCCCTTGCCAGCCTGGTACTCGGAACGTACGGTGTGGCCAGGTCCCTTGGGTGCGATCATGGTAACGTCAACGTCAGCGGGAGGAACGATGCATCCAAAGTGAATGTTGAAGCCGTGAGCGAACATCAGCATGTTGCCAGCCTCCAGGTTGGGCTCGATGTCCTTCTTGTAAAGGTCTGCCTGCTTCTCATCGTTGATCAGGATCATGATAATGTCAGCCTTCTTTGCAGCCTCAGCAGCGGTGTAAACCTCGAAGCCCTGTGCTACTGCCTTATCCCAAGACTTAGAACCCTGGTACAGACCGATGATCACGTGGCATCCGGAATCCTTCAGATTCAGTGCGTGTGCGTGTCCCTGGCTGCCATAGCCAATGATTGCGATTGTCTTTCCATCCAAAAGAGACAGATTACAATCTTCCTGATAGAAAATCTTTGCCATTTTTCTTTCCTCCATGTACTTATAAATGTTTTTTTCAGTCTGACGAGACTCCTCGCCCGACATAAAGTTTTATAACTGATAGGTTTTCATCCGAAAGCCTAGAGCTAACATAATAAAGATGCCTTTTACAGCATTACCACGTCCTTTGCTCCGCGGGACAAACCGGCGAGACCGGTGCGGGCGATCTCAAGAATCTCATATCCTTCAAGGAGATTGATAAACGCTTCAATCTTACTCTGATTACCGGTGATCTCAACGATCAGGCTGTCAGCGCTAACGTCAACCACGTTGGCACGGAATACGTTTACAACGGAAATCACGTTCTGGCGCTCTGCAGCATTTGCCTTGATCTTGATGAGGCAAAGCTCACGATATACGCTCTCGTCCGGCTTCAACTCCTTGATGTCCTTAACGTCCACAAGCTTAGCCAGCTGCTTTTCGATCTGCTCAAGGATCTCGTCATCTCCGCTAGTCACGATCGTAATGCGGCTGTACTTGGGGTCAGCAGTCACGCCTGCGGTAATGCTCTCAATGTTATAGCTGCGGCGGGAAAACAAACCGGTAATGCGGCTCAGTACTCCGGAAGTATTATTGGTCAAAAGTTGAAATACTTTCTTCTGCATTTTATTACCTTGCCTTTCCTGATCAACACTTTTTTACTTTAATTGAATAACTTGTGAAAGTCTTTAATAAATATATCAACTCTTGAAAGAAATGTCAAGCGACAAAAGGCTTTTATGCGGCCTTAGTCATTCTCGCAACATTTCCCAAGTGCCAGGGTTCCGGTGCGGGCAACCTCAAGGATGCCAAAGCTCTGAAGCATGCTGATCAACAGTGTCGTCCGCTCAGGAACGTCACAGTGCTGGATCATCACGTAATGCTTTGACATGTCGACGATCTGGGCCTTCATCATGTCGCAGACCTCCATGAGATCACGGCGATTGTTCTTATTATATTTTACTTTGATCAGCATAAGCTCCCGGGCAACTGCCTGCTGTTCGTCAAAAGTCTTTACCTTAATGACGTCAAGCTTCTTGTTTAGCTGTTTTTCGATCTGTTCGATGGTGTGCTGGTCTCCGCTGGAAACGATGGTCATGCAGGAAACGTCCTTCGCTTCCGTCTCACCCACTGCCAGACTTTCAATGTTAAAATTTCTTCTGGAGAACAGTCCGGCAACCTTACAAAGTACGCCGGAACGGTTTTCTACTAAAACGGAATAGATTTTCTTTTTCATGGCGCACCTCCCTTAGACAAGATCCATGGGATCAACGTTGCATTCCAAAAGAACGGACTCGTCGTCCTTTAAGAATTCATCGAGAACCGCATCTGCCTTTTTCATGTTGTCAAGCCTCAAATATTTCATGTCATAAGCAGATACAAGCTTTTTCAGATCAGGGCTTCCGTCAAGGTCCACGACGGAATAATGATCCTTATAGGTAAAGTGCTGATACTGTCTCACCATGCCAAGATACTTGTTCGCGATAACAATGATCTTAACGGCGATGCCGTGTTGTCTCATGGTGGCAAGCTCCATCATGGACATCTGGAAGGAACCGTCGCCGCATACTGCAATGACCTGTCTGTCCGGCGCGGCAAGCTTTGCGCCCATGGCCGCAGGGATGGAATAACCCATGGTTCCCATGCCGCCGGAGGTCATGAATCTTCCGTTCTTTACAACGTGATATCCACAGGACCAGATCTGATTCTGTCCAACGTCAGCCACGTAAACGGCATTATCCTGCATCTTTTCGGAAAGTAAGGTAATAAATGCGGCCGGATCCACGTAGTTGGGATTGGGCTTTCTCTTAGGTGCCATGGATATTCTGTACTCTGACAGTTCCTTGATCCACTCCTTACACTCACAGGAAATGTCCTGTGCCAGGAAATCCGCAAAAATGTGCTTTGCGTCGCCAACCAGAGGAATGGTTGGTCCTGCATTCTTTCCAATCTCAGCGGGATCTACGTCAATGTGTACCAACACCTTGTTTCTGGTGATTAGTTCCGGCTGGTTCACTGCCCTGTCAGCCACTCTCGCGCCAACCATGATCAGCAGGTCAGAATCCTGAATTGCCTTGTTTGCATAAGGCTTTCCATTGTTTCCCACCATGCCAAAATAAAGCGGATCCTTCGTCGGCATTACGCCAATACCCATCATGGTTGAAACTACGGGAACGCCAAATCTCTTTGAAAACTCGCGGATCTCTCCCTCCGCCTCTGACAAGAGCACGCCTCCGCCAACGCAAAGCAAGGGCTTTTTCGCCTTTTCCAATTCCTTTACGACTTTTTTGATCTGTACGGCATTACCCTTTACAGTTGGCTTATAGGTACGCATGTTGATTTCTTCCGGGTAAACGAACTTATCCACGGTTGCATTCTGTACGTCGATAGGCACGTCAATCAACACGGGACCTTTTCTGCCCGTGTTTGCGATGTGGAACGCTTCCTTAAAGATTCTGGGAATGTCCTTTGCATCCCTTACAAGATAGCTATATTTCACAAAGGATTCAACGGCACCGGTAATGTCTGCCTCTTGGAACACGTCGCTTCCAAGGAGTTCGCTGTTTACCTGACCAGTGATGCAGATCAGGGGAATACTGTCGGCAAATGCCGTTGCGATGCCCGTGATCACGTTAGTTGCCCCGGGGCCGCTGGTAACGGCACACACGCTGGGCTTCCCGGTCATTCTTGCCATGCCGCTTGCAGCATGTGCGGCATTCTGCTCGGTGCGGATCAGAATGGTGCGGACGTCAGATTCCAAAATGGAATTATAAAAAGGACAGATTGCGACTCCGGGATATCCAAAGACCGTCGTCACCTTCTCCGCTTCCAAACATTTTATGATGGCATCTGCTCCGTTCATGCTTTCTTCCTCCGTTTTCCGTCATTCTAAATAGGCTACGTTAGCTTAAAATTATACATCGTAATCGGCTTTAATTCAAGCATCTCTTAAAATTCTTTTAAGATTCTCGAATAAGGTTGATAAAAAATGACAAACGTGATAAATTGTATCTGTTTAAGAAGAACGCGTAACTTTTGGAGGAATGCTTAGAAATGCATAAGAGAATCAGATTATTGCTTTTGGCCGTTGTCTTTTCCATATTTTTCTGTGCCTGCAGCAAGAAAACGGATCCCGAAGCCGTAAAGTTTAAGAATGACATTGAAAACTTTTGTAACAGCATCTCAAACCTGGATCAGTCGATCAATCAGATAGATGCCACTTCAGATAATGCTCCCGCCCAGCTTTTAGAGTATTTAGATGAAGTAGAAATGCGTTTTAAGACTTTTGCCGCACTGGATTTCCCTGAGAAATATGATTATCTTGAGCACTTGGCCGACGAAGGCAGTGATTACATGTCAGTAGCGGTTGAAAATTATCACAAGGCTTTTTCAAACGGAGCATATAACGAAAACTTAGCTGATTTTGCCCAGGAAAACTATTCCCGCGCCATTAAGAGAATCAAGATCATCATCTCCCTCTTAAAGGGTGAACAGATTACGGATCCTGACATCGTCATCTCCTACAAGAGTGACGAAGCTGCCACCGAACAGCCTGAAGAATAAAACTTTGAATTCAAAAAAGCTTGACTGGATTTGATTCCAGCCAAGCTTTTCTTTTGCTTTAAATATTTCTTAGATTAGAACTTGCCAGCGTTTGCAGCTTCCTCGATGCCTACTGCAACTGCTACGGTAGCACCAACCATGGGGTTGTTACCCATACCGATCAGACCCATCATCTCAACGTGAGCAGGTACGGAGGAGGAACCAGCGAACTGAGCGTCGCTGTGCATTCTTCCAAGGGTATCGGTCATGCCGTAGGAAGCAGGACCAGCTGCCATGTTGTCGGGATGCAGGGTACGTCCGGTACCGCCGCCGGATGCAACGGAGAAGTACTTCTTACCAGCCTCGGTACGCTCCTTCTTGTAGGTACCTGCAACGGGATGCTGGAATCTGGTAGGATTGGTGGAGTTACCGGTAATGGAAACGTCTACGTTCTCCTTCCACATGATTGCAACGCCTTCAGGAACGGAGTTTGCGCCATAGCAGTTAACCTTAGCGCGAAGTCCCTCGGAATAAGCCTTGCGGGATACTTCCTTAACGGTGTTGGTGTAAGGATCGTACTCGGTCTCAACGAAGGTGAAACCGTTGATTCTGGAAATGATCTGTGCAGCGTCTTTTCCAAGGCCGTTCAGGATAACGCGAAGGGGCTTCTGACGTACCTTGTTTGCCTTCTCAGCAATACCGATGGCACCCTCTGCAGCTGCGAATGACTCATGGCCTGCAAGGAATGCGAAGCACTCAGTGTCTTCTTCAAGGAGCATCTTGCCAAGGTTACCA